>JAQXDZ010000071.1 GCA_029251085.1 Mariniblastus sp.
TTTTCCACAGATTGAAAATCAAGCTCCAAGCTATACTTACGTTTCTGATTTTTCTTCTTCTGATCCATCTCGCGGAAATGGAACCGGTCTTTCGTCTGCAGTTATTTTTAACCGTAGAACGTTAAAACTGAATCAAACGCAATGGTACGCGATTGATGATCCGGATGGGCTATTCAGTCACAAACCGTTGGTGACCTGTTTTAAGACACGCGGGCCGGTCGATGACGAAGCATTCACGTTTTCGTTGGTCAATGTAAAACTTGGGCATCACCAATCTCAGCGAGAACTGACTGGATTGATTGAGTTGTTTCGTGCCATTCGAAATGATGGGCGGGGCGAGGATGACGTGCTAATCGTCGGTGACTTCAGCGGCGGTGATTCTGAGCTCCAGCCAATGCGCAAACGAGCAGGTTTGACCTGGGTAGTTTCGGATCGCGGGACCAATTATTTCAATACGACTCGATTTGATAATTTAGTTTTCAATGAAGTCGCGACTGTTGAGTTCACGGGCCGAGGAGGCGTATTTGATTTCGTCCAGCAATACAATTTGCCTCTCGAGGTGGCTTCGCAAGTGTCCAAACACGTTCCTGTGTGGGCTGAGTTTTCTGTTTTTGAAGGCCAGACAACTTTAACGCCAGGCAACGAAACCGCACGGCCAGGTCGCGTCGCCAAGAGTGATTCGAGTGAACAGCACTAACGAAATCGCTTGTTAGGAAAAGCAGCTTGCCGCTGCTGATTCGTCGCTTGTCTCAGCGAACCAGCTGGTTATTTCGATGTCTTGCTTGAGGTAAGTACGACTCGATCGCTGTAAACTTCCAACACCAAACATCCTAAGACTCGACTGTTCGATTTTTCGATTGGCCTCCGTTGGTTCAGGGTTCGCTCCACCCGCTGAAACGTTGGGTGCCGTCTGAAAGGTGAGTAGGTCTGTCTCGTGAGTGGTTGTGACATCCGACAAGTCGGCAGGTGAGAGTAACAAAATCAGATTGGGTTGTTCTCGTGATTGCAAAAATTCGATGAGTGACTCACCGTGGTTACAATGCGTGGTTTGATAACCGAGAGAAGAGAGTTGACCGATCAAATGCTCGGCTGAGTAATCAATATCATTAACGACAAGAGCTACTTTTTTTCGACTTAACCTATAATCTGATTGCACTTCGTTGACCGTTGCCGACGATAAATTAGTTTCTTCGGAGGTTCCAGACACGTTTTGAAGTGTTTCTAGACACTCCAAGGCGTGATTGAGTGCGTCTTCTGCCTTGTCGTTCAAGTTCTGCCGAAGTTGATTTTGCGCGAGATGAATGGCAAGATTGGCGGCATCCAGGCACTTTTTAATTTCGGGAGAAGTTGAACACTTCGGTTTTGGTCTGTTTCGTTTCCGCGGGGTAAGATCTGCGGTGGATTCGAGTTCTCCACGAATGATACGAATCTCATCAGGAGCCTGAATCCCAAGCCGAACCGAACGACCCTGGACTCTTGTGACTTCGACTGAAATACCGAGACCTGGAAAAAGAACTTTTTCTGCTTCGCGTCGCGAAAGAATTAACATATCAGACTCCTTTCAAAAGTTTGATTGTCGGTAATCAATAATCCGACATCCTGACGATCGATCTGTGCCACGAAATCCTTTCAGGCACCATTGGCGTGTCGTTAAGGGTGTAGAGGCCACTCTTTTATCCCCTGAACGGTATTAGTGTACAGAAAAACACTACGCATGTAAAGCGAAACAGTTCGCTAAGCTGGTTTGATCAGTTAAGTTTAGATAGCACGCATTTCCCGTGGTTTTATTGCATTAGAGAGATTGCCTGCTGTTAGAAATTCGATAAATAGTGACAATAACCTTATGTGATTCATGAAATTTGGAGTCAGTAGCAAACAATATGTCAGCCGAAATTGAACAGCGAGCTCATGAGATCGTCGAAGACTTGCGGGCCGATATCGACTTTGAACTCGATGATGTAATCGCAAGAATTGTGCGAGGCTTGCCAGAGGATTATTTCAAAATGCTATCGCGAGATGATCAACTTCGCCAGCTAAAGGCTTTGCTTGCGATGGGCGTCTGTAATCTTTCGGAAGAAATTATGCTGCGGAGCGATGACGGCCAACAGATTGCAGTCGTCGCCCGGAAAAACTATCCAGGCTTACTCGCTAACTTGCTCAAGCGAATTCCGGCGGAGTTGGAGTTAATTGGTGCAAAGATTTTTACTTCAACCGACCACGACTTTATTATCGATCTGTTTGAGTTTAAGCCAATTGAAAAATCCGAGCCGACGGCTCCGGTCGACTGGGTCGATTTAGAATCGACAGTCGAAGCGGTCGCCAGTAAAGTTGGATCACCGATTGATCAAGTTCGTGACTTTGTATCGCAGTACCATCCCGGCAACAGGATTCTTAGTTCTCCAAGTGACGTAGCTGATCAATTCCTTGTCTGTCTCGATTCACAGCGAACGAAAGAGACCGCGGTCCGATGGATTTCGGTAGGAGACGAACGGTCATCGAGAGTAACGGTCGCTTCATCCAATCGTTCAGCGCGAGACGTCTTCCGAAAAACGGCGGAATTCCTGGCAATGAGAGCGTGGGACATTGACCGAGCCTACTTACATGATTTTCCACGTGAGGAAAACGCTCACATGGCGGTCGCCAGTTTTTTGGTGGCTGGCCCGGCTTCGGAATCGAATAGCACAGAAACGAAGATTTCACCGACGAGTGATCAAGGGCGTGATGACGAACAAGCAGCGAATTCTATCGCAACGGATTTGGCAAAGTTTTTGTAAATCACGTTTGGTGTTGTCGGCAATCTATCTCTGCAATGTCGAATTGTCTGTGATCAATGAAAGCAAATGTTTCATATCGTGGATGGGCTCGTCGTTGATTTCGAGAATGACAATTTTGTCTATTTGTGAAATCTCATAATCCCACGTATTTTTTGAGTCTATTTTTCAGCCGTCAATATATGGTCTATTTCCTAGGCTACCCCATGTAGCGATTCAAATCGGCTTTCTTTAAAAAGAAGTTTCGACTTGGAAAATGAAGTCAGCCTAACACGGGGATAAATTATGTCGGATTCGTTAACGTCGCTAATCAACGCCGGAACAAAACTCTGGTTGGATAGCATTGACCCTGAATTAGTACGAGCCAATCGAGAACTCGGTGCGACCGGCGCAACCTCCAATCCAATCATCGTTTCCAATCTGATCAAAACCGGTCGATTTGATTCAGAGATTAACGAGGTGATGAAAACAGGTGCGGACGATAATGAAGTCGCGTGGCAAATCACAGACCACATGGTCAAGGATGCCCAGACGGTCTTTGAAAAGGTATGGTCGGAGACTGAAGGTAACGATGGCTATGTCAGTTTCGAATTGGATCCACTCATCGAAGATCCTGAACTGGATTTGCCCCATGCTGATCGGGTTGCTCGTTATATCGAGTTGGGCAAAAAATGGTCGGCTGGCCATACCAATCGGATGATCAAGGTACCTGCGACCCCTGCAGGCATTGAAGCGCTAGAAGAGTTGGCCGCCTTTGGAGCGAGTTTAAATGTTACGTTGATTTTTACCGCGCGGCAGTATGAGGCGGCGCGCGACGCCTGTTGGCGAGGCGCGCAGCGACGTGATTCATTGGATCATTTTAAAAGCGTTTACAGTATTTTTGTTTCTAGGATTGATGTGTATACCGAGCAGCAGTTGCCAAACTTGCAGGAAGAAACACAGGGACAAGTCGGGATTGTAAATGCAAAAAATATCTGGGCAGCGAATCAAAAGTATTGGTCTGGAAAAGGTTGTCCGCTCCAGCAAGAGATGATCTTTGCGAGCACTGGAACGAAAAAACCGGAAGACCCCAAATGGAAATACGTCGCGGCGTTAGCGGGAAGTGATATCCAGACAAACCCGCCTGCTACCAATGATGCAATTGCTGAAGGTGATGTTGAGTTTAACCGTCAGATCGATTTGCCAGTCTCAGAGTTGGTTCAGCAAGACATTGAAGCCAATGTCGATTTTGTTCAACTGGAGCAAGTGTTAATGCGGGAAGGCATTTCTAAATTCTCAAAGCCTCAGCAAGAATTAATTGCACTCATTGGAGAGAAGCGAGCGGCGATCAGTATTTCTTAAACGGAGACGGGTGAGAGTCCAAGATTGGTGGCTAGCGTTAAGAAAGCTGTCAATTGCCGCGATTACGCGAAGGGAATTAGTCTCGTGGGTCGTTAATTGATTGGCGGGTTCGTATGGAAATGGGCCTTGGTTTTTTAGCGATAATTAGAGAGTGCCACCGGGCTGGTTCTCGCTCCGAACCAGCCTGAGTCCCGGACCGCGGTTAACAACGCAGTTTTCCACCAATAACGCCAATTTGGGGCGGAAATAACCGGTTTATATCTGCATTGTGGCCTCTCGGGCTCCTATCTATTATGGGTGCTCCTGATTTTCGTTGTTTTTAAGAATTAGAGTGAGTCTCCATTGTCCTCCTATCAATTAACGCACCTGAAGCAACTGGAAGCTGAAAGCATCCATATCATCCGCGAAGTTGCCGCCGAGTTTGACAATCCAGTCATGCTGTATTCGATCGGAAAAGACTCGTCTGTCATGGTGCACCTTGCGCTCAAGGCGTTCTATCCTGCGAAGCCTCCGTTTCCGTTGATGCATGTCGACACGTGCTGGAAGTTCCAGGACATGTATAAATTCAAGGAAGATTATGCGATCAAGGAACTTGGATTAGATGTGATCACGCACATCAATGAAGAGGGCCGAGCGTTAAACCTTGATCCGATGGTTTCCAGCGGAAAGCATACGGAGGTCATGAAAACAGATGGATTAATTCAGGCGCTCAATAAATACAAATTCGATGCTGCTTTTGGTGGAGCTCGACGAGATGAAGAAAAATCTCGGGCGAAGGAGCGGGTTTATTCGTTCCGAAGTGCGTCCCACCAATGGGATCCCAAAAACCAACGGCCTGAACTCTGGAATCTCTATAACGCCAAAGTAAACAAGGGCGAGAGCATTCGCGTGTTTCCAATTTCTAATTGGACCGAATTAGATGTCTGGCAGTACATTCACTTAGAAAAAATTCCAATTGTTCCGCTTTATTTTGCCGCTAAACGACCGACCATTGAGCGAGATGGAATTTTGATCATGGTCGATGATGACCGGCTCAACCTATTGCCTGGTGAAGTTCCTGTCGAGAAGACAATTCGATTCCGAACGCTTGGTTGTTATCCACTGACGGGCGCTGTCGAGGCTCCTGCAACGACGCTCCCTGAAATCATTCAAGAGATGTTACTGGCGACAACCT
This sequence comes from Mariniblastus sp., assembly GCA_029251085.1. Taxonomy (GTDB): domain Bacteria; phylum Planctomycetota; class Planctomycetia; order Pirellulales; family Pirellulaceae; genus Mariniblastus. The sequence continues at coordinate 5,287 of JAQXDZ010000071.1, forward strand.
CTGAGCGAAATGGTCGGGTGATCGATAATGATGACGAAGGATCGATGCAAGACAAGAAAGAAAAGGGTTATTTTTAATCCAACCCTTGTCCAGTTATGAGTTGAAGTTGTCCAAGTAGCGTTTCCGTTTCCACCACTAGAATTTTGCATTCAAAACAATGTCTCATCAAGACGATTTAATTTCGAGCGATATTAACGCCTACCTCGATCAGCACGAGAAAAAAGAACTGCTCCGTTTTCTGACATGCGGAAGTGTCGATGATGGTAAGAGTACCCTAATTGGGCGACTGCTCTACGATTCAAAGATGATCTACGAAGACACGCTCGCCAAATTAGAAAAAGATTCGGCGGTGCATGGCACAACTGGCGGCGGTTTTGATCCAGCAATGTTAACCGACGGCTTGAAAGAAGAAAAAGAACAGGGCATCACCATCGATGTGGCCTATCGTTATTTTTCAACAGCGAAACGCAAATTTATCATTGCCGATACTCCGGGCCATGTTCAATATACGCGAAACATGGCGACTGGTGCTTCCACTGCGGATCTTGCGATTATCTTGATTGACGCGCGACCCGGTCATGGCGTGATGGAGCAGACGAAGCGTCACAGCTTTATCGCTTCGTTGCTTGGCATCAAGCACGTCCTGGTTGCTGTTAACAAAATGGATTTGGTTGATTTCAGCGAGTCGGTTTTTCGAGAAATTTGTGACGACTACCGAGAGTTTGCTCAGCGTCTCGATCCGAATGATTTACATTTCATTCCAATTTCGGCACTCAACGGAGACAACGTCGTCGAACGAAGTGAAAATACGCCGTGGTATAACGGTTCGACGTTGATGAATTTCCTGGAAACGGTTTACATCGGTTCCGACCGCAACCTCAAAGACTTCCGTTTTCCCGTTCAGTCTGTCACTAGGCCCAACCTCGACTTTCGCGGTTTCGCAGGCACGATTGCTTCAGGGATTATTCGCGTTGGCGATAAAGTGATGTCTTTACCGTCGCGAAAAACGAGCACCGTTAAAGAGATCGTCACCTTCGACGGCAATCTCGATGAGGCGGTCACGCCAATGTCAGTGACACTGACATTAGATGATGAAATCGATTCGAGTCGAGGCGATATGATCGTCAAACCTGGGAACCTGCCCAAGCTTGAACAAAAATTTGATGCAATGCTGGTTTGGATGTCGGACGCCGCGATGGTGCCCGGAAGGCAGTATGTTTTCAAACACACTACCAAGATGGTAACCGGAAACTTCTCAACGCTTCGTTATCAAATTGATGTGAATACGATGCACAGCAGTCCCGCACCTACTTTGGAGCTTAACCAGATTGGGCGAGTCAATGTTGTCTTAAACCAGCCCATTTGTTTCGATCGTTATCGAACCAACAAGAGTACCGGCGCGTTTATTGTGATCGATCGAATTACAAACGTCACGGTCGCCGCCGGGATGATCATCGATCAGCGTACCAGTGAAAATACGGGTGCGAGTTGGGAAAAAGCTTCTGTTAGTGAATCGTTGGTCGAAGAAATCAGCGCGGTAACGCCGGAAGAACGAGCATCGCGGTACGGCCAGAAACCGACAACGATATTGTTTACCGGGCTGCCCGGGGCTGGGAAATCAACCACGGCGTTTGGAGTCGAGCGTCAACTATTTGATATGGGCCGAAGCGCGATGGTGGTAGATGGCCAGAATATGCGAATTGGTTTAAGTCGAGATTTGAATTTTTCTAAAGACGATCGAAGTGAAAATGTTCGCCGGGCTGCAGAAGTGGCCACACTGATGAACGATGCAGGCCTGATCTGTCTTCTGTCTTTTGTGTCGCCTAATGATGACGATCGAAAGAAGGCTGCCGGTGTCGTTGGTGGCGATCGATTCTTAGTTGTGCATCTAACGGCGCCAGAGGAAACTTGCCAACAGCGGCACGAAGCTGAGCAGTCATCTTCCGAGGATGCCCCCCGTGAATCGACAGTTAACTATCAGGAACCCACAGACGCGGACCTAGTTTTGGATACGGCTCAATTGAAACCCGCTGACTGCGTGGCCAAGGTAATCGCGCTTCTCGAAGCGAAAGAGATAATTTAAGAAAACGAAATTGTCTGTGATAAAACAATTCGTTTTTTAAATGGTAATCGGTTATAGTCGGGGACAAATCATCCCTTTTGGAAACCTGAGTCTGTCGCCGTGTCTACCAGTGAATTCCCTTCGTTCCGCCCTCATCGGTTATTGAAATCGGCTCATCTGCAGACGGTGTTGGGTGCGACGTTTAAAGGGAATTGCCAAGCGGATAATGCGACCAGACGAATTGTCAATCTGCACGATGGTGATCGTTTAGTTGTTCATGACGATCAACCGGAAGTCTGGGCGTTGGGTGATCGCATTGTGATTTTAATTCATGGACTCTGTGGATCGCATCGCTCGCCGGGGGTGTCCAGAGCCGCGGCGAAATTAAACCAGCAGGGCGTCAGGACAATTCGCGTTGACATGCGGGGGTCGGGTGCCAGTTCTGGAGTTTCGAGATCTCACCTGCATGGTGGGAATTACTGGGATGCAAACGCTGTTATCGATGCCGTTCATCAATTGAGTCCGAACTCAAAGATAAGTTTGGTGGGGTTTTCCCTTGGTGGAAACATCGTATTGAAAACGATTGGAATCTGGGGAGTGAAGCCTCACGCCCAGATCGACGCTGCTTTCGTCGTTTCACCTCCAATCGACCTGGTCCATTGCTCTTGGCATTTGAGGCAGCATGGTAACCGACTTTACGAATCGTATTTTGTTAAACAACTGCAAAATCAATTGCAGCGTCGTCGGAAGCGAGTTCCCAATTTAGTTGAAAGTAACATGACGCGTTTTCCAACGCGATTGGTTCACTGGGACGATCAGTTTACGGCACCCTGTTGGGGCTATCGCAGCGCACTCGACTATTACCGCGACGCGAGTTCCGCACCCAATCTGATGGATGTGCAGGTTCCGACTTTGTTAGTAACTGCAATGGACGATCCCGTTGTGCCCTTTGAAATGTATGCTGATCATCCGATGTCGAATGCAATTCAAATTGTGGCAACCCAGCACGGTGGACATCTTGGTTTTTTTGGTCGGCGTGGCCAGGATCCTGATCGTCATTGGTTAGATTGGCGGATTTGCGAGTGGAGCCAATCGTTAGCGGTTTCGACCGCAGAATCGACATCGCCTGAAATAACTGAAATTTGTCGGTAGTTCGTGAGTCGTGGTCACGGCGAACTTTAAATGCGTGTTTAGCTCTATTGAACGTGATATAATCGGTGACTTGAAATCACTAACAACGAGGGTTCTATGCTTCGCCAACCAGTAACAGCCATTTTGGCTTGGTCTGTATTGTTCGTGCTGCTGAATAACAGCTCAATTTTTTCACAATCGAATTGGCCTAGATTTCGTGGGGCCAATGGCGCGGGATTAGTCGACGAAGCTGAACTGCCAAGCGACATTTCGGACGATGAATATCGCTGGAAAGTAAAACTTGCAGGGGTCGGATCGAGTTCGCCAGTAATTTGGGGGCAGCATCTATTCGTGACTAGTTGTGAGCCAAGCAGTGGGAAACTCACGTTGGAATGCTTGGATGCCTTGTCAGGCAAGGTGCGCTGGAGCAAGTTCTTCAAACACGAAGTTTATCGCGTTCATGGGCGAAATAATTTTGCTTCAAGTACGCCGGCGGTTGATAAAAATCACATCTATCTGACCTACGCCGATCCCGAACATACGATGCTGGTTGCTCTTGACCACGACGGCAACCAAAAGTGGCAGAGAGATTTTGGTGCGTGGACTTCTCAACATGGATTTGCTGCCAGTCCAATGGTTTATGAAGACAAAGTAATCGTATTCAATTCTCAGCAATCTGATCGTCTTAAACCGGGGCAAAAATCCGGAGGGAGTCACGTGATTGCAGTAGACTGTGAGACGGGCGAGGACGCTTGGAGTTCTTCGCTGACATCGACAAGAGCCTGTTATGCGGTCCCCTCAATTTTTAAAGGTAAAAATGGAACGGAACAATTAGTTTCCTGTAACACTGGCGACGGATTTTTTAGTCTCAATCCTGAAACAGGCAAACAGAACTGGGCAACACTGCCGTTTCGAATGCGAACCGTGGCGTCGACGCTGACAGCTGATGGGTTAATCATTGGCAGCAATGGTTCGGGCGGCGGCGGTAACTATTTGGTCGCCATTCGTCCTGGCAATGAACCTAATTCAATACCAGAAAAAGTGTACGAACTAAAGAAAGCGAATTATGTTCCTACGCCGATTGCAGTGAACGGCAAGTTATATCTGTTTAGCGATAAAGGGATTGGAAAATGTGTGGAACTCCAAACGGGAGCTCCTATCTGGGAAGAGAGAATCGCAAAAGGGTTTTCAGGATCGCCGATAGCAACCTTAAGTCACATTTACATTATGGATGAGGTCGGCAATCTACTCGTGCTTGGAACTGGCAATCAGTTTGAACAAATTTGTAAGCATTCTCTGGGCGAATCGACTCGGGCGACGCCGGCAGTGGCTGGAAATCGACTTTATTTGAGAACGGACTCTCATTTGATTTGCGTTGGAGATAAGTAAGATAAATATGACCCGCTCACGAGCCAGTCAAATGGAGACATGCCTTTGGCAATTCTGGATTGACGTCGGTGGAACCTTTACTGATTGCCAGGCTGTCGATCCGCAAGGCAACTCTTATGAGATCAAGGAACTCAGTTCTGGAACAGTAAAAAGTCAATTGCGGGATGTTTCGAAGATCCCGAATCGTTGGTTTGTCGATTCCGATGCTGGAGATGATTTTTGGGTTGGTGCAACTTTTCGCATCGTTGCTTGGGATGGGATAACTCAATTCGAGTCAACGGTTCAGCGATACGATTCGGAATCTGGGGAAATTTGGCTGCAGGAGTTACCGTCTCAATCGACTGTGGCTCAGCTATTAGATAGTTGCGAGTCAACCAATTCGATTCGTTACGAGCTCGATCTTGAAATCCCTGCCCCAATTCTGGCGATCCGACGACTCCTTCGACTGCCGCTAAGTTCACCGATTCCTCCGTGTCGGGTTCATTTAGGAACGACTCGAGGTACGAATGCACTTTTGACACGTACCGGCGCCGCTACAGCCTTGGTAACGACGAAGGGTCTCGGTGATTTGCTGGAAATAGGCGATCAAGCGAGGCCATCTCTATTCGAATTGAATATTCAAAAATCAAAATCACTGACTGTGGTGTGTGTTGAAATTGATGAGAGAATACTCGCCGACGGGACGGTTGAGCGAAGCCCCTGTGAAACGGAGGTTCGAGATTTACTCATTGAATTGAAATCGAAAGGTATCACCTCAATCGCGATCTGTCTGCTGCATAGTTATCGCTACCCACAACATGAAAAATTGGTTGGAGATACCGCTCGCTCTCTCGGATTTTCGAATGTCCATCTATCATCCGAGGTCGCCCCTCTAATTAAAATGCTGTCTCGAGCGGAAACGACCGTGCTTGATGCGTATTTAAATCCAGTGCTGGGTGATTATCTCGATGAAATCGAAAACTGTTTATCGAATGATAGTCATTTGCAGTTAATGACTTCCGCCGGAGGTTTGGTCGAACGGCAGTTCTTTTCCGGGAAAGATTCCGTACTTTCGGGGCCAGCCGGTGGCATCGTCGGTGCGGTTCGCGCGGGGGAACAGCTTGGCGCTAGTCGACTCTTGACGTTTGACATGGGGGGAACCAGTTCTGACGTTGGACGATATGACGGGAAGTTGGAATTGGAATATGAGACCTGTAAATCTGATATTCGAATCATGACTCCGATGGTGGCGATTGAAACCGTGGCTTCGGGTGGAGGATCGATCTGTTGGTTCGATGGTGCAAGCCTACGGGTAGGTCCAGAGAGCGCTTCATCGAACCCGGGGCCTGCCTGTTATGGGCGAGGAGGTCCACTAACACTGACGGATGTTAATTTATTTCTTGGCCGCATTGTGCAAAGCCGTTTTCCATTTCCCTTAAATCAAACAGCCGTTAGGGATCGCTTGACAGAATTGTGTCGGGAGATGAAGTCAGCAGGTTATCAGTTGACGCCGCTCGAAGCAGCCTACGGGTTGTTAGCGATTGCCAATCAAAATATGGCATCGGCGATCGGCAGTGTTTCAGTTTCGCGCGGGTTTGATCCGAGCGATTATTTGTTGGTGGCATTTGGGGGAGCGGGGCCACAACATGCTTGCCAGGTCGCCAACTCGATAGGTGTCAAAAAAATATTAGACCCGTCCAATGGCAGTATTCTCAGTGCGGCTGGAATCCGCCTTGCCGATCAGAAGTCCAACCGGGTCAGATCTGTGTTGGGAGTTCTCCAAGTTGAATTGCTGAGTCAGATCCAGCGGTTGTGGGAGGAAATGGAAACTGAAATTCAGGCAGAATTAGGTGAGGATGCCCAATTAACGAAAAGTTTAGATTTGCGTTACGTCGGCACAGATGCTTCTCAATCCGTTGAAATAGCTGACCCAAGTGATGGATTTGTAGAAATTGTTGATTCATTTAATCGACAACATCAACAACGATTCGGTTTTACTAGTGATAGAGAGATTGAACTGGTTGCAGCAAGAATGGAAGGCAACAAAGTCGGCTTGCGTTTGCCAAAAACGATCGCAATCAAAAATCTTACATCGCCGCAGTCAGTCGCCGAGCAAAATGTCGCCTTCAAGAGTTTAGAAACTGGCTGTATCGATTGCCAAATGACACCGGTATTTGATCGGGAGAGTTTGAACGGCGGTGATACAGTTCAAGGTCCTGGTTTAATCGCCGGTGCGCTTTCGACAACCATAGTGGAGCCCGGATGGAAGGCAACTTTGCTGAGTGAGGGGCAACTGTTGTTGGAGAAAATAGATGAAGCGGTTGAGTTGTCAGAAGATCAATCGGTTCGGCTATTGAGTCGGGCTGATCCGATGCAACTGGAAATATTTAACAATCACTTTGGAACCATCGCAAGGCAAATGGGGATTGCCCTGCAAATGACATCCATGAGTGTTAACGTGAAAGAAAGGCTCGATTTCAGTTGCGCAATCTTTACAGCAACGGGGGACTTAATCGTCAACGCTCCGCACATTCCGGTTCATTTAGGCGCGATGAGCGAGACCGTTCGAACCATTATTCGTTTGAATCCAGAGATTTCTGAGGGTGACGTTTTCGTGACGAATGATCCTTATGGTGGCGGGTCGCATCTTCCAGACGTCACGGTCATCACACCCGTGTTTAATGAAGACCATACCCGCTTGATTTTTTGGGTGGCCAGCCGCTCGCACCATGCGGAGATTGGGGGTGTCGCACCGGGGTCGATGCCACCGGACGCCACTAATTTACAGCAAGAGGGAGTCCTGATACGGAATTTTAAATTAGTCGATGGTCGGACGGGAGAAGCACATTTTGAGGCATTGCGTCAACTGCTGACGCGGCCCCCCTACCCTTCTCGGGCACCTGACGAAAATTTGGCAGATTTGCGAGCACAAGTGGCCGCTAATCGGACGGGCCTACGCGACTTATTAAAATTGGTGGACCAGTATTCTGAAAGCCATGTTTTGGCCTATACCGTATTTATGCAAGATGCTGCCGAACAAAAAATGCGTCACTCCATCGGTCGCATGAGAAGTGGGACTTTTCAATTTGAAGATCAACTTGATAACGGAGCGACGATCCGTGTTGCTATTCTGATCAATCACGATTCCATCAAAATTGATTTTAGTGGAACCGATTCTGTTCTTAAGGGGAATCAGAATGCCAACCCAGCGATTGTTTCCTCCGCTGTGATTTATGTAATGCGATGCTTCATTGAGGATAATATTCCATTGAATCAAGGCATTCTCAAGCCAGTCGAGATTGTTTTACCGACCTGTTTTTTAAATCCAGTGAGCTATGAGAACCCAGAGGATTGCCCCGCGATTGTTGGGGGGAATGTCGAAACCTCACAGCGTATCGTGGATGTATTGCTGGGGGCACTGCAGCAGGCAGTAGAGGGAGGTTTCGCAGCGGCGAGTCAGGGCACGATGAATAACTGGCTGATGGGAGATGACAGTTTTGGGTATTACGAAACGATTGGTGGTGGTGCAGGTGCAACGCCTCAAAATCATGGGGCAAATGCAGTTCATACTCACATGACCAACACGCGTCTGACCGATCCAGAAATTTTAGAAACCCGCTACCCTGTTATCTTGAGAGAATTTTCAGTCCGTCAGGGAAGCGGAGGAAGAGGGCTCCATCACGGCGGTCATGGAATTGTGAGAGAGATTGAATTTCTGAAACCACTCACTGTTTCTCTACTGACAAATAGACGTCTGAAATCGCCATACGGAGTCGCTGGGGGAGAACCTGGTAAGCGGGGAGTCAACCTGCGGATTGGAAGAGACGGAAGCGTCGAAACACTTTCGCCTTCATGTGAGCTAAAAACTGCAGCAGGTGAGCGTTTGCGGTTGGAGACGCCCGGAGGCGGAGGTTGGGGGGAACCAGAATCGACATCCGACGAATCGCATTAAGGTGTCGTCGTCGTGGTGTCGAGCTGTTTCTTTTTTTCTTTAAAGCGAATTCTCAATTGCTCTCGGATTTTCAGGTAGCGTTCATTGACTTCCTGCTTTACCGACTCATCGAGATCGCCGTACGAAGTTAGAAAGACTTGCGTCTGATAGACCTCACCCCGAAGGAGGCTGGAGCGAATTCGGTGAGACATGCGATTTTGGGCTCTCACGAAAAACGAGTTGATAGAATTCCATTGCTCTGGTGCATCGACTCCTTCGCCGAAGGCATCAAAGTGACTAAACAATAAATAGCCTTTTTCGCCGGTTTTCTTCTCAAACGTGGCTTCGATATATGGCCAGGAATCGTCACCGTCTTCGCTGCCTAAGACATCACTTGGATTTTTCCTGACACGTGTTTTTAATTCCCAGCCCTGATTTTTGTAGCATGTGGTTAATTCGTGCCAACCCGGAAAAGCTTGATCTAAAGAAGCGACGGCAGCACAAGTTGGCGATCGAAATTGCCAAACGTCTGAGCGTTGGCCGAGGTCACTACCTCGAGAACGATCTTGCACTTCATACTGAACTAGTTTCCAGCCATCGACTTCTTTAGGAATATCGTCCTCTTCGTAGTCCAACGTAACGTCGGCGTCAAAGAATCGAACCTGAAGGTCGGTTTGGGCAATCGATCTTCGAACATCAGCGAACTGAAAAACACCCATCGAAACAATCAGAAATGCAACAATCCAAATGAATGAGAAACCCGCTTTGGAAATGGGGTTTCTGACAGACGACTCTTTATGACTATTGCTTGATTCGGATTTAGCTCCGTCAGCGGAAATGATACGATTCCAAAATTGAGTAATCGATTCCCCGATTGATCCGGATTCACTTTCGCCCGTTTCAACGGGGCCGAAGAGAAATAATAAGAATTGATCTGTGCTAAAGATCATCAAGATTCCAATTGTCAGTGCGCCATACCCGAGAATATCGTGGGAAATTCCATGACTCAGGTCATAACCCAAGAGAATATCGACAACGGGAATTAAGAAAATTCTCACGATGTTAACGAACAACGCCCAAAATACGGCAGATAAGATCAGCAGCGTTGCGCGGAAGCCGAGGATGGGAAGCAAGAGAAATCCAACGCCGGCAGTTAGTAGAGACTCGTTCCAAACCGGCATGGTAAGGGCCGTCGCACGCAGTACAAAACAAAGGAAGGCAGCACAAATGGCAAGAACTCCAAAGGCCCATCCCGTTAGTTTTATCCGCCGTGATAAGACAACGAAGACGACAGCGACCAGGAGCAACGTAAAGAACGACTGAACTCCACTGCAGGCTTCTTCAATTCCATATTCACGGACACCATTGACATTCTCGACCGCCACCTTAATTACGGTGCCGTCCATGTGGTGTCCCAGACCGAACAAATCCAGAAGTCGGCTAGTGTAGGAAGCGCTGTATCGCTGGAGAGAAGTAATTAGCTTCACATCGAGATACAAAGGAAGTGTCAGGTAAACATACAGAGGTAAACTGCAGGTCCAAAGTGACTTACCTGTTTCTCGATCTAGAGTGCGTGCTAAAAAGCTGGTCACAATCAGCATCGCACTTAGCGCCGCAAACCATGGTTCCACAAAAAGCATGCCTAAAAACGCAACGATCATTCCCAGCAGTAAAATAATGTCGCTGGCGAGGCTGCGAAAAAAGGGCTGCGGTTGGCCAAAAGGCCATCGATAAATTGCGAGCCCTGCCGTAGCCAGAATTGCAATCGCGAAAGGTTGATAATGGGGAAGATTCCAAAGTCTTCGAAAATAAAGCACGAGCAATGGCAGTTGAGCTAGTAATGCCAAGCCGTAGGGCAGCATGATCTTGATGAGATCCGATCGGGATTTTTGATCGTCACCTAAGATAGTATTTTCAGTTGCTTTATTCATTAACGAAGGTGTGCCAAAGATAAAAACCTGGATACCAAGCTAGGCTGAAATGCCTTTTTCCACGAATGATTATCTTATTGACTCGAAAGATGATGGATTAGTTTTACGCTTTAAAGATTTTCTCTCGACCGTTAGTAACATTTTTGGTCGCGTTTCGCGTGTCTACAACCAGTGTAGCGTGTTCGACAATTTCGTCCCAATTAAATAACGAGTGGTCCGTGGATATTAGCACACAATCGAGGCTCGCATAGTACTCGGGCGTTGGCTGCGCGGTTGTCATGGCGGGCAAATCGTAATGCCTCATTTTGGGCAAACTGGGGACGTGCGGATCGCAGTAACTTACTTCGGCTCCGCGCTCGAGAAGCAGTTCCAACAGCTTGAAGGAAGGGCTTTCCCGGTGATCATCAATGTCTTTTTTATACGCCATTCCAAAGATTCCAATTTTACTTCCGCTAATTGGTTTCTTCATGCTGTTGAGTGCCTCCGCTGTTTTGTTCACAACGTAAGTCGGCATGCTACTGTTAATTTCACCTGCAAGCTCGATAAAGCGAGTCGGCATTTCATGTTTTCGCGCGACCCAACTCAGGTAAAATGGATCGATCGGAATGCAGTGACCGCCTAAACCGGGGCCAGGAAAAAAAGCTTGATAGCCAAAGGGTTTAGTTTTCGCCGCTTCGATAACTTCCCAAACATCGATGTTGATTTTTTGAAATAGCACCTTCAATTCGTTAACCATCGCAATGTTGACACTGCGGTAGGTGTTTTCGAGAATCTTGCAAGCCTCGGCAACCTCGCAGGAATTAACAGGTACGACTTGGGTGATCGCCTGCTCATAGAA
>JAQXDZ010000092.1 GCA_029251085.1 Mariniblastus sp.
AATTGGAGTTGCTGCAATGAGGCTGAACCGTATTAACTTTTTGGTTGGATTGGGGTTCCTTTCTGTTTTGTTAGTTGGTTGTTCCGAAACTCCTATCTCGAGCCCAACGCCTCCCCCTACTCCATTTCAATCACAACGGCCCGCCCCACTAGTTGGTGGCAATGAGGGCGAGTGGCAGCTTGTTTGGTCTGACGAGTTCGATGGAAATGCTGTTGATCTTGAAAAATGGAGTTTTGAAACCGGCCAGCATGGCTGGGGTAACAACGAATGGCAAAACTACACGGATGGTGAAAATTCGAGTGTCTCTGACGGAACGTTGAAGATCGTGGCGAAGAAAGTCGGTCCCGGCCAAAAAGCGGGCGACTACACGTCGTCGCGGATGAACAGCAAACAGTCATTCACTTACGGGAAGATTGAAATTAGCGCTAAGATGCCGGACCACAAAGGAAAAGGGCTTTGGCCGGCGATTTGGATGCTGGGCGATTCTATTCGCGGTGGGAAGTGGCCTGACTGTGGCGAGCTAGATATCCTCGAATATGTGAGCTTCAACGAGGACACCATCCATTGTGCAATTCATACCAAAGCAAACAACCATCGGGATAAAACTCAGCTCGATTTCCATCAAAAACTGGAGCGAGCCGAGGAGGACTTTAATGTCTACGGACTGATTTGGACCGAAGATAAATTGGTCTTTTACACAGGCGATCCGTCTAAGGTAAAAATGACGTTCGACCGCCCAAAAGATTTCAACGCGGAGAATTGGCCTTTCGATAAACCAGAGTTCTTGCTTCTCAATATGGCCGTCGGTGGCGGCTGGGGCGGCAAAGAAGGAGTTGAGGACGAGAAAATATTTCCCGCAACGATGGAAATCGACTATGTTAGAGTCTTTCAAAAATCGAAGTAACTGAATTTGATTTGACGCCCCACTCAACACTAGGATGACCAGTGATGACTTCTCGTTTAGCCGCATGTTTTGTTTTGATCTGTACGGTGTGGGCATCTTCGGGATTTTCGGAAGAGCAGGACCAGCCGAATGTCGTTGTTGTCATTACCGACGACCAAGGCTACGGCGATTTGAGCTGCCATGGCAATCCAGTGTTGAAGACGCCTGGTATTGACCAGCTTTATAACGAATCGGTAAGGCTCGTTGATTACCACGTCGCCCCCACATGCTCTCCTACGCGAGCCGCACTTCAGTCAGGCCACTGGACCAACCGGACTGGAGTATGGCACACCATTATGGGACGGAGCATGCTGCGGGAGAATGAGCCAACGATTGGTGAGGTCTTTTCGGATGCAGGTTACGCAACAGGAATGTTCGGCAAATGGCACTTGGGGGATAATTATCCGTTCCGGCCTGAAGATCGCGGCTATACAGAGGTACTTCGACACGGTGGTGGTGGCGTCGGCCAGACTCCCGATTACTGGGACAACGCTTATTTCGACGGTAGTTATTGGCACAACGGTAAACCTGAAGCGGTCAACGGTTATTGCACTGACGTTTTCTTTGATTACGCCAAGCAATTTATCAAAACCCAAAAAGCAGCGAAGAAGCCGTTCCTTGCCTACATTTCGACCAACGCACCGCACGGGCCCCTCCACTGCCCCGAAGAGTTCTCCAAACCATACATTGGCAAGCACGGCAAAAACGTTGGAAACTTTTTTGGGATGATTGCTAACATTGATGATAACGTTAGCAAATTGCGAGCGTTCCTCGACGACGAAGGACTCACCGACAACACGATTTTCATCTTCACGACAGACAATGGGACTGCAACCGGAGCAGGTGTTTTTAATTCAGAAATGCGTGGCAGAAAAGGCAGCGAATATGACGGTGGTCACCGTGTCCCTTTCTTTGTGCATTGGCCCAACGGCAACCTGAAAACGGCCGTAGATGTCGAACCCATTACGCATGCAGTCGACGTGCTCCCAACCCTAATGGACCTGTGCCATGTCACCTCAAGTAAAGAAAGAAATTTTGACGGCAAAAGCATCGCCAGTTTACTGAGAGGCAAACCAGATACCAACACCGACTGGGACAATCGCATTCTGGTGACAGATTCTCAGCGGGTAAAAGATCCAATCATGTGGAAATCAAGCTCAGTCATGACCTCCAAGTGGCGGCTCGTTAACGGTAAAGAGCTGTACGATATCCACAGTGATCCGGGTCAAAAAAATAACGTCGCTAAAGCCTACCCCGGCGAGGTTCGTCGACTTCGCGACTTTTATCAAGGATGGTGGGAAGAAATTGAACCATCTTTTAAAAACGCAACCTCTATCTATCTGGGCCATCCAAAATCCAATCCCGCTCGGCTCACCAGTCACGACTGGATCACAACCGGCTCAACACCTTGGAACCAAGGCCATATTCGTAAAGGCGTCGACAACGAAAAATCGACTGGTTTTTGGTACGTCAATGTCCACTCAGCAGGAACCTATGAAATCGAATTAAGGCGTTGGCCTGAAGAGTCAAACCGGGCCATTAATGCAGGAATGAAACCCGGAGCCCCTGTCCCAGGCGCTCGCGCGTTTCGCGAGACACCGGGGCGTGAATTTTCAACCCTCGATACAGCTCATGTTGAAATCTTCGGCGAGAAACATTCCAGTAGTTTCGACCAAAACGACGTAAAAGCGAAATTCAGGATCGAACTACCAGCGGGTAAGACGAAGTTAACCGCCTCGTTTACTGGGACAGAAAATCAGTCAGTCGGTGCGTATTACGCCTACGTTACCCGAGTCGAAAATTGAAACTGGTCCGAGTCAAACACGACTAGGATACGGAAGCCCAATGCTCGAATCACCTTGCCTGTGGTCTAACGGAACTATCATTCGGACTTCTGTTTCGACAATATGCGTTCGATTTCAGATGTCAAAAACTCTGCGTTTTTAAATTCCTCTCCCCGCTCATCGAATTCTGCGCAATATTTTTCCGCTTCTGTAAAATTTCCTTGCAACATGTAGGCAAGCGCCAGCCAACCTTCAATTGCCAAATCCTGATCGTCATAACCGTAGTTGAGAGGTTCTAAGCGATCGGATTCGACAAGTAGCTCGATAGCCTCTTCGTATTTGCCAAGTTGAAGGTTAATAATACCGAGGATGAGATTGGTTCGAAATGAAGGAAATGTGACCTGATACTTTGTACATGTTTCGAGCATCTTCTCCAGTTCAGTTTCAGACAAGTACTTTTGCTGCACAATTTTTAACAGTTTCAGCACTTCTAATTCAACACTTACGGAACTCAAGATTTCAACGCCGCGAACGCCAGCATTGCTCGCGTCCCTTAACGTCAAAATGCCGGATTGATTCCCGGAAACTAATTTTTTTCCATCGTTTGAGAATGAAACATGCCCAAATTCAACATTGGAACCGTCAAATAATTCAAACAAATTGACCCCGGTTTCTATGTCCCAGATTCTCAAAGACGCGTCATCTCCGGCGGTAATTAACCGCTTGCCGTCTTTCGAAAAGGTAAGTGAACCAATTTGCCCATTGTGAGCATCATCAACCAAAAGGAGGAGTTTCCCGGTCGCTGTTTCCCAAACCAGCAACTCCCCGGTATAGGTGCAAGCTCCCACGAGATCGCCCTTCTCACTAAAGACTGCCTGCCAGATTTCACTTTTCGAGCCTGATAACGTCCGAATCACTGTTTTGGTTTTCGCATCCCAAATCTTTCCAAAATGATCATCACTGGATGTCACGATCATGGTTCCATCGGACGAATAACTGGCCGAAGAAACTTCATCAGCATGGTCCTCAAGAACAGCAACTTCGAACTTCGTATCCAAATCGAAGATACGGGCAGTACCATCCGCGCTGGCAGTAATAATTTGCTTGGAATCTGGTGAAAAGTTCAGATCCCAAATCGCCCCATCATGAGCTTTAAACTCCCGCTCAAGCGTTAGTTCGTTGGCCTTCCATACTGAGACATACCCATCTTCATTGGCAGTCACAATTACACTGCCATCCGGGGCGTACGCGGCACCAATCGCGGGCACATCTAGATTATCGCCCATCGTTTTGATTACGTTACCAGTCACACAATCTGTAATCGCTATTGTCCCATCTTCGCTTACGCTGACGAGGCGGTTACCGTCTGGCGAAAAATCAGCTGCCCACACAACGTGGGAATTTAAGGGCGAATCCGAATAGGAATGTGCGTCAATCGAAATAGTGTTTGAATTTTTGTCAAAGGACCAAATTTTCGCAGTATGATCGAGCGACGTGGTTACGATTTCAGAACGACCGGGAAGGAAAACTGCATTCGTGACTGAATTAAAATGACCTTGAAATTGGCGATTACGATTACCATCGAGATACCAAAGTATTGCCGTAGCATCTTTAGCTCCTGATAAAACGCACTCCTCATTTGCTGAAAAACAAACACTCAAAATGGGGCCGTCGTGACCTGAAAATGATTTAATCAATTTGTCATTTGATAATTCCCAGACCAAAACCGATTGATCAGAGTACCCACAGGTCATTAGACGTCCTGTGGGCGATAAGTTCATCGCCGTTAGTTCTGCATCCGAGTGATCATGGGTAGTATGCAGTTGGTACTTACCGTCTTCTCTTTTCCAAATGTAAATCCTTCCGTCTACACCGGAGGTTGCTAGTCGGCCTCCATCAGCGCTGAAGCTCAATAACGCCTCATCCGAGGCCAGAATGGGAAGTGGATCGACCACCTCATAATTATCAAGCGAAATAAATTGATATGGCAACCCAGTCTCGGAGTGATCTTTAAAGGTAAATACGCGTCCTCTGCTCTTGAACGTATCTTTAACGTTCATCCCAAACAGTAATAAATTCGTACCGGGGCAGAACGCCAACGCCGCAATGTCGCTTTCGTAAGGGCCGCACACTTTTTCTGTAGTCTTGCTTTCGAAATCCCAAATGTAAATCTTATTATCGAAGTCACCGCAGGCAAGTTTTGTTCCGTCCTCTGAAAAACTAAGACAACTGGGAGTTCCTGTGGTTTGAAACTGAGAGATTTTTTTATGTCCATCCACCTGCCACAAATACACACAATTATCTCGACCAGAGGTTGCCAGCCACTTCCCATCTCGGCTGACCGTTGAGGCTTCAACGGCATCAGCATGACCGTACAGGGTGCTTTGACTTGAATTAAACTCGGACCAGAGATAGTC
This sequence comes from Mariniblastus sp., assembly GCA_029251085.1. Lineage (GTDB taxonomy): Bacteria > Planctomycetota > Planctomycetia > Pirellulales > Pirellulaceae > Mariniblastus. The sequence goes on from JAQXDZ010000092.1 coordinate 5,145, forward strand.
AACCTCCCAGCCACCTTCACCGTCCTGGCTCAATTGATTGAGAATCCCAATCGCATCGGTCGCGGCTCCCATTTTCCAATGGTTCCACGCCAGGTTCAATTGGACCGAAAGTAATCGACTGCGAAGCGTCTGCTGTGTGGCATCTAAGTTTGCGTTTGCCTCACGCAGCCTGACTTGATCGCGCTCGCTTTTCTCAGCAGCAGAACGAGCATTCACCCCTTCTTCCAAGGCCCAGATATAAGCCATGCTGGTAGCAACCATTCCCGCGATCAATAACGCAGCCACTGAAGAAATTGATGCCACAAGGCCACGGTTCCGCTTTACGAACTTACGAAGCGAATAGATCGTGGAATGGGGACGGGCTGAAATCTTTTCATTGCCCAAATACCTTTTTAACTCTAAAGCTAAAGCATTGGCTGTCTGGTAACGATGTTTACGGTCTGACTCCAAAGCTTTCATGACGATACAATCGAGATCGCCTTTAAGTTGAGACGCTAATTCGTCTACTCGGCCGTTCCTATTTGTCAACGCTTTCGAATCATATTCCGATACCGCTCGGATCTTCATGCTTGGCTTAGACGGATTATTTTCGCGAATGATCTTCAATGCTTCTAGCAATGGCATCTTTTTAAGATCGCCATCATCAAGCGGAGTGACGCCGACTAAAAGTTTGTAGATCATTACGCCCAACGAATAGATATCGCTTCGCGTATCGACATCGACATTGGAAGTCTCCGCCTGCTCAGGACTCATGTACTGAATCGTGCCAACGACCTTGCCAATTTCCGTAAACAATGTCTTGTCCGTGAGCGTCAATTCGTTAACTTGAGATTTTGCCAACCCAAAATCAATGACCTTGGGAACGGGTACCCCATCATATTCAGTCACCAAAACATTGGAATGCTTGAGGTCGCGGTGAATGATACCTTTTTGATGCGCATGTTGAATCGCCTTGCAAACCGGGATCATCAACTCAAGTCGCTGGTTTAAGCTCAGTTTTCGACTGTCGCAATATTCATTTAAGGGGACGCCATCCACCAGCTCCATCACAAAATAGGGATGGCCATCCACTGTCGTGCCTGCGTCCAGAATTTTTGCAATATTCTGGTGATCCATTAAAGCAATCGCCTGCCGCTCAGCTTCAAATCTTGCGTTCAATTTTTTTGAGTTGAATCGGTTGTTGGTTACTTTTAACGCAACGCGTCGTCTGACTGGTTCATCTTGCTGAGCCAACCAGACAGTTCCCATCCCGCCAGTTCCAATTGCCTTGATTAACCGATAGTGGTCGATCACCATTTCTGGCAAACGCACCGGCGCGGTGGCTGATTTTAATTCGTCGCCGAAAGTCTCGAGGTCAAGGTCTTTTGATACATCAAAACTCGTAGCGTCCAGCTGCATCTCAGCTGTAAGATCGCCGGGTGGGTTCTTGGTCTGACTGCGGAGGACACGCTCAACCAGGATTGAAAATTCGTCGCCAAAATCCCGAATATTGTCGGGGTTGGAATCTGTTATCGGTCCGCGGCGCAATTGAATATCCAATGCGACGATTTGAGCAATTAGCTTGAAATCAGGCGTCTCAATTGAAGTCACGAATTTCTCAAGGAAACTCGGGTCGTCATGATCGATCGCTTCGCGATAGCGATTAAGCAACTCTTGTATTTCGTCTTCCGAACGCGATTCCATAAGTTTGCGGCCCAGCGACTAAGAAAGTAACCCTTTTAGTTTAACGCCCAATAAAGCACATGCAGGTGACTTATCTACATTTTCTAGTGGCGAGCTATTCAAATTAGGCGTAACTACCCTTAGTTTCGGTAATCTAGCGCAAAACTTGACATTGCAACTAAGCAGAGGGTCGGTTTCCAAGGATTTCAGGCAAATCCACCCACTAATTAGAGGGGAACCCCCGTAGTCCGTCCGCCGAGAAATTCGTTCAGCCAAGCTAATTCAAACGCAGCCCAGTCTTGGAGCACCATCAAGCTTGAACAGCCAGAGACCAGTCATTGAGAGGATTTACAGGGCTTCTTTTGCAAAGATCAGACTGCAATTGGTACCGCCAAAGCCGAACGAGTTGCTTATCGCATACTTAATCTCAGCTTCCTGCATCGTCTTAACCACAGGTAGATCCCCGACCAACTCGTCTGGATCTTCGAGATTAATGTTAGGAGCGATGAAGCCATGTTGCATCATAAGAATCGTGAAAATCGCTTCTTGTGATCCAGCGGCTCCCAGGGCGTGGCCGGTCATCGATTTCGTGGAAGAAAATGGTGGAACATTCTCACCGAATACATTCATCACTCCCCGCAGTTCAGACGTATCTCCAACGGGCGTGGAAGTACCGTGCAAGTTAAGGTAGTCAATGTCACTTGCCTGAAGACCTGAATCCTTTAATGCCTCAGACATGGCCTGCTGGGCACCGACGCCATTGGGCACGACCATCTGGTCGCCATCGCACGAAGCCGCTGCCCCCGCTACGACAGCGTAAATAGTCGCTCCCCTAGCTTTTGCCGCTTCTAATTCTTCAAGAACCAGAATTCCAGCACCACCAGAAAAAACGAATCCGTCGCGGGCTTTATCAAGGGGACGAGATGCGCGGGTCGGATCGTCATTGAACGCAGATGAGAGTGCATTCATGCCGTCAAATGACCCTGCTGCATAAATGTTTACGTCCTCAGATCCACCAACAAAGACGCGATTTTGTCGTCCAGACCGAATCGTATCAAGTCCCAACATGATTGCGTGAGCCGAAGTAGCACAAGCCGACGTGACGGTGTACGAATGGCCGTGAATTTGAAAAATGCTTCCAAGATTCGCCGACAACGATGACCCCATAATTAGCGGAACGTGATAGGCGCCTACTTTGGCGGCACCACGCTTATCAAGCCGCTGACACATAAAATACACGTCCGTGATGCTCGCGCCGGCACCCGTTCCTACAATGATACCCGTGTCGGGAGATTGAACTTGCTCATCAGTTAATCCGGAATGTGCAATTGCATCTTTCATTGCCGCCGCAGCAAGCAGTGCTGGTTGACCAAGAAAGCGACATACTTTCCTGTCAAATAATGCCTCAAGACCCTCGGTGGAAACGTTCCCGGCGACTTGAGATTTGAACTTGTGCTCAACCCAATGAGGCCTAGTGGATACGATCCCAGATTTACCAGCTTTTAAAGCCGCCGTGTTGACATCAATACCGTTGCCCAAAGCACTGTTAATGCCGAAACCGGTAACTGCAACTTGTCTATTGCCCATATTTAATTTTATCAATCGGGGACTCTCGTCCGCCTTTGGTGTTTGTCAAATGTGTTTACACCCGGCCTACGAACGGGTCGTTCCACTTAAGCCAATAGAATACCAAAACGAATTGAATTGGAAAAACGGGGGGAGCCAGTTTTCGTGGCTATTCCGGAACTTGGTAACAAAAAAAGCGAGTTGACCGTCCTAATCGCCTTTTTTTTAAGCCAAAAAGGCTATTTTATCACACTGTGATCTTGCTAGCTTCGTGCGTTCATAAAAACTTAATTCTTAGGGACGCACTCCCCTTCCCCAAACTCATAAAATACTCAGTGATTCGAATTCAAGTTGCCGAAAAATGTAAAGATACACAAGACTGGTCAACCATAACGATTCGGAGTCGGACTGAGTCAAGTCACTGGACGAAGGCTTCGTCCAGTTTTGGCAAGAGAACTATTTGTCGAGTCCGCTTCTAATCAAAGTGACGGTACTGGGACTCGCAATTTTTTCAACATAGAAATCAATTCGCTCACGTTCCAATTTTGCCTTGGAATCCGGCTCAGCCGCAAGTTCGGATTGAAACTGCTCAACTCTCTCCCTAACCGCTTTCCTTCCGGCAAGGTATTTCTCATTGGCCACAGGCCCGTGACCGGACGCCAATCGATCACAGTTGGACAAATCCTGGTTTTCAGGAACACGTGGTGCCGGTACCCAATCACCCAGTTCGGCTAATTCTCGAAGTCTGCCAGCCCATTCAAATAGGGCTAGATCTTCTTTACTATAAGTTTCCCCGACCTTTTGGGGTTTCGGAATCTGTGTCAACAGTTCAGAGATTTTTGCCGTGCCGATCTTGTAGTGTTTTTTGTAAAAATGAATCCAAATTACCGCCTGATGAGCAACTAAAAATTCGGGGTGTGAAAGCCGGATGCTTTCTAAAATTTCGAGCGACTCGTTGATCTTGCCTACACGAATTAACAAGATACCTGCGGCCAACTTCGGGTCAGGCTCCCCACCGGCAAGCCTTTCTGCTGCACTAGCCTCCGATCGAATTTCCGGCTCCTTAAAACCTTTTTGGCCAAGTTTTGAAAGAAGGTCGATCGTCGCCTGCCTTGCGGCGTCGGAAAGTCTCGGCGGCGTATCATCGGGAAGAATCAATTTGGGCCGTTGGGAGCGGCCACTTGCTTTTGCCATTTCTTCGACCGATTCAATGACAAACGTCGTCAATTCAGTCGTCTCAATATCACTATCTCGCTGCTGATCCGCTTCCCCCGAAAAGGCTTTCGCGAGTGACAGGCCAAACAGGCTTCTTCCTTGTTCTTCCGCTGAAACCAAACCAACCTCACCTTCTCCAGAACTCGAAAGAATGTAGGTTGATTTTGGATAACCACCGCGTTTCGAAGCTTGAATCGACTCGACCATGGACAAACCACTTGCTGATTTTTCCGAGCTATTAGCGCTACAGTCGAGCAATAACAATTTTCGACTAGGTGCGGACTCATCCAACTGATCGATTAACCAATCCAACGCTAACCCCGTATCCTCCATTTTTGCAGGTACGAATTCTTTGGCAGCCAAATAGGAACGATCACCCTTATCCCGGTAGCCTTGGGTCGTAATATAAACGTAGAGTTCATCAGACGAACCAAGGCGGCCAAGCAAGTTAGGAATCTCATTTCTTAATCGCACCGAACTCTCATTTTCAAACACAGAAATTTGATTCGCTGGAACCGCAAACCGGTCAACCAAGGCGGCCTGCAGTGATTCCAAATCCGCATTCGCGGTGGTGTTTTCGGTAACCTTGTTCGAATCAAAAGCCTGATTGCCGATCAATATTACCCATCGTTTCTGATTAGGTGACCGTGTGGCTTCCAGTGAAATCAGCGGCGGCGTCGCATCATCCGGAGAATCATGACTCAATTCGACCGAGTCTCCAGCCCGCAGGTCTGTCAATTTGACCGCAACTCCTCCTAATTTGAGGGAAGTTTGTGGCGTGATTCTATACTGCTGTTTTTCGGTGGCATCAACGCTTTTGACATCGATTGTGTTCCCCGAATAGTCGATCGATAAGATTCGTCCTAAATCTCCAAAATCACGGTAGGCATCTATTGTTTTTATTTTTATGTCATGGCCGATCTTTACTTGATCTCCCACCTGGATATTCGCAACACTCAAAAGCTTTTCATCAATCGAGGCGAGACCATTCAAGGTAATCATGCAGGCAGGATCAATTGGCAGCGTCACCAACTGTTCCTCTTCATCACCGTTGCTAACGCCGATCGTAATTGTCCCGTTCGGCGGATCGAGTTTTCTTATTAAACCCTCGATTGAAATCAACCGAGTCGCCACTACTTTTAACGCAACCATGCCGGACTCATCATCCGACAAATCAACGATGACTTCGTCGCCCTCTGCTAATTCTGCAATCGTTAACGGTTGGCCTTCGTTCTCAGTTTCCTCATTGAGACTTATCTCTGTTTCGTCAATTGCCGCTAATTCAAACACTTCTCCTTCGTCAGTCCCATCGTTTACGGAAAACTTGATCTTTCCGTTTTCTGAATCAACCAACGTCAAAACACCCTTGTGGGTTTCTGGCCGGAACGCGAACACTTCTAAAAAGCCTGCGGCGGTTTCAGTTCTAGGTCGAGTGTGAACGACGATTCTATCACCCAGTTGCAGATCACTGAGCAGACGTTTCTTGCGATTGATAAGGACGCTATCGGCGGCGGTAAGTTTGTATTCCTTCCAATCGCCAGATTGATCTAGCACAAATTTCTGATCGATTGGAAGTACATTTTTCACAACCCCTTTTACAGGGGCGATGACTTTCGCAACCGGTGTGGGAGGCGGTTCCTGGATCGCCCAAAAGATCACCGCGCAAATGATCAAGCTCAGACTACATGCAATAGCAGCTTTTATTCGCCGCTTGCGAGTTTTCTGTCTTGCTAATTCATTAGCCTCCGCTTCGTCATCACGAATCGCTTCGCCAATTAACTTGGTTCCGCCAGTCAAGTCATCAATCAGTTCTTTGGCTGTCCCATAACGCTCACTCTGTGGCTTCGCAGTTAGTTTTTGAAGAACCGACGCCAAGTCATCAGGTACTCCCTCGAGCACCGTTTGGATATCCGGGAATTTACGATCCGCCGAACAATGCCACATCATCCAAGCCATTTGCTTGTTGCTGCCGAAGGCGATTAAGTCCGGAAAAAGGGAATCAAATTCTGGCCCGATCATTAATTCCAGAGCTGAAAACCCTAGAGAGTAAAGATCGCTAGCCGTTCCGACTTCTCCAAAATCCTCGGACACCAATTCGGGAGCCATATACTTGGTAGTTCCCTTTAAAAGACCACCTTCTTCATCGCTGGCCCGCCTCGCCAAACCAAAATCGCCTAATTTGACGACATCCTGCCGACTCAGCATTAAGTTTTCTGGCTTAACATCACCGTGGGTAATTTGATTTTTATGCAAACACTCTAATCCGCGAGCAACCTGCAGTAGCATTTCCCGAATATCTTTTACCGGCATCGGGCGCCCGCCATAGATCTGCTTGAGGTTCCCCTTCATGAGCTCAAGGACCAGGCAACCCTTCGATTTCATCAAATCGTAGATTGTAAGAATGTTGGGATGCTCGACGTCAACCAGTAACTGGGCCTCCTTCCAGTAACGCGACAGTTTCTCTTTGTCATCGAGAAACTTCTTACGCACCCGTTTCACAGCGACACTTCGTCCTAGCTTTGTATCTTCCGCCGAATAAACTTTTGCATACTCACCCTCACCAATGAGCTCCAGTTTGTCGTAGCGTTTTTTTGATCGATCTTTCGCCATATCATTTTCGAAATCTTAGGGGAGTGTCCGCAAGTCAACGTCGACCGCATTAAAACTTTCTCTTTGCCCGCTTCTTCGCATCCTTCAGCAACAAAGAGACATCTTTCTCAAGTTCCATATCACCGACGGGACTACCCGTCAGTCCCGCATACTTTGTTAAATTTTCATTGTGGAACCGCAGCATCACCTTTTGGTAGTAACTCGATTCAGCGGAAAAATCTCCACGGGAATACGCTCGCTGTGCTTCTCTTAATTCACGTTGATACGGCTGTAATTCCTGATCTTCTCGAACCTGGTAAAACCTGACCACGTCACCCCTAGCTTCCTCTACCTCTTGTTTTGCTTCTGGGTGCCCCGATTCAATCAGGAACAGCATCCCCGCTGAACTGACAAGACTAAAGCAGATCAGCAGTCCGATCACAATTGGATTGGATGTAAGCCCACCCTTTTCTGAGACACGGGGTTTTTCTTCATCAGCGAGCAACAAGGTTGGTAGTTTGCCGTCTTTGGTAAGCTTGGGCTCGACGGTTTCTCGCTGAATGATCTTCGCCACCGTGGGCGTTTCGATAGTCTCAGCACGCGCTAACTCAGGCTGGCTCGTGTCCTGATTCGGTTTTCCTGAAACGACTTCGGGCTCAACGGCAGTGACCGCGGATGGCGAACTTTCCGCTTTCTTTTTGGATTTGCGTTTCTTCTTGGGTGGCATCAGTGGGGAATCAGGTCGCTCAAGTTGCGTAACCGCCTCCGAGGAATCCTGTCGATCCTCAGCGACTCCCGCTGGCATCGGCAAAGCACGCATTGCAGGTTGCTTTGCAGCTCCGGAAGATTTCTTTTTCCCGTTCGATTTTGACTTCCGTTTAAGCTCATCCGGAATGAATTCCAAATCGCACTTGGGGCATCGAACCGGTCGGCCTTTAAGCTTCTCCGGAACGCCAAGTTTTCCACCACAATTTGGACAGTTTTCGTTTTTCATAACTCTTGTCTATTTGAGTTTGGCTTCAGACTATTAGAGACTTTCTCCCAATCATGAGCTAGTCAATGTTAAAACCAAAGATCAGAAAATTCAGTGCGAAAGGGCCGATAATCACGATCACCGTTGCCGCCATTACCAATACGCCAGGCAGCAGCATTTTTACCGCCGCTTCACCTGCAATCGCTTCGGCACGTTGAGATCGTTTCATTCTTAAAACATCTGCTTGAGTACGGAATACACCCGAAAGCGGTGTTCCCAATTGCTCCGCTTGCAACATCGATCCGATAATGCTTGTGATCTCATCGTCTTGAAGCCTATCACGCATCGACTCAAAGGCTTGCCTTCGTGTCTTGCCAAGATTCATATCCGTTAACACTCTTGCGAACTCATGTGATAACGCATGCCCACGATACTCTCCCACGGCCTGCTCAAGTGCGTGTAGAAACGTCGTTCCAGCCTCCATCAAGAGCGTCATCAAATCAAGCATAAATGGCATCCGCCGCTTAATATTGGTAAGGCGAATTATCGCTTTTCGTCGGAGGTTTCTCCTCAGCAGAATGATAAACACGAACGTGAAAATCACGCCCATGACAATTCCAAACCCACCCATCCACTGAACGCAACCAACAATCAAGAAGGGCGATACCAATAATCCAATCAACTGCAACTTGGCGAGGTATTCCTCTGGCAACCAAGTCCGCGGCAATCCAGCAGCTTGTATTTCACGGTAAATATTCGGCAGGAAATCCCGGAAAGCACCTCGGTTCAATTGAGCCAACACTCTAATGACTGGTTGGAATATCCTGTACATCGAATCGTTTCGACGCAGGTCATTAATACGACTAACGTCAAACCGCCATTCGTTGCCCTGCTCAAGGTCACCCGTCTGCAGCGACCGCGCAACCCACCATGCGAACATAAACACAGAGGCTGCCGTGACGACAGTCGGTACCGCTGCCGCTGCATCCGCAGCCGCCAATAATTTAAATTGTGTTAGGAAAATAAAATTCACGGTCTTAAAGGGTTGGTAAAAATTTGTTATCTATCGGAGGGTTTTAGAAATAGAGAGTGATTCCCTAGATGTCTGGAGAAAGAATAGATCGCGCCCACAACCACGCTGAAACATTTAATAACACAGCGACGGATAGCATGATTTGCCCTGGGAGCGTCACGAATAAACGCCCCGTATTAATTGGATCGACGAAATAATAAACCAACAGAATGACCGGTGGAGCGATGGCCATGTAGGTTGCCGATTTTCGAGCCTGAGCGGTTTCAGATTCGATCTTCCGTTCGAGCCTCTGAAACTCGCGAACGGATTCGGCTATCCGCTCGACCGTTTCGTTAAGTTTTCCACCGCTCTCACGACTCGCCAGCATGGCGGCGGCAAACATAGAAAAATTTTCACTTTGCAAACGCTGTTTTGCTTCGAGTAATGTCTCTTGCAGCGTTTTCCCCATCGAATACTGGCCGACCATGTGTTGAAATTCAAGCCGAATAGGTTGAGGTGATTGTTCAGCTAAAATTTCTAATGCTTGTGCAAGCGAGAGGCCGGCTCGAATCGCACCCGCCAATGTCGTCATACTCCCCGCTAACTGATCCTCAATTTGCAATCGACGCCGCTCAGCCATTCTTCGCAACAAATACCAGGGAAGTGGCCCCATGATCGTCACCGCCATAATGGCAAAGATTGGATTGCCGTATCCAAACCACAGCCCTGCAAGGGCAATCACCATTAAGTAGATCCAGCTGGATAAATACATTCGAAGCCGCGGAGCCACGATCCGCATGGCCTTCAATTTTTTCTGAACGTCGAACTCAATAAAATCAATGATCCGCCCAACCCAGCCACGACTTGCCCATGAGGCAACACCGGCTGCAATGCCCATTAGCGTGCTCAAAAGTAGTGTGTCAGCTGTGCTCATGAATCTCAGTATTTGGATGACTATTTAAACGTTGGTTCGGCCGGTAAAAAAATTAAGGCAGCAACTCCGCAGTCGGCGAATCCGCGGTCAGGTTTCTCGCCATTGGTGGTTGGGCTTCGATGACATTCGGTCCCGCGTGCGAATTGCGATCTTCCTGGTAAAGAAATCTCAAATCCAAAAGGTTTTTATCAACTAACTGATCAACAAAGGTAGGAAGATGCCCGGTCGGACGCAGCATGATTCCGTCTCTTGCATTAAAGATATCGGTAACAATCAAATTACCAGTTTCCTCATCCATTCGTTCTACTTCAGCAATTTGGGTAACCATTCTTCGACCGTCCTGCATCCGTGTCAGTTGTACGACCAAATCGAGGGCAGAAGCAATTTGCCGATGGATTGCTTTGATTGGCAAATCAACCGCCATTAGCACCAGTAATTCGAGTCGCTCTATGACCTCGTTCGCGCTGTTGGCATGGACAGTTGTCATTGAACCATCATGGCCAGTATTCATCGCTTGCAGCATATCTAAGGCTTCGCCGCCACGACACTCTCCAACAATCAATCGGTCTGGCCTCATCCTGAGTGCATTTTTCACCAAGTCACGAGCCGTGTAGGCGCCTGTGCCTTCTACATTGGCCGCCCTAGTTTCCAAGGTAACCACATGCTCCTGATGCATTTTCAACTCGGCGGTATCTTCAACTGTCACGATACGTTCTTTTGACGAGATGAAACTGCTCATCGCGTTAAGCATCGTTGTTTTCCCACTGCCCGTGCCTCCGCTCACGAGGATATTCCGCCGATTACCAACAGCCGCTCGCAGGAAGGCCGCCGCTGAACTGGTTAAACTCTGTTTGTTAATCAGTTCTTCGACGGTAAGTCGGTCTTTGGGAAACCGCCTAATCGTAAGGCAGGGACCTGAAACAGAAAGCGGTGGAATGATTGCATTGACACGTGAACCATCAGGAAGGCGGGCGTCCACCAAAGGTTGGCTTTTATCAATCCGGCGCCCAACTTGCGCTACGATTCGCTCAATCACCGATTCGGTAACATGATCCGAGATAAAACGTCGACCAGATTTTTCAATCACGCCGTCAGTCTCAACGTAAATCTGATCACTTGAGACGACCATAATCTCGGTGATCGTCGGAACACGCAGCAAATCTTGCAGAGGGCCAAACCCAAATACGGTGTCTTTGAGGTCTTTCTTTAACGCTCTGAGGATTACATATTTCCGCAATTCACCGTGCAAAAACCTTTGAAACGAAGGAAACACTGCCTGTGCATTTTGATCGACGATCCGGACCTTTTCACTGATGTCCGTCGGGATATCGATCTGCAACTTATCCTTGAGCATCCGCATCAAGTTTTCCAACTCAATCTCGCGTTCAGGAATCAGTGTCGCCGGTACGTCAAATTCGTTACAAGCGAGCGGTGCCAGTTTCGCGGCATCTTGCCCACCTTCGAGAATTATTTGATTGGTGAGCAAATCTCTCAGAACCAACCCAACCACGCTATTTAATAGTTCCTCATTCTCTTCTGAAAAAACCTGCATTTCACGACAGCAATCTTCAATGTTATGTTCCAACAGAAGAATACTTTTTTGATCCGGTGTCCGTGAACTTTCCATGCCCACAAGGTCAAGACGCTCTAATAGTTGCTTATGGATCTTCTGTTCGAGATTAGCCATCACTTTCCGAACGTGACCATCGAATTCCTCTCGACTCACTTGGGGAAGTGTCTCGAGTTCGAAGCTGAGCGTAAACGGCCAGATTCTCACCGGCATCCCGGTATCAAATTGAGCGGATTCTCCTACGCCGATCTCGGTATCGCCGATCATGCAGACGTTTAAGCCGATGTTCTCAAGTTCGAACACATTATCTTTTCGCCGAACGACGGCGTGAAAACGAGAGACTAAAGGGCTCTCCAAAACCAACATATTGGCTTCATCTCTCCCGATGGTAACTTCTACATCAACAGGAATTCCATTTTCGTCTTTATCCTCTACCTCGAAGATAGAACGACGACTCTCATTGATTTTATTAAACCAAATTTTCACGTTGTTTCTTTCCGTTCATTTGATTGGACCGGTGAAAGTTACTTCGCCTTTGGATGAAGTAAAACACCCGCTTTTCGGAAACCTGCGGAATTAACTCTCTGCAATAGACGTTCGGCATTAGGCTCGTAACGGTCGCCAATTTTGGTGACGGCAATTCCAATTACGTTTTCCTGGCCGCTAGAGGCACCGGACGCCCGAGAGACTTGGATACTGCCTAATCGTCCACCCAACGAAATAATTCGGAAAGGGCCAATCGTCTCAGAGCCGCCGTAGATCATCGGTTGATTTGGCTTCTCTTTGTTACCACCCTCGAAATCCCATTCCGGTTCCTCCGAATCTTCTGGCGGAACGACAGCCGGCAAACTTGATTTCACCGTCGGCGCGGCAACATAAAATGAGACCGTATCACCTGGTGAGACTAGCGAAGACACAAAAGAACCTCCGTCAACCGGAATCCAGACTGCGTCTTCGTTCGGATTCAGGTTGAGTTCAGCTGGCGGTGTCTTTAATTCCTGAAGAAGAATGACGTCTCCAGTCTGATACTCTCTGACAGCTTTAAGGCCAATCACGGTAAAACGATCTTCATAAAGAACGGCGGATTCGTTAAGAAAACCGACCCGTTTCTGCGGAACGTCCAGGGCAACCAAATGCTTCTCTAAAAACGTGTCCCCCGGTTTGAGGCTGACGTCTTCATCAATCGCAACAAAAGAAACCATCTCAATTTCTTTTGATTTTGTTTCGAGGTAATTCCAATTCAACACCCCCGCAATCATCGCCAACGAAACGGCAATTAGTAAACCAATTGCGTTATTCATATTTATTTACCTCTCTCAGAGTCAGTTGGGACCGGCTCGGATCAGCCGACTTTCCACTCGTCTTTTTCATAAGTATTCCGGTCATTGATTCGCCTTTCGGCTGAGCCAATTGAATCCGCAAATCAATTATCTTTTCGCCATCTCTTAAAACAACCGATGCATTCCAGTTGGACGCGGCCGTTTGTACATCCTGCAACTCACAATTTTGCTCTTTTGCAAGCCCCTGGTAAAACTCAACCGCCTGTTCCAAATTCTCACCTGTAAAACCAATAACAGCTCCTCCTCGTTTGTCCGATAAAGAAAGGTTCTTAATCGAATCAGGTGGGATCATTCGATCTAACCATCCACCGTTCGCCTCGTTTGCCGAAGTACCAACGAAGGTCGTCCACTCATCCACGTCGATTGGCATTGCCATGGCCCAAACGGCCATTCGCGAACTGGAGCCATGTTTTGCCGAGTTCCCGTCAGCCGCCTCCCCCCGTTCGCAATCATCTCGAATCCCAACTGCCGTCGGAAACCCGACAAGCATCGGTAAAGAACGTTCGCAGAATATCCGGTATTTCCCCGGGACTGTTTCCACCGGATCTGCTTCACCTTGAGCTTCAATAAATTTCTTTTCTTGCACCCCAATTTTACCGAACGGCTTAACCTCATTTTTCAATTGCTCACGACAAAGGCCTTCCAGCAAATCAAAAACTTCTGCCGTTCCACCCGAAAAATGAGCACGAGTAAGTTGATAACCCACATCGCCAAACCTTAAATTACACTGCTGAAACGTAGGCCAGTCCTCAACGATGTCCAGTTGCTCGGCATAATTTGGTGTTTTCGAAGGAAGAACGGACGAAACAAGCTCAGGACCAAAGTTCGTAACGATCACAATGACTAATCCGGTCGCAATCAAATTACTCGTCCACCGGATTACTTTGCCTACGGACGAGGCAATCGGGCTTGCCGGCGATCTTGGATCGATTAAAACGTTGCTTTTCGAGTCATCGCTTGGTGATTGACTCGGTTTCAACATTGATTTGTTGGGTATTCTGTTTCGCATGGAAATTTAACAATTGGCCCAAGTCAGCCTATTGCCCTCCCGCGCGGTCAGCTAATCGATCGAGGTAATCTTCCAACTCCTGAATCTTTCGCTCTAGCTCTGCAATTGCCGCGTCGGACAATGGCGGTTCCGACTCATTGATTTGTTCGCGATACAGCCCAATAGTGCTTCTGGCCATCGTCTGAGGCAAACGCTCAATAGAGCTCAGCAAACTTTCAACACGTTGTTCCCGAACCCAAGCAACATCCAACTCGTAGTTTCTCGTGCTAACCCTCGGATGGAAATCGGGCGCTCCGCCACGCCAAGCAATAAATTCGGGGTCCTGATCCAACGCAATCAAGAGTTGACGCCGAGGATTATTTTCTATCGCCGAGACTGCCTGCAAAACGGGTGCAGAATCTCTCACAAAATCCAAGTCCAGTTCATAGATTCGCGGAATTCGACGCGAAGAATTAGAAATACCCATTTCGGTATGCGTAAAAAAGTCGTCCAGATATTGGTGACTGGTGTCGTACGAAATTTCTCCTAGTCGCGGTAACAACGGAGGAGTTCGTCGAATCTGAGCGCCACTTTGGGTGACATCTCGACTCAAATTCAAAATATTAGAATTTACATTGACCTGTGAAATTGGCCCGCGGATGATCGGTGCCTCGGTCACAGAGAATTGAGCCAAATCAGTCAGTGATGCCGCGCCATGACGATCGAAAGTCCCACTCGTTGGCCATTCAGCAGGATAAGCCTGCCAGTGCGCCCACCGCGGATGCCGATTCCGCCAGCCGACATTACGGGCGACGACCTCGGAGCGAATTTTCCAACTCGCGGCATAGCCAAAGGCAACCAGAGCAGCAACAAAGCCCATGAGCAAGGGCAAGGTTAACGCCATCTCAACAGGTGCCAGACCATGCCTTGTTCGCGTTCCAATTCGATTCCGCTTCAGCTTGGATTGTCCCAATCGATGTCTCTTTTTAAAGGGACTCCGAATTCTAGTGGGTATTAAGCTGCTGAAATTCTTCAACATTGATCCCTCCTAGACTTGGCACATCCACAGGTAAATTTGTGGGCGACGTTTGAATGATTTGAGGTATCGCTGAGGCAGTGGCGGGCACCAAACGAGTCACCCAATTTTGGTTCATCAGATCATGGTTGCTAGAAACACGGTGCCGAGATACACCTTCGGGAAACGCAAATCGAGAATCGTGATATAAACGTCCACGAGGTATAAACAAGCGACTCTGTGCATAGGCAACTTGAACACCAGAATTCGGGTTAGAGAATAGTCCGGGCATCCGTTCACTCATCACTTCCCAATAGGATACCCCGACAAACATATAATCGGTTTCAATTTCGCTTTGACGGGGCAAATCAGAACGGCGAATCTGATAGGGCACGTTCGTATCTGGATACTCCTCTTCGAGTAATTGCAGAAGGTAGGCTTTCGAAAAGCCTCTCCACAAATTTGCAAACTGACTCATTTTCGCGTGTTCATCGAAATCTTGAAGCATTTGACGGTTCAAATAATTCAGGTACCGATTGGCTGCAGTCTTCCTCTCTGAAATACCACGCGAAAAGTACTCAGGCTGGCGTTGACTGATGTCATTAATAGGATCGGCCACAGGCATTTGTGAAAAACCGGTGCTCCCAATTGCCTCGAATTCCTCTCCATTGGTTCGCCACATCCGGGCACGCATTGGCTCGCTACCAGCCAACCCACGGTTCGTAGGACCAAGCCTTGAAGCAACCTCATCAGCCGCAGTCACTGACAATTGCGGCAACGCAATCACTAAAGCTCGCTGAAATTCGGGAATCATTTCGAAATTAAGAATTTCTTCCATAACGGGAAGCAAGCTCTCCGAAACCATTGAGTTTTGTTCAGCGAAAGCCGTTATCAACTCTTGCTCAAGGGGCGTTTTCGCGGGAATGCCTTCCGCAAGATCCGAAAATTTTGTGTGTGGAGCATCGGCGAACTCAGGAGCAACCGAATTCCATTTTTCTAAAATCTCGGGTGTCAATGATTCTGCATTCCTATCCCGGGCTTCACGTAGATAGGCTGTTAAAGCAAAAACGTCACACATCAAGTGATTTGTGAACACCAACGTATTCATCCCACGTGCTAAGACAGTGGAACCTGTTATGGTAGCGGCATCAGCAGCGTTTTGAATTTTCACCTTCCGATCGGCGTGCCGTCCAACGTTCATCAACATGCCCAGTACCATGGTCAAGAAAATAAACGCGAACACCGTCACAACGCTAATGGAACCGCTTTGATCGCGATGAACGCGACAAACTAAACGCGATACAGCCGAACGAACTCCTTGCTGCCCTACCGCTCGTGTTTTTGTCAACTTGCTCATTGAGAAGTCTCCTGCCAATAATCAAGCTGGGGCTTTTGACCTTCCATTCCCATGGTCGCAAATGCCTTCAAGGGCCAGATAAACACCTCTCCGGTCTGATCTCTCGAGGGAGTCGTCCCGTCCGGGGCGATCGCCCCACCCGTGGGCGCAAAAAATCGAATCGGCCCAGGGAGAAGTGGCAGGTTGAAGGTAACTAATGCCGTCAGCTCGTCCTGCCAACCTAATTCATTCGAATAATACTCATCAAAATACGGAGACACGCCGTAAGCCTCGGGGTAAATTGGCTGCAATGGAGGATCCCGCCATTCGACCCGTTCGTCTCGAATTCGGACAATTCGCGGACGCGACCGATGCCAAAAGGTCAACTGCACATCAGTATTCGGGTAGGAATAAGCAAGTTTGTTTCTAAGTCGATCCGAAATTTTAGTATTCGCCGACGACGCAGGGTCGAGGCCAGAATAAGCTTTTTCCATCGCGATCTGTGAACGGGTTCCATATTGTCCAAGTGTGTAACCAAGGTTTCGCGAGGGCGCCAGCGGCATACAAGCTAAAGTCGCCGCCTGTTGAATCTCCGAGTATTTACCGTCAGTCAACGGACTGACCAAATACTGCTGCCCTTCGTCCGTAGAATTGATCAACGTCATTGAACTAATTCGATTCGCCGTTTCAAAAACGGGATCCCGGTTGGCGGGAATCCAAACCGATGCCGATCGCACCGCGGCAAACGCAGAATAGTGAACCAGGATGTTCCCAAACATAATTTGGTTCACCTGAACAATCAGCATTAGAACCATGACAAAGAACGGCAACGTCAATACAAAACTTAAGCTTTGAACTGAACCGGATTCATTCGTGTGCACTTTCCTTAGACGAGAAAAATCAAGTTTAGCACCACTGATCGCCACTAGGACACGCGCGGCAACAACAGCTACCACCAAGCAAATGACCCACGGAGTACAGGATGTTAAGATCGCTTGATTCATTAACCCATTTCTCAAAAATGGCACGGAGTAAAAAGTATAAAACTCGACTATCAAATTCCAAGGTAAAAAACAAAGTCACCAATTATTACGCCATTGGTTCAGCCCAATTTTTTAGCTCTTTTGCTGATTCAAAAAACAATTTCGCCTAAAACAACCACTCGACAGCTTTGAATTCCACAATCAGCAACGCCGCCAAAGCGGCCGGTGCCAAATAAAGTGGAATCTTCAGTTGTTTCTTTTCCTCAGGTGACAAATCGTCCCAAACACCAACGCCAAGCCGACACATTAGTTGCTGCACAATCCGCTTGAAAAGTTTGACGATGCCAATTTTCCAAATCAAAATCACAAGCGCCATCGCGCCGCCAATTACAAAGGTCCACAACAAAGTCTCTATTCCCGGTTCCAACCCCAAGAATGCCCCCATCATGGC
>JAQXDZ010000093.1 GCA_029251085.1 Mariniblastus sp.
TGGAATCGTAATGTTGGCCAGTGTGAATTAACACTGGATCAAGGCAATCATGTTGTTCAAAAGCCCTTAAGATTGGGGCAATTTTCATAAAGTTGGGGCGCGCCCCGACGATACATGCGATTCGTAGTTTTGTGGTCATGGTATTTAAAATGAATGATTGTTTAGTACGTTGGCAGCCGTCTAGTGTCCACGAAAATTGTCATTGTGCGCGGTTATCACAAGGAGCTCTATTTGGCGGGTTGTCTATCATAATCAAACAAACGGAAGTTCCCGTTAAATTTGTTTACCGCTTTGAAACTAGCCCGCGGAATAACGTGCACGGGCGTGTTATAACAATTGTGATAGTTTTCTCGGATCGTTGGGGAAAGCACGCCGGTTATCTGAACAACGTTGTTCCCCGCCATCAGACTTCTGACAGCAGATCGTAATAGGCTTGGATCGAGTTTTCTTTTGTAAATCGAGTTGTTGCAGCAATCTGGCATCTCTGCTGATAACGGGCCAGCTCTCCGCGTTGCTCATAAATCTGGATGACTAAATCGGCTAGTAATTCAGGTTTGTCGGGAGGGGAAACCCAACCTAAATCATCGTCCAAAATGGTTTGAGCAAGTTCCGAATCAGGTTCGGTAATTCCGATGATCGGGCATCCCGCTGCTAAAATGTTATACATGCGAGAGGGAACCGAGATTCCAGACATTTCAGGAATAAATGAGATAATGGAAATGTCAGCGGCGCTAATTAACGCGGCTAAATCTTCGCGAGGAACGGGATCGAGTATGGTAACGGATTTTAATTTTTTTTCGTTACAAATCTGTTTAAGATTTTGTTTGCCGCCACCCCATCCTCGCATCATCCACCGCACTTCGCTGATTCCTTTATCCTCGAGAATTGTGGCGGCTTCCGCAATTATATTAAGTCCGTGTGTTCGACCCATATTGCCCGAGTACTGAATGATTAGTTCGTTTTTACTGTTGGTCTCACTTTTGAATTTATTGTTCTCTGCTGGAACCCGACGCATTTGGTCGTCGGCCCAGTTTGTAATGACGGAGACTTTTGATTCCAGCTGCGGGTCTTTCTTTAAAACGAGCTTTTTCATGTCTCGGCCAATCGTGATAATCTGATTGACAGATTGGTAGAGGCGTCGAGTTGCAAAATCGATAAATCGATATGGTAGTGATGCAGATTGCGTGAAACCCGTGGGCACAAGCACGTCTGGATAAATGTCGTGAATGAGTAAGTAGGTTCGTGCTCCTCGAATTTTAGCCGCCAATGTTGCGACAAATGGCAATGGTGGTGGATTGGTTACCACCAGCACCCGATCGCCACGACGAAATCGAAATAACATTTTTATGAAGAAGGTCATCATGATGGTGATGACATTGACTCCGCGGAGCATCAGTCGGTCTTTCGAAAACGTGGTGCTCCAACAGCGGTTAATCTGAACGCCGTTTATAACTTCACGCCGTAACGCTTTTTGCCCACGAGACGTGTACGTTGGCTGAGCGCAAATTACTGAGATAGAGTAATTGCTGTTTTTGGATTCGCCCGCCAGACCCTCTGCGATTTGTGTCATCAAATGCGCAGTGGCGGCATCGTCGGGCGCAAATAACTCAGAAACTATCCAAATCGTATTAGGCATTCGAAGACGCTTGAAATTTGCTGGGTGGTCTGCGATTAGGCATGGAGCAAATCTTACCTTCTGCCTGGTACCAACTCACCATTTGTTGGATGCCGTCTGTTACCGAAATCGCAGGCGGATCTGCAATTTTATGAATTTTCGAGGCGTCAATTTGAGTATTCGCAACGGCTAACTTATTGATTCTCGCGGAAGAGATCGGCAGGTTTTTGCCCGTGAGTTTGATCAATAAATCGAGGGGGAAAACTAACGAACGAGCGAGCCACAGAGGCAGTGAGAAGGTTGGTTTTTTACGGTCGAGCTCTTGATATACATTTTCGACGATCTGGCGGCTGCAAAGGTCTGGGACATCGACGTAGTTAAAGAAATCAATGCCTTGTTGCGGTTGATTTTTATTGATCCAAAGGTTGATGGAGGTAGAAACAATATTGTCGACAAATGCGAGGCTTTTGATATTTGCCATTTTGCCGACTTGCAAGAATTTGCCGCTATCTATTTGTCGAATTAGAGAATACATATTGGCGAAGCTGTTTGGGCCAAAGATAACTGTCGGTCGCATTACTAAACATTGGTTAGCTTGATCCGCTTCGCACCATTGAATGCAAACTTTTTCGGCGGCGAGTTTGGTTGAACCATAAGGCGAGTTTGGTTTTGGTTCAGTTGTTTCCGTTGGAGGTGTGTCTTGTTTTCCGTATAAAGCCACGGTTGAAAAGAAGCAAAGTTTTCTAACGCCGTGCTGCTGCATGGAATCACAAACATTGGACATGCCGCCAACGTTGACATCGTGGAATGTCTGTTCTGAAATTCCAAAGTCGTGATGGGCCGCCGCGAGGTGAATCACCGCGTCTACGCCAACCATCGCCTCGTTCAATGCAGCAACATCTCGGACATCTCCTTGGATAAATTTAACGTTGCTATTATTTGCCAGTTCGCTAGACGGTTCGTGCAAATCAAAGCAGGTACAGTAATGGCCTTCGTCTGTCAGGAGACGGCAGAATACTGAACCGACGAACCCGGTTCCTCCAGTAATAAGAATATTCATTTCAGCGCCTATTTAATATCAACGGAACGGTGCCACGTTCCATTGATTTTCTTACTATGCTCGACTCGGTCGTTTTGATTTAGAAATCGATCGCGAATTTTTTTTGCAGGGCAACCAGCGGAAATTGTATAGGGTGGAACATCTTTGGTAACCACACTGCCCGCTCCGATAATACTACCTTCGCCAATCGTTACGCCGTCCATGATGATTGCGCCCAGTCCGACCCATACATCATCCTGAATGACCACACCCTTTTGAGTGGCCTGGATTTCTCGTGAGGCATCCAGTCCCGTTTTGATCATTGGTGTGCCGATGACTTCAATCAAATGGTCTCCACCAGTAATCGCAACTTTTGGTGCGAGTTGGACGTAATTGCCAATCTGGATATTTTGGACGCCAAAGTAACAATCGTAGCCGATAAAGACATCGTGCCCAATTTTTAGGTCACGAAAACAGACAACGACTCCGCGGTTAAATTGCAGATTATGCCCATAGTTGCGTATGCCGCACCGGAGATTTGCGTGAAGCCAGGTTCGGCAACGGCGGACGCCGTACGCAAGGCTCTTATTGGATTTGATTAGTTGTTTGAGTTTTCCCAACATCAATCTTTGTCGGTTTCTAACGACAGCGCCCGAAATATAAGATAGCTGATTTTCAATGTATGTTTAATGGACGCAGGCTTTACTTAGGAAGCGTTAACTTTTAGTACACCAAGAATGATAGCCTCTTTTACAGCCTCGGGCGTGAATTGTTCTCGAACTAATTTCAAACAGGAGTTCGATAAGTTTTTTACCTTTGGATAGGTTGCCTCGATGGTATTGGCCAGCGATTCAGCTGATTCAAAATCAAAAAACGCCCCGGTTTCATCCTCGATGATCGCTGAGACTTCAGGAGGATGGTTTATTCCACGGTTTTCTTCTGTGATGACAGGGATGCCAGAAGCCATGTATTGAATGGCAGAGAGACCAGCCCAGGAGGGAATCACACCAATGTCAGCTTTGCTTAAAAATTGAGTTAGTTCGTCGTCGTATTTTGCCCCGTGAAAACGAATGACATCATTGAGATCGAGGGCGATTGATTTTTCTTTCGTGGCTGTTAGTTCAGGGCCGTCGCCCACAATATCAACCACGAACGTGACGCCCCGATCTTTTAGAATTGCTGCTGCTTCGATTAAGAGACGCATTTTTTTATCACGATAAAGCCGGCCAATGTACAGCACGCGGATGGTGCAGTCATTTTCGGTAACTTGCCGATCATTCGCTGATAACTTGTAATCCGCGTCATTCAAGCAATTCCAAATCGTTGTCATGGTCGACGGTTCAACTCCAGCCTTTTCCAGCCTCAACCGACCCACTTCATCGTAGGCAAGAATTCCATCAGCATGTTTATAGAAAAATAATCGAAGCCACCGACCTAAAAAGCCCTGTCCGGCGAGCGTAGCATGACTCCACCAGCAGACTTTGACCCTGAGGATTTTCGCGATAAAAAATAGCGGAAAGCTCGAAAGGATATGTGGATCTGCTCCCAGTAATATTAAGACATTCGGTCGTGTCCGAACCAAGTTGATAATCGCTCCCCATTGCCAAACGATAAAGTGCATTTGGGTAATGTTAACGACAAAGTTCTTGACCCACTTAATCTTTAATGGGGGCTGTGGCTCAAAGTTTCGCATCTTTTGATACGGTGATTTTTTGCCACAGCAGATGGTAAAGTCAATTCGAGGATCCGAGGCAATTCGATTGAAGACCGATTCTCGATAGTGAATCAACGTCAAGTATTGCAGGACGACGACCGGTCGAATGTCTACTTCTGAATTGAGTTCTTTTTGGTTGGGCATTTTGGTTGAGGGCAATTAGCAAAAACGAATGTTTTGTCGAATGCTAATAAGGTACATCGATGAGTGGTTCTTTTGTGCTAGAAACGGTTGGCGAGTCACAATTCTCTTTTATGAAATGAAGACAGATTTCCTGTCAGATATTCTGAACGAACTATTCATGACGGAAGACGCTCAGAAGTGATATCTAAGTCGGCTTTCTTTTGTCTAGCGGTGCCGGTCTGTGTATGGGGAATTGCGGGTTGGCGATCTGTTGGCTGTTTGGTTGTTGATTTTTCTTTAACAATCTTGTGTGTAGCCAACCGATGATCAATGCAAAACAGAAAACGGTAGAAGCTGAACCAAGCAGGCTTCCTTGTTTAAATGATAGCAGCAGATTGAATGTAAAGATGGCAAAGATGATTCCGATATTTACCCTGACCTCAGATGGAAGGCTGGGGGTACTGATTAAACGAAATCCTTGCTTGATAGTAATAGAAATGATTGCGAGCAATAAAGTCAAACCGACGATCCCTTCTTCTGCCAGGGTTTCGCCCAAAACAATGTGGGGATAAGCATTTAAATATTTAAAGGAACTGGACGAGCCAATCCCAAAGATCCACGCGGTCGGACCGGCAGAGACCCAATGTTTCATTACTTCTTTCAGCATATCGAAACGCCCAATTTGATCTTCGAGCATTTTTTGATATTGCCAGCGAGTCGTTAGTTCTGTTTGTTCGACAAAGATAACGACGGCAAAAGTGGCGATGCTAATGGCCAAAATAGCGAGAATGGTTGATCGTTTGGCCGCGACGCCAGCGATCAAGGGAAGGAAGATCGCACTGATTCCTGCAAACGCAATCACTTGGCCGCGGGAGCCGCTACTGTACATCGCGGTAACACAAAATCCGACGAAGCAGAGTTTCAAAAGCGAATTAAAGTTCCATAACTTCTTGCCCCAAATCGAAAATAACGAAGCAAAGCCGACATAGGCAGAGAACGAAGCTGCCGCTAATGGGTTAGCTTCGACAGCTTTCCCTTGCACTGAATCGATGATGATGCCTCTTAAGCCAATCGTGCTCAAGTTGATCGCAATGACGATGAGGATTCCGAAGTAGATTAAGACTGTGATTGCTGTGTTGAGCTGCTTGGCGTTAATCAAACACAACGGCGCTAGTAGACAGAACGTAATTATATAAGGGAGTTGCAGTTTAATTCTGTCGAATGTGTCTGTCGGGCTTTGACTCCAAAAATAGGAGATCGCGCAATAGGTAATTAGAATTAAATAAAGCCATAGCTGTTTTGGTATTTTAAGTTTTCGGTATTTCCCCCGGATGATCCCCCAACCAATCGTTACTCCCACCAGCCCTGCGATAAAAAAGTTAACGACCGATGAATTAGAAACTAAAAATTGGTTGCTCTGTTGCAAGACTGATTCCAACGCGATCATCGACCATGCTAGAGCAACTGCAATTCCAGGTTTCCCAAGCACACCTGCTGCAAGTATGACAAGCGAAATTAGTATGATGTAAATTATTATTTGAAGCATTGGTTAGCTGACGCTTAAGTCAGAAGCCGTTCGTTGAAACTGGACTTGGAAAGGGAGAAAGTTTTGGCTTAGGTTTCCCATGCAACTCGCATATTAAACTGGTGAAATGTGCAGTATGGTTGGGCAGTGTATGGTAATTGACGAACGAAGTTTTGATCTGTTGATTCTTATCGCAGGAATTGACGGTGGATTGTAAGGTGCGAATTAGTCCATCCCGGATGTCGTCAATATTTCCGGCTTGGCATGTCGGTCCAAGTTTGTAGTTTTCACAGGCCCACCCAATCCAACCGAAATCTGAGGCGAGAATTTTTTTTTCAGCCGCCGCTGATCGAATAAGAATGCTCGCGGATCCAATGTGTCGAGGATAGCACGTGGCAACCAAGTCAGCTGCGGTAAAAAGGCTGTCAAACTCTTCCCGAGATGCGAACTGGTTTTTGAAAATGATACGTTGATCGTGAGTGAGACTACGGGATAAATCTTGCAGATGCTTGGAATGTTTACCAAACAATAAAAGTCGACAGGGAAAATCTCGTGGAAGTCGAGATACTGCACGGGCAAGTAAGTCTGACCCTTTGGTTTCATTGACCCCGCCCGGGCAGACAATCAACGGATCGCCTGGTTCGAGTCCTAATTGTTGTAATGCTGCGGATTGAGTTTGGTTCGCGAGTGCTTCGATCGCTTCCGGTATTAAAAAAACATTTTTTGCGTAGGTTGGATTGCGTTTTTTAATTGCGTTTAATACGAGCGGATCAAGATGATGGACCTTATCCCACGCTGCGCGTTGTTGCAGTTTCCATGAGATTTCATTCTTAATTCGGGTCTTCAGATTTGCCGCCGGATACGCGAATCCACCCCGCATCATCAAACATTCCAAAACTGCATCGCTTGAAAAAAAACCCTTTGGCTTCCGCTGCATCCCCCACGCTTGTGAGATGCCGTCGGCATAGGGAACGTAGGCGTGATCAGGACGTACTTTTTGAAGTGTGTCTCGGAGAATTTGCAATTGCAAATTCGCCCGGCTTCTTCCTGGCGAGAGTTTTATTTCGGGCAGCGGTATCCACTCCACCTCGTCAATCAAATCTGAAAAGAAAGTTTTACCTTCGGGGGTATCGCAGCTGTTTTCGGGGAGTGACAATTTGACTTCGAAACCCAGACGACGGAGTTCCAAGGCTAAAACACGGACATAATATCCCCGGTGGCCAGAAATGAAATTTTCAAAAATTAGAACCGACGGAGCTGCGATCGAGTTAGTCCTTGTTTGACCGGTAATTAATTTGGGTTATCCAGTTTTGATTTGGGATGATTGTACAGGTCATTTTCTGTGATTTTTCGAATGACTTTCGCAGGTATTCCGCCTGCTAGACAGTCTTCGGGGATATCAGAGACAACGACGCTGCCGGCTGCAATTACACTTCGAGCCCCAATGTGGACTCCTTTTAGTATTGTCACATTGGCAGCCAGCCAGACGTGCTCACCAATGACGACGGCTTCCGTCTTGGCAGGGGCTCCCGCCACGCGATCTTGAAAGTGGATGGGATGAAAATCGGTGTCATAGATTCGAGCATTGGCACCGAGTAAAACATGAT
Source organism: Mariniblastus sp. (assembly GCA_029251085.1). Lineage (GTDB taxonomy): Bacteria > Planctomycetota > Planctomycetia > Pirellulales > Pirellulaceae > Mariniblastus. Next base: position 7,624 of record JAQXDZ010000093.1, read on the forward strand.
CTCCGATCTCAATGGAGGACTCAGCGTAAATCGAAGCCCCAGACATTCCCACGTTGTTACCAATTTTTAAAATAGCGTCTCGGCCAGCCACCAGTTGAGTGGGATGATTAATTCCTGCTCGGTTATATTTTGAATCATTAACGATAGTGAGATGGTCACCCAGTTCGATTCTTCCAATGGCGCTTAAACCAAGAGGCCCTTTAATGGTCAGATGCTTTGGCCATTTTACCCCTCGAATAGCGAACTGAACTCGGGCGCTTAGATGCCAAAAATAGTAACTTGGAAGTCGTATTAGTTTAGCAATTGAAAAATTCATATGCTTACTGTGGTCGGCCCTGGCTTAACTGCGGCAATATATTTTTCATAAACGAATCAATGTCTTGGAACTCGCGGTGATGCTTTGAGAGGAACGCATCGCTCTGTGTCCACCATCGAGAAGCAAGAAGCTGGTCGATTTGTTCGGTCTCAAATCGTTGGCGAATAAATTTGGCAGGGACACCGCCAACAATTGAATAGGGAGCGACATCGGAGGTGACGACAGCGCCGGCGGCGACGATCGCACCTGTGCCGATTGTGACATTGTCGCAAATGGACGCACCATTGCCAATCCAAACGTCGTGTTCGATCGTGACAGAACCGTGTTCGATAAACCCTTGCTCTGTTGCAAATCGGTTATGAGATGGAAATGTCAACGAGTAAAAAACTGGATGAGTGGAAACGAATGTTTTCGTTGGGTGCATTCCCATCGAGATGGTTACATTGGGGCCGATCGAACAAAATTTACCAATTGTGGCATTGGAAATTTTTGTGTCGGTACCGACATAGCTGTAATCACCCAAGGTCGAATTTGCCAATCGGCTGCGGTCGCAAATTTTATTGAAACGTCCAAAATCGCAATGCACAATTTCGACTTGGCTACCGAGCATGAATCCCTGATGACGACGCTTTAGATTGATGTTGCGCCAGCCACGTCTTAGCGATCGAGTCAGTGGGTTTTTAATTAGCCAGTTCATTTGCGTTTTTGCAGAAAGTATCTGAATGAATTTTTTAGTAAGGTTCGAATTGGCAAATGGCCGTAAAAATACTCGACTTCATTAATGTTGTTGAGGGATAATCCTTGTTGGAATGAGTTGTCCTTGGTCTGGCATAAATAAAAGGTTGGTCTTTTAGAGTCGGGTGCGTCTTGTAAGAAATTAATGGGTATCGGTTTGCGTACGAGCTCGAATTGTAATTGGTGAGCCGACGGTTTCTTTGAAGTTAATACGTAAGGTTTGCAAAATAATTCTGAATCTTTGATTCCAAATAGATCAACTTCAAAATCAAACTCTTTGAGGATTGGAGCCAATTGTTTTAATTTCTTTGGCAGTATCTCAAAATAAGAATCGTAAACAGCGAGCGAATCGTCCGGGCTAGAGAATCGAAGTGAATTGTTCCGAACGGCTAAGGGGACTTGCCAGCGATTGTTAGGCTTGTCGATGTGGGTACCGGAGTCAGAGTGATTGGTGGTGTGCGAGTGATGCGGATAGAGAAAAAATTTATCGGTCTCAACTAAATATCGGATGAAATACTTGAGCCATGACGTGGGTGGCCAGTTCATGACAGCTTTAGGAACAGTTCCATCGGGCACGGTTGCACTAGCAGGATTGTCTTGCTCAGATTTTTCGATCTCGCCATACCACGTGCGAAAAGAAATCCATTGGGTATGGGTCCAAGCCTGCCCCCACGACGATGCAATCTGTAAATAGTAATTGTCGTATCCATCGTAAACGGGCTCAAATGGAAACTGGTTTAAAAAGTTTGTCTTATGATTGTAAAGCGAAACGCCCCCGATCGATTGTTGTCGATTCGAAAAGTCCAAAGCGGTTTTGGCGAAATCGTAGAAATCGGGACTAACGGACAAGTCATCTTCCAGCAAGATGATTGCTCCATAGGACTTGGTTAAGTCACCGCACGTGAGCACGTGATTTCGCAGGCCAATATTCTCGGTTTGGAAAATGACTCGTTTCTTACCGTGTTGCCAATTAAAAGAGTCGGCGACTTTTTGAGTTGAGTCACCAAGGCTACCGCTGCAAAAATCTAGACTGATTACCAAATCAATATTATCGAATTGGTAGTTAGCTAGATTCAGACTATCTAATAATCGTTGTAGTGAATCGGGTCGGTTGTAACCGACGACTACAATTGCTGGCAGCGAATTGGAACTCATAGAATTACCGGTGCCCATGCCACTGCTTGTGGGACAAGAGACTGTTTGTTTTTTGTTTTGTCAGTGAATAAATTAATTTTCAACTCGGGCATACAGGCGGTTGGAGTACGAGGGGTTCAACCATTGATGTGTCATTTTCATATTGGCTTGCTTGAGTATGCTGTCGATTTCTTCTTCGTTCTCTATTCTTGTTTCAACAAAAATGTAATCAAACGTAATGGTTGAAAAATCGATCCCTCGGAGAACTTCGGTTTCATAACCTTCGACATCGAGTGAAAAGAAGTCGACGTGACTAACCTTTAAATCATTGAGAAGCTTGGTTAGGGTGGTCGCCTTGATATCAATGGAGTCTTGTTGTTCAAGATGCTGTACTTCTCTACCACGAGCAATATGACTTTCGACCAATGCCGGTTCAATATTTCCATCGTTCACGACGGACATCAGAACAGCCATTTCGATGCGAACCGTTTCACTAGGATAATCATGCCGAACCAAAGCGGCATTAACGACTTGGGAATTCGAGCGGTTTTTTCGGCACTTATCTGCCTGAGCAGGGATGGGTTCCACCAAGAGGCCATTCCAGCGAAGTACTTTTTCGAAATAGTAGGTGTTGCTTTGCCGGATGCCATCATTAGCGCCCGCTTCAATAAAGAAGCCGTTTTTTTTCCATTTCAAGATAGAAACTAATTGCATATCGACATGCTCTAATCCGACAGATGAGAGAAAGCCGCAACCAATTTTTTGTAAAGCTGGCCGCAGTATCTTTTCCTTTAATTTGTTTTTGATCGTGCTCATCGGGAATAAATTAGCTCTTTTAGAATGAAATAGCTTTTAAATGGCGAGGTTAGCCACGATGTCGTCTGCAGCATCGCAATGTTGGAAAGTTGGGGGAATAAAAAAGAGGAAAGGTAGGCGGATACTGAGAAACTAATCACGGTTGAGATCGCGGCTCCGAAACTTGAATACAGTGGAATCAGGTACAAATTAAGGCCGACATTAATGAGCAGTCCAAGCAGCGTTGAAGCCATATTGAAGACATGCATTTGGGAAAGATTTAGGTGCTGTGCTCTGGCGGTTCCCATGAAAACAAAAATGACGCCAAAAATGTGAGCCTGAAAAACAACTAACGACTCGTGGTATTTGGGGCCAAATAGTAAATTGATCAATATAGGGAATGTGAAAAACGCAACTAGTACGCAAGCGTAAGATAACAATGCATTGATTTCGAAGTAACGCCGGAGTGCGGCCTGGTAGCGATCAGGATTGTCATGATAAATCTTTGTCAGCCAGGGTAGAAAGCTTGCCCCAAGTGCTACTGGCAAAAAATACCATACCATTGAAAGCCTTGCGGCGACTGCATAAATTCCTGCTTCACTGGCGCTATCCATCGTTCGGAGCATGAGGCAGTCAACATTCATGTAAAGTACGACGCTCAATGATGAAATAATAAGTGGCCAGCATTCTTGAATCACTCCCCGAAATATTTCTTTGCTGGGAAGTACAAATGTTGGCACTAATCCAAGTCGTCGAGAAACCAAAAAGGTGACAATGCCAGCGAGGATCGCATTGCAGGCATTCATGGCTGCGAACCAAAGAATGTCCATTCCTAAGTAGATCAGTAATATTTTTGCGGCAGATACAAATAGCAGTACAACATTAATTGCGATGACGCCGTATTTGTTTAGCAGGTCAGCTCGCAGTAATAGAGTAGATAACTCGAAACCGCTAAAGATGAGCGGTAGGGTTGTAATGATGATGACCCACGATTCAGTTTCGTCGGATAGTTTGACTAGTCCGAAGTAGAGACAAAGGAAGACGGTAATGCAGGCTGCCAAACCTAGGGCAATTCGAGTGCAGAACATCGTCCAATAGAGCCCTGCCCGTTTGTCTTCGTGAATGAATCGCCGAGTAACGACCTGATCGCTGCCCATGCTCACGATCGGTCTCATGATGGCTCCGATCGCCATCGCGTTTGCCAAGATTCCAAACTTAGAGGGTTCTAGATATTTCGCCACCATCGCACCGACAATCAGTGAATGGAAGATGGCCAGGCTTTTATCGATCGCCAGCCAACCGAAATTAGATTTGATTTGTTTCTTAATAGTGAGTTCTAACCGAAGCAAAGCATCTGAGTTTTGATGCCGTTGTGGTGTTTTTTGGTTAGCTGGATGTTGATAACAGTTTTATTCATCAGATCCAGGCAGGATATTTATGCTCACTGGAACACTGGAAATTTCTTTTCCGCTTACCTGAATGACGCCATATAGTTTGGCATGCCCTTGTCCAATTAGCTTCGAATCGACTTCAACTGAAGCGCCAGATTTGACATCAGCGATGACTCGAGAGTTGTGCATGATTTTGACAGATTGGTTCCCAGACGCGATGGCTTCGATTGTGATTGGCAAACCTAAGTCAATGGTTTTTTTGTCGGCAACCAATTTGACGTTATCTCCTTTGGTCCGCACGAAAAACTCAAGCTGTTGGCTAGTGCGGGCGGCGGCAGGAGAATCTGCGACAGCTACTGCCCGCAAGTCATGGTAGCCTTCCGGAAGTTTTGACAGGTCGATGAGAAAGGGTGTGCCGTCGTCAATTTGTTCGCTTAGCAGCCCATCTACGAATATTTCAAAATGATCAATAGGTGTATCCGAATCTGTATTCGCAAATTGAATTTCTACATTAGATTTGACGACTGTTCGATCCTGCAGTCCCGCAATCTCAAAGGAAGGAAATTGCGCGAACGGTCGACACAGCGGGTCACCAACGATAAGTAGCTGATAGGGACATGGAACAGATTGATAGAACGCTTCTGCTAATGAAAACCCCTTTGCATAATGAACATGCAAATCGGCTCCCGGAAATTTAGGCGGTATTGTATACGGTTCGTACACGGTACCGCTCGCCCCGGCAGCGCCTGCGTTGAGAAAATCGGATACCTGAGTTTGTGAAGCTTTTGCCCACCAACCTCCGTAGCTGGTGAAGTTGTCACACAAAGCACCGGGCACAAATTTACTATTGGTCGATTTCCAGTCAACGACGGGGCTTCCAAGAGTAGCGCCTAAAATATCTTTTTGATTTTTAGGGGCAGTGGATTTTGATATGTCGACTTTAAATCCCATTTTTACCAATTGGTCGGCAGCAGCTTTAAACGTGTCTTTTCGAATCTTAGATCTGATGTCTCCGTGGTCTGCAAAAAAGAAAGTTCCTTTCGGTTTTGAACCATCTGCTTGAGCACTGGTCTCAAGTTGCTTAAACGCTTGATCAAGGCTTGACGCCTTCGGGCCAGTGACAGTGAGCATGGTGGAGAGCACGTACCGCTGACCTTGTTCGGCCGAGCCATTAGGCCAGCCGTTATTTGCCCAAAATTCACCAGAACTAAAACCACGACTGCTGCGAATACTGGTCGGGCTGGAGTCCATCTCATCCAAAAGAATTTTAAATTCCGGATCAGATTTTAACGGAGCAAATGCGGCATCAGCGAGAATAACTTTGGGGTAACTCCAACCCAGTTCTTTACAGAACCGCAGTTGTTCGGTTCCCTTTTCCAACTGGCCTGCGCCAGCAAGCGCCTTCGCTAAAAAGAATCGTACGATTGGCTGTTTCGGATTCGCCGCTACAAGCTGCTCGAATTTAGTGATGGCTGTCGCGTAGTCGTTGTTTTGGATCGCTGCAACGCCCAAATCGTATTCAGTTCCGGAGTCATTAACAAAAGGGTTTTGAAATAAGTCGTCTGTTCGATGGGTGGCATAACGATTGGCATCCAGCTCAACAAAATCCGGTGCATCGGAGAAAATGTTTTCGTGAAAAAAAGTAGCACTGGTTAAAGAGACCCATGGCGCATGGAAGTGAATGTCATACTTTTGGTCAGTGGCTTTGAGATATTTTCCAATTTGCGGTTGGCAGGTTACGCGCGTCGGAAAGCCCGCGGAGTAAACAATATATTGAATTTGAGGTCGCAATCCTCTTTTATCAATTGTCTCTAAAACCGGGTTAAGCACTTGAGATTCAAAATACTTAACATGTGCACTTTCGCCGTCCAAGTCTGGCAGTATTTTAAAGCTATCAATATAGATAACATTGGAAGGTGGAATACTGCGGAGTTGAATGTAGTGGTTGGCGACCGCGAGTGAATCTGCAGAGGAAGAGTTCACGACAAG
>JAQXDZ010000119.1 GCA_029251085.1 Mariniblastus sp.
GCGTTACACACATCCCTCAGAGTTCCAACTTAAATCGGATCGCACGGGTGTTACGCGATCTAACGATTATTGGTTCGGTTAATATTTTCCCGGCGATTCGAGACCATCTCGATTGGTGAAAAACCGTCAATAAAGTCGTGAAACCCCGATCTCATGCGATCCTCAAAAACAAACTACTCGGTGGCTTTTCAGCACTTCTGGAGCTTTCGAGGCATTTAGCCGAATTCGGAAAGGGGGAGTTTTGCGCAAACATTGGACAGTCCAACCAGATTCGAATCTCTCCCATCAACCGATTGCAACACGAAAGGTCATCCGATCCGAACTGGTGCGTAGAACTGCTCGACGAGCGATGAGGCGTCTAGAAATGAAACAAATCAATAGTTCGCAAGCCGAAGATCAACCATCGCGGTTGCCGGCGATCCGCTCTACTCGCATGCCGGTGAGACCAACACAGTCTCGCTGCGTTCGGTTCCATCCCGCAAGTTCTAAAATGGCGACCTCGAACTTGCTTTTGATCTGCGGATTGCTGCTCACACTCCTGCCAAGTCAAAGCGTTGCTCAGAATACAAATCTAAACAGTCTGAAGGTTGAAACACAACAAACTGCAACTCGACCAGCACAACCAAAGTTAAGACTTGCTCAAGATGTTTTTCGCAAGATTGACCAGCCGGCGAGTCTCCCATTCTCCCCTCCGGCTCGAGCTGAATTGAATCGAGTGAAAACGGTCGGGACGAATCTTCGTTCGTTTGGGATCCCCTTCCAGATAAATGCAGACAACAGTGCATTTATTGAAGTCCAGCTCTTTCTTTCTCGCGACCTTGGTTCGACTTGGAATTTTGCGGGACGTCAAACCACAGACCGTCAAGACTTCCCTTTTAAATCGACCGAAGACGGGGAATACTGGTTTTCGATGAAGACGCTCGACCGGGATCGCCGGCTGCTCCCCGAGGGCAATCCCCAACCAGAGCTAAAGATCATCGTGGACACAATTAAACCGACCCTCGATTTTCAAGTAGAAGCCGATGCTGCGGGGCGTGTTGTCTGCCGCTGGACTGCGAAAGACAAAAACCTAAACCCGAAGTCTATGCAAATTTTTTATCAAAGCACCAATTCAGGCGACTCCGCCGATGCCTGGAAAAAAGTTCCCGTCCAATTAAATGGAAAACAACGAGCCGGAATTTATTCCGACCAGATCGCCTGGTGGCCAGAAACCAAAGACCGACAATTAAGGGTCGTGGTCGAAATCAAAGACATTGCCGGGAACGTAGCACAAGCAAGCCGAATGCTTACAATTCAACCGGCGGCATGGCGGCACAGCTCTGAATCAACTGCTCAAATCACCGATCAGCCACAGACATCCCGAGATATCGCGATCGCAAACTCACAACAGCCCAGCGTTCCTCGGCAGACGGCACCCCAAAATAACTATGCGACTACCCAGTTTCGTTCACCGAAAGAACACTTTGAGAGTGTTAGCTCAGAAATAAAAGTTGCCAAAAAAACAAAGCAACCAGCTCCCAAATCGCTTCTTTCACCAGCGGCCACTCAGGACACCGTTGCGCCTCCAACAATCGCGGCGGAGCAGCCAGATTCGATTGTTTGGGAAAGTAAAACCAAACGAGAATTTTCTAAAAATCAAACAAATGTAGCGACGGCGCTTCCGCAAAGCTTCCCATTGAACTCCCAATTCCCCCCACAAGCTGCTCCTCGACAACTACTCGCAAGACCACCGCTCGATGTGCCTCCCACTGCGAGTACAACAAAGATCTCGAAAGGCATGTTTATCGGCGAATCTTCTACGATGGGTGCCACGAACCAATACCGCGGTCCCCGCCAAAAGACTGAACGCCCCATCACGGCGCCAACTTTAGTTCCCGCGGTTTCCAATCAATCACCCACGTCCCCTCCCTCGGACGGGCAGTACTCGACCCAACCACTTCCTGAACTTCCTCCGGGAACTGAAAATCTCACGACAACCTTGAAACCAGCCGGTGTCGGTGATTGGGCAAACCCGCAGATAGTCCAACCCGCTCCTAAAGCGATCTCAAGCTGGCAAGCGAACTCATCCTCCGTGATCACCAAAAAACCAAAGATGGACACGGAAGACCAGGTGATTGGTTCGATGCGGTTTGACCTGAAATATGCAATCGACGCAATCGATCCATCAGGTGTCGATCGGGTAATTTTATGGGGAACCCAAGATGGAGTGCAGTGGAAATCCTGGGCAAGTGATCCCGATAGCCGGAGTCCATTCCCAGTGTCCGTCGAGCAAGATGGTACCTACGGCTTTCGAATCGTTGTCCACTCAAAAGATGGCCTAACTGGCACGGGGCCTTCTACTGGCGACCCTGCTGATATCTGGATTACCGTTGACACCCAGAAACCACAAACAAGAATCAACTCGGTTCCGTACGGGCGCGGTCGTGAGGCAGGCCAACTGGTCATTAACTATTCCGTCAGCGATTCGGAGCTCACTCTTCGACCAATCACGCTCGCCTACAGCAGCACCGTCAATGGGCCTTGGATTATGATTGACGAAAACCTCAGCAACGAAGGCCGCCACCTGTGGAAACCTGGAACCGACGTGCCGCAAAAGATATTTTTGATGATCGAGGCCCGAGACAAGGCCGGAAACACCGGATCTCATCTGCTACAACAGCCCATTGATATCTCAGGACTCGTCCCCAGCGGAACCATCAGCGGAGTTTCCGTCGTCGGCAACGATTAAAATCTACGGCTGCCCAATTTGTCGTTCTCTCATCAGTGCACTCATGAAAGCGGCTTGGAATTCCACCGCCCAAGAACTGACGTTTGAGCCGCTTTAAGACAGATCAAAAACACGATATCCTGTCATTCTTCTCAACGGTTTTACTAACTGGCAGGCCAAATCATGTCGTTTCTCATTAGATGCAGACCATTCCGTGTCTTTGGTTTACTGCCCCTCCTTCTGCTCACCACTCCTGCAAACGCGTCTTATGCGCAGTCTCCCCCGACACAAGACACAACAGCCAAACCAGCCACACTCTCCTCTTTCGACCCGACTCCCAGTCTCGTTGTTCCCTTTACGAAACTCACCCAAGCGAAATACCCCGTAATCGATATCCATTCTCATTTTGGAATACGACTCAAGGGTAACCGTGAAACATTTCAGACTTACTTAACTCAAATGTCTGACAACCAGATTGCGATTTCAATTAGTCTCGATGCGGTGCTCGGCAGTGAAGAAGACCACTTAGATTTCATTCATGACAATGGGGCGAACGCCGTTGTTGCTTTTGCCCACATTGACTTTAAAGGTGGAGGCGGGGAAGACCCAGCGAACTGGGCCTGCAACCAACCGGGATTCGTTCGAAATTGTGTTGAGCAATTACGCGCAGCCAAAACTAAAGGAATTTTAGGCCTTAAATTCTTTAAATCATTCGGGCTTATCTATAAAGATAAAACTGGCTCACTGATTAAAATCGACGATCGGAAATTTGATCCAATCTGGGAGGCCTGTGGCAAACTGGGGCTTCCGGTGATCATGCATGTGGCCGACCCAATTGCATTCTTCAAACCGATAGATGGGAACAACGAACGCTGGGAGGAACTCAGCCGCCATCCCGATTGGAGTTTTTACGGGGATGCGTTCCCTGATCGACAGGAACTATTATCGGCTCGCAATCGAATACTTGAGCGACATCCAGAGACTATCTTCATCGGAGCGCATTGTGCGAATAGCAGTGAAGATTTGAAACAGCTTGGTGGCTGGCTCCAGAAATATCCGAATCTGATGATCGGATTTGCATCCCGCATCAACGAACTCGGCCGCCAACCCTACACAGCCCGGAAGTTCTTTATCCAATACCAAGACCGGATTCTTTTTGCCACCGATGGGCCCTGGCCAAATCTTAGGTTGAGTTACTATTGGCGGTTTCTTGAAACCTATGACGAATACTTCCCCTACAGTGAAAAATCTCCACCACCGCAAGGAATGTGGAGAATTTATGGGATTGGTTTACCTGACGACGTTTTGAAAAAAATCTACTTCGAAAATGCACTTCGAATTTTGCCGGCGCTGAAACCACTCTATAAAACGCTGGGCCATTAAATGCCGTCTGCGTTCGCTGGCTGGGCAATTACCACGAATTATTGATTACCATTCCGGATGAAAACGCTCCATTTTGTCTGGCAGGGCAGGGGACAGACGCATTTCCCCAGCCCTCCCTTAACTAGGGAGTCGATATTGAAACAAAAACGGCTTATGCTGTTAAAAGCTTTCCAGAAACGAAATGGATTCAAACCATGTCGAATACAAACCCATCTACCGCCGCTGAGTCTTCGAAGACGCCACTCCCCGAAATTACCCTCCGCGTCATCGTGCTGGGAATCATCCTCTCAGTCGTGATGGGAGCGGCGAATGTGTACGTTGGCCTCAAAGCCGGGATGACGGTATCGGCTTCGATCCCGGCAGCGGTTATGTCAATGCTGCTATTCCGATACCTATTTCGCAAACCCAGCATTCTCGAAGCAAATCAAGTTCAAACCTGCGCCTCGGCGGGTGAATCCTTGGCCGCTGGTATTATTTTCACAATGCCGGCCATGATTTTAATCGGCCACTGGGAATCTTTTGACTACTGGACAATCACGCTTGTTGCATTCACTGGAGGAATGCTGGGCATCTTATTCATGATTCCGATGCGTCGAGTTTTTGTAGTTAACAATGACGATTTAAAATACCCGGAAGGTATCGCCTGTGCGGCCGTTCTTAATGCAGGCGGACAAGAGAGTGACGCAAGTGCCGGACGCAGCCTGATTTTTGGTGGCATTTTAGGGGCGCTCGTGAAGGTCGTCGGTGGATTTTTCTCACTGATCAACGGGAGCCTTGAAACGGCGACCGTCGTTAATTCACGTGTTCTTTATTTTGGCGGTGATATTTCGCCAATGTTAATTGCCGTCGGTTTTATTGTTCGACTCAACGTTGCCATCCTAATTTTCATAGGTGGCGCACTGGCGTGGCTGATTGGAATCCCATTACTTGGCGGAGGCTTAGCCGACGGAAATCCTGTCGATCAAGCCTATGGTATCTGGAGCGGCCAGATGCGCTACGTGGGCGTCGGCGCGATGGTGGTCGGAGGATTTAGTGCCTTGATTGCCGTCCGAAAAGGCCTCCTCGCCGCCGTCTTAAATCTCTGGCATGGATTTCAAAAAAAGACTGAAACCACTGAAAATCTATCACAGCGAGATATCCCCTCTTGGGCAATTCTAGCGCTCGGAAGCATTTGCATTGCGCTATTGGCCGTTGTCAATTTCTCATTCACTAATAACGCGGGCATCACGTTACTCTCCACGACCGTGATGCTGGTCATGGGCTTCTTTTTTACCGCCGTAGCAAGCTACATTGTTGGACTTGTTGGAAACTCAAACAGCCCCGTTTCGGGGATGACCATCACAGCTGTTTTGGTCGCTGGTGGATTACTCTATTTGTTTAACTACACCGGTGCTGAGGCGGCGGTGGCAACCCTCGGAATTGCTGCGATCGTGTGTTGCGTGGCTTGCACCAGTGGCGATGTTTGCAATGATCTAAAAACTGGCTCCATCGTGGGCGCCTCTCCTTTCCGCCAACAAATCATGCAGATCCTTGGGGTCTTCGTCGCTGCATTCGTCATGGCTCCCATTTTAACTCTTCTGCATGAAAACACCCCCGGAGGAATTGGCGGCAAAGAGCTTTCCGCACCACAGGCTGGCCTGTTTGCAAGTCTTGCGGAAGGTTTTTCAGGTAAAGGCGAACTGCCGTGGAACCTCATTGGCATCGGGGCAGGATTGGGGATCGTTATCCTGGTGATCGACGAATACTTGAAAAGACAAAAGTTCAAATTCCGAGCCCATCTGATGCCGATCGCTGTTGGCATGTACCTCCCTTTCGGACTGGCGACGCCTATCTTAATCGGCGGATTAATCGCTTATTTCTACTCCCGCAATATTCCTGAGAAGGACCACGAAGAAACGCTTCACCGAGGCGTTCTATTTTCTTCCGGCGTCATCGCAGGTGAAGCGTTAACCGCCGTTGGGATCGCCGGTCTCGCCGCATGGGGTATTCAAGCACTTGACTTCAACCTTTCCACCGGAACAGTCACGTTGCTTACCGGTCTAGCGGCGATTGCAATCGTCGTTGCCTTTTCCTTATTCACCCGTCCTCAAAAAAATAGATAGTTCAAAACGAATTATATGAATGGAACCCATCACGTTTTCGAGTTCCTCGAAAAATCGTCATTGCAGGACCTCGCCGGAGCCTGCGCGATCTTCGGAAGCGAACGGTTTTTAAAAAAATTAGCCGTAAAGCATATCACAGAAGCCATCGGAGGCGACGAAGATTTCGTTCCATCGGAATACGACTCCAACCATGCTTCCTGGCCATCCATTTGGCCAGACGTCCATGACGAACTTTCAACCCGCAGTCTTTTTGGTGGAAACAGCCCCAAGATTGTCTTAGTAGACGATGCTGATAAATTCGTCACCGAGAATAGAGACCGCATTCATGACTATATATCCCAAGGTAAAGGATCGGGGTTACTCGTACTCATCGTTAATACTTGGGCGAGTAACACGAAACTCTACAAGCTAATTGACAAAGTAGGGTTTCAAGTTCGCTGCGACCCTCCTAAAACCAGCGCCAAGAGTAAGACGTCCGATGAACCTCGAATCGTTCAGTGGCTAATCCAGCGGGCCAAAGATGAATATGAGTTCACGTTGCCTAAAATGGGCGGTCAGATGTTAGTAGACCTGACCAGCAGTGAGTTTGGGCGCATGGATCAAGAACTCCAGAAATTATCTCTCTTTGCGGACAGCAAAGGTAAAGTGAGTCAGGAAACAATTAAAAAGGTGGTTGGGGGCTGGCGGGCGCGAACCATGTGGGATGCTGTAGATGCTGCGGCAGACGGTGACGCCAAGCGCGCAGTCACTTTGCTTGACCAACTGCTCAGAAGTGGCGAACACCCACTCGGCCTATTCGGGCAACTCTCATGGTCACTACGACGCTATTCAACCACGTCCGAAATCGTCATGCGGCAAATGCGGCAAAAAAAGAAACCGGACTTGGCTTCGGCAGTTCGGCAAGCCGGTTTTCGAAGCTGGGGTGGAGAAATTGAGACCGCCCAGACGCGAATTAGACAACTGGGAAGAAAACGAGCCGAGCTGATGCTTGACTGGTTGCTCGAAGCTGACATGCAGCTAAAAAACACTCACTCTAAAGAAGATCGCGGGCGACTAGTCTTGGAAAAATTATTCGTCCGGATGGCCAAAGAGCTTGGCCCCAACGCTGCTTAGAAATTGCAAAGTCACGGATCTTAAGCGATGCTTGGGCCCAACAAACTTACATGCATGGGAAGCCAGATAACACGACTCGCGGTGATCGCTTCTCAACCTCAGTGAAAAAGAAGCCCCCTCCCGCCACGGCAAATCTAATTCCATTCGCGAATTTTGCTCGCTCAAGCCATATTTTTAGGGAGATTCCCAAATCTCTCGCTTGCCTCTCCCCTCATTTTTAGCCTGCAAAATCGAGTCCAAGCAAACACTCCACATCACCCCATCTCTCCTAGTGTGCCAGCAAGAAAGCCGCTGGCTACCCCGATTGCTGCCTTGAGCGGATTGAGAGATTTCTCTAATATCCCCGCGATTATAGAACCACTCTCCGTTTTTAATTTGAGTGGCTGGCATCCATTCTCCTTCCGGTTTTGACGACCAAAACCCATTTTGGCAAATAGCAAAATGAAATATCAATGGCTTTTGATCCTGGTCTTACTTAGCGCGAGCATCGGCTGTGCCAAGTTGGGGCAGACAACGATTACGGAAGACTTACTCGGCGAACAATCGGCTTGGCTGGATGATGCGGCCAAGATTACTGATCTACCAGTAGAGAACGAGGAATCTGAGGAAGCAGACTCGGTGCAAGAGCAGGGGGAAACGATTGACCTCGCCGACCAAAAATCTAGGGACATTTCAGTCAAACTAACTGCCAAACCTCAGAAAAAACTATCAGACCAACCAGTCCCTGTTAATCCAATTAATTGCGGCCACTCATTGGAATGTGACTGCCAGAATTTTAAGAAACCTCCCAAACTACTTTCCATCCAGCCAGCCAATCCTTTGGCGGCCATACCGCCACTCGCCTTAGACAAACACCCTTTGACACCACTCAACAGAGAACCGTCCGGCGAGATAACTCAAGCACGCAACAACAACTTCAACTCATTACGCTCTCTCGGCCCCTCCCAAGCTCTGGGACCGCTGGAAATCCAACCGAAGTCTCAACTGCAGCCGATGGCCTCGCAAGTACTCTCGCCATCAATTTCTTTAACGACGAAAAATGGCCTCGGGGCACTACCTCAGCAGACTCCTGAAAAGCAACCGCTGCAGCCGACAGACAGTATCCAGTCAGACAAACTCACGTCTCTGACCGAGCAGCCCTGTGAAAATTGCGACAAAATTTCATGCTCTGAAAACTGCCCCAACAGCAAAACTTCAGAGGATCAGGGATGGGATAAACTGTTCGCCATTGATACAACTCAGAACGAAAATTGCCCTGGCTGTGAATCCGGTTTGTGCGAAACAAAGGATTTAGTAATCGCCCCAAAGGTTCCCATCGTGATCACTGAGCCACCTTTCGAAATTGCCCCGGCAACTCCACTCCCTGACACAAGGGCTGAGTCAAAAACTTCACCCCGCATGGAAGCTGCGATACCGTCAAAAGTGGTTGATCTAGAGCAGTCCATTATCTATCCGAAAAATCCCAACCGTTTGGTAAATGGTCTCGAGCGAGAAAACAGACCCAAAATCGAACATGCGTTCCGACCACCGGCGGCCCCGATTTCAGAATCACCAACTACCAAACTGGATGAAAGCCGTTCCAATGATTTCATCCCAAACTCTAAGACTGACTCAAATCCTAAAACCTCCTTGCCACTGCCGATTGATGAAAAAAGTCAGCTTGAAGTTTCGATCCAAAAATTAAAGAGCCAACTTGACCTCGAGACGGATTCTAACCGGCGCAATGCGTTGGAGGTCAATCTGCAACTGTTCGAATTTTTGCGTCATCAGCTCGCCAATGACGGTACGCTGACTTCCATTACGGTGGAAGAAAAAAAATACTGGGAACATCAGCTTGAAGCTATCGAAATGATGGCACAAGGAGGTGGCGAAGAAGTGACCGGCAAGGCTGCAGATGCAACACTTGGCAATCTAAGAAAGGCAATGAGCCGTCTCGAATCCATCGCCGAGCTGCAAATCAAAAATGGTGCCATTTGCTTTGAAATCGGCGGCTTTGGAAAACACAAGTCCTTCCCCAAAAACTTATTTAAACCGGGACAACCCATCCTGGTCTACTGCGAAGTTGAGAATTACGAATCTAAAGACCAAGAAATTGATTCAAAAAGAGTTGTGCAATCTCGATTTCAGGGAAGTTATCAAATTGAAAACGGGGACGGCCAACAGGTGCAATCGGGAGATTTCCCAGTCATCGAAGATAACGCCCCTCAACGGCGACGCGATTTCTATCTCTATTTCAAAATCAAACTAAACGAACTGGAACCTGGCAACTATCGACTGCAGATGGAGATCGAAGATCTCAACGGGCAGAAAACAGGAAACCTTGAGCAAGATCTTTTATTCATTGTTCAGTAAACCAGGGTAACTTGCCTCGATGGACCTGATTCTTATCATCCTGATTCCCATTTTAATTGTTTGTGGATGCGCTTGGTATCGCATGAATCCGCAAATCCCGATGTCGATCATGCCGGCCCTCTTACTGGGCGTTGTAATCGCCGGATCTGTCTTCGGGCACGATTTCTTTCACGCTCCTTTCGGCCCAATTCCTATTACGCTGGACCGCTTGCTTCTACTCGCCGCAATCGCCATGTTCGGATGGAGGTGGCTAAAAGGTCGCGAGGACTTACCAAATTTCAATTCGATAGACGTGGCAATTTTCGTTTGGATTGTTTGCTTAACACTGAATACACTTTCCCATGACTGGCGAGCCATGGATAAATCTCCACTTTCCCGTTTACTGTTTTTCAACCTCCTACCAGTAGTCGTCTATTTTTTAGCCCGCAGCTACAAAACCAAAATTGGAGACCTTCGAGTCATTGCTCTCGTGCTCGGCGGGTTTGGGGTTTATCTAGCCCTGATTGCTTTGGCCGAAATCGCAGAATTTTATGCAGTTATTTTCCCCCGCTACATCGTAACTTCCGAAGAGTCCGAATTTTTTGGGCGCGGCCGCGGTCCGTTTCTTAATCCCGTCTCCAATGGAATTTTCCTGTCGGTTTGCCTGTGTTGTTGCTGGATGTGGTGGCCAAGATTAAATCGTGTCGGCAAATTTGGTTTACTATTAGCCGGAGGTTTGTTATCCGCGGGCTGTTTCGCGACACTCACCCGAAGTGTGTGGCTTGGATTCATCGTGGGTGCAGGGATCTTTACCTGGTTGCCGGCATCCCGCAAACAACGGGGAGCCCTCGTCCTTGCCACAACCATCATTGCCATTATTGCCTTCCCTTTTATTTCAGACAAAATCTGGGCATTTAAAAGAGACAAATATGTTACCGTTGCGGACATGGAGCAATCGGCTCAACTGCGAGAGCTTTTCTTAACCATCGCGGTTGACATGTTTCAGGATCGCCCGCTTTTAGGCTGCGGATTTGGTCAGTACACGATTGCGAAGCGACCTTACCTTCAAGATCCCTATTCTGGACAACCGCTTTCACTCGCTAAACCGTTCTACCAGCACAATGTCTTCTTGGCCCATCTCGTTGAAACTGGATTAGTTGGGCTGATCACTTTGCTTTGGGTGTTGGCTGTGATTGCCTACGCGAGTTGGTCCGTTTGGCGGGACAAATCTCTAGACCTCTGGCCGCGGCAATTCGGACTACTCTCCCTGGTCGTCCTTGCACATTATTTTATTTCAGGAATGTTTCATGACGTCTCAATCGTACCGATGAATCAAACGCTGTTCTTTTTCCTAGCCGGCATCATCAACAACATTAAAAGCAATGGCCTAGAATTTTCGAATTCCCGAAGTTCGCCGTCAAGCAACGATCCTGTGCCCGCGAGCCAGTCCGATTTAGAACTCCCTTCGTTCAGCCAGAAAGCAACGTTCTCTTAACGAATCACCTGCTATTTCATTCGCGAGCTACCACAGATGCCATTGAGCGTAAATTAATACGTAAATGCCGAGCAACAGATTGGTCACGGCATGAGCGACAACACAGTCCCAGAGACTCCCCGTCTTATTCATTAACCAGCTTACTAAACCAAACCATGCAAATGCTGCGATGGCTTCGCTTGGATGAGTCAAGACACCGTACGCGCTTGCGGCCAGCAACGCTTTCCACGACAAACCTTGAAGGGAAAGATTTTCCCATTCCGGATCCTCAACCCACCTAATAAACCAACCTCGCAAAAACAGTTCTTCAATCAATGGAACGATAATGGCCAGCAGTACGATTCGGAAAAAAAGAAACGCTGCTAAAACACCCGAATCCTGAAGTGTAAACGGATCAAACGAAGGCCGACTAAAATCAAAGCCCATTAACCCGAAAATTTTTGGCTCAATCTGTAGGCTGCAAATACCAATCCAGACCGCAACGCCGATAGCGCCCACCACAACGGACAATAATGAGACTCGAAAAGGAAAATGCTGTCGATAAATCTTCCGAAAATAGACCAATAAACCGACTGCCAAAACCACCTGCAAAGCAATCATGCCGACATACCAATAGGTCGACGTCAGGATCAGATCAGGCTCTTCCTCAGATGCAAAATCAGGGTATCGACTGGCGATCATCAAAAAAACGACCAGTGGCAAAACAAACGGCAATGGGTTGGACGAACGAGGAACCCCCGCGGTGTCTTGTTGCAATTCTTTCTTTGCCATACTTTCTGCCATAACCGCTCCTATACCCAATTATAACTCGATTTAGCTATTCTCGGCGGTTAATCATCCTAAAGTCACACCAGATTGCCTCTATCGGTGATCAAAACTCGGCTTGATCAAAACAACCTGCTTATAATAGCCTGCGGTCGTGTTAATTGTTACTTCGTTGGCTACGATTTCAAAACACAATGCCTTTTAGCCACCGACACTAGTTTGATCAGGTTTGAACCATGCAAATGAGCTATCTCAAATTTTCGATCTGCTGCTTACTGTTCGCAGCAGTGACATCACAAGCAGCCTCAGGTTTAGCAGCTATGCCTCAGAATGAGGCTGAGTTCGAAAAACTCAGAAACGAAATGGTTGAAGTTGCCGTTATCGGCGCTGGGATTTCTGACGAACGTGTTTTAAAAACCATGAGGGCAACTCCCCGACATGAATTCGTTCCCAAAAAGATCCGAAAGACTCAGTCCTACCTTGATGCGGGTGTACCCATTGGCAAAAGTCAGACAATTTCTTCGCCGTTCATTGTGGCCTACATGACGCAGGAATTGGATCCTCAACCCACTGACAAAGTCCTTGAAATTGGCACGGGAAGTGGTTATCAAGCCGCGATCTTAAGCCCGCTGGTAAAGGAAGTCTATTCGATTGAAATCGTTGAAAAACTGGGGAAATCTGCTGCAAAGGTTTTGAAAAAACTCAAATACGATAACGTCTTTACCAAAATTGGCGATGGCTACAAAGGCTGGAAAGAACATGCCCCCTTTGACAAAATCATTGTGACTTGTTCACCCGAAGCAATCCCACAACCGCTTGTTGATCAACTTGTCGAAGGCGGGATCATTATCGTTCCGATGGGCGAACGGCATCAACAGACGCTGTTCCTTATGAAGAAAACTGACGGAGAAATGAAGCGATTCGCATTGCGTCCGACATTATTTGTTCCCATGACCGGCGCAGCCGAAGACAATCGTAAGATTCTCCCCGACCCGGCTAAGCCGCAACTAATCAATTCAGGTTTCGAGGAAGGACTCGATGAAAAAGGATTCGCCCAAGGATGGTATTACCAACGCCAACTAACCCTCGAAAAAGGAGGCGCCGAAGAGGGCGTTAACAACTTCGTGGAATTCAAAAATAACGTTCCTGGGCAACTCGCCCAAGTGATGCAGGCTTTCGCATGCGACGGACGAAAAGTTCCACTCGTCAAATTTTCGGCATCATTCTCCTGTGAAAACGTTGTCGTCGGCCCGCGGCAAAACGATCTACCGACCGCTGTAATTTCGTTCTACGACGAAGATCGCCAAGAATTAGGCATGTTTTCGTTAGGGGCTCACAAAGGATCGAAAGACTGGTTTACCCAATCGAGAGTCATTCGCATCCCACGTTCGGCACGTGAAGGGATTGTTCGAATCGGCCTTTGGGGCGCAACCGGCACTGCCCGCTTCGACAATGTTACGGTCGAAGCCGTCAAAAAATAACAGGGAAGCTTTCTATCGCTTAGCTTGGATGCCCCCCCCACAACCAAGCGGCAACTGCGCGATGACCACCCTCTGTTGAACAAATCACCAATCTGCCAGGGGAACAGAATCTAGCCGCAGGTGGATTTCTGGCAAATCAACCTCGAAACCGTGAATTTCACGCCACAAACTCAACCCAATCAACCAAAACACCCCAAGCGACTTGAATTAACAGAATCGCCTGTTATCCTGAACATTGCAGGGATTAACGTATTTCTGGGTGTATCTTCGTGTTCACGATCGCCCGGAGCGTTCCAATTTCTTCACCATGACGAGAATTCTTCGGAGCAAAAGATAACGATGACTAGGTTCAATTCCTTGAAGGGCTTAGCAATAATCGCAGCCCTCTCTCTTAGTCTTTCTGCAATCACGACAAGTGATGCATTGGCTAACAGCGGTGGTTGGGGTGGCACCACAAATGCTTACGGTTCAACTGGAAGCTTTGCATGCAGCGGTGGAAGTTCCGGCGGGGCACAGCGTGTCTACCGAACCCCCGTAAGAAACGTCCTTGGCCGCATTGGCTATCGCATTTCCAACATTGGGCACCACTCCAGCGGTGGGTGCTGTGGAGGTTTTTACCGTGCACCGATCGGAATGTGGGGAACTCCCAATTACGGTTGTTGCGGTGGTTGGGATGCTGGAGCAGGAAGCCTCTCAATGATGACTCCCTATGGCGAGCCTATGTCTGGCTCTCTCGGCCCCAATTCAATTTTGGAACAGTCTCCTGAAAACTCACCGCGGATTCCCAACGGCGGTTCGATCAATTCAATGCTCGACAATCCAGGTCCTGCAGGGCAACCAGCTTCAGGTAACTCCACCCAACCCAATGGTGCGAACGCTAATCCAAGCGAAAAACCAGCAGTGGGTTCCTCGATCCTAAACGTGAACTTACCTCAAGACGCAAAAATTTTCATTAACGATCGATTAACAAAAACAGAAGGATCAGCTCGAAGTTATCGTTCTACAAATTTGGAAATCGGCAAAGAGCATCGTTACAGCGTCAAAGCAGTAATCAATCGAAATGGTATCGAGACGATCAAGACTAAATTGGTCAAACTGACACCAGGTGAAAACGAGACCATTCGATTTGATTTTGAGACAACCGCTCCCTTAACGACCGCGATTGCAACGACGCTTCAGCTAGAGGTACCTGCGGATGCAGTCGTCACCCTTTGCGGGAGTAAAACTGAAAAGAGTGGTAAGTTGAGAACCTTCACAACCAACCGCCTTCCATCGGGAGAGACTTGGAAAGACTATAAAATCCAAGTCAAATTCGAGCGTAATGGTGAGACAATTACACAAGAAAAAACCGTCGAGCTTTTCGCGGGTAAATCGCATTCGTTTTCGTTTAAGGGCGATGTTTCACTAGCATCGCAGGTCGCTAAAAACTAGCGAACCACAACTACCCAAGCGTTATTTAGAACAAACCACCAAAATTTTTGGTGGTTTGTTCTTTTTATTGAGAGATATCCTCATTACCTTGCGCGCAATCGCAGCCTAAATTTGCTCCCACTGATTCATAAACTAGACTAGGTTGAGGGGTCAATCTCCGACAGATATTCACCGATGTAGAATTAACTGTAAGCTCGCGTTAGCAATGGTAAATCGCAAACGAAAAACGAAATCTAAGGATCCATCAAACCGATCTGAGCCCGAGCACGCCTCACTCGAACCTTCCGCCCCATCAGCGACCTCCGATCCACCGCTCCAATGGACGCCGTTCGCACGAACGATTGCCACGGTCTTCATCCTGATGTACTTGTTCGTCGTCGTAATTGGACCACTAGCAAATCCAATTGCCTCAAAATATTTCAGCGGTCCGGTTGCAAGAAAACTTGCCCCTTTGCATCGCATCTTATTCCTAGGCCACGGTTATCGTTTTTTTGGTCCAGACCCGGGGCCAACGCATCGCCTGGTATTTCGGGGTGTAAGAAATGACGGATCAAAATTTGAGGGATTTTTCCCCAACCGTCAAAACCAACAACCGCGTCTGCTTTATCATCGCTGGTTCATGCTCAGTGAAACGCTCTTTGTAGAACACGCGAACCAGGTAAATCCTGATTTTTTAAAAAATCGACAGCGAGCTTACGAACAACAAGCAGCAAGATTGGCATCAGAAAATCGAACAAACCAATTAAGACAATTGAAATCGGATCGCGAACTTGAACTTCGCTACCACCAGAGAGCCTCGGAAAGAATAGACTTGCTTGCAAACTCCGTAGCCAAGGTACTTCTTGAACGCCACGACGCGTCTTCGATTGAACTTTTCAGCCAGGAACGAAGCATCCCCTTTCCAGAGGAAGTTTTGGATGGTCTGAAACTTAACTCAGACCAACTACTTCTGCCGCTAAACAAGATTGGCGAACTAAATGCCGATGGCTATCGCGCAGCGAAGTCGACTGACCCTAGTGCTCCAGAAGAAGGGTCAAACTGATGAATCACAACCGAGACAACACGCTCGACCGCCCCAGTTCACTAGCCACATTTTTTCATTCGTGGAACCAAGCTTGGAATCAGTTCTGGTTTCAACCAGAAGCCCCTTACACACTGGGGGCAATGCGAATCATGGTAGGCCTGATCGTACTCTACACGCATTTCATCTGGGGTCTGCAGTTCGATACGTTTTTAGGTGTCGATGGCCTTCTGCCGCTGGAGTACCGCGCACTATTATTTGAAAGTCCTTATGCGTGGAGTCATTTTGATTGGTTCTCCAACAACCAACTGCTACTAGTGATTCACATCTTGGGATTAATTGCTGTCGCGATGTTCACGCTTGGGATCTGGACAAACTGGACTTCTGTTTTGACGGCGTTGCTGATCATTTCCTATGCAAATCGCGGAACCGGTGCGATCTTCGGGCTCGATCAAATCAGTAGTTTTCTTTGCATTTATCTCGCAATTGGAAATTGTGGAGGCGCTTACTCGATCGATCAGTGGATTGCTAAGCGTCGCGGGGCAGGGCAGGGGAGGTCATGCACTCGAAATCAAATAGCAATTCGATTAATCCAAATACACATGTGTGTTGTTTATCTTTTCGCTGCCATTGGCAAACTTCAAGGCACGACTTGGCTCAATGGAGAAGCCGTCTGGGGAACGCTCGCAAGCTACGAATATCAATCGATTGATATGTCGTGGATTTCCAATCACATGTGGTTGGTTGCAATACTTACCCTCGGCACACTAACCTGGGAATTAGCCTATCCAGCATTGATTTGGCTCAAATTAACTCGGCCAATCATGCTGTTATTTGCCATCCCAATTCATCTTGGAATCGGCTTTTGCATGGGAATGCTTCCCTTTGGACTTGTAATGTTGGCGGGCAATCTAGCTTTCGTCGATTCTCGCTGGATCAGCAACCTTTTCAATTGTCTCACGAACCATAGATTTGCTCAAAAGGCATGTGCGGAATCAACGCTAAACAACGTAGGCTGAAAAGTCGTATTCGAATTGAGATTTCATTAACTCTGAGTCATTTCGGATTTTGAATCCGCTTCGTATAATGGCACATCAAAGAAACCTGCGCGACAAGTCCGCGCAGCCAATACCAAACAGCTGATTCGGAGTTAGGCGTGGCCAAAAAAATTGCCATTGCAGGAGCAACCGGGGCCGTCGGTCGCCTCGTAAGACAAATGCTAGAGCAGCGGAATTTCCCTTACGAGACAATTACATTTCTCGCCTCCCAAAGGTCAGCCGGAAAAACAATCCAGTTCAAAGGTGAGACCCACACAATCCAGTTGCTGGAACCCAATGTTTTTGATGACATTGATCTGGTCATTGGCAGTACTCCGGACGACGTCGCTGAAACGTTTGTCCCCTGGGCGGTTGAACGCGGTACGATTGTAGTCGACGAGAGTGGTTACCATCGGATGCTCGATCACGTGCCGTTAGTCGTGCCCGAGGTTAATCCAGATGCCATCACCGGACATCAAGGTATCATCGCAAGTCCGAATTGCAGCACCACGCAAATGGTTGTGGCGATGAAGCCCCTCCATGATTTCTCGAAAATAAAGCGGGTCGTAGTTTCAACTTACCAATCTACCAGCGGGGCAGGGGTTGCGGGGCAGGCAGATCTGATTGAAGGAACACGAAATGCACTTGAAGAAAAACCATGGGACTACCAAGCCTTCGCCCATCCGATCGCCTTTAATGTCATCCCGCAGATTGGATCTGCCAAACATCTGGGCTATACCTCCGAAGAAATGAAAATGGTCTGGGAGACTCAGAAAATTTTCGGTGACGACTCAATTCAGGTTTGTCCAACTTGTGTACGCGTCCCCGTTTCCAATTGCCACAGTGAATCGATTTTAGTCGAAACCGAAGAACCTATCTCGGCCGAACAGGCAATGCAGTTATTCGAGGCCGCCCCTGGAATTCAAGTGATGGATAATCTTGAACAAGGCGTTTATCCAATGCCGAGCAATAGTGACGATCGAGATGACGTGTTTGTTGGACGCATTCGCAAAGACATCAGTTGTGAAAACGGACTCGCATTTTGGTGCGTCAGTGACAACCTCCGCAAAGGTGCTGCCACCAATGCCGTACAGATCGCCGAACTCCTTGTTTAAGACAGGTTGTGCAGATGCGGCATATCAAACTGGTTATTTCGTACGACGGAACCGACTACGTTGGGTGGCAAGTCCAACCCAACGGCATGTCAATTCAGCAATGCCTCGAAACAGCCTGGGCATCGGTAAGCGGTGAGCAGCTTCGAATCACTGCTAGTGGGCGAACCGACAGTGGGGTACACGCGCTCGGACAAGTTTGCAGCTTTGCAACTGAAAGCCAATTGCCGCTTCAACAGATTGTCCGGGCAATCAATGCAGAAACACCCTTTGACATTTCAGTCTTAACAGCCGAAGAAGCCCCGGAAGGCTTTCACGCGATCCGGGACGCCCAACAAAAAACATATCGTTACCACGTGCAATATGGCAGGATCATGGACCCGCTCCGATTGAGAACCTGTTGGTTCGTCCCAGGAGAGATAGACCTTGAGTCTATGCAAAAAGCCGCGATTCTGATTACGGGAGAACACGATTTTGCCAGTTTCGAAAGTGCAGGAGCTCAGCGGTCCTCAACGATCCGACATATCATCGATTTGCAAGTTGTCCCCGAATCCGTTCACAATTTCCCCGGACTCGAGATTGCAATCACCGCCAATGGATTTCTATACAATATGGTTAGAAATATCGTTGGCACGCTGATTCGAGTGGGTAAAAACAGGGAAGAAGTTGAATGGGTCGCGTGGGTACGCGATCAAAAAAACCGCCGCTATGCCGGACAAACCGCACCGGCACATGGATTATTTTTAGACCATGTTGTCTATTAGAATCGAAGTCGTCCCTCTGTTAACGAACCTTACAGGAATCGGTTTTTAAGACGAAATGGCATCTACGGAAGACAATTCGATTAACCCCCGCAAGAAACTCAATTCTAGTTTTTGGATCTTTGTTTCAGCGCTTGGGCTGACGCTGGTCTTTTTCATTGCCTCCAACCAATTTTCAAACTGGCTGATTGAACTTGGGTTTATTCTCTCTGCCTGCGCGGCCATATCTATTTTAATCGCGGAAGCCTGTGATCCATTTGCCGATGCCGCACAGTGGGTCGGAATCCGTTTGCGTTTGCCACCGTCTGTCAGAGGAGCAACGCTGGATGCTGTGGCCAGTAGCATGCCAGAGTTATTTACCGGCCTGTTCTTTGTGACGATCGCGCTCTTTGGAACTCAGGACGACCAAAGCCAAATGCTGGCCAGCGCTGAAGGTTACGGGTCAACCGTTGCAACGTGTGCAGGAAGCTCGATTTATAATTTAATTCTGATACCCGCGCTATGTGCAATTGTTGTTTCTTTTTCGCGACGGGATCGACCCCAAATCACTGTTCCCAGAGAAGTCATTCACCGAGATGGCATGTGGGTAATTTTCACTCAAGCTGGCCTACTTATCTTCTTGTTTCAGGAAAAACTGGAATGGTGGATGGGGGTCGCAGCACTGCTAACTTACGCCGTCTACGTTTTACACCTTTATCTAGCGACGCGACAATTCCGAACTCAACTCTCCGAAAATAGAACCGAAGTGACAGGGACTGATTCTAAAACTGCCTCTGCCTGCTTTGGCTATTTTGAAATTCGGCTCAATGGCTTTACTTCGACAATGGTCATTATCTCAGCAACCGCGGTGGCTGCATTAGCATGCTACCTGCTGGTCGATCTCACTAATCAATCGGCTCATAAACTGGGAGTCAGTCCCTTCTTCGTCGCGGTTATCTTAACCGCTGCGGTGTCATCAATTCCCGACACATTTATGTCCCTCGGATCGGCCCGGCGAGGCGATGATGCTGGAGCAATGTCGAATGTCTTTGGCTCTAACGTATTCGACGTCTGTATTGGCATGTCAATTCCGCTGATCGTAAGCTGCTATCTACACCAGTGGGAGCCAATCGAACTAGTGATGAGCAATGGCGAAACCATGAAGGGGGTGGTTGGCTTACGTATTTTTCTGTTTATTTTGACGGGCGTGGCAATGGCCTGCATGTGGCATTTGAAGCAAATCAACAGGCGAACGGGAATCCTCTTTTGTGCTCTTTACGCTTCTTTCGTGATTTACGCGATTCTCGGAGCGTTGGAGCTGATTCCAGCCTAGACGCGAAAAACACTCAATTGTCCTTCGGAACATGGAAAATCTAAGTGTTTGCTAAACGCACAAACCAAAGCCCAATCCTCTGAAGTCGACTTTGGTTTCCTCGAATCTTCGACTAAAATAAAGCCAGCAGGGGTTCAACTCGATGCCTGCGTTATCAAGCTTGAAATCGATGGATTAGAAATAAATGTCAATAGGCAGAGACTTTATCGGGCCGTTTCAACTGCTCAGACTCATTCGTGCCGGTACGACAACTCAGGTTTGGGAGGCGTTAAGAACGGGCGAGAGTGAACGAATCGCACTCAAAGTTTTAATGGAAAATTTTCGGAAAAATCGCTACGAAATTGGCCAACTGAAACACGAGGCCTTGGTCGGTGCTGAACTTGAGCATCCCAACGTGATTAAGATCTTTGGTTATCATGACGATCAGGGATACCCACTTGTATCCATGCAGCTTTTCCCATCGCGGAACCTGAAAATTGAGATGCGAGAACGCAAAGAATACATGATGCCCAATGTCTCCTCGATCATCCGAAGTTGTGCAAAAGGATTGGAGCACATGCATGAAAAAGGATGGGTGCATTGCGATGTAAAAC
The DNA here is from genome assembly GCA_029251085.1 of Mariniblastus sp. Classification (GTDB taxonomy): domain Bacteria; phylum Planctomycetota; class Planctomycetia; order Pirellulales; family Pirellulaceae; genus Mariniblastus. The sequence continues at coordinate 20,645 of JAQXDZ010000119.1, forward strand.
CAGACAACTTCCTCGCCGACGAACAGGGGCATGTCAAATTAATTGACTTTTCAATCGGCGTAAAATTAAGAACGAAAAAAGGCGGGATAGGGGGGCTTCTTGCTGGAAGACCCAAAGCCATTCGTGGCACGAGAAGCTACATGGCTCCTGAACAAATTCGTCGACAGCATCCAGATCGACGATCCGATGTCTACGGCTTAGGCTGTGTTATCTTTGAACTACTATCTGGAAAAACTCCTTACTCAGCCAACTCACCGGATGAGTTATTAACTAAACATTTAAAAGCTCCCATTCCATCGCTAGAAGCCTACAGCGGCGCTTCCAAAGATTTTTCGAACTTAGTCAAACTAATGCTCGCTAAGAAGCCCGACGACCGTATCCAAAACCTAACGGAATTCCTTCAGATTTTTGAAACAACTCAGATCTTTCGATCTGGACAACGCCCCGAAGGCTTTCGCCGGTAACTAATTATTTGCAAACTGTGAGTCACTATCATTCGTCAGACAGTGACACCTACCATCCCACTGACCCAACTTAATACACCATGGATTATCTGTCATTTGAGCAACCCATTGCCGATCTTGCTCTCGAAATCGAAAAATGTGAAACCGAATCCTGCGACTCTGTTGAGTCAGTAGAAAAAATTCGAAACATGAAACAGTCGTTGACCGATCTAACTCGCGAGATCTATGGAAAACTAACTCCCTGGGAAACGGTGCAAGTTGCGCGGCACAAAGATCGACCTCATACGACCGATTATCTATCGCTCGTATTTGATGAATTCGTCGAATTGCACGGGGATAAATTGTTTGGCGACGATCGAGCAATGCGTGTTGGCTTTGCCTCGCTGGACCGCACCAAAGTCATGGTGCTCGGCCATCAGAAGGGTCGAACGTTTCAGGATCGAACAGAAAACTTCTTTGGATGTGCACATCCCGAAGGCTACCGCAAAGCGATGGCGAAAATGAAGATGGCTGAGAAATATAATCTTCCTGTCATTTGCCTGATCGACACGCCGGGCGCCTACCCTGGAATTGGTGCTGAAGAACGAGGCCAGGCTCAGGTCATCGCCGAAAACATGTATGAAATGTCCCGATTGAAAACACCAATCATCTGTATTGTTATCGGCGAAGGCGGAAGCGGCGGTGCTCTGGGAATTGGCGTAGGCGATCGAGTCGCAGTCATGGAACATGCTTACTATTCCGTGATCAGTCCAGAAGGATGCGCCGGCATTCTCTGGAAGGGCGCTGAGCATGCAGAAAAAGCCGCGACTGCATTGAAATTCACTTCCAAAAATCTACTGCAGATGGGGATTGTGGATGATGTGATTACCGAGCCCTTAGGCGGTGCCCACCGTGACCACCACAAGACGGCATCTCAAATGAAGTCCTATTTAAAGAAAACTCTAAAAGACCTCGTTGGAAAACCGCACGAGTCGTTATTAGAAGAACGCTACCAGCGGTTTCGAAAAATCGGCGTCTTCGACGAAGTTGGCGAACTGCCTGCCTAACCGTTCGCTAACCGGCTTGCCGAATTTGATGAGCCAGCGACGATCGCTATTAACGCGATTCGAGCACCACTGCCTTGTACAACAGAACTCTCCGGGAGCGTCCATGGAAACCGTTAAGCAAGTCATGTCGGCACTTAAGAAAAAGGGGTCGGCTCAAACTCGAAAAACGTTTGCCCGCCATGGCGCTCCGGACAACATGTTCGGAGTAAAGATCGCCGACTTGAAGGTGATTGCCAAACAAATCAAAGGCAATCAGGCACTGGCGATGGAACTTTACAAGACTGGCAATACCGATGCCATGTATTTGGCCGGCATCGTGGCCGACGGCAAATCTATGTCAAAAAAAGAACTAAACGATTGGTGCCGCGCCGCCAATTGGCACATGATTGCTGAGTACTCGTTACCCGGTGTCGCTCACGAAAACCCTCACGCAAAAGCCCTCGCCTCAAAGTGGATCAAATCAAAAAAGGACCTCATTGCCGCTGCTGGTTGGAACACGTATTCAGGTCTCGTTGCCACACAACCCGACTCTGAATTAGACCTCGAAGAAATCAAACTGCTGCTCCGAGAAATCACTGAGTCCATTCACGAATGCGGTGAGCGTGTAAAATACACCATGAATGGTTTTGTCATTTCCGTCGGCGGTTATGTTAAACCGCTCTCAGCCAAAGCAAAATCGACGGCTAAAAAAATTGGCAAAGTATCTGTCGAGATGGGCGAAACAGCCTGCAAAGTTCCACTCGCGATCGACTACATCGCTAAAATGGAAAGCACCGGACGCGCTTTTAAAAAGCGGAAAACGATTAAGTGCTAAATAGCCTTTCGAACTGCAGGGATCTCCAGTTAGCACTTAGGAAACTTCCTTACATACGAATTCTAATAAATAGTACTGGTTGAATTGGGGCAGGGCGGTAGATCGAAAATAAATCTCTACCCATTAATCGCTGAACCTCAAACCCACCGACAGTTGACTCGGGGATTTGAAACTAACCCATTTACAATTGATTACAACCAAGAGTCGTCATGCCAAGCTTGCTCAAAATTTTCGAGACGGTTCTTTATGCCGACGATCTCGACGCCGCCAAAGTGTTTTACGCCCACGTGATGGGTCTGCGTTTGCTTAGCCAGAATGATTTGATGCTAGTTTTCGAACTCGATGAAAGCTATTTGTTAATTTTCAATCCGGATAAAAGTTCGGTGGCGGGGAGGCAAGTCCCATCCCACGGCACGCGTAGTCATGGCCACATTGCCTTTGTCATTACCGAGAATGAGCGAGAGACATGGAGAACGCGCTTGGCCGACGCGGGCATCGAAATTGAATCCGAAGTTTGTTGGGACGATGGAGCACGTGGAACTTCAATTTACTTCCGTGACCCAGCGGGCAACTCGATTGAATTAGCACCGCCAAATTTATGGACCTACCTAAAAAATCCATAACCTCAAAAACTGGCAATTCGTCCGCCAGAGTGGTCAGAGCATAGATTGAAGAATAAACCCTAAAACCACAAATACCAGAATGACCCCCGCGCAACCTGATTGACTGTTGGATTTCTCAAGAATCTGAAAATCGCTAATTAGTTTCTCGATGAAGACTTTTGATTCCATTAGCGACTTACCAGTGTGATCCCTGTAAAGCCGCACCGCATCTAGCTTACAGCCAGACTCCAAGAGATCGAGCACTTGTTCAACTAACTCCTGCTCGGCGTCTTTTACAGAACCTGGTTCGACGCTTGGAAGGTTCTCTACAAATTGCTTTGCTTCCAGCAAAGAACTGCCGGTGAAATCCATGTAGAGCTTACACGCGTCGAGCTTTTGATCATTGCCTAAACACTTTCGGATCTGGTTGATCTGGGCGTCTGTTAACTGCGGGTCCATGGCTAAGCCTCCCAAGTCACAAAGCAAAACATCAACAAAACAGTGTATATCTCACCCAATCCCCAACGTCCGATAATGTTTCTTATGTTCGGTTAGGTCTCTCGTTTTCCCCGTATATATGGCTTTTTTGAATTCAGTACGAATTCCCTGCTGAAAATCCCAATTCACATTCCAACCTCTGGCTTAGCCAAGAACCCAGATCACCATCCGCAATCTTGATGACCAAGGAATAGCACACTGGCCACAGCACAAATCTGGGCAGCCCGCCATTAATTGTCTAACGCTTGTAGACGTTCTCAAACAAATTTTCAGCCGCCTCATTGGTAACTTCCAAAGCCTGCTTTCCAATATTTTCAAGAGTCTGCTTGGATGCTTCCGAAATGTCTACGTTTGACCAGTCGATCCCCTGAGTGGCTGGAGCCTGCGGCGGATTTACCTTCTTTTGAAAAGTCCCAAAGAATCCGCCTCCGCTGGAAATATCCGGCGTCATATTTTGTGGCTTATCCGGATTGCCGCCCGAAGGGGTTTTCCAGCGACCAGCAAAACCATTGGACTGCAATTTTTTAATCTCATCGCTAATTGGCTGTCCCACCGGATAGGTCGTTCCTAATGAACTGCCAAAAAATCCACCGGTGTCAACAGAAGGTTCTTTATGGCCAACGGCGTCTTTGTAATTTTCAATATGAGGATTAACAAAACGAGCTAATTCATCCGGCACGAAGTCCGAAACCTGCCAAATTCCTTTTTCGATATAGGGGCCAAATTTCGAATGGTCAATCTTCTCATGAACGTCCTCACCGAGAAACGAAACCGCGAACATAGTTACCACCATGCACAGTAAACCTCCTTTGAGAGCGCCCAGAATTGCACCTGCCTGGCGATCAAACCCTTTTAACTCATTCTTCTTAAGTGATTTAGAAACAGATGAATAAATCGCCCAAATCACAAGCGATGTACCAAGAAAAAGAATCAACATCGCACCAATTTTATTCCACGGCTCATCCACCTGCAAAAATGCTGCCAACTGATCTCTGAAATTTACCGCAACGATGTAACTCACCACCAATGCAGCAAGCGATGCAATTTGCCAAGCCAATCCTTTCCAGTAGCCGAAAAAAATGGCTCCCAGGAAAATCACCAACATCGCGATATCGTAAATCCCCACAATCTCTCCTTGTTCAAATTCGACGCTGCTGTTGTCACAACTGTAACAATCTCACGCCGCACCTCCAGCTATCCAACTCAATCCTGCGTAACTTACAAGCCACGGTAGCGTTCAGATTCACCAGTCTGGTTTTAGATTTCCTTTGAGCTTTCCATCCGTGGAAAGACCGTCGAAATTAGAGATAAATTTTCGGTTTACCTCAATACAGATAGGCTCAACAATTCCTAACGCCCCCCTCAATTAACCGAATTAGTTTCTATGCCGGTAAGCGCTGCTAGCGATTGCGAGATTGACGAATCCACGTTGGTTCACACCTAGCAGTTCTCTATTGTCATTTCCAGACACACACGTTGTGCTCTGCAATAGGCTCGCCACCAATTGGTTTATTTTAATCAACCGTTTTTAGCTAGAATTCATGGCTGATTTCAAAACTCACATTACGACCAGCACCGCGTTAGGATTTCTTTATGGTGGTGTTGGATACTTTGGCTTTGAGGTTCCTCTTGCGCATTGCATGATCGCGGGAAGTTTATGCAGTGTCGCCGGGATGTTGCCTGATCTCGACAGCAATTCAGGAAAGCCACAGCGTGAGATGCTTTCATTCGTCTCTGTCATCATCCCCATGATGATGCTGCCTCGCTTTGAAGCGATTGGCATGACAACTGAACACATGATTTTTGTTGCTGGCGTGATGTACGTTTTGATTCGGTTCGGTATCGGAGGTCTCTTCCGCCGATTTACGAAACACCGCGGCATGTGGCATAGTATTCCCGCAGCGTTAATCGCAGGCTTGGCTACTTTTATGATCTGCCTTTCAAACGACCTTGAAATCCGCATCTACAAATCGTGGGCCGTTGTGCTCGGCTTCATTTGCCATCTCGTACTCGATGAAATCTATGCGGTTAACTGGGAAGGTAAGCTTCCCAAGAAAAAAAAGAGCTTTGGCACCGCGATGAAATTTTGGGGAAATTCCACTTGGTTTAACTTTACTACCTACCTCAAGTTGGCAATTTTGATCGGAATCGTCGCAAGCGATAACTATGTGATGGACTGCATTTGTGAACCACCCACTGAATCGCCAGCATCCACGGCTCAATGGGTTCGCAATCTCTTTTTACACGATCACAGTCAGACCCTTCAGCGATAAAAGCTAATCTAGAAATGTAGATTGGCTCTTACTGCAGATTTATTCAGCCTGCTTAAAACTGCTTTCGGCTGTCAAGAAGAATGGTAACAGGACCATCATTGACGAGTTCTACGGCCATCTCAGCCTGAAAGATACCCGTCTGCACAGGCACATTGATTCCGCGACAGGCTTCGATGAATTCCTGATACAAACGCCGCGCCAATTCCGGCTTTGCGGCACGTACAAAACTGGGACGCTTACCTTTTTTCACATCACCAAGGAGCGTGAACTGACTAATGACCAGCAGAGATCCCTGAATATCTAAAAGCGCAAGATTCATCTTTCCGTCGACATCTTCAAAAATTCTTAATCCGGTGATTTTTCCAACTAGATAATCCAGATCAGCTTTTTCGTCGCCGACCTCGACTCCCAGAAAAACAAGCAGGCCACATTCAATCTGGCCAACCGTTTTACCGTCGACCGCAACGGAGGCTCGAGTTACGCGTTGTACAACCGCACGCATGGACGAACCCTTTATCTCTCGAAGGTTTCATTGCTTTTTTCTGCAGACTGCGACTCACTCGAGAAACCAATTTTTTTCATTCGGGCTATATAGTCCGCTGTCACATCTACCTTTTCAACATCAATGTATTTAGCCCTAAAAGAGTCATCGGAAAGATCGGTGAGCACTTGGAATCTGGAAAAGCCAATATTAATCAATTCCTTATTCGCCAATTGACTCTCTCGATTGGGAAACCTGGAAAAACTCATCCGCCTAGGAACATACGACAATGTCGAATCCACACCCAAGACAAGTTCAACGGTGTGCGGGAAATGCGATGGCAATGCCCCCCAGTCAGGCTCCTCGGTCAAACTTGTTTTACCGGTCAATTTAGCTACTGTCTTTGCGTTCAAGACTCCCCGCAGCAACACGTCGCCGTTTGACTGCCGCTTTTTCTCCTCGAAATCAAAAGCTGCGGACAAATGACGAATGGTGCAAGCAATACCGCCAGAAGCAACCCACCCCGTAGGTATCAAGGCACTCGTCGTGTCTGCCATACTTTCTCTCAACACATCCATGTTCACGAATTCAAGCGTGTCCTTCCGGTCAACCAATCCGTTGTGAGAGAACTCCTGCAATTTGAATACAATATTACCATCACACAATTGGTGAATCGAAACCGGATTGGAATCGTTGGCAAACTTCAGGGCTAAACTCGATTTTTGAGTCCCCTGCCCCATTTGATAGTACGTTCCAACCGCTTCTACTTTTTGATCAAAAATCGTGCCACTCATTGAAACATTCACTTCAAAGGGCATCGAGTTAGCAAGAGAGTTGGAAACATCCAGTAAAAAACGTAGGGGACTTTGGTTTGGGTTGGCCCAGCTTTTCTTAGTAGCACTTCTTTTCCGCACCACAGACGAAGTTTCCTCTTGCCACACTGTTGAGGGGATCTCTTCCTCGTAGGTTATCAAGGCCACCTGTGAGTTGCCTGAGTTCCCGCTGTTTGTGTCTTCCTCCATCAGACCGCGATCACGATAAACCCGAATCGGCAACGCAATATTTGGGTCGGTCAGCCGCGGTATTTGCCGTATCGCTGCTTGCTCCCGTTGAATTGACTCATTTATTGACACATTTGAATCCAAAACAACGCCGCTAGAGTCTGCGGGTTCGGCTAGCTGGGTCAGCCACAAAAGGCTTCCGGCTGCTAGCAAAGCGACGGCAAGGGGTAATTCTTGCTTCATGAATCGGATATGCGGATTTTTCCAAAGAATTGTGTTGTGACGGGCCGAACTAACAATTACGTAGCCAACCCGCGCAGGATTGCGTGCCCTTGGGGCGAGCATCTTAGGAGGGGCGGACCAAATGGTCTACGGCAGTTTGCTGTTGAAGCAGCGAAAACGAAACACTTTTACAACCCAGACTTTTGATTGCACGTGCCATGAGGCCCGGGCGGAGTCGACAAGCCGAGCAGTTTCGGCAAAAAACCTTTAAGGGGGAATCTGATGTACGCACGTTATGTAACGGGCATCACAATGCTGGCGTTAGCCACTTTGACTACTTCGGCGCTCGCATACCAAGTGCCAGGTGCCCGCACTGGAATTCCGGTAGGGCATAATTTGCCTCCGGCTCAAATGCTCATGGAGCCAGGCCCCGGCGTCGGTGGTCCTGGACCAGGTGTTCTCAACCGATCGATGCGAAGCGGTCCAATGCAGAACGCAAGCTACGGATCTTTTGGGGCGGCAACGACCCAAAATGTACAGGTCCTTTTTGATCAGCCCAAAATGATGAAAATTTCTTGGGACGTTTCTGCCGTTGGCATGTATGACTCAACACCGTTGGTTGTACCTGGCCGACAAAACTTTGCCCAAGGCGGAATTTTCCGTCTGAAGGTAACTGAAATCGAAGGTCGCCCGGGAATGGAACTCTATCCAACTCTCGAGATTGGCCGAGCGAACACGCGAACTGCCGCCTACCTTTCACACGCTGCAGTCCCGGTTCAACTGACTCAAGAAGATTTCGACCAAGTCGCCGCAGCTAACTTTGTCACCAAAGTTATCTACGTTCCCGATCCCGAATTTCAAGAGTTAGCTTTAGCTGGAGTTGACACCATTGTCAGCACTCGCCTCGATCCCGGTGTCGATCCGATTACCGAAGCAGATCGTCGCGGATCAATTCTTGCAATCGTGAGAATGGGTAACAAAGACCTTGAAGTACCTGGTTCAGATCCTGCTGTTGCAGCCGGTGGCCCAGTCATGATGGGTGGCGGAGTTTCAGACTACATCTCCGGAGTCACAGGCCCGAATTACGGAATGCCAATGACCGGAACTAACATTGGTCTGCCCGGCCCTCCCCATATCCCACTAGGTGGACCTGCAGGATTGCAACGGTACGACATGTACAATCACACTGCTATGCAAATTCCAACGCCGACACAGAACGTGGATGTTCACATGCGTCAGCGACCCGGACTTAGCTATCCTTCACCCGTCAACAAAGTGTTGATTGATGAAAGAACGATTCGACCATCGAGAATGAACACTCAACCACCAGCCGACATGGTTCGTGGAGTTCTTCCTCCAGACTGCCCTCCAGGGCAACTCGGAAATCGATTCCGTCGCTAGTGCTCTTTAGAAACCTCACGAGCCGCGATGGCGAAAGTCATCGCGGCTCGTTTTTTGCACTTCACTTCGAAGTGGCAGAAATAATGAAGGACGATCCGTCCGTTCCAAATTCGCAAAAGGAATTCGCAATAGGTTTAAACCTGATGTCGAAAGTTAACGAGTAAAATGATGAAGCATTCCTTAGCAAACAACCTTATCCTGCTGGCTGTCATCTCAACTCTTGTGATGAGCGCGACAGCAGCGTCAGCGCAACAGCGAACTCGCCATCACTTAATCGATGGCAATATGGTACCGGGAGCCGCTGCCGATCATTATCGGCTTGGCAATCCCGCTCTGCGCGGGCACGTCCAACCAGTTCGATTGATTACTCCGAAGGGAACAAATATCGAAGTCGGTACTGGAAATAGCTTTATCCAAACGAATGCATCGAAAGCTTCTGTGGCGATGCAAATCGGTCCTGTTTACCGATTCAAACTGACAAATGTTCCACGCTATGAAGGGCAGGCACTCTATCCTTCTATTGAACTTCTTAACCGACTCAACCCGCCTCAAGGACTCGAGAATGAGTTTCCAGTCGAGGTTGTTTTGACGCAGGACGATGTTGTTGACGCCATGCGAGGCAGCCTCGTCACCAAGGTAATCTACCTCGAAAATCCTGAGACCGCGCTGCCTCAACGGCACATGGCCGATCAGCAACCGTCCATCGATATTGGCGGTGCTCGGGATCCGCTCCGCGAAGCCGAACGACTCGGACGCCCAATGGCAATCCTGAGAATTGGATCTCGTATTCCTTTGGCGACCGACGAAGTAAACTTATTTAACTTTAACGCACCCCAAGCGGCTCAACTGCCCGACCCGACCCCGGATCCTGCGAAATAAGACAAGGGCTGTAGAACACGATGGGACCGGGATTCTCGATAATCAGCCCAGCAACAATCGACACTCAATTCGGAACAAGTAATGACACGTAAACAGAAACATCTCTCCGGTTTCCTTGCCGGCATTACAGTCATTGGAAGTTTAGTTTTCGGCGGTGCTAACTCACAAGCCCAAGACGGGTTCGATCGTCTGCTCAAAAGAGCTTCGCTTCCCGAAAAACTGAGCACTCCTGTCGCGCCACGGGCCGACAACAAACTACCCTTGAAAATGATTACGTCCGATGCAATTGTACCGGGGATATCAGTCGCGACTCAGATCACGACCGAAATTAATCCAGCTCTTAATAACTCCGCGACACTGGTTGCTGCTGAAAACGACCTGCCCCGCCCTGCCCTGAACCGCTTTTACCCCAAACCGATTGGGTATGGAATGGTCTATCGAGGCAACAAGTCGACCCAAGAGACTTCAAAATTTTCCACACCTGGGTTCAATGGCTGGAACCCAAAAGCGAATCGGGATGAGTACGTATTTGATGGTAGCGATCGTGGCGTGAAAGTCACGATTGGCGATGATTTAATTATCAAGGGTCTCGAAACGGAAGACACCGTGGGACACTTCGAAACAGTTGATGGCCAGCGGCTCGTAACACCCAGTAACCGCGTTGCCATCTACGCTCCCCGGTTTGGTGCTGTCCGCCGTCTCGATGGCGTCTTTAACGCTCGCCTCCGCCAACCAATTGGCTCAATCGAAGAGAAAACTCCAATAGCCATGGCCAATGGCAATAACGAAACGGCAACGTCCAACCAGCATGTCGCACTCGATCAATTCGAAAACTCCAAGCGAGCCAGTGAATTTATCGACCGCACCCGTGGAGTATTGGCAGACAACATCGTTCATCTGCTCGGCACTCGAAACTCATTCAAAGCCTACGAAAATCTGTCGTTGATTCGATTAGGGAAACACTCCAACAGTGAGTCGGCGCGACTCGATCTTGGAATCCAATCCGCGACGGTTTGGGAAGATAATCTTGGACTCCAGATCGCAGTCAGCAACACTGCTCCCGTCACAGTTGATAAAGTAAAATCAGCTCAGCAGTTTGTCCACGTTGAAACGAAAGAGGGTTCAGACATTCTTCGAGTCACCAAGGTGGCTTCTAAAATTGCAGCTCGCACCGGCGATGTTGTTGAATTCACCATTCGATTTGACAATCTCAGCGCCCGCGACCTCGAAGACGTTACGATCATTGACAATCTGACCCGCCGATTGGAGTACATCGCCGATTCGGCATCCTCGACCGTTGGTGCTGAATTTTCTCAAGAGAAAAATGACGGCGGCTCTTTATTGCTTCGTTGGAAATTGTCCGAATCACTTGCCCCTCAAAAAGGCGGCCTCGTTCGTTTCAAGTGCCGAGTCAGGTAGATCGCGAATTTCGCACCGAAATCTCTGCCACAAAACAAGGCCAGCTCAACTCACTTACCCGCTTTCTCGATTTTTCCTCTGGCTTTTAGATAGCCGAGCGAAACAAGGAAGGCGTCCATCTCGGCAACCGTTTTATTAAAGTACTCCGAGCGACTTTTCCCAAAATTAAAAAATCCGTGTTGCTGGTTTTCATAACCGATCAACCGACACTCTCTGTTGTTCGCGTGCATCTTTTCGGTGTAGAACTCGACCGATTGATACGGCACGGTGGTATCCGCTTTTCCGTGAACAATGAACGTCGGCGGCGCTGACGTCAAATCACCGTGATAAGGTGAGATTTTTGAGGGTTCCACCCCTGCCCTTTTAGTAAGACTCGCCAATCGCTCTTCATTCATCTCCGCCTTGCCTGGTATTCCCGCGAGTACAACGGCTGGGTTGAAGAGTATCAGTGCGTTCGGTCGGCAACTAACTGAGGCCTGACCTTCAGCAGAATCAAATCCAGCCACCGTCGCGGTCGCCGCTGCCAAATGGCCTCCAGCCGATCCACCACCTGCTGCAATTCTCTCAGGATCGATTCCCAGACGCTCTGAATTCAGACGCACCCAACGGACCGCTGATTTCGCATCTGCGATGCAATCAACAACTTTTACCGGGTGCCGTGACGAGACACGATAATCGACCACAATTCCAATCATCCCACGACTGCTAAGATATTTACAATGCTCTACGAACTGTTTTGGGCTTCCACCTCGCCAACCGCCGCCAAAGAAGAAGATCGCTGCAGGTAATTTCTGAGATTCGTTGATCGAGCTTGGTTTAAAAATCCACGCCTTTAACTCAACCTTACCAATCGTTTTATAAACTTCGACTGTCGCCCCAACAAATTCGGTTTTAGACGACTGCTGAGCAGACGGCTCCTTAGCATTTGGTTTCACAATTTCCTGAGCCATCGCCTGGCTAAAACTAAGGCTGATTACGACCGCGATCGCTATGTAAATTTGAAAAATAATTTTCATTTCCTATACCCTCAAAATCCTTCCGCGTAAGCACTAAAAAAGAAACGCCCTCGTTACCATTTTTAAATTCAATACTTGCGAAGAGAAAGCCTAACCATTCGCTACGGTACAAGCAGTACTTTCCCAATGTTCTTTCGATCTTGAATGTAGTGGTGTGCCTCTGCCGTTTCCGAAAACTCGAAGGTAGCGTCCACGCGTGGTTTAATGTGACCCTCGCGATACAGTTCAAGCAAGTCTTCCATCCAGGACTCAACCCGATCCAACTCACCCCACAATCGTCCTAAATTCACCCCAAAAACACCTTTGTTATGATTGATCAATTCGATCGGAGTGAACTTGAACCAAGGCAAATTAGCGACCATTTTAAAGAAAGCAATTCTATTTCTCGACTTGCCAACGGCAGCCGAAGAGATGCCAAACATCCCAAGGCGTCCAGTGGCTGCAAGCGAACGATAGCTCTTCTTAAATGACTTTCCACCTACTGCATCAAGGACCAATTCAACTCCTGCCCCTCCGGTTATTTCCATCACCTTTTTTTCAAAATCTTCTTTGCGATAGTCAATACAATGGTCGACGCCAATTTGCGTTAGGTATTCATGCTTACCCGTAGACGCGGTGCCAATCACCTTAGCGCCGCGATGTTTTGCCAATTGGATGGCTGCGATTCCGACACCGCCGCCGGCCGAATGAACCAAAACCGTCTCCCCTGCCCTGATCCCACCCATGACGCAAACCAACTGGTAGGCCGTCAAGTAATTGACCGGCAACGCCGCACCTTCAAACGCCGTCATTCCGACCGGGCGTTGGAAAACCTGCTGCTGGCCAACGCAGATAGATTCGCTGTAACCACCAAAACGAGTTAAACCCAATACGTCTTTTCCAAGCCATTCTGGATCTACGTTCTCACCAACTTTGTCTATGCAACCACCAACCTCATACCCTACAACCACAGGCATCGGAGGTAGATCCTGATAGATCCCCAGCCTACCGGAGATATCAGCAAAATTGACTCCAGCCGCCTCAACCTTGATCCGCATCTCGTGCGGCTTAGGTTCGGGCAATTCAGTTTCTCGAATCTCTAGAACTTCCGGAAGACCGGGGCGGGGAATCCAGATTTGACGCATGAGCTTTAGTCTTTCGAAAACTGGAGGTTCGGCAGCCAGACAAAATCGAACCTGATCTGAACCAACTCTAACTCAATGGATGGCCTGCCGTATGCGATTCAATTAATTTAGCAATCTGCTTGACCGAAGCATTCAACGAAACAGCGGCCATTTGGAAATTAGTATGAGACGATATCTCCGGTTGGATCTCCAAAAACAGTTCGTTAGCGTTGCGAAGTTTCTTTAATTTCTTCTTCGCTTGCTTTAAGTATTTCCTGTGATCACCATCCCGAAGCGGCCCACCCAACGCCAACATATAGTCGTAAAGCGTCCGTTGAACATCCCTCAGTTCGTCATCCTCTTCCGCTTCTTCGCAATGCTTCAGAAAAGCCCTAATCATCCAGACATGACTCAACCACAAATCAATTTCCCGAACGTAGTTAGCGTCAAAATCGCCTGAAGCGTCTGGTGAATTCAACAGTCTAATCCCCTGCTATTCCAATCCTACAAAAAAAACTTGTGCGCACGCCTCAAGAACTAAGCACAAATTTCTTTCCAACTTCCTAACTAATTGCCGCTTCGTTAGCGGGCTTCGGCTTGGCACCGCGAGGCGCGAACACAAGGACAATAATTGCGCCCACGATGACCATCCCAAGGCTCCCAACAAACAAAGGCGAGACTTGGCCGAGTAGATTCTTCGAGACGGTTTCAGTAAGCGTGTTCACCACCGGTGCAAAGCCGAAAACCAGCGGCATGATGAAAATTGGTTTGCCGCCGAAATTGAACGCATAGATGATCCCGAGCGCTCCAACTGCTCCGGCAGCTCCTGCCAGTAATGACCAGAAAACGCCGCCAACATGTTGCCAACCTCCAGCTTCTTCAAACACTCCAGTTCCCAATAAGATCCAGGGAACGATAACGGCAATGGCAAAATAAGCGAGTCCCACACAAAGGAACGGACGCAAGCGGCCGCCTCCCATTTTCGCCTGCCCTTTATGCAGTACAGGTCCATAGGCTCCCCAGCTCAACGCCGTTATTCCAATGCACAACGCAATGATGAACAAATTAGGTTTGCTTTTTTCGCTGCCCAACGCTGCAGTTATTTTTGCAACCTCATCTTTAAAATCTTCATCTGTCTTCTTTAGAGGATCTTCTTTAGCTGGATCTTCTTTAGCTGAATCTTCGTCTGGTTTGTCAGTTGTCTCGTCTTGCGTTACGGGTTTCTCACTGCTCTCGGGTTTCTCACTGCTCTCTTGACCGCCGTCCGATTCCTGTCGAAACGACGCCAGTGTGATTAATGACTCGGAGGTCTCTAATTGCGAAGTTGGATTTTCCTTCTTCACTTCTTCGGTCGGCTTAAACGTCAACACTCCGGCTGCTCCAACGGCAACGATCAGGATCCCAGCGTAAAAAATACGAGACGCCTGTTTAAAAGTGCCGGACATAAACATGGTTACAAAGGTGTTGACGATCGGAGCCAAACCAAAAACGAGGGGCATCACGTAAACAGGTTTCCCCTGAAACTTAAATGCCAACACAATTCCAAGAGCACCAATCGCGCCAACGGCACCAGCGGTAAATGACCAAAAGATTCCCCCCATCGACCATTGGCCTTTTTCGCCCGTCGTTTTGAGTACCACCATCGGATAAACAACGGCGATCAGAAAGTAAGCTATTCCAACGCACATGAACGGACGCAGGCTTGCCTTCCCCTCGCCCCCTGCCATTTGCCCCTGCCCAATATGTAAAACGGGACCGTAGATTCCCCAACAAAAAATGGTGACCACAACAAAAACCAGAAAGCTAAGACTTTTCATAACGTTACTTCGTTTGGAATCGATTTAATATGGGCTCAGTTTACCCCACGTTGTCCGAATGGAAAACTCCGGAACGAAGACCGTCTGATAACCCGAAATCACTAGAATTCGAAAAATTCAAGCAGGATGGCCTCGAAAACCCACGCGTTACTATCCGAACATGGGTTTTCTATGTTCCCCGCTGGTTCCCATACCACTCGATGTGCATCCGAGGGCAAAAGACAAAACCTCTCTTTTCGCAAAGGGGTTCCAACCAACGACGACGTTTTTCAAGTGCATCCTGGTCCACACCTTGCGGCATCAAAAGGACGCGATCACCAGCGGGCTGCCCCAATACGTCAAGATAGTCGACAATTTCATCGATATCCTCAGGGATGTCCAAAACGAATTTGAGCTGGAAGTCGTAGTCACGAATGAGCTGGGTTACGACCTGCGGTTGGTAACGAGTCGCAATGTGGCGCTGTCGCCACTCCCCTGCCCTCGCTAGAGCCGGATCGGAGTTCCCAAACTTGGGGCTAATCGACATTAACTGACAATCAACCTCTTGAAATACCGTGCCGGCAGTTTCAATCGTAATATGAAACCCACATGAACGTATTTTTTTACACAGCCCCGCAAGATCTTTTGCGATCATGGGTTCGCCACCCGTGATAACGACGTGCTTCGCTCCACCGGCTGATTCGTGGATTCGGTGAACGATTTCCTCGATTTGCATGGAATCCCCCTGCGGGCTCCATGAAGCAAAGGGTGTATCGCAAAAACCACATCGCAAATTACAGCCCGACGTTCGGACAAAAACGCTCTGCGTTCCCGTCAGTATTCCTTCTCCCTGCCGGGAACAATAAATTTCAGAAATCAGCATAACCCAGTGTTCTACCTACTGTGCTGGCGGTTGTGATTGAGTATCTTGGCGTTATCTTACAGACGCGCTTGCCTGGCCAATTCACGAAGCGATGCGTATTGAAAACAAATCAGTTACTTAAACATTTTAACTACCGAAGATTGTACCGATGACAGCTAATTTCCGCGACACTCTTGAAACGTTCGAAAACTCATACCCCGATCGTGATTACATGATCGAAATCACATGCCCAGAGTTTACTTCGGTTTGCCCCAAAACTGGACAGCCCGACTTCGGTTTACTCACATTTGAGTATATTCCAGACGAAGTGTGTGTTGAATTGAAGAGCCTTAAAATGTATCTGCAACAATTCAGAAATGAAGGGATTTTTTATGAAAAGGTAACCAATCGCATCCTCGATGATTTTGTTGCAGTTTCAAAACCAAGACGGGCAATCTTGACTGCCGAATTTACTCCCCGCGGTGGAATCTCATCCGTTATCAAAGTCGAGTACACGCTCGAGCAATCTTAATTCCCCGCAATCGATTAGATTCCATAAGACATCCGTCTTTGTATATCAAGCGTTTGTTTTCACCTGTTTTTGCTCAGCCTAGCGAGGATCAAAATGAGCCAGCCATCAATCTTGCTTTCCGGGTTTGCTGACGAAGCGGCCAATCAAAAAACGCTGGACCAACAATTTTCTGCGTTTGCCGCTTTGGGAATGCGTTATTTTTCGATTCGCTTCGTGGACGCCGGTTCGGGCATTAAAAATGTCATGACGCTGAGTGATGCCGAACTGGAAATCGTAAAATCAAAAATGGACGAATACGGCTTGCTCGTTTCTTCAATTGGATCACCGATTGGGAAAGTGAAACTCTGTGACGTCGAAGATGGTACGAAAACCCCCTATCGCCCGTTTGCCAGTTACATCAAAGACGAGGTTCCCCGCGCGTGTGAGCTTGCCAACTTCTTCAATTGCAAGTTAATTCGAGGATTTTCATTTTACCATCCAAAAGGCTCCAACTTAGAAGACCACGTTAATCAAGCAACCGAACAAGTTGGCCAAATTGCTGAGATCTGTGACCAACATGGACTCACCTACGGTTTAGAGGTCGAGGCAAATCTAGTCGGGCAGAATGCAGAAGTGCTTGCAGCGATGCACCGGGACATTAACCATGAAGCACTCGTATTGATTTTCGATGGCGGAAACTTAGTCACCATGGGCTACTCTTCCCAGGAAGTTTTTGAACAGTACAAGCTCATGAAACCGGGACTCGGCTGGCTACACATCAAAGACTTTTTAAAGCCTACGACGACTAAAGGCGAACACGTCGACGAAGATGCGTTGAAACATTTTGTCCCGGCCGACATTGGTGATTCCGGTCATCGAGAGATCTTTCAAGACCTCGCAACCTTTCTGCCTGAGTTGGAATCGCGGATGTCCGCACGTGGAGTTCCAGGCGTTTTCCTGGACCTCGAACCACACGTAAAAGGGGGTGGGCAATTCGGTGGCTTCAGTGGGCCGGATGGATTTGGAGTCGCATTGCGGGCGCTGTGTCGAGTGTGTGATAGCGCTGGAATAAACTACCAGTTGAGAAACTTCGCTGACATTCAAAACAGCCGTGGGTTTTGAGAGAAACCTTACTTGCGATCTGTCTCTACCGGATTCTCTGAGCCGTCTTCTTGCTTGTTCCGAACCGATTCTTTGGACTCGTTCATTGAAACAGTCATCTTCTCGAGTTCCAGCATTTCATTATATCGCATCGTTTCATAGAGCTTGTAGGTCAGAAACCCGGTGATGCTCACGCAGCAAAATCCTGTAATGAAGCCAAGATTGAGCTGCCCGTCTGAAACAAACAGGAAATAATATATAGCGAGGAAAAAACTGAAAACTGCGACCAGAATGCGAATTTTCCCCAGTTCTTTTCGGCGGCTCTCTTCACTTACCTGAATATTGCGTCGGGTGTTGGTGTTAGCGATTTCGCGCATCGCTGACAATTCAATTTTCTGTGCTCTCTTGGCCGGTTTAAACTCTCCCTCGGTAAACAGCGCTTTGCTCTCTTCCGGAACAGCCTCTGTCGTCAACTCCGACCCTTCCGCGAATTTCTTGGAATCAGCTGGCCTGAAATCGGAAAACAATTGCTGCCCGGGAATTCGCATCCGGTTGATTAAATCGGCAACATACCCCTGTACATCTACAGCTGGCTGCTCAGGATCATCGATCGAATCAGCATTGGCAGAATCGAGCGGTGCCTGCTCGTCGGCCTCTTTTAATTCAGACGGAACTTGGTTCGAATTTGAAAACTCAGGGCTTTGCTGCCAATATTCCTCCGACCGGTATTTCTCTAGCAAATCACCAACCACTGCCCGTGTTTCAGATTTACTCACCACTGAATCTTCGGTATCGGAAGCATTCTCAGGAGGAGTTTGCTGCTCGTCCATGGCAAGATCATTTAATAGCTGCTGTGCAAGTGAATTGGAATTATCGAATTCATTCGGGGCGGCAGTGGATTCAACTGCGGACGAGTCAGGACCTTCGACGTCGCTGTGGGTCAATGGGTCGAAGGTTGGTTCTGCCTGCTCGCCCGCAGTTAATAAAACAATTTTTTCGTGGTTGTACGGATCAGTTGTTTGCTCGCTGGAGGTTGCTGCCTGATCGCCAGCCTCCAAGTCGAGTGAGGAGAATATTTTCTCTTCATCGAAATCGGTTAAAGGATCGACAGTGGCAGGATCGACAGTGGTGTGGGGCACCGTATTCGCAATGGAATCTGCCAATGGAAGGTGCCCTTCTTTTGCAACAAAGATCAACTCATTTAGATGGTCTGTTAGCAAATTTATCTTTTCATCCAGCAGCGCAAACTTCTCAGAATTAGCACTGTTTTGATTCTGGATCTTCGAAACCTGTATTCGTATTTGGTTCAAACAGTGATCTTCAAATGTATCCCCTTCGACCAGCTCTCTTCCAAAGTCGATATCGACGTCAGTCGCGAGGTCATTCGATACTGGACAGTCGTCCTGAAGTTTCCCCAACTGAGTTACTTCCATGGCAATCGCGTTCGCAAAATCAATTCGATCGCCTGCTTTCAGCCAGTGAACCGAGTCCACTTCTCCATTGAAGGCAACTTGTGAATCGAAAGCACGAACCGCTGCACCGTGCGGACCGCGGAAGATTGCGCACTGAGGAACGCTTCCCAAACCTGGCCCCGTTGAGATTAAACACTTAGGCGTTGTCACCGTGACCAATTCTCCGTCACGTTCACCTCCTGCAAGACGAAGCACAAGATCGCTCGGCGAGTGTTGTGTTGGGTTGGCTAATGAATTGACCATAGGTCGTCTTTGCAAAGGTTTAATTGGACTTGAACGGGGCAGCCGTTACGCGTGGTTCAGTTTTAAAATTGTTTTCGGTACAAACATGTAGCTTTCGGTCAGC
This sequence comes from Mariniblastus sp., assembly GCA_029251085.1. Lineage (GTDB taxonomy): Bacteria > Planctomycetota > Planctomycetia > Pirellulales > Pirellulaceae > Mariniblastus. The sequence continues at coordinate 39,952 of JAQXDZ010000119.1, forward strand.
AAAGGGTCAAACAAGCCTTGCCCAAATCAAACAAAAAAATCTTGTCCGAATGACCAACACGAACAACCTTCCCAATCCGAACTGCGGCACTCGCCGGTCTCGTCGCAACTCCCCCTCTATTCACGAAAAGCTCATCGATTTCACAAGGGCAACACTCAACAGTAACTGGCTTTCCTGCCTGCCACTGACGACCAAGTGTCGCAAAGATTCAACGGTCTCCCTGCAACAGTTATTCGGGAAAAACCGTAGGGAAGCCTCGCTCATGTTGCACTTTTGCATCATCGAAAATGCAATAATCTCCTGATTTTCGAATGTGGTCACAAAACGCGTCCTATAGTTCGTTGCACCTCAGCAACATTGGGGTTTCGGAAAAACAAAGCCGAGCCACAACCGCTCAGAAAAAACCTATTACTTGGATCCCTCAATGACACGCAAATCGACACTCGAAGCCATGCGGCAAGTTCTTATAAAGCGTCGGGACGCCATCGTTCAGGCAATGTCTGGAGACGATAGTCTGCTGAAAAATTTCAGCCAGAGTTCAGGTGGAGACGTTGTTGATTTCGCGAGCGACAGTGCGTTGGGAGAATTAAGTTCTCAGCTTGCCGAGGTAGAAAATCGGGAATTGCAACACCTTGAAGTTGCGTTGAAAAAAATGAAATCCGGGACTTTTGGAAAATGCGACGCATGCCAATCCAACATTCCCCTGACACGTCTTCAGGCTCTCCCGTACGCGGCCTATTGCATCACTTGCAAGCGTGCTGCAGAGAAAGCTGGTGTCAAACCAGGAGTCGAAGTCGATTGGTCGGTCATTCTCAACCAAGACATTTCGAGCGATTCAGTGGACTTCAACTTTTCGTAACCGCTACAGCTGGACAAAAATACGGCATTCCCAAAGCCAAACCTCAAATTCAATACTAAATCCCTCAAGAATTCGATACGCTCGGTTCGCTCACCCCGCCAAACTGGTTAATCATGAAACATACATTTCACGACAATTATCTACCTGACTTGGCTCCCCGTGGGCGTTTTCATTTCAAAACAGCTTTGGCTTTCTTGCTGTTCGCCGCACTTAATCTGGCAACAAGCCACGGCGTTCAGGGGCAGATCGCATCCACCGCGTCGACGACGGCTCGGGTCACCAGCAAACCTGTTACCGCAAATCCACGAGATCTTATGTATCAAGATCTTGCTGACAGTGCACTAGGTTTAACCAAACAAAACGATCTACTCAAAAAACTCGTCAAAACAGTGGGCCCTAGCGTTGCCCACATCGAAGCCAAGAAGAGGCAAAAGTCAACCGTCACTAACGGTAGTTCAGCCAATGCCCGACGCCCCGTCGTTGTCGAAGAAGCCGGTTCCGGGATCGTCATCGAACGCAACGGCAATTACTACGTGATCACAAACTATCATGTTATTGAAAGCGCTGGGATCAGCGATATTCGAATTGAAGTCAACGGTAGAATTTATTCACCCAGTCGACTTGTCCACGACCGTCAAACCGACATCTCTGTCATGGCGTTAAGTAGTAACGACTTAATACCGTGCCGCATTGGCAAGAGCAAGACTGTTGAAATCGGTGATTTTGTTGTCGCGATCGGCAGCCCCTTTGGCTTAAGTCACTCGGTCAGCTACGGAATCATCAGCGCCCTCAATCGGCACGATCTCGACCTCGGGCCGCAAGGCGTAAACTATCAAGACTTCATGCAAACCGATGCTGCGATCAACCCGGGTAACAGCGGAGGTCCGCTGATTAACCTTCGAGGCGAAATCATCGGAATTAACACTGCGATCGCGAGCAATAGCGGCGGCAATGACGGCATCGGATTTTCTATTCCCATGGACATGGTGATGCGAATCGTGACCGATCTCATTGAGCTGGGCAAAGTTCAACGTGGATTCCTCGGCGTCTCACTGGACTCCAATTATACCTATGAAAAAGCTACCAGTATGGGCCTTAATGTTGCCTACGGTGCGATGGTCACCCGAGTAACAGCTCGCTCGCCCGCTGCCGATGCCGACTTGAGAGTTGGTGATGTCATCCTTGAGTTCAATGGCAAGAAAGTCAAAAATGACTCACTTCTCGTCACCAATGTTAGCCTGATGCCGATCAATTCCATCGTCCCAATCAAGATATTTCGACGTGGAGAAATCAGCTTGATCGATATTAACATCAACAACCGGGAAGCGTTTTCTTTCAACCAATAAAAAGCCCACGCTGAGCGAAAGACAGCGATTAGCTCGTCTAATTAGCTCGTCTGGTTACCTGCGACGGCAAGCTGATCCAGAATAAACTGTCGCGCTCGCTCTGACGGCAGACTATCTGCGACGGTCAAAGCAGACCGCCACTCCGGCTGGTTTCTATCATCGATCACCAACATGCCACGCGTTAATTCGCCCTCGGTTTCGACATCACATGCCAGTGGCCGGTAATTAAATAACTCCGGCTCCAGTAAGGCCAATGCGCCGACAGCATCATTGAGAGTAATTGCTTCTTCCCCAAGCTGCTGACGATGCGATCGAAATGTGTAGGGCAGAATTTGCCGTAAAAAATAGCCAACCCGCGAAGTCGAAGCTGGCAACTCTTCCATGCAGCTATAACCAAATTGAACTTCCCGCGTAACGTCGAGCGGAATAAGCGTCTTGGTTGAACGAGACTTAATTACTTCACGCGTGCTTGAAGGATCGAAGTAAAAATTGAATTCAGCACAAGGCGTAATGTTTCCACGACCCGTCAAGCTACCTCCGGTCATGATGATCTGATCGATCAAAGGCAGTAAAGTTGGATCCCGGCGAATAGCTCTGGCCAAATTAGTAATCGGGCCTAGGCATAGAATGGTCACCTCTTCAGGGTTCGCACGTATCAACTCAGCCATTAACTTATCTGCCGCAACCGCACGCTGGCGGTGAGATGATTCGAAACCAGCGTTACCCAATCCGTCATCACCATATAAAAATCGTGTGTCTACCGGTGGGGCATCCTCTGTGCTACGCGCCATTCCAAGGCGAGGATATCGCGCCGGATCCAATTCCGTCACGATGGCCTGAAGATTACTATTGGCCTGCTCTGCACTCACGCATCCCTCAGTCGCGGTCACGGCGAGCACGTCCAAACGAGAATCGAATAACGTCATACACAGCGCTACTGCGTCGTCTATTCCCATATCGCAGTCAATGATGACTTTTCGAGGCATCCGTCCCCCTGAATCGGCAAGATTTGCCTGAGTGGTGAAGATTTTTCATTTACTCTTGGGATTCTAGATGGACGGGGCACAGCAAACAAGGGAAAAATGCAATCTGCGTCCGCCTTCACCGCTAACGTCTGCTAAACTTCAATAGTTCAGGCCTTTGTCTCACCGCGCCCCCTTTAGCTGAAGCTTCCGCTCACGCTTCCGCCTAACCTACCGCCCAATCGTTCAAACAAGGAAATCCAAGTGATCATAGAGTCGACCCAAATCGTGAAAAGTGGCCAGTCTCTTAATCGTGAACAGATGACTGATGTCGTTGATACAATCATGAAAGGCGACTGCTCGGACGAACAAATCGAAGGACTCCTGGTCGCCCTTCACGAAAAGGGAGAAACGGTAGAAGAGCTTGCCGGTGCAGCAAGCGCTCTGAGAATGCACATGAAACCGATTGAAACTCGACGGGAAAATGTTGTTGATACTTGTGGCACCGGCGGCGGGAAATCCGGGACATTCAACATCAGCACAGCCGCCGCAATCGTCGCCGCCGCGGCGGGTGGTTCCGTTGCCAAACACGGGAATCGCAAATCCACCAGCAAGACCGGTTCCGCTGACGTCCTGACAGAACTCGGGGTCAACATTCAATGCTCCAACAACACGGTCAAAAAGTGCCTCGACCAACTTGGTCTATGCTTTTGCTTTGCCCCCCTGTTTCACCCGTCCGTAAAACACGTGATGAATGTTCGAAAAAAACTTTCCCATCCTACTATTTTCAACCTCATCGGCCCCCTCTGTAACCCGGCCAATGCTCCCTTTCAGGTCCTCGGCGCCGGTCGCGGCGAAACACGCCAACTTTTAGCCGAAGCCCTCGCCATGCTTGGGACCCAACGCTCCATTGTCGTTCATTCGCGAGATGGATTGGGAGAAATTTCCGTCTCCGATGTCACGGATGTCTCTGAAGTCCAAGGGAAGTACATCACCGAGGGGACACTGGCACCCAAAGATTTCGGGATCACCCCGGGTAATCAAACACTTCTTTCAGCCAGCGATCCCGCAGAAAGTGCCGATAAAATCCAACGTGTCTTAGCCGGGCACAGTGGCCCAACCCGCGACATTGTCATCGCGAATGCTTCTGCTGCCCTCTGGGTCTCAGGACTGTGCGATGGACTCGAATCGGGGGCGGAACGAGCCGGTCGGGCAATCGATAACGGCCAAGCGACCGAAATGCTCAAAGAACTCAAGGAATTGACCAATAAAGACTAGGGCTATTTTCCCGAACTTACCAAAAATAGGCGAGTTAGACCTATCGAGGGGCCGATTGGATTGGTAACCTTGTAGCTCGTTTAATTTATGTAATTGAGGTGAAAATCATGGCAAAGCCAAGTCACAAAGTAAAAAAAGCTAACCACGGCAAACGTCCTGCAAACAACCGCGGACGCAAGGCAAAGAACAAAAAGATCAAAACTCCATAGATCTAGCCTTATTCCCGCACGCTTGCGTGGAGGGAAATCTGGAATCATTGAAAACGGCATTGCTGCCGTTTTTTTTGTAGCTATTGGTAAACGATTCAATCGTTACCAATCAGTAATCTACCGATTTTAGATCAATGTTGCATTCCGCGATCCCTGTCAAATCGCACACCTTCACCGCCTTCACCCGCTATCAACATCATGGGCCGACGCACATTACCCAAACTCGACCCGTCCGTTGACTTCAGTCGACACATCACTGAAGTGGACGATCTCGAAACTCCATTCTGCCCGCAAAGTCTATTTGCTGAGACTTCGGATTTGGAAATCGAAGTTGGCAGTGGGAAGGGATTATTCGTGCTCAATGAATCTGAACGAGTTCCGAATCGCAATTATCTCGGCAACGAAATAGCCAAAAAGTATTGCCGCTTCGCCGCCTATCGACTGGCTCAAAAAGGACGAACAAACGCACACATGCTCCGCGGTGACGGCATGAAACTCTTCCGGGAATTGTTACCGAGTGAGTGCGCCGTTGCCGTTCACGTCTATTTCCCTGACCCCTGGTGGAAAGAGCGACATCGCCGACGCCGAGTGATGCAAGAGGGTTTTATTGGCGACCTACAACGTGTACTCGTTCCTGGCGGCGTCTTTCACTTTTGGACCGATGTCGAAGAATATTTTGAAGAGACAATCGGACTCATGAAAGAACATTCCGATCTCTCCGACCCGATTGATGTTCAGGAAACAGCAGCCGAACACGACATGGACTACCGGACGCACTTTGAACGACGCATGCGGAAATACGACCACGATGTGTTTCGAGCTCAGTTCCACAAATCATAACGCCGAGCGGACTGTTTAAGACAGTCCCATATCAACGGCACGATCACCCGATTCGCTAATCATCGAGGGGTCAGTTTCGTTGCGGTAGGAGTCGTGATCCAACTGATACAGTTTCTGCCCGACGGGCGTTGGATAATCACAATTGATGCAAGCTTGACAAAGACCGTCACTGGGAATGCCAATCGCTCGCGCGACCGACTCGATCGGAAGGTATCTGAGTGAATCACATTCTAAGGAAGCTGCCATCTCATCCTGAATCGCATCAGTCAGCAATTCACCGGGCGGATAAAATTTCGGTGCAAACAATTGCTTAATCGTCGACATGTCGATTCCGTAGTAACACGGCGCTACAATCGGCGGACAGGCAACGCGGACATGAATTTCCCGAGCACCGCCCTCCTCACGAATACGCCTTAGCAAGGCCTTCATGGTTGTCGAACGAACAATGGAATCCTCAACTAAAATCACCCGTTTTCCCTCCAAAACTTCACGGAGGGGGGTATATTTGATTTTCGCCCGCTGAGCACGTGTTTTCTGCGACGACTCAATAAAGGTTCGTCCACTGTAACGATTGCGAATCAAGCCTTCACGAGAGGGAACCTGAAGGTGGAACGCCATCGAGTCCGCCGCCGCCTTACTCGTATCCGGTACTGGCACAACAATTGTGTCCTCATCAATCTCGATTAAACCACACGCGCGCTCTTGAGCCGCCAGTTCTTTTCCCAGCTCCGTACGTGTCGTATAAACGCCTCGGTCATCGAGGGTACTCGCCACATTAGCAAAATAAATCCACTCGAAAAAGCAATGAGCGCGACCGGGGTTGTCCGCAAACTGCTCAATCGAAATCTCGCCTTCGACGATCGTGATTGCGTGTCCCGGCTTAAGCGATTTAATCTCACTTCTTTTAAAGCCCAGGTTTAGCAAAGCGACGCTCTCGCTGGCCGCAGCAAACATCGCTCCCTGAATGGCATAGCACATCGGCTTGATACCAAGGGGATCACGGGCGATCAGCATCTCGCCTTTCGCATTCAGCATGGCGAGCGAATAGGCTCCGTCAAGCCGTTTAGAAACGTTACGAATCATCTCGACCAAACAATCAGACTCCTGCGCTTCCAGCTGACGGCTTATCTCATGCATCAAAACTTCGGTGTCTGTTTGCCGAACTAAATGATTATCGGAGTCGCTAAGTATATCGGCCGCGAGTTCGGGGTAATTTGACAGTTGGCCATTAAAAGCGAACGTGAACCACTTTCGCATATTGAAATGGTGAATCTCAAATGGCTGTGCGTAGCTTCGATCGTCTTTTCCACAGGTAGCATAGCGGACGTGCCCAATTGCCGCTGGCCCCGCGTACTTCTCCATTAAGCTCGTCGCTTTTGCAGCATGAGAAAGCCGAAAGACCTCCTGCACGCTCCCCAGCTCACGATAGGTATCGATCAGTTGGCCGTTTTTAGGATTGGAATGGAACCGCGACATGCCAGCCGAAAGCTGCCCTCTGTTTTGCATATCGAGCAACATTCTGGGAATGAGCGAGGATGCCTGATCTGCGCCGCCCGGGCAAAGATCACTAACTGGTTGGTTGGGGAGGTGGTAAATTGCGGCAACGCCGCACTCGTGATGGAGTTCGCTCATCGAGGTTTCCAAGTGCCAGAATCGAGATTAGCACGAATTCTAGTGACGCATAATCAATCTCACAACCGCCGATTTGCAATCTAAGTCTTACTGGCTCTGACACATTTCTAAATTGACGCTAGAATAAGGCCGATTGCTGATTTAATACATCATTTTTTAATTACCGGAGGATCTTATGCCCGCTTTCGACACTTGGATTGCGAACCGCACGCACGGGTTTGATTCCAGCGGAATCCGGCGCATGTTCGATCTGGCCGCCAAACTCAAGGATCCAATCAACCTTTCGATTGGCCAACCCGATTTTGACGTCCCTCCGGCAGTAAAATCCGAACTGGTTCGCGCTGTGGAACAGGGCAAAAACGGCTACGCCGCAACGCAGGGAATGCCCGTTTTAAGAGAAAAACTCCAAGCTGAAGTCGATTCCCAATTTGGTCACGATGATCGGGAACTCTTCGTTTGTTCGGGAACCAGTGGTGGACTATTCCTAGCCGTATTGGCAACCATCAACCCGGGTGACGAAGTCATTTATTTTGATCCGTTCTTTGTGATGTACCCAGCCATGATCGAAATGGCTGGGGGCAAGAGTGTCAAAATCAGCACGTACCCTGATTTCAGAATTGACATCGAGAAAGTCAAAGCGGCGATCACACCAAAAACCAAGATGATTATTTTAAACAGCCCTTCTAATCCAACGGGGATCTGCCCCACAGCGGAAGAAATAAAAGCCGTGGCTGAACTCGCTCACGAACGCGGCATCTGCCTGGTATCGGATGAGATCTATAGCAAATTCACCTACGACGAACCGCACATTTCTGCAGCAACCTACAACCCCGATACGATCGTCATCGATGGATTTTCCAAAACCTATGCGATGACGGGGTGGAGGGTTGGCTACGTCCATGGTCCTGCGCAGCTCATGCAAACGATGCTAAAGATCCAGCAGTACACTTTCGTTTGCGCACCACAACCCGCTCAGTGGGCTGGAGCAGCCGCAATGGACGTCGACATGTCGCCCTATGTCACTTCCTACAAAGCCAAGCGTGACCGCATGCTCGAAGGACTCAAGGACGACTACGAGATCGCCAAACCCGGAGGAGCGTTCTATCTATTCCCCAAATTACCTTGGGGAAATGGACAGACCTTCATCGAAGAAGCGATCGCCAACAACATGATGGTGATTCCGGGCAATATCTTCAGCGATGAAGATACGCACTTTCGAATTTCTTATGCCGTCGACGATGCTGTTATCGAACGAGGTATCGAGACGCTTTGCAAAATCGCGCGGAACCCACCGCAGTGATTTAGGCGGGCAAGACAGCGTTTCGCAACTACCGCAATACGGCGGTCGGTTTAGAATCCGTAGGCTGGCTGAACAGGCCCTCGCCCGGGCTGTTTGCTCGAAAATGGAGATCCTTGCGCAATCACAGACTCAGACTTCGGCTGCTCAAAACCGGGAGGACGACCACCGAGAATAGGCGGGGCTAAATCATCGCTCGGGAACGGATCGTGCTGGATCGCATTAGAACGCTGTTGGCCAATCGTGCCTTGTGGCCCCCAGTTCGGCTGAACTCGACACCCTGTGGAAATGAGAATTAGCACCCCGAGAATTCCAAAAATTCTTGGCGAAATACAACGCATATTTGTCAATCGACCTGCCATGGAAACCGCCATAAAATCACTGAATCTAATTCTGAGTAATTCTGAGATCATTCAGCGGGAACTTTAGAGTCAGCACGAGAATTCAGCAATAGCTTCCTTTTGATAGCACCCCCTGCCCTACTATCGACGGCCTACTATCGACAGCTCGGTATCGATATTTCCAACAGCTCGACGCCGCTGGCACCAGGCCGAACCGTTGTCGCACCGAGACAAGCCGGCAATAATGCCGTGTCAGCGAGCACGAGCGGCTCTGCACAGGGATCTCCGCTTAACTGAAGACTTCCGCCCGTTACCGCAAGAATTCGACAGCGCCCGTCTCCACCCACCGTCATGGGTTCTTTGATAAACGCTCGATTCATTTCAAACTTCTCACAGGCCACCAGTCGTTCCCAGGGAGTCCCCACGATTGAGACGGGGACCTGGGGAACAACGGAGCCACGTGCAAAATTAGTAGCCTCAATGGAGCTTTCTATGTGCAATGGCCGGGGCTGACCATCGACGCCGACTCGTCCCCAATCATAAACACGAAAGGTCGTGTTACTTGCCTGCTGAATTTCTGCGATCAACAACCCGGCACCAATGGCATGAATCGTCCCCGCAGGAATGAACACGCAATCCCCTTTCGAGGGAGCGATGTGGTGCAACGTCGATTCAACGTTCCCACTTTCAATCGCCATTCTGAATTCATGTTCCGAAACGCCCGTTTTCAAGCCCGCAAAGATCTTAGCTCCAGGCTCAGCATGCATTACATACCAAGCCTCAGTTTTTCCTAAATCGGGCGGAACGAGTGACGCACCCATTGGGTCATCCGGATGCACCTGTACCGAAAGGTTTCGGTTGGCGTCGAGAAACTTCAACAGCAACGGAAATCGAGCTCGCAACGAATCGGGAACCTCATCAGCGGTTATGCTGGTGAGCAGCTCGGGCCCCAAAATTTCATTGCCAAACTTCGCAATCAATCGACTTAACGTCCAACCGGAGAATTCGCCCTCGCGAACGATGCTCTGCGCATCGCCATGGTCGACCACTTCCCAACTCTCTGCTGCCGCCGATTGACCTATTGCTTTGTTAAAAACCTCACCCAAACGGTGCCCGCCCCATAGATAGCGTTGAAAAATTGGTTCAAAGCGAAGCGGATACAATGTTCAAATCCTCGTCTATCGGTGAGCAAAAAGGGCATCACAGGAACGCCCCCAACATTGAGTTACGACTACTCAAATTACGGCTGATTACGTCAAGCCAAACCTGCATGACCCATACGAATCACGTGACCGTACGTGCTATCCGCCTCCACCCCTGAGCGAGTGTCAAACAGAGGGCAAGCAACATTGTTGACGATGCCTGTCCATGTTAACATCGGAATACCGTGGATGGGGAATTTGAATTCAGGAAAATACCCATTTCACCCGTGTCTTTATGAATTTCCAATTTTCAGTGCACTTCGACTCCGGGCCCTTCGAATATGAATTTTCGCAAATCTAACGAAGATTTATTTGAGTCGAGTCGCATGTCCTTTGGCGATCATCTCGAGGAACTCCGCAGTGTCCTTGTCCGGGCTCTGATTGGCGTTGCCATTGCCGGCGTTTTCGGGTTTTATTTTGCCGACCAAGTGGTCGAAATTTTGAAAAAACCGCTCGTTGAGGCGATCCTCAAATTCGATCTCGAAGACGCCTCCGATGAACTGGTTGAGCGTTATGGGTTTGTGCCACCTGAGTACCTCCCATGGATGCAACAGGATCAGAGAATCCCTAAGCAAGTTCAAATTAGCCCGGCTGAACTCGCTCTCGCACTAAAAACTGTCATTCCAGACTTTGCGGAAAAGGTCAATCTAGAACCGTTTGGTTTCCGAGCGAGTCACTTCGACTCTGATCAACTCCTGAACCTATGCAAACAACTCACCGAGCCCACGGATGAAAGCTCACCGACGGCAAAGAAGATTGAAGCGATTAACGCATCCCTCACAGCAGCGGATCGTGAAACGCTTGCCAACATCGCCTCGCAAACATCGACTAGCCCCGCAGACCTAAATCAAGTGGTTGCAGTTTTTAATCACTTAGTCAAAGCAGAGACAATCCACCAATCAGCCGCTTTTGATGACCTGCTCGAACTGGATGAATCAAAAGGACTCTGGGCGATGCTTGAACCGCCCGAATCAAAACCGCTCGCCAGCGTCCGAAAGCAATTAAAAGAAAAAAATGATCCAGTTCTAACTCAACGCCTGAATCGAGCGCTGATCACTTATGTTTTCAGCGAGCAAATGCCCCCATTCAAAGCGGACTTGGTTCCAATTGAAATCTGGGAAAACGGAGAATTTGAGCCGCTCGCACTCGGGGTCGCTGAACCCTTTACTGTTTGGTTGAAAGCAGGTCTGTTTACGTCGCTGATTTTATCAGGGCCGTGGATCTTCTTTCAAATATGGTCCTTTGTCGCCTCTGGACTTTATCCCCACGAACAAAAATACATCCATGTCTTCCTACCCATCAGTATTTTACTGTTTGTTACAGGCGTTCTCCTGGCATTCTATTTTGTCTTTCAGCCAGTGTTAGGTTTCCTGTTTTCATTCAATCGATCAATGGGGATCGCACCGGAAATGCGGATCAACGATTGGCTTAGTTTCGTTATGTTTCTACCCCTCGGATTCGGATTGGCATTCCAACTCCCTTTGGTGATGTTGTTTATGAACCGAATCGGACTCTTCACGGTAGAAAACTACCTGAGTAAATGGCGTGTAGCAGTTCTTGTGATTTTCGTTTTGGCAATGTTCCTGACCCCTGCCGATCCGATTAGTATGCTGTTACTCGCTGTTCCGCTGACATTCCTCTACTTCATGGGAGTTGCAATGTGCAAGTGGATGCCCCACGACGAGAATCCATTCGGTGAAGAGACCACCGCTGGAGTTTAATACCCTGACTCAGCGCTGCCCCCTTGGGTCTCCTGCCATTCTTCGCGCTTTGCTCCACCACATAAAATGTCATATCGGGCGGAGTTTTTATGCATTCGCCGCCACCCGGGCTTAACCATTCGATTACAATGCGTACTTCATCGTGACCTTAGTTACCGAGAAATACAAAATGAGCATGAACCGCTTTCGCCTCAATCGTTCCAACAAACTGATTTTACTTAGCGCGGCTATGGCATACCTGCCGCTTCTAAGCTTCATTGCCCCCTGTAGCGGACAAGATAAAAACTCCGCCGAAAACCAGGCGATCAAGCAAGTCGAAGACAGCGGAGGCCGGGTATTAAAAATATCGGCTGCCGACGATTCACGCGAAGTCAGTTTCTACCTCTCAAGCCAACCGATTGGCGATCCTCAAGTAGCCGACCTCAATTCGATCCCAAACATTATCTGGCTTAATTTAGCCGGCACCGACATTACGGATGCCAGCCTCAAGCAAATCGCCAGCCTACCTCTTCTTAAGAAGCTGCATTTGGAACGGACCAAAATCGGTGACGAGGGCCTCAAGCACCTGAAAGGAGCCCCGCAGCTGACCTACCTCAATCTTTACGGAACGCAAGTCACCGACGCGGGCTTGGAGCACATTAAGTCACTACCAAAATTAGAGAAACTCTATGTTTGGAAGTCAAAAGTCACCGAAGCGGGAATCGCAAAACTTCAAAAAACCAAACCAGAGCTCATGATCGTAGGCGAGTTAAAACTCAAACCGATCGTGGCCAAGCCTGCGGAAAAACCTGAGGTCAAGAAACCCGACGCTAAGAAACCCGACGCTAAGAAACCTGCTGACAAGAAACCTGCTGACAAGAAACCTGCTGACAAGAAACCTAAGACGGAGAAACCTGAGGCGAAGAAACCCGCTGAGAAGAACAAGAAATAATTGCCTGACGAATTTCCTCGATAACGACGACAACCGGCCGGTGCCATCTTAATCGCTTGTCTTCAAGCCCCCCTGAGACTAAGTGGTTTGCCCCAAGTTTGTGCAGCCAGTCAAAAAAAAACAGCCGCAGATTCAATCTGGCGGCTGTTTCTATTTTCAAATTCGTCGAACTGGTTTAGCGATCAGAATCACGCGAAGCCTTCGACGGCAGCGGAATGTTTCCGCTTTGAATGATCGTTGTCTTAGGCTTCGCCCGAACGCCCATTCGGTTTAACAATTTCGGCAAGTCGATTGGCTCTACCGTGTTTTTCTTTGCTTCTGCTTCTAGAGTTCTCATTGCCGCGACGATGGCCGACGAGTTCCGCATTAGCCCTTCACCTGCATCTTCGGCGAGTGTCGGCGGTTTTCCAATCACGATGTAACGCACGCTGGCGTCGATTTTTCCAGTGATCGTACCCTCTGAATCGTGCGTCGCAACGACTTCACCACCGTTCCGCTCGATCATTTTGATCAACTTGTCACGATCATCGTAGATGTCGCCGTCTAGGTTAAAGGCACCGGCAACAGCAAATTTCACCTTATTACCCGGATCCCAAGTCGCGGTCAGAACGTGATCGCCAGAGAGAATTGGGTTGGTAGGATCTTCCTCAGTGATTCGTGCTTCAGCTCGGTAGGGGTAAATTCGCGTGACTTCGATTTTCGCTTTGTGTTTCCCTTTATCGAAGTTAATCACATCCTGATCGTAAATCGAAAATGTTTCGTTTTGCGGCAATCCGTCTTCGCTACCAATGTTGATAAAGACCGACTGAAGCCGTGACGCCACTTTAACAATTTGTCCGTCTGGTCGGTCGAAAACCTCTCGCTCGTAACCGTTGATCTTGATCTTCATCTTTTCATTTTCGCTAGTTACACCAGCGAGGTCATTTTTGATCGAGCTGATTTCGGAATCTTTCTTGGCCCGATAATCTTTGTAATCATTGTTTACGTTTTCGCTCTCTTTGATCGCTTCGGCGAGCTCACCCTTAAGTTGAGTCTCTTTTTCGAGCGAACGCTTCTTCTCGTCTTTCAACTGAGTGTTTAAGCCATCCATCGTCTTGCGAGTCAGAGCAAGCAGATCCTGGGCTTGTTTGACTTTCTGTGCGGCTTCTTTTTCGTCATTCTTAGAACGCTCAACCGCCGTCTTGTTATCTTTATTCTTTCGATCCACTAGGCTAGTCAACGTCTGAATTCGTGAACGCCAAGTACGAGCTTCTCCTGCAGCACCGCCGGCAACCGCAGCAGCACCAGACATGTCTTTTTTGTAATCTTCATTGATCAACTCTACTTTTTGGAGAATGCTGTTTACAGTGTCCTTCGCCGTAGCCGAAAGACTTGGCTTCGCACTTGTTTGCTTGATGGTTTGAATTTCAGCGTCAACCTCTGCAACGCTCGGCCCAAAGTCACCAACAAGAGCCTCTAAGACATTTGCCTTGGCACGGTACGACTCAAGAACCGCTTCGCTTGCAGCCAACTTGTCCTGTGCTGTCTTCAGTGATTCCGCCGACTGCCTTCTTCCGGCGTCCGCCAAAAAGGTCGAAAGCCCAAGACAGAGCAATAAAATCACCAAGATTATGACGGCAACCAAGTATCCCTGGTTTTCTCTAGCAGCCATCCTCGTTCTCCTAAGCACCTCGGACGAAAAAATCGCCGGGCAAAATTGTTTTGTAAATGCAGTTTCGACAAATCATTGGCAAATTAAACTGCGGCAAGTGAATCAAAACTATTTTCAATGATTCGTAACTGTGGTCTCTCTTCGTCTATCGGTAAATGAAGCCACCAACCCTAGTTAGACTCAAACAAACGCTACAACAGTCACACCCGAAGAAGCTATGACGATTAGCGAAAGTTTGACGAAAAGAGAATCTAGTCTTCCCAAACTACCATCCAATCTTAGATGGGAGCAAAATTAGTGTCAAATTCTGGGCATTTACCGATTAAGAATCGCTAGGACTCCGTCGGTTTATGTGGATGATGTCACTTAATTCGACATAGAAGCGATTGTCAGCAAGCATTCACCTCCCCCTCAGCAAGGCGAGGTTTTGGGGGAAAGTTTAATTTTTTTAGAAAAACTCGTCCCTTATCGCCCTCCCGCTAGTTTTCCAACATTCCTCGGGCCACCAAATTATTGAGCCGCCTACCCACATCAACCAAACCATCCAGCACTGCCTCGTCATAGGAACGCCCGTCAGTGGTGTCAATTCCGTGCCCCGAGTCGAGTTCGCGTAGCGGCTCAAGTGCCGGATCTTCGTGGTGAAATAACTCAACGAAGGCCATTTCTAGACACCCCGTTTGGGCACAGGCCGTTAACAGCGCGCCGATCCAGCCGTCGTCGGTTGAGAGGCAACCCCGTGTTGTCTTGGCCGACGCATGAAAAATCCCCAAAGCACCCGCAGCAGCGATCTCGGCAATGAGTGTTTGATTTTCTGGAATCGATAAAACGGAATCACCACAATGTGCCGCGTCCACCATCACTTTGAAAAATGGTTTTCCAATCTCTTCATTCGTCCGCCGTACAAAAGTCCAGATCCGGCCAATGTCCGTGAACGTCTGAAATTCACCGCCTCGCAGAAATTCGATGTGCCATGCGACCACACCACTTCCTTCAACCCCAAATTCTCGCGCCGCTCGAGCATGAACCTTAACATTCTGAGCCACGGCAGCTTCAAATTCATCTCCCACTTTTTCGGTCGCGCCGGGCTGCATCCAAGCTTCAACCGACGTCGAAGAAACATGCGCGATCCCATGCTTTTTGGCAGCGTTTAAACCTCCAACCAACATCGCCACGACGGCATCTTCGTCAGCAGGATTCATCGGGTCGGCACCGCCTACCATCAAAATGAATTGAACTTCGAGATCTAACGTTCGAAACTCACGAACCATCTCCGCCACGTCTTCCTCATCCAAACCGGGAAAATAAGGAATCTGAACACAGCTGATTTTTACCTTGGAAGCCTCTGTCAACTTTCTCATATCGTCCACAACGATAAGCACGCCTTCCGCGTTTCGCGGGACTTTACCATTTTCGTCGGGTACCAATCCACCCACAAATTTAAGGTGAGTTGGCACAACTCCAAGGCGGACATTTGATTTTAAGGGAATCAGGTTCATCTTAATTACCGTGCGTTTTTTGGAATTAGAATTAGCGATGCAATCCCTGACCGACTGCCAACAACTCTGTTCACAATATGAATGACTGAGGCAAAACTATTACCCGTTTCTGGGGTAAAAGGTCGGGGAACCACTATTGTTACCCAAATCGCAGACCTTGCCCACCACGTTTTCGCGAGAAGTCTCTTTTGTATCAAAACGTCGAGTTTTGTAAGCACTGAAAATCAACTCACGCCCCCCCACTCGCAGCCCCCCACTCGCAGCAAAACATCGAAGGTAAAATTGCGAAACCGAGCTCCGCAGGCACCTAGGGATAACAATTCCCGCGAAGCGTTTAAATTCTTCCGAACAATCCTAGAATCGACGGCCGATAAAAGGTAGCTTGGTAGTGTCTTGAGACGACGGCGCCGGCACTGGCGTTAAACACTGCGGCATGAAAATGGCCGATTCAGTGTATGTGCCACAGAGGACGTGTAGCGGATTGCTAATTTGAACATCATCGACTGTGACTTCGTTTAATCGCGATTCAATCAGGGCGTTGATGGTTTGGCTAATTGGATCGCCCTAAGCGGGCGGCGTTACATCGGCGTCCTCTATCGATAGTCCAAATCGCGAACAAGCGTGCCGGTGTCAAGTTTTGATACCAGGCACCGCGGTTAACATTATCGGAGCACCAGCGCGACGTTCTCATTTCCGTATTTTAGAATTCGCAACAAAGTAATTTGGGGAATCACACCATGCTCGTCATCGGATTAGCAGGTGGGATTGCCAGTGGAAAAAGCCTGGTCGCTGATTGTTTTATGCACTTCGGTGCGACACTGATCGATGCAGATCGCATTGGCCATGAGATTTTGAAACTAGCAACGATCAAAAATTCCATCCTATTGGAATTTGGTGATTCCGTTATTGACAAACAAAATGAGATTAATCGAACCCAACTCGCCAAGATAGTGTTTAACCCTGACGATCCTAACGCTTTGAAAACACTGGAGAAAATAACCCATCCCGCAATCTCTGAGCGTATCCACTCAGCCTTGAAACAACCTCAATCTAGCGCCCCGGCAGTTTTGCTTGACGCCCCAGTCATGTTCAAAGCGGGATGGGATCAAATGTGTGACAAAGTTGTGTTTGTGGATGCGAACTTAGCCACCCGAAAATCCCGCGCTCAACTTCGCGGTTGGAGTTCAGACGAACTCGCCAAACGCGAGTCTTTCCAAACTCCTGTTGAAGAAAAACGTAACCTTGCCACCAACGTCATCGATAACGCCGGCTCAAAAAATGCGACCTACATTCAAGCCCGCGATTTATGGCGGTCCTGGAACCTACCACTAGCCGAAGAACACCACTCCCCCGACTCTCTTTTTATTAACACACCCTAGGCAACAGCTTCAGAAAACATACTCCTCTCCTCTGTGCTGAAGTCCCGAAAGCAAATCAAAATGGCTGAAACTGGCAAGTCCAATCCGCGCGACCCTCAAGGACGTGGCTCTCGGAGTCGTCCTCACGGTTCGCAATCCAACAAACAATACCCGCTGGATCCGGAAGTCGCGGCTAAACTGAAGGAAATCGAATCTTCCGGAGAGCCGATGTCGATTGCCGAAGCCATCTCGCGCGAGCGAAAGCCGGCAACCGAAACTCCTGACGAGTCGGTATTTGAAGGCGAAGTCATCAACGTCACCGACTTGCAGAAAATGTCTGTTGAAGAACTCACAGAACAAGCGCTCACTGAGGGAATCAGCGACGCGAAGGAACTTGGCAAACGCGATTTGATCACCCGAATGCTGAAAGATCGCGTCAAAGCAAGAGGAATCATGTGTGGCCAAGGGACGCTGCAAATCCTTCCAGATGGCTTTGGGTTTCTACGGAGCCCCGAGTACCACTATCTCAACTGCCCCGATGACATTTATGTTTCTCCAAGCCAAATTAGAAAATTCAATCTCAGAAACGGCTCAGTTGTCAAAGGGCAAATCCGCCCACCCAAAGAAAACGAGCGATACTTTGCTCTCCTGCGAGTGGAATCTGTTAACGGACTCAATCCGGCGGACAGTGCCCGGCGTTCCAACTTTGATGACCTCACTCCGCTCCATCCCGATACGCGGATGGTGATGGAAAACAACCCAAAAGAAATGTCAACTCGTGTTGTCGACATGCTGGCTCCAATTGGATTTGGGCAACGGGGTCTGATCGTCAGTCCACCGCGTGCAGGAAAGACAATCCTGATGCAGCGCATGGCACAAGCGACCCTCCACAATTACCCAAGTGCCTATGTTATCATGCTGCTGATCGACGAGCGCCCCGAAGAGGTCACTGACATGGAACGGGAAGTTCGGGGAGATCGCTGTGAGGTCATCAGCTCTACCTTCGACGAACCTGCTTCTCGCCATATCCAAGTTACTGAAATGGTACTGGAAAAAGCAAAACGCCTCGTTGAGAGTGGCGTTGATGTCGTTATTTTCCTTGACTCAATCACCCGCCTAGGACGAGCCTGGAACTCCGAGTGCCCACAATCCGGAAAGACGCTTTCCGGCGGACTCGATGCCAATGCGATGCAAAAACCAAAAGCGTTTTTTGGTTCAGCGAGAAAAATTGAAGAGGGCGGATCACTGACCATCCTCGCCACAGCGCTGATTGATACCGGCAGCAAAATGGACGAAGTCATTTTTGAAGAATTTAAAGGGACAGGGAATCTGGAAATCGTCCTCGATCGATCTTTGGTCGATAAACGAATTTGGCCTGCAATCGATATCAACGCTAGTGGAACGCGGCGGGAAGAGAAATTATTTGACGAAGACGAATACGACCGCATCTGTAAAGTTCGCCGGGTGCTAAGTGAAATGAACCCGCCCGATGCAATGGATCTGCTCACCAGCCGGCTCAAGAAAACTCAAACCAATGCTGAATTTCTAATGAGCATCAAATCGAGTGGAGCTTTTTAGTACCACTCCAGTATTTTCAAACACAATCACTCGATCCCCTCGACTGAACAAGCGTTTGTAAAACTCAGTGGGTTTGTAAAACTCAGTCGTTAGGCCAAACCAACCAAAACCGGATTGCATTCTTTTCCGCGACAAGCATAACACCAACCATCAACTTCGAGGTCAGCCTTGATTCAAGAACTCCAGGGAACTACCGGCTCAATATCAGAAGACCGTTTCGCTATCGTCGTTTCCAAATATCACCTCAGCATCACCGGGAAGCTACTCGAGGGTGCCAAGCAAACGCTGACTCGCAATCTAGTGCCGGCCAAACAAATCAAAGTATTTTGGGTTCCGGGCGCTTGGGAGATCCCCGGCGGTGCTCAACTTGCACTTGAATCCGGACAGTTTGATGCCGTACTGACCTTTGGCTGCGTCATTCGCGGAGAAACTACCCATGACCAGCACATCAACACCACGGTGAGCAACGGTCTGGGTCGACTAAGCCTGCAGCACCAAAAACCAGTTGCTTTTGGGCTTTTGACCTGCAACACCATGGATCAAGCCATCCAACGATCCGGAGGAAATGTTGGAAATAAAGGCGTAGAGACCGCAGAAGCAGCAATTCACATGCTGTTACTCAAAAAAGAAATTAGCCATCTCGCTTGAGCGCGGCCATCGAGTGACAACAAAGGGAGCCTAACAAGGCTGGACAGCGTTAAAGCTAACACTTTAGCTTCGTCCAAGATTCTTCCAATAGAGCACCGCCGCCACCCCTAGCGCACCGCACCCGTTCACTCCTGCACCGTCTTGCCCTAAGATGCAACCAAATTACGCGATGCATTTAAAAAAAACCCGTGTCTGAAATTCCCAATCGAAGCTATGTCCCGACGCAGCAGAGCCAGAGAAATCGTACTCCAAGTCCTCTACCAAGATGACCTCAACACCGATCAACCGGAAGACATCCGCTTGCGGTTTATGAATGCTCGCTTGAACCAAGACCGATCTCTGGTCGAATTCGCCGAGGATTTACTGGCTGGAGTGCGTCGACATCGGGATGCAGTTGATCAGCATTTAGAAGAAATTGCGAGAAACTGGAAACTCTCCCGAATGGCCGCGACGGATCGCAATGTCTTGCGTTTGGGGGCCTACGAAATCTTATTTACGGAGACTCCCAACCGAGTAGTCGTCAACGAGGCAATCGAACTGGCAAAACGCTACGGCACCAATAACTCATCCCAATTCGTTAATGGAGTTCTCGATCGTCTGATGAACAACCAACCTCCTACAAAATCTGACGAACGACCACAGACTTCCTAAACTAATCGTGCGTCGATTCCTTCGACGTTTTTTATGCCCCCAAAACAAAGCTGAAACTCATGGCACGCTGGAATCCATTTGGAAAAAAAGACGAAAACCCCGAGAGCACCGAGGAGGCCCAGGAGTCAACGGGAATGTTTGGCTTCGTTAAATCGGCGTTAAAAAAAACCGTCACCGCACTCAACACCGACATTCGCGACCTGGTCAAAGAGGGGCGATTGGTTGACGACGAATTCCTCGACGAACTGTTTGCCCACCTGGTGAAGACCGACATGGGTGGCGGCCCGGCCGGAAAAATTAGAGACGGTATTCAAAATAAATTTCGGGGGCGAAAGCTCTTCATGGCTGACCTCGTCGAATCTGCCAAAGAGACGATCACCGAAATCATGCAGCAGGAGTCGAGCGACATCCAACTTGCCGAATCCGGCCCCACGGTGATCATGGTAGTCGGAGTCAATGGTGCTGGAAAAACGACTTCGATCGCAAAACTTGCGCATCGCTTCAACGAGTCCGGCAAGTCCGTTGTTCTTGGAGCGGGTGACACCTTTCGCGCCGCTGCCGTCGAACAATTGACGATCTGGGCCGGAAGAATGGGCGCCGAAATCGTGACCGGTCGCCAAGGTAGCGATCCTGCCAGCGTCGCTTATAAAGCGGTCGAGGCCGGAAAAAATAATGCTGCGGATGTTGTCATCGTCGACACTGCAGGTCGCTTGCAAACACAAAATAATCTCATGGAAGAATTGGGGCGAATCCGCCGCGTCATGGCCAAAGTAATCCCCGACGCACCCCACGAAGTGCTGCTCGTTCTCGATGCGACCGCAGGGCAAAACGCCATCAGCCAGGCGCGTGGATTTTCCGAAGCTGCCGGCTGCACTGGAATCATCCTTGCCAAGCTCGACGGAACCGCCAAAGGTGGTGTTGCCATTCCGATCCGCGAAGAATTTGGACTCCCAGTCAAGTTCATCGGACTCGGAGAAACGCACGATGCCTTCGCGTCATTCGACGTCGGTGAATACGTCGATGCACTTTTTGATGAGACAGACATCTAAGCTTCCACAGCCTTTAAAAACAAAGACAAATTTCTTTGCTTCCAACTTCAACGTTCAAACAAAAAAGCCCTGTTCGCTCATCTCGAACAGGGCTTTTTCGAAAACGTCGGAAAGAAGATAACAGAGCAATCTCTTACCTCCACTGAGAAAAAACTTCTCTAATCTCCATCGAGCTTCATTGTAAACCGATTTCGTTCCCCATTCCAACTAGGTCTTTGAGGAACAAGAAATATTTTTACATTTGATTCCGGTACCCCACCACTGCAATGGAAGATGTTTCAAAAAATCAACATTTGCTGGGAGTCCCTCTCGATTGAATTCAAGAAAAAAGCGTTCGCCATCAAATGGCGAACGCTTTCAATTAATCCAAATTGGAAAACGCTTACTCTGCGTTTGACCAATCCTTGATGTGCTTGTTCCCATCATCTACCAATTTGTTGAGCGTTGCAGCAACGTCCAAATCTTTTGGGGCCGAGAATGTACATGAACGAGATGCAGCATCACAGTCAATGTCTGAAACACCAGAAACACCAGCTAGAGCGCCTTTCACGGACGCAACACAGCCACCTCAGGTCATGCCTGGAAGCTTAAGAGAAACAGTTTGTGTTGCAGAAGCGTCATCGGTAGCAGCACCACTAGTTGCCGCTGGCTTATCCTCTGTGTCGGCAGGCTTAGCCGCTGGGGTGTCACCGGTGCTAGGTGCTGCTACTTCAGCAGCTCCGCCACCCTCGGCTCCAGTCGCTTTCGCAGGCTCTGTTTTGGTTTCACCCTTATCACAGCCAACGGAAACGATGAGCATCGCCATCGCCATAAAAGTCAAAATTGCACGCATGTTTCAAATCTCCAAAATGTTTCAACGAATTGTCTCAGGGCGCTAATTTGCCCTGTTCTCGTAAAGTCTAAGCTTTTCAAGCAGGCTATCACTTTAACCTTTTGAAGCCGGACACAACATTTCATCATCCTGCTTTCCTTATAAAATCATTAGAATATTTAAAAAATCGTTTAATTATTCACAGTTGCACAATCAACGGGAAGAATAGGAAATTAACGTAATCTAGGGCTCTGCACGCCAAATCCCGTCCCCAACCAGCCCACCAACGGGTGACGATCATGGCAATCCAAACCTAAACGACAGGCATTTGGCTAATTCCTCGGAAAAAACAGGTTTTCTCTTATTGCAAAAAAACAGGTAATCGGTAAACTTTCCAGACTGAAAATTGAGCAAGAAGAGCTCCGGATGGCCCGGGGAACTGTGCTTCGTATTAAACGAACCACAGTATTTGTTGGAAAATTGTAGTTTGTAGGTAATTGAAGGAGTTGGATCAAACGCGAGCCGATAGAAGTCTATTCACAGTCTTCCCTTCCGCCGCGACATTGGATCAAACGGTTATGGCCATTACGAAAGAGAATAAAGCTGAGTTGGTAAAGGAATTCCAAACAAAGGATGGGGACACGGGTTCTCCCGATGTTCAAATCGCTATCCTGACCAAACGGATTAATCATCTGACTGAGCACATGCGTTCAAACAAAAAAGACTATTCCACGAGACGTGGATTGTTGGGCATGGTATCTCGTCGCCGTCGATTGTTGGATTACGTTCGGAAAAATGATGCAGATCGTTATCTCGACATCATCGAACGACTTAATATTCGAAAGTAATTTTCATCGAAGTGGCACCATCTGATGTGTGCCACTTTTCTTTTGATCTCTCTTCACCGGCTAACCGGTGAGCCGCACCGCGGAAGGTGCTCTAGTCGATGCGGGCGTTTCTTAGTGAACGTCGTGATGAACGGATTTCATAACTCGCACTTATCAGACTGTCGCTTGGAAACAGCGATCAGTTTCGCCGTGTTCAGGATCCAGCAACTTTTTGCTGTTTGACAGATACGGCTAATCGTTGGGCTCAGATCACAACAGTGTTGATGGTGAGTCCAAAGCAATTCGTGGTTAATACCCACCGAGAAATTGCAATCTGAATTAATGATGTTGTAGAAGAATTTAATGTAGGAAAAAATTGTGAAAGTAAAAGTAGAAAAGAAAATTGGCGACAGCGTAATGTCGTTTGAAACCGGCTATCTTGCAAAACAAGCTGCCGCCGCCGTACTTATCCAGTACAACGATACCGTTGTGCTTTCGACCGCTGCCACTGGCACTCCGCGACCGGGAATCGACTTTTTCCCGTTGATGTGTGACTATCGCGAAAGAACCTGTGCAGCAGGTAAATTCCCCGGTGGATTCATTAAACGCGAAGGCCGACCAACAACCAAAGAAACCCTCACCGCTCGGCTAATCGATCGTCCGATCCGTCCGATGTTCGCTCCTGGATTCAAGAACGAAGTCCAGTGTCAGAACTTTGTCCTTTCAAGCGACAAACAAACCGATGGTGACGTTCTCGCGATGAACGGTACTTCAACCGCCTGTTTCATCTCTCCGATGCCATTTCAAGATCCAGTCGCGTCCACGCGTGTCGCTCGTGTCGAAGGTGAATTCGTCGCCTTTCCGTCACAAGAGCAACTCGAAGAAAGCGACATGGACGTTATCATCTCAGCAACCGATTCAGCTGTGACGATGATTGAAGGATTCGCTCGCGAAGTTCCCGAAGACGAAATGCTTGCTGCAATTGAGTTTGGACATGAGATCTGCAAGCAGGTAATTGACCTGCAACGCGAACTGTTCGAAAAAGTCGCACCTGAAAAGGATGAGTTCGAAGCACCCGAAAGTGATGGACTGCTCGAAAAAATGCTGCCCAAGTACTACGACGATTACAAATCGGCAATCCTGATTGCAGGAAAACACGATCGCGGCGCTGCCAAAAACAAAGTCAAAGACACCATCATTGGCGAGATGATTCCCGATCCGAATGCCGATAACGCATACGATCTAGGAGCCGTAAAAACTGCCATTCACGATCTCGAAGAGAAAGTCATTCGCGATTCAATTCTCGACGGCGTTCGCTCTGATGGACGAGACGGGAAAACTCTTCGTGCAATCGAATGTCACGCCAACGTGATCCCTCGCGTTCATGGCTCTGCAATTTTCCAGCGTGGCGAAACGCAAGCCCTCGTCACAATCACACTGGGTACCGGACGAGACGAGCAACGGGTTGACGGACTTTTCGAAGAATATTCCAAGAAGTTCATGC
Organism: Mariniblastus sp.; assembly: GCA_029251085.1. Lineage (GTDB taxonomy): Bacteria > Planctomycetota > Planctomycetia > Pirellulales > Pirellulaceae > Mariniblastus. Next base: position 64,143 of record JAQXDZ010000119.1, read on the forward strand.
TCGATTACAACTTCCCAAGCTTTAGCGTTGGAGAATGCCGACCTATCCGCGGTCCTGGACGGCGTGAAATTGGTCACGGTGCCTTGGCTGAACGAAGTATCAATCCCGTCCTGCCCGATGCGGATGAATTCCCGTACACGATCCGAGTTGTCTCTGACATCCTCGAATCAAACGGCTCATCTTCAATGGCGACCGTTTGCGGAACCACCCTGGGACTAATGGCTGCTGGAGTCACGATCAAAAATCCAGTTGCCGGTATCTCGGTCGGCATGGTCAAAGAAGGCGATCGCTACATGCTTTTAACCGATATCCTTGGAAGCGAAGATCACTTTGGTGATATGGATTTCAAAGTTGCAGGAACGCAAAATGGAATCACCGGCATCCAACTGGATCTGAAAATTCGCGGTATCAGCAGTGACATACTGAAAGAGGCAATGGCACAATCGCGTGAAGCGAGAATTGAAATTCTTCGCACGATGCTCAAAACTCTTTCACGTCCACAGGAAGAACTTTCCGAGTACGCACCTCGCTTGCTTGTAACCCAGATCGATCCCGAAAAAATCGGAATGTTAATCGGCCCAGGTGGAAAGAACATTCGTGCAATCCAAGAATCGACTCAGACAGTCATCGAAGTTTCAGAAGACGGTCGCGTTACTGTTGCCGGAACTGACGGAGCGTTGGCAGAAGCAGCTCTAAAGAAAGTAGAAGCCTGCACAGCCACCGTCCAAGTCGGAAAGATCTACGACGGAACCGTCAGTAGTGTGAAAGACTTCGGAGCCTTCGTTGAGATTCTGCCAGGACGCGATGGACTCTGTCACATCAGCGAACTCTCTGGTGGATTTATCGACAAGGTCGATGACATTTGCCACGTTGGTGATGAAATGAAAGTTCTCGTGATTGACGTCGACGGAAACGATCGCGTCAAACTTAGTCGCCGCCAAGCACTCGAAGAACTTGGCCTCGAAGACGAATTTGCATCCGCCACAGCAGATGCCCCTGCTGGCTCTGGTGACCGCGAAGATCGACCGGCCCGCAGCGAAGGCAGCGGCGGTGGTGATCGAGGCGGGCGGAGCGGAGGCGGCGGTGGTCGTGGACGCAGTGGAGGCGGCGGTGGCCGTGGACGCAGCGGAGGTGGCGGCGGCGGTGGTCGCGGACGCAGCGGTGGCGGTGGCGGTGGTCGCGACCGACGCTAAAGCTTCGCTGGATAAAAACGCAGCGAAAACAGACGTTTACCTAAACAAAACACTGTTACGATCGCTGTATTGATCGAAGACGATCCATTAGAATTGCTCGAAAGCCAGTTTTGGCTTTCGAGCTTTTTTATTCCCGCAATTGAATCAAACCGATTTAATTTCAAGCCGTCTGCGCAGTGAAGCGACGCTGCTCTCCAGGAATCATCAAGCACACTATCAATCCCGCAGGCTACCGAGAACTACCCCTATCAAGGGCATGGTAATAACATGGAACCGATCGACGAATTGAGAAAACGATACAACGAGCTGGCCAAGCTCGCTGGCTCATTGGCTCATGAAATCAAAAACCCTCTCTCGATCATCGTCATGAACATGGAACTGCTTCACGAAGACCTCGAAGCCATGACTCATCCGGAGTCACAACGTGCGGTCAAGCGAACCGAAACGGTGATCCAACAATGCCACCGACTGGAAACGCTTCTTAACGATTTTCTCCGATTCACAAAACTGAGCAGTCTCGAATTAAAACCTGGTTGCTTAAACAACCAGATTGATCAGGTGCTTGACTTTTTCGAAACCCAAGCTGCCAAACAAGGCGTGGAGATCATCCGGTATCTCGACGCCGAACTGCCAAGCATCAATCTCGACCCTCAAACGCTTCAAGCGGCACTGGTAAATCTGGTCAAAAATGCGATGGAAGCGATGCCGAGCGGCGGCCAACTGGTCGCTCGCACTCGCACAACTCGCAAAGGAGTCGCTCTGGATCTGATCGACACGGGTTGCGGAATGGCAGCTTCAGCCTTGATTAATATGTTTCAGGAATTTTACACCTCCAAAGATGGAGGCACTGGACTTGGGCTGCCTACCGCAAAAAAAATCATCGAAGCCCACGATGCGAGAATTAATGTGCAATCAGAAGTTGATCAGGGCACGCAGTTCACCATCGAATTCCCAACATTCAAAACCATTGGTTAAACCAAACCACAAACATCTTTTCTCAGACAACCAGTTTCCTCCACCCTCTCCTGTTCAAAAATTTTTCAATGAAGTTAATTCGCAATCTCACGGAATTCCCTGAATCGCTTCGCGGCGGTGCGTTGACCATTGGGAATTTTGATGGCGTCCATCGTGGGCACCAAGTAATCATTGACCAGTTAAAGCAGTTTGCCTCACGCGACGGATCAGCTGCGATCGTTTTCACGTTCGACCCGCACCCGGTTCGAATTCTCCGGCCCGACCAAACACCACCGCCGTTGACCTGGACCAACCGGAAAGCAGACCTCCTGGCCGATCTAGGTGTTGATGCGGTCATCGCCTACCCCACCAATCGTGCACTTTTAGAATTAAGCTATCGTGATTTTTTCAAACAGATTGTTGTAGAAAAACTGGCAGCCAAAGCCATGGTTGAAGGGCCAAACTTTTACTTCGGTCGGGGACGCGAGGGAACCGTCGATCGCCTCAGTGAATTATGCCGCGAGTCGTCAGTCAAACTCCAAATTGTAGAACCCAAACTTGAGAGTTCCGAATCGTTCATTTCGAGTAGTCGAATCCGTGAGCTGATTCGTCTTGGAGATGTAGACCAGGCGAGACAGTTACTAACCTGTCCTTATCGAATTCGCGGCATGGTGACCCATGGAGCAGCTCGAGGTACTAAAATTGGATTTCCAACAGCCAACCTCGATGCAATCGACACGCTGATTCCCGCGAAAGGCGTTTACGCGGGCAGAACCTATGTCGACGGAAGATCCCATTGGTCTGCAATTCACATTGGCCCCAACCCGACCTTCGGCGAACACATACCTAAAGTCGAATCGCATCTACTTAATTTCGAAGGTTCCATTTACGGGGAGGCGATCGAGGTTGATTTTATTAGTCGCCTACGGGATATTCGGCAATTCGAAACCCCGCGACAACTCACCGACCAATTAGACTTAGACGTGCAATCCACGCGAGCGATCGCAAGACAATATTCCGATCTTTAATTTGACCGGCACACCCGACTTCCAACTCAAGTCGATCTACCGCGTTAAAAATTCACTGAAAGCAAACGAAAATGAATGTCGACTGGCCCCGATTCCGTGAAGTTATTAACGCGGCAAACAACATTGTATTGACCAGCCACATTCGTCCTGACTGCGATGCACTCGGAAGTTGTCTTGGCATGGCGGGAATCCTCGAGGCTTTGGGGAAACAGGTTCGTATCGTTTGCGGCCAACCAGTACCTGAAAATTTAAAATTCATTGATCCCGAAAATCGAATTCTCTGCATTGACCAGGACATCGAGGCGAAAGATTTTGAAGATGCAGATCTTCATATCATTCTTGATACGAGTGCCTGGATTCAACTTGGCCCGATGGCTGATGTCATCAGGAATTCTACCTACAAAAAGATCATCTTCGACCACCACGTCGGGGAAGACGACATTGATGCCGAACTATTTAAAAACACAACAGCTGAGGCCGTAGGCCGCATGTGCGTGGACGCAGCCGAATGCTTAGGCGTCCAGTTGACTCCCGCAATTTCAATTCCACTTTTCGCCGCCATTGCCACCGACACCGGTTGGTTTCGTTTCAATTCAGTCAAAGAAATCACTTACGAAACTGCTGCAAAACTACTTGCCGGCGGAGCAATCCCTGCCGATATCTACCGAGATCTCTATGAAAGAGAAACAGCGGGCAGGGTTCGCCTGCGAGGAACTGTGCTTGCAAGAATTCAAACCGAGTTAGATGGCAAACTGGCCCACACTTTTCTCCTTCCAGACGATTACGACAAAACTGGAGCTCAGCCAACGGACACCGAAGATTTAATCAATCTCGCCCTTGAAATTGATGGAACTGTGTTCGCAGTCATCATCGTGGGACAAGAATCGGGTGGCTATAAAATGAGTTTTCGAAGCCGTTGTGAGACAGCCGCGAATGTTGTCGCCAAAGAGTTTGGGGGAGGCGGACACAAGGCCGCTGCGGGTGCATTCATCGACAGCAACGATTTCGAAAAAGTGCAATCGCAGGTTTTGGATCACGTCCGTTCAGTGTTAAAGGCTGAATTTAGCCCTAATATTGCCTGATTATTCGGCGATATCCCTGCTTTGAGTCTACAGTTTGAAGGTAATTGAGAAAATTGTTTTTTCACTAAACCTTTCCGCTCTACGAAGCACTCATAAATAATAATCCAGCGGTCCCTCTTATCAGGCGTTGTCAATTGAGTGCAGACCCAAGCATTCGGCTTTGGAAATCCGCCCGCGATGGTGATCGTGAATCTCTGGAGTTACTGTTGCGCCAACATCAAGATCAAGTCTTTCGCTTTTGCCGGGCACGGTTGCCTAGTGAGAACCGCGCTGTGGATGCAACTCAGGAAACGGCAATGAGAATGATTAATCACCTTGCCAATTTTCGAGGCAGTGGGAAATTCTCAACCTGGCTTCTCGGAATTGCCAATAATGTCTGCCGTGAATTTCAACGACAGGATTATAAATGGAGACAATCTGCGGAAGACGCTGTGGATCGGCTTCCTGCTACCGAGTCGGCATTCTCAACCGACCCGTCAATAGCTTTTGAAACAGAAAATCTTCATCACCTAATCGAATCGCTTCCCGACCGACAACGAACTGCAATTATTCTCCGATACTTTGAATCCTTGCCCCTGAAAGATGTTGCCCAGATCATGGAGATTTCAGTAGGCACCGTAAAAGCAACCTTGAGTCAGGCAACAAAAAAGCTAAAACAAAAATTTCCTGAAGGAGATTTTCGCGAATGAAACCGACCCCCAGCGAAATTGAAAAACTCCGGGAACGTTATTTACAAAACAAGTATCCAGGAGATCTCTCGGAAATTTTGAGGCCTAGAGATAACGTTGCGTCTCCCAGGCAAATCCAACCCACTCACGAAGACATCTCTAGAACTCCTTCTCTGATTCGCTGGAGTCTCGCAGCTACTCTCTTATTAGGTTTGACGTTCGGCCTGGTCTGGAAACTCGCTCCGATAAAACCTGTTGCCCCCCAAACGATTTCTCTCTCAAAAAAACCTACCTCAAAGTTGCAAACGCCGCAGCGTTCTTCATTGTGGCTAAGTGGTTACACAACAAGAATCTTTCAAAAAGATAACGCTGTAAAAAATGCGTTTTTAAAATCCACGTCCACCGTTCAAACACAAATTCGCCTGACGAACTCCTCACGGTCACCTTCAGGGATAGGCAGTCGTCAACTCGCGAAAAACTCAGACCCAACTCGCCCTCCACCAAGCTTTTGGAAAACGACCGCTCGACAGGGTTCCGTTTTCAATTCATCGCCTAAGAAAATAAGCAACGGCGCAAAGAATAACACACGACCTAAACGTTCTATTTTTGTTCCTCAGCGGTATAAGCTGAACCCCACTCATTCGCCCAGGAGATCCTAAATGCGCATTAACAACCCCATTCTCACCATCCTGACTTGCCTCACGTTGTGTGCGATGCTGATCTTTACCAATCAACTTTGGGAAACGCAAGTCGCTACTGCCGACGGAATCTCTCCAACGTCTCTTCAGGAAGGTAGATTTAACCCAATTCAGGAAGAGGAAGAGGAAACTGAAGAAGGAGAATACGAAGAAGAAGAAGGGGAATACACTGAAGATGAGCATGACGAAGGCGAACACGATGAAGAAGAACACTTTGACGATCGTGAGAACGAGCATCGTGAAATCGAGGCAACGCTTGGAAGACTTGAGGTCATTCGGCAATTGGCTGAAATCGCGGAAAACGATACTGCCACCGCTGCCTATGCATTGATGCAGATGGAAGAAGTATTCGAAGAAGAAGACCAAGCAATCCAGGTTTTAAATCAATTGCTAAGCACCAATCCGGCAAAACCAATCAAGAACTTAATTAGAATGAAGCTTGTTGAGGTACATCTCTGGTCGGATCAAACCGAAGAAGCTACCGAAGTTTTAATTGAACTGATTAAAGACTAATTAAAAACGCACTTGGCAGGATATGAAAACAGCTCAAACACAGCAAACAAGTTCACGTGGATGGCAAGTCTCTTTCCAGAGCATTCTATTTACCAGCATCTTATTTGCTTGGTTGTTGTTTACCGGGATCAATCGAGCTTCTGCACAATCCCCAAAAGATTCTGGACTTGATCTAATTAAAACGGAGTGCCTCGATTGTCATTCCGGCTCGGAATCTGAAGGGGAATTAGATTTAGCCTCGGTGCTTAACCACCGCCCGCTAGTCGAAAATCTAACGGTTTGGAGAAACATCGCGCAACGAATCCAACTTGGCGACATGCCACCACCGGACGAAGCAACGTTAGCGACGACCGAAAAACAACAATTTGCAAACTGGTTTCAAACGTCAATAGAGCAATTCGATTACAGTACAGTCAGTCAACCTGGCTATACGCCACCTCGCCGACTGACCCACTCTGAATACCGTCACACCATTCGCGACTTAATTGGCGTCGATCTCGCAGACACGACGAAGTTCCCCCAAGATTTGAGCGGTAGTAGCGGTTTTAAGAACAGCGCTAACACGCTGTTTTTACAGGGTACTCTTTTCGAAAAGTATTCCCAGTCGGCAGAGTCAATCATGGCAGCCGTTTTTGCTGAACATGCTTCCCAGTTACTGGAGCTGGCAAAATCCCAAATCCTTGCGCCGGGTAAGACGCACAAAAACATGGAGGATCAAGGGAGAGCCATTCTCCAGTCTTTCTGTAGACGTGCGTTTCGGCGGCCAGCAACGACCACCGAAATTAAAGGACTTCAAAAACTTTTTCTGAATGAATTCTCCAATTCTCAACAATTCGAAACGGCGATTCAAAAGACGCTGACGGCTGTTCTCGTGATGCCTCAGTTTTTATTAAAAATTGAATCGGCCACGAAAGGCACGAATCCGGAACTGATCAACGACTTTGACCTAGCATCACGACTGTCTTACTTTCTTTGGGCCAGCATGCCTGATGAAGAACTATTGCAACTTGCTGAGCAAGGCAGACTCTCAAAACCTGAAGTTTTGCAATCGCAAATTGATCGCATGCTAAAAAATCGAAGATCGAAAACACTTGGTTACGTCTTTGGTGGACAGTGGCTGGGATTTGAGGACGTCGGGATTCGGCGTCGCCAGGATCCGATTGACAATCCCTGGTGCACCGAGTCGCTGATGACGGCAATGCGAGCTGAATCGGCACTCTTCCTGCACTCCCTCATTCGTAATGACCGCCCTCTCGCGGAGCTAATCAACGCCCGCTACACGTTCCTAAACGAGGAACTCGCGAAACATTATCGAATTCGCGGGATCTCTGGCGAAGCCATGAGAAAGGTCAACCTGAAGACTCAACTGCGCGGCGGAATTTTGACCCACGCCAGCGTTTTGTCCATCACTGCATTTCCAGACCGCACTAGCCCGGTTGTCCGCGGGCACTGGGTGCTCGATACAATCCTGGGAACCCCTCCTCCCGAACCTCCTCCGAATGTAAGCGAAATTTCGGAACAGGTCCTCGAGCGTGATGACCTATCATTCCGAGAGAAAGTTCAACAGCATAGCAGCAACGTAAATTGCAAGTCTTGCCATCAGGAAATGGATCCCATTGGATTTAGCTTAGAAAATTATGACAATTTTGGCAGGTACCGCACTCGACAATTTGGGAAAAAAATTGACGCACATGGTCAATTGCCAGATGGCACTCAATTCGAAGGCTCGGAACAATTAAAAAACGTGCTTGTCTCCCAACGATTGCCAAACCTTACTCGTCAGGTCACTGAAAAAATGTTGACCTATGCCCTTGGGCGACAATTGGAATACTTCGATGAACAGGCCATTCGAACAATCGTAATGAAGACAACCGAAAATGATTATCGGTTTCAGACATTAATTAAAAGTGTCATCAACAGCCAACCTTTCCTTTACCGACAACTACCGGAAGCAGCATCCGATGAATAGTAGACCCCGCCGCATCTCCCGTCGTACCGTCCTGCGTGGTACTGGTGCAGCAATCGCGCTGCCGTTATTGGATATCATGGGAGCACCCGTTTCGGCGAAACCAAGCAACCCACAGCCTGGAACGACGAAAAACAACAATCGCATTGCCTACCTCTATTTCCCCAATGGAGTCGCTAAAGGGTCATGGGAACCTGAAAAAATTGCAGAAGACGGATCGATTAAAAAGCTGAACCGCTGGATGCAGCCTTTAGAAAAAGTCAAAGAACATCTGATCGTCACCTCAAATCTTTGGACACCACGCGGCAATGGGCACGGTGCGGGTACGGCGACCTGGCTTACCGACGGGGGATATGATGGTAGAAAAATTGAAGTCAATGGGATGTCCGTTGATCAAATCGTTGCCAATAAAGTTGGAGACCAGACTTTGTTACCTTCGCTTGAATTATCAATCAAAGGCGAAGGCTACTTCACCGGCAATCTTCCCCGCAATTCAATTTCATGGCTAAACAGAAAAACACCTCTTTCCCGAGAGACGGAACCGAGATCCGTTTTTGATCGGATGTTTCGAACCAGTGATGGAATTGGCATCGACCAGAGCGTCGTCGACATGGTGATCGAAAATGCAAAATCGCTTCAACGTTCTGGCAGTCGAGCCGATCGGCGGAAAATTGATGAATACCTACAATCCATCCGGAGCATTGAAAAGCGATTAGCCTTTGCAGATGAACGCGTCAATCAAGCACTTCATCGTGGTGAGTTAACCGACACCTTAACGCGACCGGAACCCGGAATTCCAACCAACCATTTTGAATATGTCCGCCTGATGATCGACATGCTGGTACTCGCGTTTTGGGCCGACGCGACGCGTGTCTGCACATTCATGATGGATCATGGCCAGAGCAATCGTTATTTTGATTTTATTCCAGAATGCAAAGGCACCTGGCATGCACTCTCTCATTATCGAGACATTTCAGGTCGCACCGAAGACGATGACGGGAAAATATCATGGGATACAATGGAATCGAAACGGAACATGTACAATCGAGTCACCCGGTGGCATCACGAACAATTCGCCTACCTCGTCAATCGGCTTGATAACCTCCGCGAACCCACCGGAGAGACGCTACTTCAAAACACTACGCTATGCTACGGATCAAGCTTATCCGATGGCCATGCGCACGGGGAACGGGACCTGCCCTTGATCATTGCAGGAGGTGGAGGTGGCGTATTCAAAGGTGGCCAGCACTTAAAATGTCGACGTCCCACATCGATGTCTAAACTTCACCTAACGCTAATGGAAACCATGGGGGTTAAGTTAAGCGAATTTGGCGGGGAACAATCGCCATTGGAAATCGGCTAGATCGCCGCCCCTGACAAGTGGAAGGGCATGCTTAGATAATAAGACCTGACTACGCAATAAACAACGTTGTCGCCTCGACAACAATCACGGTTCATCTGATACACTGAACGTTTCGTCGCCACTCCGATCAGAATTATAAATGAACCACGCGATCCGCTGCACCGATTTAGTTAAGACGTACCCCGGAAAACCTCCTGTTGAGGCGGTTCGCGGAATTAACTTTTCAGTCGAAGTGGGAGAATGCTATGGCGTTCTCGGCCCTAACGGTGCCGGCAAAACGACGACGATTGAAATCCTCGAAGGATTACTTGCTGCGACTTCAGGAACAGCTGAAGTCCTTTCGATGAATTGGAAAAACAACGCGACTGCCATCCGCGAACGGATTGGTGTTTCCCTACAAGAGACCCAACTTAGTGAGCGTCTGAGTGTTGGTGAAACACTTTCCCTCTTTCGTAGTTTTTATCATTCCGGCATCTCACCTGACGAGGCTCTCGCGAGAGTTTCTCTTCAAGAAAAAGAAGGTGCTTGGATCAAAACACTTTCGGGCGGACAGAAACAGCGTCTCGCCGTTGCCACCGCCCTCGTAGGTGACCCGGAACTGATTTTCCTCGATGAACCGACCACGGGACTGGATCCTTCAAGCAGAAGGGAACTTTGGGAGATCATTGAGAATTTCAAAGCGAATGGGAAAACAGTTTTAATCACAACCCATTACATGGAAGAAGCCGAACGATTGTGCGATCGAGTTGCAATTTTCGATGCTGGAAAAATCATCGCGGAGGGCACTCCTAAAGAGTTGATTCGTTCTATCGGTGCCGAACACGTGATCGAATTTTCAATCGAACAAAAGAATTTGACGCTCGACCTCTCGTTACTCCAATCACTGCCGACAGTAGAACGAGTGGAACACGACCAGGCAAACTATCACATTACGGCATCCGAACCTCACATTGTCCTACCTGCCCTGATCAACTGCCTCGCAAAGCAACAAATTGCGCTCGCCAGTTTATCGACGCGGCACGCGAGCCTCGAAGATGTTTTCGTAAACCTGACCGGACGACATCTTATTCAACGCGACGATTGAGAACCAAAATGGAATAACGTTAGAAATTCCCGTTTAGCAAACTCCAAGTTGGTGAATTGTCAGCTTTGAAAAACCCAAAAAGCACCTTTTACATATCGACTGATAACAGCAAATGAAGTTCTCCCATCCAATCCTTGCAATTACTACCGCCCGGTTACGCGAGTTTGTGCGTCGACCCGAAGCGGTGTTTTGGGTTTATTTTTTCCCAGTCCTCATGGTCGTCGTCCTCGGCGTTGCTTTTCGAAATAAGCCAGTTGAAGTTTTCCAGGTTGACATTGTTGCTGGACCAAAATCAGATTTGATATTTGAGTGGCTTGAGAGTGATGAACAACTGCAACCTACCATCGTCTCGCGGGAGGAAGCACTGGATCGCCTGCGATTGAGCAAAACAACACTGATGATCACGGCGATTGACGGGCAAGCTGACAACATCGAATATCAATACGACCCTGTTCGACCGGGAAGCGTGGCCTCTCGGAACATTGTGGATCGGAAACTGCAAACCGAGAATGGGCGGGAAGACATAATTGAGTCAACCGACGTTACGTTCAGTGAACCTGGAAATAGCTACGTCGATTTCCTCGTACCCGGGTTGCTGGCAATGGGATTGATGGGCGGGGGGCTTTGGGGAGTCGGTTATGCAATTGTTGATATGCGGATTCGCAAACTCCTCAAACGATTGATGGCGACCCCCATGCGAAGAACCCATTTCCTAATTGCCATGATGACAAGTCGTTTGGTGTTCATGATCCCTCAGATCATCCTCTTAATCGTTTTCTCGTACTTCTTATTCGGTGTCGAAGTTCATGGGAACTGGTTTTCCATTTTACTAATCATCATTCTGGGTGCCATCGAGTTTGCAGCAATTGGATTACTGGTAGCCTCCCGCGCCAACACGATGGAGACAGCATCAGGCCTCATGAATCTTGTCATGCTACCGATGTGGACACTCAGTGGGATCTTCTTTTCTTACGAGCGTTTCCCTGAAATTGTGCAACCGGCTATCAAATTGCTTCCGCTGACGCCGGTGATCGATGCCCTGCGAGCCCTCATGATGGATGGCAAGCCAATTAGCTCACTCACTGCGGAGATAGCTGTAATCGGGATGTGGAGTATCATCCCGTTTGTGATTGCACTGGCTATCTTTCGATGGAATGACTAACTCCGTAATGCTGAACTAGCGAGTTAAATCTTGAACTGCCGCCGATGTTTCTTCCGGGTTCCGCAAGGCAAGGGACCGGCGCTGAAATGAACCATCAGCAATACTCCAAACCATTGCCCAGTGAGTTCCCAAACCGGCTAGGACGAACAAATGGAACGTTTCATGGGAGCCCCAGATACCCGGTATCGGTTGCGGCCAATCAAACGTATTCATTAGTGCTCCAACCGTGTAACAAACGCCTCCAATCACCACTGGCCCGACACCGCGCCAACGATAATCTTTCCATAGTAAAAAAGCAGAAAGCGCGCCAATCCAGCCCATCAGTAAAAAGATTCCGTCTCCGACATATCCCGGGATGCTTTGAAAAAACAGACACCTCAGTGCAGCTCCGACGACTGAAATTGTCCACAACAAACTGATGATTCCCCAACGTTTCCACCCGGTAAACAAAATTCCATGCAAAACAGTAAAGGTACTGGCAATCAGGACAAAAATTGCAGCGATATCTAATCGAAGCATTAAGTCTCTGGCAGGCGTCCCGACAGCCATCATATGAAAGATCGAACTGATCGTAAGCAACAACACGCAGGCAAAAGCGAACTGCAGTGTAAACAAGAACGTTGACCACGACCGTCGCGCACTCATGACCATCGGAACCGAGAGAAATAAAACAACGACGAGACCAACAAGATGAGTCAAACTACTCATCGGATCAGAACCTTGGATGTAAAACGCTTCCATGATTTCGAATGACTTGGGGGCCTCAGAACGCGGGGATTTACACAATATGCCGCCGTGACAACATTCTAACAGGATCGCTAAAATTTTCGCCTACAAGAATCTCTCGCAAAAAGAGTTTTTCAGAAATTGCCATCACTCCATCTCGGCGGACACACCTAAAACCCCTTAATTAATGGGATTTTTGGCGAAGATTTCGTAAGAGCCCTCAACAGCCAGGCCCCACCCGATCGAATTGCCATTTGATGAACCCTCGGTCGGTTGCAATTTTCAACTCGCGATTATTAATCAACCAAGTAATTCTTCCTAAATTCGCAATTTAAATTCAGGCACGCACAATTAGTTTTGTCTGATATAATCTGGAATGTAAAAACGTCCGATCAAGAGTGTTGGAAGCACCCAAGCTGGAACAAATGGACAAGAAAATAATTAAGTTGGAGCTCGTTATGGTTCGTAGTTTACTTTGCTTAGCATGCACACTCTCGATCGCAGGCTGTAGTGATCAAGCTGAAGTAACCAACGCAATAAATGCTCCAACAGCAACCGTCGTAGAAAACACAACACCTGCTGCAGTCACACCCGAAACGCCATCTCCGACCACGCCCCCGTTGGACAATGATGATTTAGAAGCACAAGCACAGAAGAAATACGATGACCTGCAGGCTGAATTCCAAAAATCAGTCAAGGATCTGCGAGACGAAATTGCCACCTTAGAATCTAAAGATGATCAAATTAGAATTCTGGCAACCAAAGATCCATCGGCAGAATATGGAAAACGTTTCCTCGAACTCGCAAAATCTTACCCCGACACAAAGGCCTCGTTCAATGCGACTCTGTTCGTTGTCGGCCAAACAAAAGGGGATTTAAAACGTGAAGCGATGGAGTATTTGCTGAATCGTTATGCAGATCGAGTCAAACTTTCTAAAATTGCAGAATCGTTAAAGCAAGAAGTCCCGAGTCAGGATATTGAACGCTGGTTCGATCTGATGATTGAAAACGCGAAACCGGGACCAGTGCAAGCGAGCGTTATGTTGAATTACTCGCAATACCTCGGGCAGCTTCCCTTGTTCCGAAAGACAATTGCGATCAACCCTCAAGTGGCTGAGAAACTGCCTTCTGCCCAACTCAATTACATTAATGCTGAGCGCACCGATGCACAAAATCAAAAGACTGCATCTATCTTAAACTCAGTCATTCAACAGTACGGCGAAATAAAATACAAAGGCCGAGAGACATTTGGTGAGAAAGCTGCGAGCGAATTGTTTGAGTTGACTCAACTGCAGGTTGGGATGACTGTACCCGAAATTGAAGGGGCTGACCTGGACGGAATTCCGTTCAAACTTAGTGATTATCGCGGCAAAGTCATCATGCTCGATTTCTGGGGCCATTGGTGCCCACCTTGTCGCGCGATGTATGGGCACGAGCAGGAACTGACTCAGGAACTTTCCGACCAGCCATTTGTGCTAATTGGGGTCAATAGCGACGCTAAAAAACAAACTGCAATCGATGCTGTCCGCAGCGAGAATCTAAGCTGGCGTCATTTTTGGAATGGGCCCCGGGGAACACGCGGGCCGATCTCGAAGCAGTGGAATGTCGAAGGCTGGCCAACCGTTTACCTAATCGATCAACACGGTGTGATCCGCTACAAAGAGGTTCTTGGAGACGATATCGACCGAGGCATTGAAACACTGATGGCAGAACTTCATCAGGAAATCAGCGCGAGCACTCGGTAGTTGAAATCATTTAAAGGGTTCCCGCCCACGTCCTTTGGATATCAGTTGCCTAACCAACTCATGACATTGAAACAATTCACAGCCTTCCTATTGCTTTCAATCTGCTACCCCACCGCCTTCGAATTTATCGCACCTGAGTCAGCTTGCATTTGCGGACAAGATTTCCAAACGACTAAGCAAAACAACTGGCATCAGTGGCGGGGGCCTGACGCAACCGGAGTTTCTGCAACGGGAACTCCGCCAATTCGCTGGAATGATCAATCCAATATTCGATGGAAGTTCCCGATCGTTGGCGAGGGAAGCTCCACACCGATTGTCTGGAAAGACCAAGTTTTCATACTGTCTGCCGTTGAAACCAATCGCCGCGGTGCTCGTTCCGCACCGCTTCACCCCGACGCGAAAACAACTCCCTCCAATCGAGTATTTGAATTCGTTGTCTGGAGCCTCGATCGCCGAAACGGCGACGTCCTCTGGAAAAGAGTTGTTGCCGAATCTGTCCCCTTCGAAGGACGACATCCTTCAACAACCTATGCCGCCGCATCTCCTACAACAGATGGCAAACGCCTGTATGTTTCTTTTGGTTCCTACGGTATTTTTTGCCTCAGCTTAAAAGGGGATTTAATCTGGAAAAAAGATCTAGGTCAAATGCGAACCAGGCGAGGCTGGGGAGAAGCAGTCTCTCCTGTCTACCACGATGGCAAACTTGCCGTCATGTGGGATCAGGAGGATCAATCTGAAATTTTTGTATTGGATACCAACAACGGTAACACTCTTTGGAAAAACCGAAGAGACGAACCGACCACATGGGCTACGCCACTGATTGTTCCGATCGATGGCAAAACTCAATTAATTACCAACGGTACAAACGCGGTTCGAAGCTACGACTTTGAAACTGGAGACATCATTTGGGAAACGACCGGAACGACACTCAACGCCATCCCCTGCCCCGTTCGTTATCAAGATCACGTTATTTGCATGGGAGGCTATCAGGGAAATGATGCCTTCTCTATCGACCTCCGCTCCCAAGGGAAAATCAACGATTCGCTGATAGGCCCCGGGCAAGCGATCAAGTGGCGCATCGAACGGCACACGCCTTACGTCCCCTCGCCACTGGTTACTGGAGATAGAGTCTATTTCACTAAATCTCTTAACGCGATTCTCAACTGCTACCATGCTAGATCGGGAAAGCCGATTTTCAAAACTGACGAAGGTTACCCGCTGCCAATTCGCCTACCCAAGCTAAAGCAGATGTATGGATCGCCGGTGGCAACGAAAGATTTCATCTTCCTCACTTCAAGAGAAGGCACCACACTCGTCATTAAGAATTCTGCCAACTTTGAAATCATCTCAACCAATACACTTACTGAGGAAATAGATGCTTCTCCGGCTATTGTCGGTGATCAAATATTTCTTCGCGGCAAAAGAAATTTGTACTGCATCGAAAATGCAAACCAAAAGTAAATTGCCAGGCAAGCTTTTAACTTTGGTACGTTTTGATGCCTGCCCAACCCGATGCGTAAAAACTATTCCGCCCGGTCGTTTAATCTCGCGATCTCTTTTCGCAAATTTTTCATTTGCTCTGGAACGATAACGTTCAACCGGCACCGGTTCATTCCAAGAGGGCCTTTTTTTGCCACCAACATTGGATACACCTTTCCCGTTTCCGGGTTTTCTTTCGCCGAATAAAACCCGATTCCAACACTCACAATTTTGGGATCGCTTAGTCTATCGTTTGGCAATAAGAATGTCTCAACAAATAACTCGGAAAAACTCGCTTCGTCGAACAGTTCTTTTTCTGAAGGGAGCTGCGAAACTATTTTTCCATTTTCATCGCATAAGTGAAGAAATCGTGCACGCTCCAAATCTTTCTGCTTCCTCCAAACGAAGCTTAAGCGAATCCCGTCTCGCATCGCTACCGCCTCCGCTCCAACCAAACGAATATGGTTACCAAATTCAACATCGCGATACGGTGCGTGACTCGCCGCGATGATCTCATTCGCCGACGAAATGGGCTGATGATTGTAGTCAATAACTAAAGTGCAGCCGGCAAGTAAAACCGAGGCCCCCCAGACAACTGGGGTCTTCAAACAACGCCACCATTCCAATGGAAACGTCATCGCCGCCTTTTTGAATTGCCGACTATAAAGACTAAGCAAGGCGTTTTTGGCAGGCATCTCGACCAACTTGTATAACAACGCGGCAATACTTACAGACATCACGATGACACACCCGGCAACCGCCACTGGTGAGTAATTTGCAAGTGACCAATCGTATTGCCTTTCAACCGCAATGATCACGGTGTAGTGAATCATATAAAGAGCGAAACTAATCTCGCCCAGGAACACCAAGGCACGACTGCCTAAAAGTCGAGACAAGATGCCCTGAGATCTCGCAAAAACGTAAATCACAATTGCAAAAACAAAAACCATTGCCGTGTATTGCACCCACAAAGCCATCGCCGGACCACCCCAGTCAGCGCGCCGCACCAAACCAACGATTCCATATTCTCGCATCAACCACGAAAAGCCCGGGATCAACATCAGCACGGCAATTTCAACTACCGAATGAGTGAATGACGAACGAGAGTGCTGCGATTCACGATTAAAGAAAATAAACCCTACGCCCATCCCCGTGCAAAATTCGGGCAACCTCAAGAACGGATTAACATGGCAGGCACGCTCAAGATCATAACTGGCCCAGGCAGGCTGGTTATCAAGGATCTGTATTCCCTTGACGGCGGCTAACACGACCAGCCAAAGAAGAACGTACTTAATCCAAAAACGCTTTTGCCCACCGATCAAAAAGAAAGGGAACATAAAATAAAAGAACATTTCAGTCGAAATGCTCCAAGACACACCGTTAAAAGAAAAAACCCATTTTGAATCAGGAACCCAACTTTGTAACAGCGCTAAATTCACTGCCAACATTTCATAGTCTATGGTGACCATCCCTACGACGTAAATCGTCACGATCAAGCAGACGAAGTGGAGAGGCCAGATTCGAGCCCAACGCTTGAAATAAAACTTGGGAACCCGAGCGTAGGTTAACTGGTCTTTATAAACATA
Source organism: Mariniblastus sp. (assembly GCA_029251085.1). GTDB lineage: Bacteria > Planctomycetota > Planctomycetia > Pirellulales > Pirellulaceae > Mariniblastus. Next base: position 81,390 of record JAQXDZ010000119.1, read on the forward strand.
GGTGAGAATAAAACCCGACAGGACGAAAAAGAAGGAAACAGCCGCGCCTGCAACGACCGTCGAATACGCAGTCAGACCAAACCGCCCCAATCCGTCAAGATTGTGGTCAGCCACCAAGTGCCCAACAACCACCGCCATCGCTGCAAAGAACCTCATTCCAGTCAAAGCGCCTAAATGGTTCTTCTCCTCGTTCATCCATTCCCAATCAATCGTCCGTAGTAATTCAAAAAGACTGTGGGATTGATCCTAATCATTTCCCCTGTTTCGACCAACACGATTCGAACGAGGTTTTGGCCGACGGCGTCGCGAACCTTAAGAAAACAAGCGATCTGCTCGCTTTTCATCTGAAAACCGGCCTCGGGATCTCCGATTTAGCCAGTAAAACAAGGGATTTAAGACGCGTGCAAAAATCTTAGAATTTTTAATCTCGACGCAGCACAAATGACCAAATGTGTCCAACCCCGCACCAATAATTAGGTAAAAGCAAAGTTGATGCAGATCAACCACCTGATCAACCGCTTAACTCATGCAAGGACATTCTTGAGTATGACCAAGCCTAGAAGAAAACCCAAAACGACTTATCACGCTTTTCTGGTCGAACCAGCACCTGGATTCGAGCCCTCCAACTGGCAACAAAACCCAGACTATTACAAAGTCATTGAATATCTTGGCCCCAAGTTTTTTAAAGGCCAAGCGGATGCGTGGAAATTTCTCCACAACCACGAAAAACAAAATCAAGCCGCGATTGACACCTGGGCAATTTATCTTGATGAGCTTGATACACAAACTGCCAACACGGGTTCGACACTATCGAATCAGGCTCTGCTGGCGCTGACGCGAAGCAATCTAGGCACGACGCAATCTCATTGACCCGCAAACAGCGGCTCTCCGCGAACCCCCAAGGCATTAATTTTCACGTGCTCGCGAACCGCCATCCGAATCCATCTCGGCATCCGTTTTGGCATCCTTCTTGGTATCCGTCACCTCTTTTGTTGGGTCGCCAAGAAATCTTTCGTAAACGGCATTCAAATCCTTGTATTGATTTGGGTAGGCCATCTCACCACCATTGTGTCCGACCAACCCTGTGCAAACAGCCAGCAGGATCATGCCAAACTTCCAGGAGACGCCGTCTTCCGCATCTCGTTTTCTGGCAGCTCTGGCGAACAAGGCCAAGATAATTGAGAAAGTCGTGATAATAATCCCACCGGTTCGATGCCAAAATACTTCTTGTGAAGTATCAAGCAAATCTTGCAACGATGCCACGGCACCTCGATGCTCCATCGGGCTATACCACCAACCACTAAAACACGCCGCCACTGCCCCCAAAGCACCAAGCCACAGGCAATAGTAAGCACAATCACCCATCACATAGTTACCACGCAAACTCAAGAAAGCAAAAAAACCAGAGGCTAACAGCAATCCAATCGGTAAGTGAACAGCGGCCGGATGAAGTGAACCGGCCGCGTTGTAAAGCTGCTTGTTTTGCCTGGCTAACTCCTTTGCGGTATTGGATTCTTCCACATCCAACTCTTGCTCATCACTTGTTTGGCCAACGTCGGTTGCAGCATCTTCCTGCGTTACCTTGGCAGGCTCCGTTCCGTCACCCGCCGGCGGCACTTCCTGTTTCGGCACCGATGGTTTTTCCGTACTGAGGACTAATTCGACATCTTCGGGCCACGAAGCGCCCTGATCAATCCAATCTCTGAGAACTTCAATCTGAGCTTCGGTAAGCTTACTATGCTCCGGCGGGGGCATGATTTCATCTTCGTCATCCGAGACAATCAAGTAAAAAAGATCGCTATCCTCAGCACCATCGGATCCAATAAAATCAAGTGCATCGTCGCGATCAGAAATCTTAAAATCGTTTTCCTGTCCGTCTTTTTCAATTTCACCATGACATTCGAGGCAATGAGATTCCAAAATTGGTTTGACTTGTTTTACGAAATCAATCTTATCCTGCGCCGCCACCTTGGAAATCAGCGAAAACTGGAGCAACCCAAGCATCAACGCTGGAAAAACTCGCATGACCATCTTTGAAAAATTCTGCACAACTCTACCCTCGATTCAACTCAACAGTAACTAAGCCGTCAAAAACAGATGGCTTTAAGCCAAGCGGCCTACCTAATCATATCTCAAATCGCCTGATCTGGCTTGTACAACCGCCGCATGTTTGTGGAAAAAGTTAGGCTAGCCCCCGTTAAGATAAGCAAAAGACCCAAACCGGACTTGCCTAAGGGTGCACGATTTTTTAATTAAAAATCAATTGGCTCAACGACGGGGAGCACCATAATTTTCCCGTCTCCCAGTCTTCCGGTTCTCGAAACAGCAACAATCTGCTCAATGATGGATTCGACTTGCTCATCCTGAACCCAAATGGAAATTTCAACTTTTGGAACAAAAGCCAGAGAATATTCATTTTCCCCGTACTGGTCGAGATAATTCTTTTGGCGGCCGTACCCTTTGACTTCTCGAATACTGATCTCCTCCACCTGCTTGCCAGCAATCGAGGCGACCACTCGTTCCGCCAAAAATGGTTTAACGATGGCAACGATTTGTTTCATCTCAACTCCCACGATCTCTGTCACACGAACAACCAGCACTCAAACATTGCCTTGAGTAAGACCTCCCTGATTGAAATCGCCCAGCGTTAGCTTCTTCACGCTAATCAACCAGCATCTGCCTCGTCTTCAAGATTTACTGCAGCCCAAGTCCAATGTCGATCTGAGGTAGCCTGCACAGAATTGGGGTCAAACCCAAGCGATGCTACTAAATCGCGGATCTCATCCAGCGAAAGAGCGGCGTGAAGCGAATCCCTGAACAACTGTTGCGAGTATTCGGATTCTTTACCCGTGTAGGTCAGCACCAACGCTTCAAGCGTTTCAGCATCTTGAGGTCTCATTAGATCACGAATGAACAAGAGACCGTCCTCAGCAGTAACTCGCACCATCTCTTGCAAGCAAACTACAGGATCGGGAATATGGTGAATAATGCTATTCGACATCACCAGATCGAAAGCTCCACGATCGTATCCCATTTTTTTTGCGTCTACCTGAGCTAGCGTTATCCGCTCAATCATTCCAGCGGCTTCGACGTTGTATCTTGCCAGTTCCAGCATACTAACCGCTAGATCGACAGCCATCACGCGACAGTCATGATCTTGTCGACACAACTCAACTGGAATGAGTGCCGTCCCCGTCCCCAAATCTAACACATCGCCAAAATCAAATTCAGCATCCGCAGCGGCAGGAGTCTGATCTCTGGCAAACTTAAACAACTCTTCAACAAAGTGCTGGTTCACGACGGAGTGATCCATGTCGTTATATTCTTGAGCTTCCTTTTCGGAATCCATCACTTCGGGTTCAAGCACTCGTTTTAGGACCATGTTGTTTCTCAAACTAGTTGTTCGTACTCTTCATCCGTGGTAATTATTTTTGACTTTCCGGCCATCGCAACGCCTAGCCCGGCGACCAACAATGCCATCAGCAGATAAGCTCCAGCAAATTCCAAAACGATTGTTCGTTCGACCAAGCTAAATTTGGCGGCGGAGAATAATTCCCAAGGCCAGAAAACTTTATCGCCCTGTAAAGGAGAGTGCATTAAACCGAATAGAGTAAAAACACCTCCCAGAGAGAGAAAGCCAGATGCTTTGAAAAAATCCCGATCGATGATTTTTGCCGTTGCTGAGGCCCAAATTAAACTGGTTAAAATGAAACCACCCGCCAGTACACTAAGATAAAGCAGGAGATTTTGAAGCTCCTCCGGCAACGCCGGAATGTCCATGAACGGAATAAATCTTCCCACATAAATCATGACCAATTTTGCAGTCGCTGGGATACAAGCCATCGCCAGAGCTGCGTAATGCCGCCGAGGCGTCGCTTGAAAACTCTGGGCGGTAATCTCAAGTCCAATGAAAACCAGAATTGGCAGAACGGCAGCCTTCGGAATCCAGACGAAAATTAAACCGAAGTATCCAATCAGGCCAGCTCCACCAATAAATAATGCGGTGGCCAACGTGTAAGCGGCACGTCCGCCCATCGCTTTATAGGCGGGGTGGCCAATGTAAGGTGTCGTTTGGACAACGCCGCCACACAACGCTGCCAACATCGTGGCAATCGCCTCAATACCAATCACGCGGCTTGTTTTAAAATCATCCCCGACCGCAGCAGCACTCTCTGCACAGTCGATTCCCCCAATCACCGTCGCAATTGCGAATGGAATGACGTAGCCAAGATAGGGGCCGACCTTGCCGAAGGAACCCACCCACTCAAAGGTAAATGCCGTTAACCATTCTTGCGGAAACCAGACTATACCGAAACTCATCGGTTTCTCGACTAAATCGACTTCCACCGCCTGTCCCGCGCCAAGCAAAACGTAGTAGACAAGACAGCCTGCCAGAACAGCCCCCAGCGCTCCTGGGATTTTGAATGGCAGTGCTTGCCGCGCGATTAAGGTCGCCAACACAATTATCAAAGATGCAAATCCAACCAAGGGGCTGGCCGCAAGCTCCGTCATTTGGGTAAAGGCAATTAACAAAAGTGCAATGGCCGCGAGTGAGCCAAGCAGCCCAGCTCTGGGGAAAATCCGATGCAGCCAGTTACAACACGGCGCCAATGCAGCTTTAACAATTCCAGAGACCATGATTGCACAAATTCCAATGTGCCAAGTCTGCATCGCAGCCGCCTGTGGATCTAAACCCTCGGCAAGCCCAGCGGTGTACGAGGGCCCCAAAACCAACAAAACCATTCCAATGCTGCTGGGAGTATCCAATCCTAGTGGCATCGCCGTTACGTTGGTCAATCCAGTTCGCCGAGCGTAAAGAAATGCTAGCCCGAAAAAAAGGAGGTCGCCGACAAGTACGCCGATCGCTGTCCCGGGAACCATGTAAGCCAATGCAAAATCTACAGGGAACCCATAAATCCCGCTAAGCATGCTGACTAACAAAACTAAGCCAGCAATATTGTCTAACATCAAGCCAAAGAAGGCATTTACGTCACCAGAGCGTGCCCACAAGTATTTATTTTCCGTCATTAAACGACTTTCGGCATGGGGTTTGCATAAATGATTTGTCGGCCAGCAAAATCGATGCTGTCACTTTATCGGGGGCTTTCGGCACGCGAGTTTAAATTGCAAAAAAATCTCTGTCAAACGGGACCTAATGTGTCAGGTTGCTCAACGATACACGTCATAGAAGAGAAGGCAGTCCTTCGTAACATTTAAAATTACCCATTAAATAGGAGAGCATTGAGGAGAAAACGGTTGAAAACAAGGCTTTTTTAGCAAACACCGAACCAAACTCCGCTAAGATGCGTAAATCGTTATGCAAGCTACATTGACCAACGATGTTCATTTCACAGACCGACAATTCAAGGCAAAAATTGATCCAGTGACTGACGAGCAACTACTTCTCGACTACCGCAAAACCGGCGATCGAGAACTGTACGCACAGTTAGTCTATCGATATGAGCGTGAATTGTTCAGCTACCTGCGTCGCTACTTAGGCAACGCCGAAATGGCAGAGGACGTATTCCAAGCAGCCTTCTTAGCGGTTCATCTCAAATGTGAGACGTTCCAAGAAGGTCGACGCTTTCGTCCCTGGCTTTACACCATAGCGACCAACGCTGCCATCGATGCTCGACGGCGAAACAAACGACACAGGACGGTCAGTTTGGACACACCGCGCGAGCAGGACAACGAGGACGTGGGTCGATTAGTTAATCTTTTGGAAAGTAGTGATCCAGATCCTTCCAGTGCCGCCGTCAGTGCCGAGCGAAATCGGCTTGTCCGAGAAACACTCGACAAATTACCAGAATCCATGACAGCGGTTATTCACTTGGTCTATTACCAGGGAATGAAGTATCGGGAAGCGGCTGAGGTTTTAGACATTCCTGTAGGAACGGTTAAAAGCCGGCTGAATTCTGCGATCACCAAACTGACCGATGTTTGGAACACCAGCCACGTCGATTAAATGGATATCGATAGGGCCGAATCACAAGAGACCTATTAAAAGTGAAAAATCCCTCACAAGAAAATTTGCTGGGATACGTGTTAGGAGCATTGGACGCTCAAGAACAACGTGACATTCAGCAAACGATCGACGAAAACCCTGAGATCGAAGAACAGTTACTTAAGATTAAAGGAGATCTTCTGCCATTGGATTGCCTTGATTCGTCGCCGCCCCAACCGGGGTTGGCCAGACGAACCTTGGAATCGGTCGCCATTTGGCAGAACTCCTCTCCTCTAGCCTCGACCAGCCATTCCCCGAATTCTTTGGCCGAGAGCGTTCTCGCTGCAATCGATTCGGCAGAGGCTTCGGACGAACCTGACTCAGAATCGTCAAAACCACGACTACGCGTTTCAATCTCGGACCGCCTTCTCCATCCGAACACTTGGTCTCTACCTGACGTGTTAGTGGGAACTGCATTTCTAGCGATTTTCGCGGGGTTACTCTTTCCCGTTATTTCTTACACAAGATTTCAAAGCCGGATCGCAGTCTGCGATTCCAATCTGCAAGCTTTCGGGAGCGGAATCATCACTTACAGCGGCGCGAACGAAGGTCGTTTTGTTGCGATTCCGCGGATGAACCATTTAGTCTCCGTCGGCCATATTGGACCAGTCCTGAAAGATGCTGGACTTCTCGAAGATGACTCCGTCCTCGCTTGTCCCGGAATTGCGAGCTCTCGGCCACCGGTCAACATTCCTACCTGCGAGCAAATTGAAGCCGCCCAAACCCTCACAGAACTCGACTACTACCTGCAGAATTCTTTGGGGCACTTTGGCTTTTCCATGGGTCATCAAGTCAATGGCACTTATCAACCGCCACGCGTCTGTGGAAACAGCATTCGCGGAGTTAGTTATGTCATCATCGCCGGCGACCGCCCCTCCGCGAACATGCCTGGCAGAGCGAGCATGAACCACTCCAACCACGGCCAAAACATCTTATTCGAAGATGGGAGCACCCGTTACGTTGTCGGACACTCTCTCGGAGAGGATGCAATTTTCGAAAATGACTACGGAATCGTCGGTCCGGGCTCTCACTTTGGCGACAATGTGATTGCGGCCGCGCACCTACGCCCTGCCTCGGAGTGAAGTCGACCCACCGTTAGGCTGACCCGTCATTCGGCACTGTCATTCCTGACTTGTGAAATCAACGTATCCCTGATGGCTCATCGGACGGCTCACAAGGAAACCCTGAACCATATCGCAGCCGTGATTTCTGAGAAATTCAACTTGCTCAAAAGTCTCTACGCCTTCTGCAACCACCTTTAAATTCAAACCGTGACCAAGAGACAAGATTGTTTTCGCAATCGCCACTGAACGCGTGCAATGCGGAATGTCACGGACAAAGGAGGGATCAATTTTTAACGTGCGAATTGGAAAATCTCGAATATAACCGAGCGATGAAAATCCAGTTCCAAAATCATCGATGGCAATCGACATTCCAAGCGCATTGATTTCGTGCATCAATCGTAATGCACGGTCTTTGTCTTCCATCACAGCGTTCTCAGTAATCTCTAACTCAATCCACTCGGGTTGAACATCAGTCGTCTCCAAAGTCTGCTTAAGTCGTGAGATGAAGTTTGGATCATTCAATTGGCGCGGAGATAGATTCACTGCAATCGGGCCGGTCAGCACACCACTCTGATGCCATAGTCGCGCCTGTCGAGCAACGATTTGAAACACGCGATCCCCTAACTTTTCAATCAACCCAAAATCTTCTGCCAGGGGAATAAATTCAGACGGAGAAACGATCGCTCCGTCTCGTTTGGTCCAACGAACGAGTGCTTCACAACTGTTAATTCGATTTTCGTGAAGACAGAGCTTTGGCTGATAAACGACCTCCAATTCATCACAATCAATCGCTGTTCTCAATTCCCCCAACAGGCTTTGACGGCGTTCCAAATCTTCTGCCAATTCAGAAGAAAAGAAAGTCACCTTATTCTTCCCTTCTTCTTTCGCTTGATACATTGCCACATCCGCATGACGCATCAATGACTCAACAGTATCTGCATGATCCGGATAGACTGTCGTTCCAATACTGACCCCAATAAACACTCGCTGACCGTCCAAAACAAATTCCCGACTGATCGCCTCGACAACGGCCTCCGCAGCAGATCTTGAGTCCAATGAACCGTCTGCCTTTTCAATCATCAAAACCGCAAACTCATCTCCTCCAAATCGAGCGATAAAGCAATCCTCATCGAGAGTGTCTCGCAAGCGTTTACTTACCTCGACAAGCAGCTGATCTCCCGCATCGTGTCCCAAGGTGTCGTTTACAATCTTAAAATCATCTAAATCGAGAAAGCTAACGCTGAATCTTTTATCGCGAGCTTGATCCAACTCGATTATTTCTTCTACACGTTTTCGGAAAAACCTTCGATTAGGCAATTTTGTCAGATGATCGTGCAGCGCTTGCCGACGCAGCTCCAACTTTTTCATCTCGATCTGTGTAATGTCAGAAAACAGCGCGATCAGATTAGTCGTTTCACCATCAATATTTTTCGACGGACTTATCGAAAGCCAACTTGGAACCTTTTCGCCGTTGCGGCGAAGTACCTTCACATTTCCTGACCAGGGTTTTCCTGACTGAACACACGTTACGATTTCAGCATAGATCGCCGAATCACAGTGAATCGTGTTTGACAAACAAGTTCCCATCAACTCCGCATGAGCCTTGCCTATCGTAGTGATAAATTCTGGATTCGCCTCGCAAATCAACCCATTGAAATCGAGAATCACAACCGCTTCACGGGCTGCCTGAAAAACACTGGCTAGCAAATTGAGCCGGTTTTCGCGTTTCCGCTCAAAGGTCACATCGCGTGAACAGGTTACAAAATATGATTCGTCACTTTCAATATCTCGAAAGCTTGCTCGGCGAGTCGAGAGCGTAAAGGGGGCGCCGCCCGCATCAATAAAATCTTCAATTTTTGATCGTGAGTTGGCAGACTTCTCGACATTTAATTCGAAAGAGTCATCCTCTACCGAGTAATCGCCTTCTAGAAAATCAGCGATGGTGCGTCCAATGATTTTATCTCGATAAACGTCGTGGGTCTCGCAAAAGGCATCATTCACAAATAGAAATTGACTCTCCGATGTTTTTACCGAGAGCGGTTGGGGGGTTGCATTCAATGCGTTGCGGAGAAAACTCACCTCTCGAATTAACCGGCGCTCCTGGGCTTTAGACTCGGTCTCATTTCGAATGGTTAAAAAGCAACAAACAGTTGGGCGACCCGCATTCTCAAAATCAAATGCCCGGGATTCAAATTCATACCAGCGTGGATCCGAAGCTGACTTTAACTTCAATTCAAACTGAAATCCCACCGCTTGGGTTATATTTTGCTCGATGCTACTTCGCATCTCTGGATTTAAATCGAATCGCCGATCCAATAGCTGGCCAATTGAAGTCGATTCCAGACGCGATCCCTCACAACCAAAGACTTCTACAGCTGCCGCATTGAAACTGATGCATTCACCACTACACAACAGTAAAACCGCGTCGGGTGAGTTATGCACCAGCGACATCAACGAATGATGAAATGCGGACGCATTGGTCACCCGATTGTCTGCAGATTGCCCGAGAAATGTCGCGTCATCATTTACAGGAGACGGTAAAAGATCAGTTTCGCTGACGTAAGAGTCTAGTCGAGCCAGGACCTGTCTCATTGCGTCGAGAGACGATTTGCGCTGCCCTTTATGTAATTCGTTCATTAGCTTTTGAGAGGGCTCACTTTTATTAGCAATGGGTCAGAATGCTTGGCTTTAAAACGTAAGTCATTTATGGGACACTTAAGGGGAAAAATAATTTCTTTCCCCTCTTATTTGGGGCGGTTATTTGAAAACGACAAGACTTGGGTCAATCGGACACCTTCGCTCAGTCTTGTTAAGGGTTGTCCGGGTTGTAGCGGTTATTCATGCTGTCCAAAGACCAAAAATCTTAACCCGAAATGTTGAACCCAATCTCAATTCTCAAACTCTGAATGTCCGAAAAAGCAAAAACTATGGAACTCATGAGCCCTGCCGGCTATTGGCCCGAATTACAGACCGCCATCGAGGCAGGTGCTGATGCGGTTTACTTTGGCTTAAAGCACTTTTCAGCGCGAAGCAAAGTAGGTTTTTCGCTGGAGGATTTACCCGAAGTCGTGGAAACACTTCATGCCAGGGGAGTAAACGCATTCGTTACGTTTAACACGCTCGTGTTCGAGCATGAATTCGAATCGGCTGAAACCGCCATCCTCGCAATGGCCGCCGCAGGAGTGGACGCGGTCATTGTTCAAGACCTTGGGATTGCAAGCTTGATTCACAAAATCGCCCCCGAGTTGGTCATTCACGGCAGTACGCAAATGTCCATCACTAGCGCTCAGGGAGCCGAACTTGCGAAATCGGTGGGCTGTCGCCGCGTTGTCCTCGGTCGAGAACTAAGCCTGAGCGACATCAAAACCATCTCAAAAGCAACCGATGTTGAACTTGAGGTGTTCGTCCATGGCGCCCTCTGCGTTTCTTACTCAGGGCAATGCTTTAGCAGCGAGGCGTGGGGCGGCAGAAGCGCCAACCGCGGCAAATGCGCCCAAGCCTGCCGGTTTTCCTACGATCTTATCGTAGACGGTGAAGAACGCGACCTCGGTGCCTTCCGCTACCTACTCTCCCCGGGTGATTTGTTCGCCCTGGAACAAATTCCAGAGTTGCTCGCGATGGGCATCGCTTGTGTAAAAATAGAAGGGCGTTACAAAGATTCGGCATACGTTGGATTAACCACACGCGCGTATCGGGAGGCCATCGATCTGGCAATGCACCAACTTCCGGTAACCATCGAAGAAGATCAAAGACTGGAAATCGAACAGATTTACTCACGGGGACTGGGGGCACACTTTATCTCCGGAACCAACCATCAAACGGTCGTTAACGGTCGCGCACCAAGGCATCGCGGAATTCAACTTGGCGAAGTCACTTCGGTTTCAAATTCCCATCTCGAAATCCGCACCCAACACCCTGTTAAACGTGGAGATGGCCTCGTATTCGATGCAGCAGATTGGCGCAGCCCGGACGAACCCGAAGAAGGCGGGCACGTCTACGAAGTACGACTCAGAGATGACTCCATTGTCGAATTGGAATTTGGCCACCACGACATTGATTTCTCAAGGATTCGGGTGGGAGACCTCGTTTGGCGAACCCGCGATCCTCAACTCGTCAAAAGCCTCAAGCCGTTGACCCGCACTGAAGTTCCAATCTTTACGCGAGAGATTTCCTTCGAAGTCACCGCAAAAACTGGCGAGCCCATTTCGATTATTGCCACGAACGAAAATGGGCGAACTGCCCAATATGTTGGAGACGACCCACTCCAACCGGCGAAAAAAAGGGCGTTGGATTTGGAAATCCTTCAAGAAAAACTCGGTCGGCTCGGGGGTACACCATACCACCTCAAAGACATTAAGTTGTTGACCGAGGAAAGTGTTTTCGTTCCCACAAGCGAACTCAATCTGGCTCGTCGCCAAATGGTTGACCAATTATTTGAAGACAGCGGTAAAACTGTTCCGATCCCTGCAACGCCAACGGTCGCTTCGACATTGGCAGAAATGCAAGACGCACGTGCCAAAGTCCTAGAGGATAGTCTTGGTTCTCAACGAACGACATTACACGTATTAGTACGCTCGCCTATTCAGTTAGATGCCGCGATCGAATCTCTGCAACAACTCAAGAATTCCGCACCCGAATTGGCCAGTTCGATTACTCTGGATTATCTCGAACTCTATGGCCTTCGGCCGTCCGTTGAAAAAATCAAGGAAGCAGGCATCCAGCCTCGCGTTGCCAGTCCCCGGATTCTCAAACCAAGCGAACAGAAAATCATTCGTTTTCTGTTATCGCTGAACTGTGACATCCTAGTTCGCTCCGGTGGACTGCTCTATGACCTCATTCAAACGACCGAGGGCGAAAGCACAACGACTGCCCGCCCGAAGTTGATCGGTGATTTCAGTCTCAACGCCGCCAACTCGATCACTGCCTGGACTTTACTCGACCAAGGCGTGGCTCGCGTTACACCGGGATACGATTTGAATTCCAAACAAATTCAGGAGTTAACCGAAAGAGTCCCACCGACGAAACTCGAAGCCATCGCCTACTCTCACCTGCCCGTCTTCCACATGGAACACTGCGTATTTTGTCGATTCCTTTCCGATGGCACTGACAATACGAACTGCGGCCACCCATGCGAAAAACACCAAATTTCCGTTCGTGATTCACAAGGAAGAGCGCACCCAGTGATGGCGGACGTAGGCTGCAGAAACACAATTTTTGGCGCAGAAGCCCAAACGAATCCACATGCAATTGTTGCCTGGCGAACTGCTGGGATCGAAGACTTCCGGCTTGAGTTCGTCCACCAAACCCCGGAACAAGTTTCTAAAATCACAACCGCTTTCGGTCAGTTCTTAAGTTCCGAAGCCACTCAAGAGACTGCCGAAAAACTCGCTCAAACGATCGAAAAAAACTCCCCACAGTCAACGACGGAGGGGAGTTTATTTGTTCCAGCAGATTATAAAAACTTAGTTCAACTAAGTTGAGGGTCACTGAACTTATTCACGTAATAATCGAGTGAGGCCGAGAATTTTACTCTGCTGCAACTCGATTTCGTTTAAGTCCTTACCCGCCGCCAGCTTTGCCATTCTGCGATTGATCTCCTGTAGAATGCCGAGGGTATTGAGAACGCTTTCTTTCATCTCCGGAGCGTAGGCTTCCTCGATCATTGGCATCACCTTTTCGGTAAACCCGGAGCTATCTCCACCCGCAACCATCATATTAATGGCATCTGCAAAATCAGCTTGATGCTTATCCATCATGTCCTCAAAACCTTTACTTGTTAGTTTTTGAGTTTCTGCAAGCTGTTCGTCGATGTAAGACATTAAAGCCACCTCAGCCTGCTCGCGAACAGTGGGCATACTGGCAATCAATTCTTGACTCGCCTGATCTGCCCAGACTGGAGCTGAATTTCTAACCTCCGCTGAAGCAATTTCCATCGCCCGCGGGGAATTATCTTCAAGGTAGGCTTTCGCAGACCCCACCACTGTCTCCGGTTGCGTTAACTCATCAAGCATGAAATAGCCGTAACCAAAGTACACGCAAAGCAAGGCAATCGAAATTAAACCAACTACTAAAGAGAGATTCGTGCCGAGCGATGTCATGCGACGTTTTCCAGCAAGTTCTTTTACTAGATGGTCAATTCTCTCTTCTACATGGGAAGTATTTGTCATTTTAACTCTCGTCAATAAAGTATTTTTAAAATTTCTACAGCAAAATTGAATTCAAATCGCGTAATCAATTATCCTTTTTCGGTACTTCATCAACCCCGTCATCTGACTCCCCCGCATCTGCATTCTCATCATCTGACCCCTTAGCGGTTGGCTCGGGCTTGGCCGGCAACTGCTTTGTCTTGCCAACATCGGGAGCCTTTAGTTGGGGATCCGCTTTGGGGGCTCCAGCAGTTGTCGAAACATCTTGTTTGACTGGCATCTGGTAATTCTCCGAATGAATTAACATCAAACGAACTAACTCAAGCATCTCCGCGAGAATTTGCTCGCTAACAGGAACATTTCCTTGCTCGGAATCTGTAATTGGAAAACTTTCCAATCGATCAGCCAAGATTTCGATTTGCTCTTGAAGAAAATCCAAATAATACCGATCACCAATTTTTTCGTAAATTCCTTCAACGTTGCCCCGCACTAACTTGAGCTTCTCGGGATCCTCAAGAACTGGATACTGCCGCACCAAAAGCTTCTCTTGCTCAGAAAGCAAATCTTCATAGGAGGCCGCTAATTTAACTTTGAGCTTCTCCTCGACATTCGCAATTAATTGCTCACGTTCAACATCAAACGCGTCCATGTAGGCGTCGGAATCCTTCTCAGCTTGCTCACGGAACACCTCTATCACGTAAGGCCCCTGCTCTTCCATTAACTGAACGAGCTGTTTGGTCAAAGGCTCTGCAAATTTCTCAGGCTCCGTTTGAATGATTCTTTGCACCTCGACAATTCGCTGATTTTTAATCTCGTTGTACAACCCTGTGAATTTAAATACGGCACCAACTGCAAAAACTAACAAGCCCGCAAACAAAATCATGCGAACTTTCGTGGCCCACCTCAGCGCGTTAAGGATTCGCCTGCTTTCATTCTCCAACTCGCTGAGCTTTTTATTTAATATCTCGATTTGTTCCTCTTGCGTTGTCATGCTGTACCTTTCTCAAGTATCAGAAATCATGTTTGGAAGTGATTGATCAAACGCGGCTTGAACGATCCCGAGTACGTTTTTAGCGAAGCAAAATGCAATTTGGTAGGAAATTGCGGCAAATTCCATCCATAAACCCGCCAATTTCCCCTGCTGGGGAGGAACAATCTGTTTTAAGTTTTATTAACAGGCTCCTTTGTCCCCTTAGCGTCAATCGCCACCTGCCAAGACCTCGGTGCATTTCAATCCGCGGAGCGATTCTAAGGCACAACTTGACCTCCCTCCCCGGCCTAAGCTGCCGTATAATCCGATTCTTTCGAAGCCCAAACCAACAACCCAACCAATCAACCTAGGAATACTAATGTCAGCTGAGACCGTCATCCGATTGCCCGAACGAAGTGAAGTCAAGGAATCGGATACCTGGGATCTAACTCAGTTATTTGCAGACGATGCCCAATGGCAGATTGCCTTCGAAAAAATTGAAATACAAATCAAAGGTTATGAAAAATTCCGAGGCACGCTCAGCAGCAGCGCAGAATCACTTGCAGCCTGCCTAGAATTTGACAGTCTTGTTGAACGGGCTGCCGAAGGATTGGGAAACTATGCTTATTTGAAAACAGTTGAAAACCAAACCGACAGCACTTATCAGCGAATGATGGGGCAGTTTCAAAATATCGCGACCCGCGCAGGTGAAGCGGCGAGCTTCATTCGACCCGAAATCCTCGCAATCCCCGATGAACAATTGACACAGTTTATCGCATCACCATCACTCCAGCTTTTTGGGTTGGCACTGGAAAGACTAACGCGATACAAAAAATTCACCCTGGGAGAAAAAGAAGAGCAACTGTTGGCGATGCAGGGCGAAATGGCAGGGGCAACCTCAAAGATATTTCGCCAGCTACACGATTCTGATCTCAAGTTTGGCAATGTTACCAACGAGAAAGGGGAGTCAATCGAACTGTCTCCAAGCACATTTTCTCAATTCTTAATTTCGCCAGATCGAGAAGTGCGAAAAACCGCTTTCCATCAATTTTATGAGCAATTCACGGCCCACGAAAACACACTAGCAGCAACACTCTCGGGTTCGATCCAAAAAGACATTTACTACGCGCGTGCACGCGGCTACTCCAGTGCACTGGATCAAGCTCTCTACGCCGACAACGTCCCCGAAACCGTTTACGACAGTCTAATTGAGTCGGTGCGTAATCATCTGCCGTCACTCTATAAATACTACGACCTTCGCAAACGAAAAATGGGACTCGATGAGATCCATCATTACGACACTTACGTTCCAATCCTGAGCGACATCGAAGTTCATCACAATTGGGACCAGGCGGTTGATGTTGTCTGCGATTCACTGGCCCCGCTTGGCACCGAATATTGTGCCACTCTCCGAGCGGGTCTATCGGGACGTTGGTGCGATCGCTACCCCAATGCAGGAAAACAATCCGGAGCATTCAGTTACGGAACCTACGATGGGATCCCGTACATCATGATGAATTACAAACCAACGGTGCTCAATGATGTATTCACGTTGACGCATGAAGCCGGTCATTCAATGCACTCTCACTATTCCATCAAAAACCAACCTTATGAATACTACAATTACACGATTTTTGTAGCAGAGGTCGCAAGTACGTTTAACGAGCAGTTGCTTACGAAACATATGCTTGACCACGCCGGGGACGATCGACTGCGTGCCTATTTAATTAACAACGAAATCGATGGGATTCGAGGAACGATTATCCGTCAAACGATGTTTGCCGAATTTGAGAAAATCACTCACGCGATGGCAGAGGCAGGAGAACCGTTAACTGTCGAGTCTCTCAAAACAACCTACAGCAAACTACTAGCGGATTACTTTGGCCCGGACTTTACCGTCGATCCCGAATTACCATTGGAATGCATGAGGATCCCACACTTCTACCGCGCATTTTATGTTTACAAGTATGCAACCGGACTCTCAGCAGCCATTGCCTTAAGCCAACGCGTGCTCAATGGCGGCGAATCCGAACTGAACGACTATCTTAGTTTCCTTAAAGGCGGTTGTTCCAAGTATCCACTGGACCTGCTTCGCGACGCAGGCGTCGATCTGGAAAGTCCAGAGCCAGTTGACACTGCGCTAAAACGTTTCGGAACTCTCGTCGATGAGCTTGATGAACTTCTTTAATCGCGTGTCAGAAAGCAAGCATGAGTGGCACCCAAAAACGTAATTGCATTTCAAGAGGTATGACCTTGACGCCTGCCAAAATAAAAATGCCGTTAAAATGGTCTCGTGTCAGTTGGCTACGATTGAGTTTAGCTATCCTCATCTGCTCGCTAGGAGTTGCAGGAGAGACCTCGGCGCAGTCTTTACCCAAAGAGGGCTCGTCGACTGACTGGCGGGGCGAACGAATTGCGTTAGAGACTGAGTTTTTGAACGATCTCAACAAGATCGCTCAATGGTGCGATGCCAACGGCGAACCCAAACTCGCGCAAACTACTTTATCTTTGTTTACTGACCGCGACCCTCGTCGTCAGTATATTTTTCTTCCTTCAGAAAAATCGATGCCCATCCTTTCGGCAGGAGGACCTCAGGAATGGCTTGACCAACTCAATCAAGCCTCAGTCGACCATGGCAACCGCATTTTTGATTTGGCAAAACTTGCGGCGGACAAAGGCGCAGGCAGTTTTGCTTATCAATTGCTTCATGAGGTTTTATTTTACAACCGAGACCATTTAGCGACCCGGAAAATTCTTGGGCATAAGCGACAGCAAGACGGTTGGAATGTCGCACCTGATTCTTTGCGGGCAAAAACGGCAACCCGCCCGCATGACTTCGTACAATGGCCCGCCAAGAGTTACGTTCGTGTTCTGACACCTCATTTTGAAATTGAATCCGACGCCGGTGAAGCTCGGATCGCCTACCTGGCACAAGAGCTTGAACAAACTTATCTGATTTGGCGGCAGATCTTTTACGACTATTGGGGCAGTTCAGATGCTGTAAAACGCTGGATTGACGGCCGAGGCACTGCCTCTCGGTCGCGGCGGCGATATCGCATTTTGTTTTTCAAAGATCGTGCTTCCTACTTGCAACAACTCGCCCCCTTGGTGCCAGGAGTGGAAGTCTCCACTGGGTATTACGACGGTAAAGCAGAAATTTCATTCTTCTATGACGGTGATAAAACCTCAGAGGATACCTGGCGACACGAATTGACCCATCAGTTATTTCGGGAATCGGGTCGCGCCACAAATCAAAAGGCATTTGAAAAACAATTCATCTGGCTCGATGAGGGAATCGCAACCTACGCCGAATCAACCGCGAAGAATCAACACCTCTTTGGCGAGTACTACACGCTCGGTGGGTTCGACTCCCGACGAATTCAATACGCCCGGTTCCGTCGTTTTCTGGAGAATTACTATATTCCGTCACAGGACCTCTCTAACCTTGGACGTGTGCAGCTTCAGCAACGGAATGATTTAGTGAAAATCTATTCTGAATCGGCGGGGCTTGCAGAATTTCTGATGAATAGCCAACGCGGAGCACTCCAACCTAAGCTCAATCAATTCTTAAAAATCATGTATCAAGGAAAAGTCAAACCGGGTCGATTTCAATCTGCCATCGGAAAAACCTTTTTAGAACTCGATGAGCAATACTTAGATTTTCTGAAAATTCAACCTGCAGAGATAACACGTTTCTTGATTCGCCCCGAGTTGAAAACGGAACTCTCACTGCCGGGTGTCAATTTAACGCTTAAGGATTTTGAAGCGATTGGAAAGTGCGTCCAACTGAACTGGCTCGATCTTTCGGGAAGCAGACTGCCTGGCGATTGCTTTCCCAAGCTTGGAGACTGCCACCAATTAAATCAACTCTTTCTCAATGGCTGCCAACTAGAGGAAGGTGCGCTGAACAGCATCTCTTCACTACGGGGCCTTAGCGAAATTGATTTGAGTGGTTCGTCCATTAGTAACCGCGACGTGCCGGCCCTCGCCAAGGCTACTCAACTAAAATCACTTAACCTGACCCGTACCCGGGTCACCGAAGACGGCATCAACTTACTGAAAAAAGAATTACCCAACCTCACGATCATTCAGTAACCTCCAGTCCATTCGTTAACAACTCAAGTGTCAATCTCCCTCTCAACTACTAACACTCTCTCAATCTGGACTTTGCCAATGAAACCTTGGAAACTCGCCGACAATAACTATGGGCATGTCAAAAACCAGAATTATGAAGTCGCAGTGCTTCCATTGGGCGCAACCGAACCCCACAACCTGCACCTCCCCTATGGGACGGATCTGTTCGAAGCTTCAATCGTCGGAGATAAAATCTGCGAAGCGGCTCATCTTGCCGGTGCCAAAGTTGTCTTGCTACCCACTATCCCATTCGGAACCGAAACGAATCTCCGCGAGTTCCCTCTCGCGATCAACCTCAATCCCTCAACCCTCCACATGGTCATTCGAGACATCGTTGAATCCCTGTTAAACGATGGCATAAAAAAAATTGTTTTGCTAAACAGCCACGGGGGGAACGGATTCAAACCCCTCCTAAGAGAGCTGTCGGGAAAGAACGAAGCTCACATTTTTTTATGCAATTGGTACCAAGCGTTGGAGGATGTCTACTTTGACATTTTCGAGCAACCAGAAGACCATGCGGGTGAAATGGAAACCTCATTTGGCCTCGCTTTCTTCCCCGAATTAGTCGCGAAAAACCCCGATGGCACTTTAAATGCTGACGATGGATCGAAAAGGGAAGCAAAACTTGAGGCACTAAATCGTGGCTGGGTTTCCATCACCAGGCCATGGCATCTTCTCACCCAAAACTCTGGTGCCGCAGACCCGCATGCGGCGAGTGAAGAAAAAGGACAAAAAATGATGGATGTATTGGTCGAACGGCTTGGGAAGTTTCTCGTCGAATTATCAGACGAACAAATTACCGACCAATTCCCGTACTAACCGTAAAATCGGCGTTGAAGCAAAAAAACGCGTTGACCATCGAACAACCTCAGCTTAAAATTTCGCCTCTGTGATCGCACGCAGCGAATCGCAGCATCGATGGTGGGTATAGCTCAATTGGTTAGAGCGCTGGATTGTGATTCCAGAGGCTGGGGGTTCAAGTCCCCTTACTCACCCCTCACGGAAGCCCGCAAAACTTTTGTTTTGCGGGCTTTTTTTCATCTTCATTCGCTAGTTTTCCAAATACTAGCATTCCGAATTCTATCGCTTGAAGATGCAAACGATTTGCCTTTTTCATGTTCGCCCCTATTATTCGAACAAGTCAGTTTGGGGCAACATGCTGATGGGATTCGAAGATGTCAACTTATTCGCGCAGTCATTTGCTGCGAGGACTTCTGTTCGGTTTAGTTCTACTCGTGCCTACTGTTCCCGCAGCAGGTCGAGTTTTTCAGAACAAAGAAAAACAACCCACTGGCGAGGACCTGTTTAAAAAGGTCTGGAAACCCAACAAAGCCGAAGCAACCGATCTTGGGGATGGCCTCGGGCCAATGTTCAATGGAATCTCCTGCGTCGCCTGCCACAATCAGGGCGGAGTTGGCGGCGGTGGAGACAATATTGCGAACGTGCAAATCTTGACCGTTCTTCCACGGCAGGATAGCCGAAGAAATTTCCGCCTCGATCCAGTCGCGCTCGAAATGCTGTTCGAGCAGGCCGTGAAACTCCATCCCGATTTTGAACTTCAAAACTCTGTAATTTTACACAGGTCAAGTGTTCTAAACGAAGCCTACGGGAATTGGCTGAAAGACGTTTTTGAATTTAAAAGCGTCGCAAAAACGAGTGGCTTTCTGAGCAACATGAAGCTAGAAGAAGAACGGGGACGATTACTTACTGAGACTCCAATTCACCGAGTCAAAAAAGGATCGGCTAAAGATCGCTACACCATCCAAGTCTCTCGCCGCAATACGCCGTCGTTATTCGGCGTCGGTATCATTGATAAAATTTCCGATCAAGACATCCTGACGTTAGAGTCCTCTCAAAAGGAGACCGACGGTCCAGTCAAAGGCATAGCGTCAATTTCTGACAATGGAAAAGTCGGGAAATTTGGCTGGCGAGGAGAACAATCTTCTGTGGCGAAATTTACCTCTCAGGCCTGTGCGATCGAATTAGGGCTATCTAATGCTGATCACCCGCAAGCCAGAATGCCACTTTCCAAATCTCGCCACTCGCAACAACCAAGCCATGACATTTCAAAATCTGAAATCAAAGAACTAGTAGAATTTGTTAACTCTCTAGACCCCATCGCTGCCAGGCCTCCCAAAACCAATCACGAATCCCAGTCACTTCGCGAGGGGCAGGAACAATTCAATTCGATTGGTTGCGCTGAGTGTCACGTTCAAACTGTTGGCATCGCCCAAAATGTATTTAGCGACTTTCTTCTTCACGACATGGGCCCCGAGTTAGCAGATGCGTCACACTCGATTATGAAAAAAGTAAAGTCGTCCCCTAACAGCAACAGCCGACACGAGTTCGAAATCAAGAATCCTCAGCGTTGGCAAACACCACCGCTTTGGGGATCAGCACTCTCAGCTCCTTACATGCATGACGGCCGTTCCGATTCCTTTCATGATGCGATCCTTGTCCACGGCGGGGAAGCTGCCACCTCTGTTGATAAGTACAAAAACTTAAAGCCATTCGACCGAAAACTGGTCCTGGAATTCTTGCAGTCTCTGGGGGATGACTCGACAGGGGGAAACGAGGATTTCTCGCCCGAAGTTCATGGCTGGTCGATCCCTCCTAAACGCTCTCGCAGAGGCCGGCTGGTGCGAAAACAGCCCTGACTTTACCAGAGTCTGACGATTCCCAGTTTCTTCAGGCACTAAAAAAGGATGTCTACTCTGTGGGAGCGAAAAATAGTGCTCCCTGATTTTCATCGCAGTTTAGACTCAAATTTTGACTGAATTTGGTGGTCGATTTCCGATCACCGTTCTCACCGGTCACCGACAGCGAGTTATTACACAGAACCTCCATCAAATCATGAACATTTAGTTCATTTTCCCGCAGGGCGCGACTAAACTTGTCTCTCTGGCTGTCAGCCTGATTGAATCGATCGATTTGAAAAATTGATCCCAAATATACGCCTTGTTCTGCTTCGGAGTTTACTATGTCTCGACGGTGCTTTGCCCTTCCTCTTGCACTCTTGTTTTTTTCCATCATCGGAATGAATTCCGTCTTACTCGGCCAAGATTCTGATCAACCGAAGGATGAGTCACCTGCAATAAATTCCAGTTTATTTTCTTCACTCCGATTTCGAGGCATCGGTCCGGCACTCATGTCGGGTCGAATTGGTGACATCGTCGTTGACCCAGTAAAACGGAGTACTTGGTATGTTGCCGCCAGCAGTGGAGGCGTCTGGAAAACCACCAACGCTGGAGTCACTTGGAAGCCGATTTTTGATGGGCAAGGAAGTTATTCGATTGGATGCCTCGCGTTAGACCCAAATGATCGATTTACGCTGTGGGTTGGCACCGGCGAAAACAATTCCCAACGAAGTGTCGGCTATGGCGATGGACTTTATAAATCAACCGATGGCGGCGCGAGCTTTAAAAAGGTTGGACTGGACACAAGTGAACACATTGGAAAGATCATCGTTCATCCCGAAGATTCGAATGTCGTGTTTGTCGCAGCTCAGGGTCCCCTTTGGAAAGAAGGAGGAGATCGAGGGCTCTACAAGACGAGTGACGGGGGCAAGACTTGGGATAAGGTTCTCGAAATTAGTGAGAACACAGGCGTCAACGAAGTCCATATGGATCCTCACAATCCAGATATCATGTACGCCTCGGCTTACCAGCGGCGACGACACACCTGGGTTCTTATTGACGGTGGACCGGAGTCCGGAGTTTATAAATCAATCGATGGCGGGGAAACCTGGAAATCTATCAATCGTGGACTGCCCGGCGGTGACAAAGGACGAATCGGCCTAGCCGTTTCCCCAATTAATTCGGAAATCCTCTACGCCATTGTCGAGGCAGCTGATGGCGGCGGGTTCTACCGCAGTAGCAATAAAGGAGAGTCCTGGTCAAAAATGAGCAGTTACCTCTCCTCAAGCCCACAGTATTATCAGGAAATTGTTGCCTGCCCGCATCAGTTGGACCGAGTCTATTCACTCGATACCTACAATATGGTTTCAGAAGACGGTGGAAAGACGTTCAACCGTTTAGGCGAAGCAGACAAACACGTCGACAACCACGCGCTGGTCATCGACCCAGCGGATCCAGACCACCTGATCCTTGGCTGCGACGGAGGCGTTTATGAAACCTGGGATCGTGGAAAAACTTACGACTTCAAATCTAACCTACCCATCACTCAATTTTACAAAGTCGCTCTCTCCAACGAAAAACCGTTTTATTACATCTACGGTGGAACGCAGGACAACGCTACTCAAGGTGGTCCATCACGCACCAACAATTCACACGGCATTCGAAATAGCGACTGGTTTATTACCGTTTTCGGTGATGGTTTTGATCCGGCGGTCGATCCTGAAGACCCCGACACAATTTACTCGCAGTGGCAGTATGGTGGACTTGTCCGTTTCAATCGTAAAACGGGGGAACGGGTCGACATCAAACCTCAACCAGAAATTAAAACTCCCCCACTTCGTTGGAACTGGGATTCAGCTTTATTGATTTCACCACACAACCACGAGCGGATCTATTACGGATCGCAAATCCTCTTCGCCAGTAACAATCGCGGAGACAGCTGGGAGGCGATCAGTCCCGATCTATCCCGAAATCTCGACCGCAACAAATTGAAGGTCATGGGCCGTGTTTGGGGGCCGGACGCTGTCGCCAAAAATGCATCGACTTCGCAGTATGGAACAATCGTAAGCGTCAGCGAATCGCCACTCGCAGAGGGGCTGATTTATGTCGGCACCGATGACGGAATGGTTCAAATCACAGAAGACGGCGGTAAAAACTGGCGAGGTGTCAGCAAATTCGGAGCATTAGAAATTCCAGAATTCGGTTACATCAACGATATCGAAGCTGACCTACACGACCCGGATACCGTTTACGTCGCGATCAACAATCACAAACGCGGAGACTTCAAACCGTACATTGTAAAATCGACAGATCGTGGAAAAACCTGGGTAAATATCACCAGCAATCTCCCGGAACGAGGGAGTGTCTACACGCTAAAACAAGATCACGAAAAAGCAAACCTCCTTTTCTGTGGAACTGAATTTGGTTGCTTCACCACCATCGACGGTGGAAAGAAATGGTTGAAGCTCGGGTCAGGTCTTCCAACAGTTGCGATCCGGGATATTGAAATCCAGCGCGACGAAAACGACTTAGTTCTGGCATCATTTGGTCGTGGCTTCTACGTTCTCGATGACTACTCACCAATGCGACATATTACAGCGGAGCTGGCCAAGAAGAACGCAGTCATGCCAATCCGCAAGGGTTTGATTTACGGAGTGTCATCTCCCCTCGCTGGAGGAAGGCGTGCTTTCCAGGGTTCTAACTTCTTCACGGCCCCCAACCCTGCTTACGGTGTTGCAATCACTTATCACCTAAAAGATTCCCTGAAGACAAAGAAGTCGGAGCGAATCTCGAAAGACCGAAAACTATCTTCTGCAGGCAAAGACACTCCCTACCCAAGTTGGGAACGGTTCAAAGAGGAAGACCGAGAGACTGCACCGCGAGTAGAATTAAACATTCGCGACAGCAAAGGTACCTTAGTTCGTCGACTTCGAGGCAGCACTTCCAGTGGAACGCATCGCACCAACTGGGATCTTCGTTACGGTGGTGGTAGCCGCGGCATGTTAGCAATCCCCGGAAAATACACCGTCGATATTTCTCAGACCGTCGGCGGTAAAACGACTGAATTGGTTAGCGCCACCGAATTTGAAATTGAGCCGCTACTTTACGGCCAAACCAGCGGTCCTGACCGGGAAGCCATTCTTAAATTTGTTAAGAAAGCACAATCACTTTCGCAATCACTTCAAGGTGCAAGCCAGATAGCGGCTAACGCTCAGGAAACACTCGACGCAATCGAACGTGTGATTTCCAGTTCACTCAAGCTCGATGCCTCACTCTTGAACAATGTTCGCGCCATTAAATCACAACTAATGGATGTAATGGAGCAATTCGAAGGCGACCCGACCAAACCGCAACGGAACGAACCCGCCGCACCGGGAATCAGTCGTCGCGTCAGGACAATGATGTTTGGTGCCATGGGTAGTACCGAGGGGCCTACTGGAACTCATAAACGGCAATACGAAATCGCGTTAAAGCAATTCCAAAAAGCTTCCAAAGAGCTTGAAAAAATTGTCAATGTTGAAATCCCTAAGCTCAGCAAAAAGCTTGATGCTGCGAATGCACCTTGGACACCCGGTAGAAAGATTCCGCGAGTGAAATAGAGAGTACTCGCAGAAATGGGAATTTTTTCGCACGCTTTTAAAACCGTTACTTCGTGCGAAACACTCCACCCACCAATTTCAGCAATCGCCCCCACTGAGACGACCCACGGGTTTACCCCGTGTGGTCGCGGGCGAAGCTTCTTTTTAGAATGTCGTCTGAATCATTCGGTTTTTTAGGCGATCTCATGGCACAACTCTCTTCTCCCAATTCACCCACCCCAAACCGTGTCTTAGAGATAGAATCGTCAGTTACAAATCGTCTTAGTTTCCGCTCACGTTGGTCAGAGTTACTGGAACAGGCACGCCAAGCCCAACCGCCCATCGCCCCGGAGGTTTACATTCACCTTTGGGAAAGATGTCGGGATCAATTTCAATCCGAAAACCAGTTAACGCCAATCTGGTTCCCCAAGGATACGGACTTGAAAGAATCCAACATTCACCAATGGATGCGAGAATTGGGAATGGAGAAATTTTCAGAATTTCACCAATGGACGACCTCTTCTCGCGTCGCCTTCTGGACCGACGCCGTCGAAAAACTGGAGGTGAAATTTAATCGGGAGCCGGAAAAAATACTCAATGACGATGAGGGAGCTGCCAAAGCGATCTGGCTTGACCAGGCTAGACTTAATATTGCTGAAAGCTGTTTTTCAGCACGGCCAACAGATATCGCTATTCTCTTTCAAAAACCTGGGCATCCAATTCAGCGTCAAACCTATCAAGAACTTAGGGAAAGAGCCAATCAGGTCGCCAACAGCTTGGTCAACGCAGGTTGCGAACCCGGAGACGCCATCGCAGTTGTGATGCCCATGACGGCATGGTCCGTTGCCATTTATCTCGGTATCGTTCTCGCAGGCTGCTCAGTCGTTTCGATTGCCGACAGCTTCGCCGCCCCGGAGATTTCAACACGTTTAACAATTTCTAATGCCAAATTTGTTTTCACCTACGACCACCAGAATCGCTCCAGAAAAAAACTACCTCTCTTTGAAAAAATTACGACAGCTACTGAAATTCCAGCCATTGTCTTAGAGGCCGATGAAACACTCAGCTGCACACTTCGCTCACAAGACATTGCCTGGTCAGATTTCCTTGCTGCGGAAATAGAGTTCGCTTGCGTTGACTGTGCCAGCAATGACACCATCAACATTCTCTTTTCCAGCGGCACCACCGGAGACCCTAAAGCCATTCCGTGGAATCACACGACTCCGATTAAATGTGCAATCGATGGGTACTGCCACCAAAACATTCACCCCGGCGACGTTTGTGCCTGGCCTACAAACCTTGGCTGGATGATGGGACCTTGGCTGATTTTTGCCAGTCTTATGAACAAGGCGACGATCGCTCTCTACGAAGACGCTCCCTCCGGCGTTGAGTTTGGGGAATTTATTCAGGAGGCCAAGGTCACGATGCTGGGAGTCGTTCCCACCATTGTCAAAGCGTGGGAGGCCAGCGGGTGCATGAACGACCTTGATTGGTCAAACATTAAGTGCTTCAGTTCCACTGGAGAAAGCTCTCAAGCCAACACGATGATTTTCCTCTCGGCTTTGGCTAACATCAAACCAGTGATTGAGTACTGCGGAGGCACCGAGATCGGCGGCGGCTACGTCTCTTCTGTTGACGTCCTCCCCAACGTTCCAGCCGCATTCAATTCGCCGGCGGTTGGTTTGGATTTCCTGTTGATTGATCCGGTTGACCATTCTCTCAGTGAACAAGGCGAGGTTTTTCTGATACCACCCTCCATTGGTTTAAGTGATCGCCTGATCAATCGAGACCACTTTGAAACCTACTATGCCGATACTCCAAGTCTCCCCAATACGTCTCAACTGCGACGCCATGGAGACTATTTCCGAAAATTCTTGACGGCCCAAGGCCCAGTTTTCGAAGCGGGTGGACGGGCAGACGACACCATGAACCTTGGAGGAATCAAGATAAGCTCTGCAGAAATAGAACGGGTACTCAATCAAGTCGAACCCGTTACCGAATCAGCAGCCGTCTCGTACTCTCCCACAACCGGCCCCGATCAACTAATTATATTTGCAGTCCTCGACCACGAAACGGATGTGGATCAGCTTCAGAAAGAGATGAACCAGGCATTAAAAACGGAGCTTAATCCGCTATTCAAAGTCCACTCTGTCATACAGGTTACAGCAATGCCAAGAACGGCATCCGGAAAAGTCATGCGGCGAAAGCTCCGCGATCAGATCGCCTGAACCAAACAATTCCGAGGGTTACGAAACCTAAAGCGAGGCTTCAAGCCGGCTGGTCAAATCCATGATTCGCAACTTTACATTTGCTTCTGATTCAAATGCGCGTTCCTCGATCAGAATCCACTTCAACCAGTTCAAGGCACCCAGAAAAGCCGAGGGTTGATCAAGGATATAAATGAGATCAATTTCTTG
The DNA here is from genome assembly GCA_029251085.1 of Mariniblastus sp. Taxonomy (GTDB): domain Bacteria; phylum Planctomycetota; class Planctomycetia; order Pirellulales; family Pirellulaceae; genus Mariniblastus. Next base: position 108,339 of record JAQXDZ010000119.1, read on the forward strand.
ATGGCTTAACGGACGGGATTGTGAGTACACTTCAATCGCGCATTCCCAACGTGACCGCTCTTCCGGAACGATGCTTCCCAGCGCTCGTGAAAGGTCACAAGCGACGTTATCCATCTGCATTGCACCAAAATCTACCAACCCTGATAACTCGTTCCCGCAGAAAATCAGATGGTCATGCCAAATATCGCGAACAACTGGTTGGACGGGAAAAACGACTCCCCGTAGTGGTTCGAGATTTGCGGTGATTCGCTTGACATGCGAAACACCCAGCCCCATTACCAACGCCCGTAAGCGATAAATGTAATCTGGCAATCCCGCTTCCGAGCACTGCCCGATCTCTGCGATCAACGAAGCAGAGGCAACCATCGCATCATAGCGCGTGTTTAGATTTCTCGACTTTTCGAACCCTAGATTGACCTGTGCGGAGGCAAGATGAAATTTAGCAAGGCTCTCAGCCACTTGCGTTAGGCGAACTTCATTCGGATCATCTTTGAAGCAGGCAACACCCTCCATCCATTTCGTTACTTCCCAAAAGAATCCACCCGCAGAAATAAAACGCTGGCTAGATTTTGCCTCCAAGGGAGCCGGTATAAATTCACACCCCATCCCGGCGGTGTGAACCAATACTAAATTTATCCATTCGAGACGTTCGCGATTTGGGTGAGACAGCGGCCAACGGCGAAGACAGTAATTTCCTTCCGCTGTTCCAACTTTCCATAGCTGGGCGCCGCTGAAACCACCATTGCCGCCGAGGTAGTCAACGCCCAGTACTTCAGGAAGCACGTAATGCTGCAAGATGGAATGTACAATCGACAGAGCAGCCACCCTTTACTTATCAGTCTCGCAACTGAGAGACAGCCACCGAAATGTTTTGGCCACCAAAACCAAAGCTGTTGGTTAACGCCATGTTACACTCCGCCTCGCGGGCTTCATTGGGAATATAATCGAGATCACACAGTGGATCCGGGTTTTCGTAATTGATGGTCGGTGGCAGCACGTTGTCTCGCATTGCCATTAAACAGACAATTAACTCCGTCGCTCCAGCCGCGGCAATCAGGTGCCCCATCATGCTCTTAGTACTGGAAATTGGTGTGTTCATGGCATTTTCACCAAACACCTCGCGACACGCTTTCGTTTCCACTTTATCGTTGACTGTTGTGCTTGTGCCGTGAGCATTTACGTAATCGATTTGTTCAGGCGCGATTCCAGCGTCCTCCAAGGCCATCCGCATGCACCCGATCGCACCACGACCGTCAGGATGAATATCTGTCACCCGAAACGCATCAGCCGTCGAACCGTAACCCACAATTTCACCCCAAATATGGGCGCCCCGCGCTTTGGCACGCTCGTATTCTTCAAGCACAACCATCGCCGAACCCTCACCTAAAACGAATCCATCTCGCAGCCGATCGAAAGGCCGGGACGCCCCTTGAGGGTTGTCATTATTGGTTGAGAGTGCCGTTAATAGATTGAATCCGGTAACGCCAAAGGGGTGAATCATGCTGTGAGTTCCACCGGAGAGCATCACATCTGCTTCCCCTCGCCGAATAATCTCCGTCGCTTCGCCAACCGCTTGATTGCTTGCAGCACAAGCGGTTAAACAATTCGCATTCGGCCCCTGAGCGTTGAATAAACTAGCAATATGGCCAACTGGCATATTGGGCTCCTGCTCCAATTCCACGACAGGATTGAGTCGGTCCAGCCCCGTGCGGGTGAATTCCGCGAGATCGAGGCTACCATCATCGTTAAGCGATGACGCCATCATCGACGCAAACGAGAGAAAATCCTGATTCCCTTCGCCACTTCCCATGTAGACCCCGAATCGTCGAGGATCCATTATTGAATCACCAACCCCCGAAGCCTGAAAAGCTTGGATCGCAGCACCAGCCGCAAATTTTGAATGCCGCCCCCGCAATTCCCACAACTTTGGATCGTCGACGACACTGGAGATATCCCAGTCTTTTATTTCAGCTGCAATGCGGGTGGGAAAGTTACCTGCATCAAAAATAGTCGTGTAGCCAACGCCCGACTTACCTTCTTTGATCGCTGACCAGACGGTCTCAATATCATTGCCTAATGGATTAATGACCCCGACACCAGTGACCACGACTCGGCGACGATTTCCAGATGCGATCATTTTCAACTCCGTTACTTGCTTAAAAGTAAATTCCAACTCGGCAGCGGTTCCCAGCCGGAACGTCAACCGCCCAAAAAGTCTGATGCTTCGCCGAATTCGGCCAACTCAAATCCGGTGACGTTATTTAGACCGTGGGATTTCAATGTGAGACTTCGATTTAACCCAACTTCAACAGCGCTTTTTCCGCGGCAACCATATGTGCAGGTACCTTCACAGGATTCCCGTCAATATCAACCCCCACCTCAAATAACCTCAAAGTACGGATCATGCGGCAAAACTGAGCCGGTTCAAACAATTCAACGTTTTCAAACCGTTCATCATCAAGACTGGCAAACATCAGCTCAATCTCGCACTGCAATTCATCGCCAATGTGAGAAGTCCCCTGGACCATCGCCCCGATACCTTCTTGATTGTCTATTTTTACGCGATAGGTCAACGTATCGCCAGGATAAGCTTCACGATGAAACTTACACTTTGAAATTTTAGCCAAAACGACACGATCATTGAAATCGCTCATTTGCCCAACAAGCAAACCACCAGTTTGCGCGAGCCCTTCGACGATCAGTGAAGACGGAAAGAAAGTCCGACCCGGTGCATAGTCGTCGACGACCTCCTCACTAAGCGATACATTTTTTACGGCTACCGCCGATTTCCCGCTGACTAATTCAGTAAATCGATCTATCCAGAACCATCGCATCGAATCACACTCGAAAGAAAAATGAAAGGTTTTAATGAACGAAGGCCCAACGAGCGTTTACCCGTGGACCTTTTGAATTACTCATTGAGCCAATTAGCTAATCTTTAATTCGACATATTTGCAAAGGTCTTTGACCGTGAGCAAATTTCCAAAATCTTGGATAAGCGGATTCGTTTCGAATTTGGTGAAATCCGCAAATGGCATCCGCTCTTTTAGTTTTTCTAGTCCCTCTGGAGTGACTTTGCCGTCACTGATGTACTCAGCGTTGGTCAAGATATCATCAGGGAAAAGTTCGTCTCTAGGAATCGAAATTTCAAATGCTTTTTCAAGTTTGAAAACGATGTCCAAGAAATCGATCGACTCGGCACCGAGATCACCCACCATTGTGGCTTCATCGGTAACTTCGTCATCTTCGACGCCTAAAGCGTCAATCAAGGCTTCTTTAACCTTACCAAATACCTCTTCGTTTACGGGCATTCGAAACTCTCTCCGTTTGGAACTGCTGTGTGAATATGATTTGTAAAACCACCTGAATGGGCAATTCTACGAACGTTTTGTTTTAACTGGTCGCCAAAGTCGCGCCCGCATCGGGACTCGTACTTTCGTTTCCAAGTTGATTAAATAGCCACTTAAAATTCATTCGAAACTTGTATTTCATATAGTTGTCGATCGCTGGATCTACATCCCCTCGATCCGCCAAATTAAAAGTGTCAAGCACTAACCTACCACTTGTCGCAGTGACACCGTTAACCGATCCCACAACTTTCAAACTGGTTAATGATCCATCCACTTTCTTTATTTCAGCATTAACTTTAAGTGAATCGCCAGGTTGTACAAACCCTTGGAACTTAAGGCTCTTGGTTTCCCGCAGAACAACACTGGAATATTGAAAGTCATGAGACGAGCGAACTAACCACATGCTCGTCTGAAACATTGACTCCAACATCATTACACCCGGCATCACAGGAAACCGTGGAAAATGATCCTGAAGATAGTCTTCGGACAAAGTAAGGCACTTCACCGCCGTGATCGACGAACCTTTTTCCAGCGCAAGTATTCTGTCGAGCTGGGAAAATCGCATTCTCAATGAACCCACTGTGAATTTGGGATGACCCCGAAACATCCCGTCGATGCTTTCTCTGGTCGACCCAAATGTAGCAAAATGAATGTTTTACCTCAACAACAGATAGCCTCCAGAACTACCGATTTCAACAGTTAAATTCCCCCGAGAATCGAGCTTCCCACCCATTTTTCTCCCCTCGCTGAGCCCATCCCAAGCCTCACTTAAACAGAACCCCCCAGATGCCCCCAAACCCCAGTAGAACGGTCGTTTTAGCCACTCCATATCACTCGAAAGGGAAATCTGTTAAACTATTCAAATGCGACGAGGAATAGCAGTCTCACCCGGAGTTGCGATAGGCACTGCCTATGTGATTCACGAAATTTTCGTTAATCCAGATACGAAGCGCCTCGAAGACTCCCAAATTACCGCCGAACTGGCCAACTACGAGACCGCTCGCGATAAAGCCGGTGCGGATCTTCGCGCATTGGAGCGCAAAGTTGAAGCCCAAGTCGGCCGCGAAGAAGCCTCGATCTTTGCCGTTCATCAAGCGATCCTTCGAGACGCAGCGTTCACCAACAAGATTCGCAGTTGGATCGTCGACGATAAAATGAATTCGTCTGCTGCGCTTCATCGATTGCTTGGGGAATACACAACACTCTTTGCACGAACCAATGACGAATACCTCCAAGAACGACTGAACGACGTCCGCGACGTGATTATTCGATTGGGCAGCCATCTTAATGATGCCGCGAAACCTGAGACCGGATCGATCGTGGGGCCACTGATCGTTGTGGCAGACGAACTTTTACCATCTCAAGTCGTCGCCCTGGGAGACATGGACGTGCATGGCATCGTCACCCAAAAAGGAAGCCAGACGAGCCACGCAGCTATTGTGGCTCGCTCGAGAGGTATCCCGGCGGTTTCCGGCGTCAGTGGCATCGCTCGAAAGGTCAAGACTGGAGATACGATCGTTGTCGATGGTCGCGATGGCCACATCGAGATCAACCCTAACTCCGAAACACTCAAAGCGTTCAAGAAACTTGAGCGCGAATTTTTCGACCTAAAAGATAAACTCGCAACCAATCGAGACCAACCGTCTCTCACTGCCGATGGTTGCGAACTGCGGCTGCAAGGAAATATCAACGGTGTAGCTGATGCTAACGCAGCGTGCGCGATGGGAGCTTCGGGGGTTGGGCTTTATCGAACGGAATACCTGTACCTTACTCACCCCAGTGTTCCTGATGAAGACGAACAATACGAGGCATACCGGGCAATCGTTGCCGCCAGTCCCAACCACAACGTAACTATTCGAACGCTCGACATTGGTGGAGACAAAACGGTTGCCTATCTTGGCCACGACCACAAAGAAGCCAACCCTTTCATGGGCTGGCGAAGTATCCGGCTTTCTTTCGAGCATCCTGAATTCTTCAATACTCAAATTCGAGCGATTGTACGAGCTGCGAGTGAATTCCCAGAGGGTACAGTTCGACTAATGTTTCCGATGGTCACAACGGTCGAAGAAATCCGCAAACTGCGAAGCATGGTTCGCCGAGCTTACAAGACGCTCAACTCGAGGGGCATTAAAACAAAAGAAGTACCGATCGGAATGATGCTCGAAGTTCCCGCCGCTGCCGTCTCAATTAGCACGATGATTGATTTAGTCGATTTTGTGTCTGTCGGTTCCAACGACCTCGTGCAATATCTGATGGCTGCCGACCGTGACAACCCGAAAGTCGCACACCTTTGCCAGCCGTTGGCACCTCCTGTATTAATCGTTCTGAAAAACGTGATTGAGGTTTGCAACCGTGCAAACGTCCCAATCACGGTATGCGGCGAAATGGCAGGAACCCCACGAGCGTTCGTCCTCTTGTTGGGAATGGGACTGCGTCGGTTCAGCATGAGCCCCGCCTTCATCCCTTCGATCAAACAACTGGCAAGTCAAATCTCAGTTGAAGAATCTGAGCGCATCGTCGCTGCCGTCATGAAATTCAAAACAACTGCACAGGTTAAAAAATTCGTCGCCCGACTCATCGAGCGGATTGCGCCGGACCTGAAAATGCTTTCGACAGAGTGACCTCGCATGGGATGCTCCTGCGAATCGACCAAGATGGAGAGTCAGTCGCAGGCAACTTCACCATCTTGTTTGAAGGCTCCGCGATCGTCGCCTTTTTCTTCACCTAAAAACAACAACAGCGCAATTAGTAAAATAGTGCTGGGCTGAACGTAGGTGAATCTTGCAATTTCTGAAAACGCACCAGATAAACCGAAACAAGCGAGTACTAAAATCACGAGACCGCGCTCGCGACGCATGTTTCGCCAACGATCAAGATTGGTGGTTGAGAGAATCAACAGAAATGGCAGTAATAGAATCGTCAAATCATAGCCGTAAAAATGAGGACTCAGAAGGACTGTCGCAATCACCATTGCCGAAAATTGCCGCGCGAACGCATTCGAATTGAACGCAACCGACTCACCCACCACTCGCCACAACACAGCAACCACGACCAGCGACAGTAGTACAGTACTTAGCTTTGCCAACCATGGTAACTGCGCGTGTAATGCCAAGGTCACTGCCCCCCATAAACTGTGCGCATCTTCTAGCTGATAGCCGTACGTTTGCAAATAGTCATTCATTTGCGAAACAACATTAAGGTACTCGCCAAAGAGCCCTTCCTGAAAAAACCAGGAATAGGCCACTAACGACACCACCATCAAAACCGCGCCGGCAGCAAACGCCCACTGGCGTTTTGCCAACATCGCCAACCCAATCACCAGTCCTAAATGCGGTTTGAATGCAATCAAGCCAAACACAATTCCCGCCCCAAATGGCCGCTGGTAGCGAAGCAATAAAAACGCTCCCAACAAAATCAATAACAAGAACACGGACTTCTGTCCCATCACCAGCGAATTCAAAAACGGCACAAAGAATACCGCCGCCAGCACATAAGCAAAAATGTAATCTCGGCTTGCTGGGTAGAACCGATACACAAGCCAACCAAAAATTGAAAACGCTAACGCACTTAAGCCCAACCATAACTTAGAAGCGGTCGAGTAATCAAACCCCGCCAACGGCCTCAAAAGTGAATAGTAAAAGGGAGGATAGACCATCGGAAAATAACTCGATTCCGACCACTCAAATCCAACAACCTGCGGGGCGTGCTGCAGTGAATCCACGTACTGCTTGTCATACAACTGCGCTGCCTGTTCCCCAGAAAGAACTGTCGCCCCAATCCACTCCTGAAGAAAATCACCGCCTAATGGTGAGGTTCGCAACCCTTCAGTCACCCGGAAATTAGGGGAAAAGAAAAAGATCAATACGGCAACCAGTATTGGAAGGCCGAGAGTCAGCCAAGGCACGCCAACGTTTGGCGATTCACCCGCTCCAGTCATCGATCTTTCTTCACACTCCGATGGAGTCATACCAATATCACAATTATGAAAGGGCCACACTTTTACTCATTCAAGAATAGCCGACACCTCAAACAAACCGAATGCCGATCTTGTGTTGCTGTCAATTGGTGCTTTTAAGAACGCTTCGATCTGCGCATAAAAAAACCTTTGCCGGAAAGCAAAGGTTTCTGTGTAACAGCAACTTGCATAACAAATTGTTAACTACTGTGATTATCAAGGACGGCCTGTAAGTCGCTCTTTTCCCTGTATCCGGCGATTCGCTCAACGACTTCGCCACCTTTGAATACCAAAATCGTTGGAACAGCGGAAATTCCAAATTGAACCGCCAACTCCATGTGTTCGCCTACGTTCACCTTACCAACAACCGATTTTCCATCGTTCTCTGCTGCAAGTTCGTCAATGACTGGACCCAGTCGTTTGCAGGGAGGTCAGCCTTGCGACCAAAAATCAACCAAAACGGGTTTCTCGGAGCCGATAACATCCGCTTCGAATGAGTCCTTCGTAAATTCTGCCGCCATATTTTCTCCAATTTAAAAATCTTCGCCTTGTCCGGGTTTCCCCGAGTAACGAATACACAAATCCAGATTATCTCAACCGTTTTTCCGATTCTAGCCGGTTGGCGTTGCAGGTCAACAAGCCACCGCAATGGGTTCAGCACGATCGAAGCTACCAAAGTCCCTACGTTAATGATCGACATCAACGAGAGAATAAACTTACACTCCCCTTCAAATTTTCATGAAAAAATTTACAAGGCAAATGACTGAGCAACATCCGCTGGAGCGGGAGCATATTCAAGAGGTTCCATGGAACTCCCTGCCCTGCCCTGCGAGAGGGAACGCATCGCACTGGAATAACCGAACAACTCAGCCAACGGTGCATTGGCAATGATGGTGGTCGTTTCCAAATGAGTGTCAGTGCTGACGATCTGGGCTCGCCGTTGTGCCAAGTCCCCAACAAACTCGCCGTAGTAATCTTCGGGGGTTGTGATCGTTAGCTTCATAATCGGCTCCAACAGCATTGGAGATGCTTTCCTTAAAGCTTCTTCGAACGCTTCGCCCGCAGCAATTGAAAACGCCATCGGAGTCGACTCCTCAGTCGTCTCCGCACCCAACAAGGTCACGCGGATTTTCGCCAACGGGAAACTACCAATCGAACCGCCTCCTTCGCCGCGAGCCTTGATTTCGTCTTTTACCGACTGAACCATCTCCGGTGGCATCGCATCAACAGGTAATCGACTTCGAATCGCTACACCTGTTTCAATTTTCTCATCGGGTTCCATTCGCAGTTTGACCTTGGCAAACAACTGCTGGCCGTTGACCAAACGATGACACTCACCGGTAACTTCTACGCTCTGCCCAATTGTTTCGCGATACGAAACACGTGGCTTATGAACTTTCACATTTAGATTGAAATCTCGAAGCAGTCGGTTCTTAATCACTTCGAGGTGAAGTTCACCCATCCCGGCAATCAACGTCTGACCAGTGTCTTCATTTTCATTTGCCTTGAATGTCGGATCCTGTTTCTTCAACAGATCAAGAACGTCTCCAAGTTTATTTCGATCCGCTGTCGACTCCGGTTCAATCGCCATCTCAATAACAGTTTCAGGAAATTCAATCGGCTCGAGAAGAATGGGATTGTTTTGCTCACAAAGCGTATCTCCGGTTACCGCAAATCGAGGGCCAATGACGCCCACGATTTCGCCACAGGCAATTTCATCTAACTGGCCGTCTCGCTCTTTTTTGGTGGCATGAATCTGCCACAGTTGAGCTGCATTTTCTTTTTTATCTTTGGATGGACAGTAAACTCGCGAATTCCCTTTCAGCACGCCCGAGTAAACCCGGATCCAATAAAGGTCACCGGTTTTTGCGGGCAAAATTTTAAATACCAATCCACAAAACGGCTCTTTCGGATCTGGCTTTCGAGACAACTCCTGTTCAGGTTTTCGTGGATTCGTTCCTACGACTGGCGGACGCTCGAGTGGATTAGGAAGATAGTGCTTAACACCATCAAGCACACCCTGCACGCCGATGCCGTGTAAGGCGGAACCGCAAACCACTGGATGGATTGCCCCTTTCAAGGTCGCTTCGCGTACGGTTTTACGAATCAACTCGTTCGAAATCGCCTTCCCTTCAAACGCCAATTCCGCCATTTCATCACTAAAGTCGTACAGCGTCTCCAGCAGTTGCTCACGGGCAAACTCAGCTTCATCAAGCAAGTCCTCGGGAATAGGCGACTCTTTTTGTTTCTTTCCTTCATCCTCGAACGTTACGAACCGCATTTTGATTAGGTCGATCAGCCCGCGAAACGGATCGTCGACGTGTGAAGGACCCAAACCAACGGGAATTTGCAACGCAACCGGGTTGGCTCCCAACCGCGTTTTAATCTCATTAAAAACCCGCTCGAATCCAGCGCCTTCGCGGTCAAGTTTATTAATGAACGCCATTCTCGGCACGCCATACTTGTTGGCCTGTCGCCAAACTGTTTCGCTTTGCGCCTCCACTCCTTCACGTGCGCTAAACACAACGACAGCGCCATCAAGAACTCGCAGGCTCCGCTCGACTTCTGCTGTAAAATCCACGTGCCCCGGTGTGTCGAGTAGATTGACATGAATGTCTTTCCAATCAAACGTCACGCAGGCAGAGTAAATGGTAATCCCACGTTCCTGCTCTTCTTGATCGTCGTCGGTAGTGGTTGTTCCACTGTCGACTTTCCCAACCCGATGCTTGGCACCGCTAAGAAACAACATTCGCTCGGTCACCGTCGTTTTCCCAGCATCGATATGAGCGATGATGCCAATGTTTCTCAGATTTTGGAGTTTACGAGCCATAATAAATCAGCAACTAAAAGCGTGATTGCCTGGAAAATTAATCTTGCACTCGGAAATTTCAATCATCCGATAAGCGCATAAAAAAACCGCTCCGTGTTCGACGAAGCGGTTTGGATTCAGTTTTTTACTACCAAGCGAAGTGTGCAAACGCTTTGTTTGCTTCGGCCATTCGATGGGTGTTCTCTCGTTTCGTCATCGCCGCGCCTTCACGGTTGTACGCTGCAACCAATTCATCCGCGAGACGCAGATGAGTGGGACGACCCTTTTTGTCTCGGATCGCCGTGAGCAACCAACGAATCGCAAGCGATTGCTGTCGGCTTCGACTTACCTGCATCGGTACCTGATAAGACGCACCACCGACTCGCTTTGAGCGAACTTCGATGTGTGGCTTTACGTTTTCGACCGCTGTCGTGAAAACGTCAATAGATTCAGCTTCCGGAACACGCTTCTTGATCTCATCCAGAGCGTTGTAGAAAACAGCCTGTGCTGTGGTTTTCTTTCCGTCCCACATCAAACAATTGATGAACTTGCTCGCCAAAATGGAATCAAACTTTGGATCCGGTTTTAGCTGCGTTCGGCTGGCGGTAATTCTTCCCATGGTACTCTGTATTTTTTATTAGAAATGATTGCTATTGAAATTTAGAGATGCGGACAACGCAACAAACTACTTCTTCGCGCCGTAACGACTTCGCGATTGCTTTCGGTTCTCAACACCCAGTGTGTCTTGAGCACCGCGGACAACCTGATATCGAACACCCGGAAGGTCGCGGACTCGCCCGCCTCGTACCAATACGATCGAGTGTTCCTGCAAGTTGTGCCCTTCACCAGGGATGTAAACCGTGACTTCTTTTCCGTTAGAAAGTCGCACACGTGTGATCTTACGCAAAGCCGAATTCGGCTTTTTCGGAGTCATCGTCCGAACTTGCAGACACACGCCCTGCTTTTGAGGGCAACGCTCCAGCACAGGAGCCTTGGTAAACTTGCGTTTCTTCTTGCGTTTTTTGCGGAGAAGTTGATTAATCGTAGGCATTCGTTCTTCTATCTATCCACGCGCCGACTTCGTCGACGCTACTAATTCCAGGTGAATTTTCATCCGGCCCAATTGCGCAAATGGCACAAGTGGAAGCCCGTAAAAATAATAGTTTTATGCAAAATGTCAACCTCAAATTGACATTTCAATATGTCATTTCAGGGAGGATGGGAAAAATGGCATCACCAATAGCAATCTATCGGCTGGGACGCCTCATAATTACCCAATTTCCTTGGAAAAAACCAATTTAGCGGCAACTTTCGCCCCTTTTGGTAACTCCCCTCCCCCTTAGCTACGCCCCTCCATCTAGGACGTCTTGCCATTCCTTCAACTTGTCCCACTCCCCAGCGGCTGCCAGCTGTGCCTGATCAGGCCATGTCGATGGGTTCATGGTCGCCATGATTCCACCCGCATGATTCAGGACTTCTTTAATTTGATCCGGTGTTGTCTGAGCTAACTGCTGGAAACTCATCAAGCCTACGCTGTTCAATAACCCAGCCACTTGAGGTCCAATTCCTTCAATTTTAGTCAGATCATCCGACGCGACGACTCTCCCGCCGTTAAGCTGATCCTGCCACTGACTTAGCTTGTCCCACTCACCGACAGCAGCTAATTGAGCTTGATCTGCCCAAGTCGTCGGATCCTGCGAGTCAAACCCACCAGCAGCTAAAAAGTCTTTCAACTCAGCCGCTGAAGCCTGTGTCAATTGTGCGAAGGTTGTTATTCCTGCAGTTGCAAGATGCTCGGCAATCTTAGGACCGATTCCCTCAATCTTTGTCAGATCATCCGTCGCAGCAGCCACCGGTGACGGTGCAGTTTCAGCAGGACGACCACCAGTTAAGCGATCTTGCCAGTCTTGCAATTGTGTCCAAGCTCCAACCGCGGCCAATTGAGCCTGATCGCACCAGGTGGTTGCGTCGTGTGCTCCATAGCCTCCGACTGCGTCGAGTATCTCTCGAACGCGTACCGATCCTGCGGAAGCCAATTGCGAGTAAGACATAATGCCCGCCGCATTTAAGTGCCCCGCAATCGCTGGTCCAACCCCTTCGATCCGAGTTAAATCGTCGACCTCAACCGGTGTCGACGGAGCAATCGCAGGTGCCTCTGTTGTGGTCACACGACCTCCATCGAGACGCGTTTGCCATTCCTTCAACTGATCCCACTCACCTCTCGCAGCCATTTGTGACTGGTCCGGCCAAGTGGTTGTGTCATGTGCTCCGTAGCCACCAATATTATCCAGAATCGACCGGATTCTCGCTGGATCAGTTCCCGCAAGTTCCGCGAAAGTGAAAATACCAGCGTCGTTGAGATGCTTAGCAATCGCAGGACCAATTCCTTCAATGCGAGTCAGATCATCGCCGGTTGCAGGCATCGGATCGGGCGTAGTGAAGCCGCCGAGCAGTGCATCTAGACCAGCATCATGAATCGCTCCGGCCATTGGCACAACTTCTTGAGTTGCCATCGCGTTGGAGAAATCATCACCACCGATTACCGCTCCGGTGTCAGCAGGCGCCCCGCCGTCACCACCGAAAATTTTCCATGGATCGTCGACTTGTTCCGGAGCCTGTGCTTCAGCTTGCAACTTCATCGCTTCTAAGTTGTACTGAACGTCGGAATCCTGAAACGTTCGGAAACCTGTTCCCGCCGGGATTAGGTGGCCAAGAATAACGTTTTCTTTCAGACCAACGAGGTTGTCGACTTTCCCAGCCAATGCAGCCTCGGTGAGAACCTTTGTGGTCTCTTGGAAACTCGCAGCCGAGATGAAACTCGAACTTTGGACAGCAGCCTTGGTGATCCCCAGTAGTTGGGTACTGTAAGTCGCTGACTTTGGCTTGGTGCACTTGGCGGGCTTGCCACCGAGTGTCTCCACTTGAGCGTTTGTGTCTTCGAAAACGACTTTGGGAACGATTTGACCTTTTGAGAAATCGCTATCCGCTTTGTCGGTCACCTTCACGCATTTGGCAAGCTGATCATTGACTTGCTGGAAATCAAATCGATCGCAAATCAAACCAGGTAACATGTTGGTGTCACCCGCCGATTCAATTTTCACTTTTCTTAGCATCCGAGCAATGATGATCTCAACGTGTTTATCGTTGATTTCCACTCGCTGACTTCGGTAGACCTGCTGAATCTCGTGGCCAAGATACTGCTGAACAGCTTCTTCACCCGACACTCGAAGAATATCGTGAGGAACGAGCGGACCATCAACCAATTGCTGGCCGGCCTTCACAATGTCGTCTGTGTGAACTCGGAATCGCTTTCCAGGTGGCACTAAGTGCTCTGCTTCAATTCCACTTTCACTCTTAACAACAATCGATCGCTTTCCACGCTTCTTCTCAGTTTGAATTTCAACGACACCGTCGATTTCAGCAAGTACCGCAGGATCTTTCGGCTTTCGAGCTTCAAAAATCTCAGTAACTCGAGGTAGACCTCCAGTAATATCTGAAATTCCCGATGCTTCTCGCGGCGTTTCCGCAACCGTCGAACCAGCAGAAATCATGTCCCCTTCGTTGACCGTGATATTCGCACGCTCAGGCAGATAGTAAACATCTGCAACTTTTCCTTCACTATCCTCGATGACGATTTGAGGATGCATGTCGCCTTTGAAATCGATGATCGTCTTTCGAATCGTACCACTGGCTTCCGTTTCGATCTGCATCGTCTCGCCATCGATAATGTCTTCGAAGCGAACTTTACCAGCGACTTCCGAAAGTACTGGAACCGCAAACGGGTTCCACTCGCAAAGAACAACATCGCCTTCAACTTCTTGATCGTCCGCGACGCGGAGAATCGAACCCTGAGGAATCTTATGGCTTTCCAATTCACGACCACGTGGATCCAGAATCGAAATTTCTCCGTTTCGATTCAACACCACTGTGTCGCCTTTGTCATTGGTGGCGTACCGCATACGCGTGATCTTTACGACACCCGCACGGCTACATTTCTTCTGGTTCTCTTCGGTAACGGTACTAGCCACACCACCGATGTGGAACGTCCGCATCGTCAACTGGGTTCCAGGTTCACCGATACTTTGGGCAGCGATGATTCCAACCGCCATACCCTCTTCGACCATATCTCCGGTCGACATATCCATTCCGTAACAACAACGGCAAACACCTAAAGGTGCATCGCAAGTCATCGGACTACGGACCTGGATTTTCTCTAGCCCCATCTCTTCGATCTTACGCGCGATCTCCGGCGTAATCATCTGGCTTTCGCGAACCACGACTTCATCGGTAACAGGGTTAACGATGTTCTGTCGGGAAACACGACCGTTGATCGCCGTCGCCAACCGAACTTCAACCTGCTCACCACGGTAAATTACACCTTTGGTAATTCCGAGCGTGGTCCCACAATCTTCCATTGTGATCACAACGTTTTGAGCAACATCGGCAAGCTTTCGAGTCAGGTAACCGGAGTCAGCTGTTTTCAACGCCGTATCGGCCAAACCTTTTCGAGCACCGTGAGTCGAGGAGAAGTATTCCAAAACCGACAGGCCTTCACGGAAATTCGCCTTAATCGGCGTTTCAATGATCTCACCGGACGGCTTGGCCATCAAACCACGCATTCCAGCCAACTGTCGAATCTGTTCAACACCACCACGAGCACCCGAATGCGCCATCAGGAACACTGGATTAACGTAGCCCATACCGCCACGATAATCGGTTTCCATCGCCGCCATCATTTCCTTCGTGATACTCTCACGAGCGTGCGTCCAGGTATCCAGTACCTTGTTGTAACGCTCTTGCTCAGTAATCACTCCACGCTCGTAATGCTTACGAAACTTAAGAACTTCTTTTTCAGCAGCGGCAACGATTTTTTCTTTCGAATCGGGTGTCACCAAGTCATCAGTCGCGAACGACAAACCACTTCGCGTACTCTCCCGGAAACCAAGTTGGTTCATATCGTCCAGAAGATCAATCGTTTCGCGACGACCCAAACTCTGATAACAATCTGAAATCACAACCGCGAGATCACCACTCTTGAGTGGGTAATTGTAAAAATCAAGACCTTCGGGAAGCATCATGTTAAACATGATTCGACCGTAGCTGGTTTCAATGATCTGGCTCGGCAATCGCTCTTCTTCATTGACACGTACAAAGCGTCCTTCAGGAAGGCGAACTTTAATGCGTGCATGAAGCTTAATCACACCTTGTGAAAATGCTGTATCGGCTTCGTCGAGAGACGAAAAGACCATTCCGTCTCCTTCCTGGTTGGGAAGCACCAACGAAACGTAGTAACAACCCATCACCGTATCCTGCGACGGACTCATGATAGGTCGACCGTTGGACGGAGCAAAAATATTGTTGGTTGAAAGCATCAATGTATGAGCTTCAACCTGAGCTTCGATCGAAAGTGGCAAGTGAACTGCCATCTGATCACCATCGAAGTCAGCATTAAATCCTTTACACACCAACGGATGTAAGTGGATCGCGTTTCCTTCAACTAGAATCGGCTCAAATGCCTGAATTCCCATGCGGTGAAGCGTCGGAGCACGATTCAACATAACCGGGTGGTTACGAATCACCTGCTCAAGAATGTCCCAAACTTCTTCGTCCTTCCGCTCGAGCATCTTCTTGGCGCTCTTGATCGTATCAGCATGCCCTAATTCTTTGAGCTTGCGAATGATGAACGGTTGGTAAAGCTCCAACGCAATCTTCTTCGGAAGACCACATTGATGGAGTTTCAAACGAGCACCCACAACGATTACAGAACGAGCTGAATAATCAACACGCTTACCCAAGAGGTTTTCGCGGAAACGACCCTGCTTACCCTTGATCATATCAGTCAATGATTTCAACGGTCGGTTACTGCTGCCCAGCACCGGACGCTTGCAACGATTGTTGTCAAACAATGCATCCACCGACTGCTGCAACATCCGCTTTTCGTTGCGAATGATCACTTCAGGCGCGTTTAGATCGACTAGCTTTCGCAGTCGGTTGTTGCGGTTGATAATTCGGCGATAGAGATCGTTAAGATCGGATGTCGCAAAGTTACCGGAGTCCAGCAACACAAGTGGACGCAGGTCCGGAGGAATCACTGGGATTACATCAAGCACCATCCACTCAGGCTTGTTATCGCTATCCCGAATTGACTCCACGATCTTCAATCGATTGGTCAAGTCTTTTCGCTTTTGCTTTGAACCTGTCTCGGCGAGTTCAATCCGCAAGTCATCCGACAATCTGACCAAATCGAGCTCAGACAGGAGTTCCCGCACAGCATCAGCGCCCATATTAGCGGTGAAACTGCCTTCACCAAACTCAGCGCGAGCGGCGCGGTACTCTTCCTCAGTCAGCAATTGCTGTCGCTCGAGGTCAGTATCCTTGGCATCGGTAACGACGTAATCCTGGAAGTAAATCACCTTCTCAAGACTGCTGGTCTTCATGTTCAACAAGTTACCCAAGCGACTGGGCATTGCTTTGAAAAACCAAATGTGAACGACGGGTGCGGCCAATTCAATGTGACCCATTCGTTTACGACGAACACGCGAGTGCGTCACCTTAACGCCACAGCGATCGCAAATCATGCCCTTGTACTTCATACCGCGGTACTTGCCACAAGCACATTCCCAGTCCTTTTCAGGTCCGAAAATTCGCTCGCAGAACAAACCATCTTTTTCAGGACGGTAAGTACGGTAGTTAATCGTTTCAGGTTTTTTCACTTCACCCATTGACCATGAGCGAATATCGTGAGGACGAGCCAAAGAAATTTTGACTGAAGCATAATCGTTGATGCGATCGTAGGTGGTGTCGGCAGTCGCCATAAATTCACCTGCTCCTTTTAAGTATTTTTATCGTTTGTTTTAAGGGGGAACGTTTTCAAGCCTGTCAGAGCTTCTGCAACGCAAACAGTCATTTGGCATTCACGCGGGCAGGGTCAAACCACTGCCCCGCTGTGCCCGCGGGTTTAGCCGCGTCTTTTTTCCAATTGCATATTCAATGCAAGTCCACGAATCTCGTTTGTCAAAACATCGAAACTTGCAGGCGTGCCTGCTTCCAACGTGTTCTCACCCTTGACCATCGATTCGTAAATCTTGGTCCGGCCTTCCACGTCATCACTCTTGACCGTGAGCAATTCCTGAAGAATGTAAGCGGCTCCATAAGCTTCGAGAGCCCAAACTTCCATCTCTCCAAATCGCTGGCCACCGAATCTTGCTTTACCACCAAGAGGCTGTTGAGTAATCAAGGAATAAGGCCCGGTGCTTCGAGCATGAACCTTATCATCAACCAAGTGATGAAGTTTCAGCATGTAGATGTAACCCACAGTTGTTTCCTGCGTGCAGGCAACTCCTGTTCGTCCGTCATACAGCGTGTGCTTACCGTGGCTCGGCAATCCTGCCTCTGCCAAACAATCGTTGATTTCAGATTCTGACGCACCATCAAAGACCGGCGTGATTGCTTGGAAACCAAGTTTAGAACCAGCCCAGCCCAAGTGGGTCTCCAGAATCTGTCCCACGTTCATACGCGAGGGAACACCCAACGGATTGAGCATGATCTGAATCGGCGTGCCATCTTCGAGGTAAGGCATGTCTTCAACCGGCAAGATCTTCGAGATCACACCCTTGTTTCCGTGCCGTCCCGCCATCTTGTCACCGACCGAAATCGTTCGCTTGGTGGCGATGTAAACCTTGACCATCTGAAGGACGCCACTTCGCAGTTCGTCACCCCGCTTCATACTGTTGACGGTTCGATCGCGAGCATCAATAGTTTTCTCGACAGCAGGCCACATCTCTTTGTGGATCGCTTCGATTTGGCTGATCTTGTCATCGCTACGCATCGAACCAATCACGTTGGAAAGCCGGAAGTTAGCAGCTTTCTCCGCCACGAACTTCGGATCCTGATCGCGACAAAGAGGCGTTTCGTCCTCATCCGTCAACGTCTTGCCCACGACTCGTTCGATTGCTTCAACCATGACACCAAAAACGTTGGCAATTTCTTCGTTGCCATCCGCCTCAGCCGCCTTCAGGTCTTTCTCAAAAACTTTCCGCTCTTCTTCCGAAAGGCTCATCCGCCGAGAGAATCGCTGGCTATCAATTACGATTCCTTCAATTCCAGAGGAGACCTCCAATGAATCATTTTTAACATCTTCACCAGCGCGACCGAAAATCGCATGTAGCAATTTTTCTTCCGGTGTCAGTTCTGTTTTCGACTTTGGTGAAACCTTACCAACGAGGATATCGCCAGGCTTGACATAGCTTCCAACCTGAATCACGCCGTTTTCATCGAGATTGCGAAGTGCTTTCTCGCTTACGTTAGGAATATCGCGAGTGAATTCCTCACGACCCAACTTCGTTTCGCGAACTTCCACGTCGAATTCTTCGATGTGAATCGATGTATAGGTGTCGTTCTTGACGAGCTCTTCGCTAATGATGATCGCATCTTCGTAGTTACAACCGTCAAACGACATGAAACCAACGAGCACGTTACGCCCGAGAGCCAATTGACCTTTGTAGGTCGCCGCTCCGTCAGCCAATACTTCACCACGTTCGACCTTTTGACCAGGAACCACTAGCGGCTTCTGATTTTGGCAAGTTCGCTCGTTCAGGCCAACGTACTTTGACAATTCGTAAACGTCGGTACCAACTTCAATGCGAGTTGAGTCAACATAAGTCACCTTGCCGCCACTTCGAGCACGAACCAACATGCTCGAGTTCTCAGCAACACGAACTTCCATTCCCGTTCCAACGATCGGTGGCTCAGCCACCAACAACGGTACGGCTTGACGCTGCATGTTAGAACCCATCAACGCCCGGTTCGCATCGTCATGCTCAAGGAACGGAATCAAACCCGCCGAGACACCAACCATCTGAGAAGGTGCAATGTCCATGTAACGTACAACTTCAGGATCAGCCAACTCAAAGTCAGCTTTGTATCTGGCGATGATCGCCCCGCCCAGTTGCTTACTTCCAACGATTCTACCGTCTTCGACATAAGTATCGGCCGGTGCAATATGCTCTTCCGTCTCTTCATCAGCACGTAGCCAAGCAACATCGTCGGTCACTTTTCCTTTTTTCACAACCGCGTAAGGGGAAACAAGGAATCCGTAATCGTCGACACTTGCATAAATCGCGAGGCTGGAAATCAAACCAATGTTGGTACCTTCCGGCGTCTCAATTGGACAAATACGACCATAGTGAGAAATGTGAACATCGCGAACCTCGAAACCGGCTCGCTTACGATTCAAACCACCAGGGCCAAGTGCTGACAGACGTCGCTCGTGAGTCAACTGAGACAATGGATTAGTCTGATCGACCACTTGAGACAATTCACCACGACCGAAGAAGTATTCGATCGCCGCTGAAATGCTTTTCGGATTCACGAGACTACGAGGCGTCATGTCATCTTGCTCTTTCAAGCTCATGCGCTCTTGTACCGTCCGGCGAAGCTTCAAGAAACCCTTGCGGAGTTCGTCGCATGCCAGTTCATCAATCGTCCGCAAGCGGCGATTTCCAAGGTGATCAATATCATCAACGTTGGCCGATCCACCGGGTGTAGATAACTCGAGGATGTACTTCATCGATGCCAAAATATCATCCGGACGAAGCGTCATTTCTTTCTCAGAAACACCGAGATCCAGTTTGCGATTGATTCGGAATCGTCCGACTCGCCCCAACCGATAACGATTGGAATCAAAGAATTTCTCGTGGAACAAAGTCCTCGCTTTTTCAAGTGCGGGAGGGTTTCCAGGACGAAGCCGCTGATAAATCTTCAGCAAGGCTTCCTCATGACTCGATGTTGAATCGTCGATCAATGAGTTAAAGATTAGCGGTGACCTTGGTGCCGGCATGATCTCGCAAACCTTAACACCCGAAGAACAGATCGTCTCCGCAGCATCCTTGGTAATTTTATGCCCGACTTCGACAATAATCTCACCGGCTCGTTCGCTCGTTTGTGGGTACACAATGTCGTCGACGGCAACTTTGCCTTCAAGCTTACCGGCGCTTCGGCGATCCACAACCTTGACTTTGGCCGTGTCGTAAAACGCCTTCAGGATTGCAGAATCTTCGCCGTACTTCGGGTCCATTGCCCGCAAAAGCGTCAGCGCGGAAAACTTGCCGCTCTGATCAATTCGAACGGTCAAAAGATCCTTCTTGGTCGCATTAACTTCGATCCAACTACCACGCTCGGGAATCACGCGGCAACTCGCCAGTTTCCTGTCGGAAGTCGTATCTGTTTCCCTGACGAAGTCAATTCCAGGACTTCGATGCAACTGACTGACCACCACGCGCTCGGCACCATTGATGATAAACTCACCACCGCCAAGCATGATTGGGATATCACCAAGGAAAACCTCTTCCTCGACCGGTTGCTCTTTCTCAAGACGCAACCAAACCCGAAAAGGCTGTCCGTAAGTCATTCTTAATTGCCGGCACTCCGAAGGAGTGTATCGAGGCTTTCCCAACTCGTAACGAACATAGCTGAGTTGCAGCTTTTTGTCGTAACTCTCAATTGGGAAAATTTCCTGAAGAACGCCTTCAATCCCCTGCGCCTTCCGCTTTTCCAGCGGAACATCCGACTGAAGAAACGCTTGATAGCTGTGGGTTTGAATTTTTGTGAGGTCCGGCGGAACTTGATAGTCCCTGCCACTACCAAACACACGAACTTTTTCTGGTGCTAATCGTCGCTCAACTGGGGTTGCCATAAGCGCAGAATCTCCGGTATCAGATTAGTCGAGTAAGTGATGGTTCAATCGCAACTCCAGCCGTTCGCGAAAATGCGAATTCCAACGACTGAATAAACAACAATGCGCAGGCAATCAAACCTCCGAAAACAACAACCGCAGGAATCCAATTTAATGAATCCGCGCACGCCGGTTTCAAACACAAGTCCTGGATTTTCAAAAAATCTCCAAGTGTGCGATACCCGAGCATATCGTTCCCTGAATTGGCCAACCGCTTCCGCACTCTATAGCAAGTGCATTACCGTCGACTTTGGTGAATGAACAACACATCGCTTGAATTGGCTATTTACGAAGATCCTACAACTGACGATCTTCTCAAGACCCAGGGCATCGCGGAGCCGTTTCATTCCGCGATGCTTGGCCTACTTCATTCGGCTGTCAAAAACACAACCAAAGTGGCCGCGCCAACCATTCTCATGGAATAACGCGGCCCGAACTCCGGCCTTTCGAGCCAGAGCCGGTCGCAATGAACTACTTAAGCTCAACGCTTCCGCCAGCACCTTCGACGTCAGCCTTAACCTTGTCAGCGTCTTCTTTAGAAACTGCTTCCTTAAGCGTCGCTGGGCAGCTTTCAACCATCTTCTTGGCTTCCATCAGTGATGCGCCAGTGATTGTTTTCACAATCTTGACAACATCAAGCTTCTTATCGCCAAAACCAGTTAAGATAACGTCAAACTCAGTTTGAGCTTCCGCTGCCTCTTCGCCACCGCCACCACCTGCTGCGGCGACCATTACACCACCACCAGCAGCGGCTTTGATACCGTGCTCGTTCTCGAGGTAATCACTTAGCTCTTTAGCTTGCTTCAAAGTCATTCCGGCGATTTCGTCACCGAGCTTCTTGGCGTCATCAGAATATTCTACAGTTGCTGCTTCTTCGGACATTGGAGTCACCCTTTCGTATCGTCGAGAAAACAGGCTGCGGAACCCGCTTCTCAAAATTCATTATCAAACTGAACACTTTTATGAACAAGCTGACCAGTAAAAACCAACCAACCTCTATTCGACTTGCCGACTCCGCGATTGGGCAAACGAACTCTATATCCACGGCCAGGCCGTTTATTTCTAGTCCTCTTCTTCGCCAACCTGCTTGATCTGGCTTACCAACTGACCACCAGGGCCAATGAGTTGTGCCGCCAAAGTCGAACCTGGACCAAGAATCTGACCCACCAACATGCTGAGTTGCTCAGCACGACTTGGCCACTTACTGATCTCCTTAACACGCTCGGGAGTCAACTGCTCCCCATCCATGACTCCGCCGCGAGCTTCGAACTTTTCGAAATCCTCAGCGTCCTCGTTGAGCTCCGTCACCTCTTTGACCAACGAAACAAAATCATCCGCACCCCATAGCACCGCGTGAGATCCTTCGATCCCTTCAAATGCTGGAGCCAGCGAAGTGCCTTCTGTCGCACGGCGGGCAAGGCTGTTCTTGACAACCATCATCCCAATCCCTTTGTCACGAAGACGTTTTCGAAGACCAGTCGAGGAAATCGCATCCATTCCTACTACATCTGCCAGGACACAATCCGTTACGCCATCAAGTCGATTGGCGAGATCCTTAGACAACAAATCTTTTACGAACTTACTCATAACTTTTGCTTCACTTCATTACGTTTTTAAACTGTATGTTTAACCCGACAATCCAACAAAACCCCAGCGACTATGCAGCCAAAGGAATCCCGGGACCCATCGTCGAGGTCAGTGCAATGTTCTTCACATAAGTCCCCTTCACCGAACTCGGCTTCAACGACTCAATGTACTTCAAAAAGGCACTGACATTTTCTTGAATCTGCTCAGGAGTAAAGCTCAAACGACCCAAAACAGCGTGGACATTGCCTCCGCTATCGTTTCGAAACTCTACCTTTCCAGCCTTATACTCTTGGACAGCCTTGGCAACATCCGGCGTCACCGTACCTGCTCGCGGCGACGGCATCAGACTACGGGGACCAAGCACTCGCCCCAACGGCCCGACCACACCCATCATGTCCGGAGAGGCAATGCAGACATCGAAGTCCAGCCAACCGCCACTGATTTTCTTGGCCAATTCTTCTTGACCAACCTCATCGGCCCCTGCCGCTTGCGCCGCTTCAGCCGCAGCATCCTTAGCAAACACAATCACTCGCTGTGTTTTTCCAATGCCGTGCGGAAGTACTATCGAACCACGAACAATCTGATCCGCCTGCTTCGGATCAACTCCGAGATGCATGTGAATCTCAATCGTCTGATCGAACTTAGCACCGTCAAAACCCTTTAAGATTTCAACTGCTTCACTCAGACCAACCGGTTGCTCAGGAACCTTAGTCAACAACTCTGTGTATCGCTTGGAACGCTTCATTACTCTGAACTCTTTATTGTTTAACGCCTAATAAAGCTCGACGCCGTCTCCGTACTCGCCCAGCAAACCAATCAACCGCCGGGCCTAATCGACGACATCAATTCCCATACTTCGGGCTGTTCCCTCAATCATCCGGCAGGCATGATCAAGATCACGGGCATTCAAATCCTCTTTTTTCTTTTCGCAGATATCCTCGATCTGCTTCCGAGTCACAGTCGCTACCTTGTCGCGATTAGGAACACCAGAGCCCTTCGCAATTCCAGCTGCAATCTTCAACATTGATGCCGCCGGCGGACTCTTGGTAACAAACTCGAAAGTACGATCATTATAAACCGTGACCACAACCGGAATCGGGGTCCCGGCGTACTCTTTTGTACGATCATTAAACTGCTGAACAAACTGGCCAAGGTTGATACCAAACTTACCCAACGAGGTTCCAACCGGAGGTGCAGGCGTCGCCTGTCCACCAGGAACCTGAAATTTTGCTTCACCCGTTACTTGCTTCGCCATAACACTTTCTACTTTTCTTTTACTGTAACCAGCCAGCCCCGGGAACGCTAAACGTTCTCAACGTGCCAGTGATCCAACTCAACCGGATTAGGTCGACCAAAAATATTAATCATCACTGTGATGCGGCCATTCCGCTCATCAACCGCAGACACCTCACCCTCGTGATTCTGAAAATAGCCTTCCTTAACCCGGACACGATCACCCACCTTAAATGGAATGGCCGTTTTAATATTGTCCTCGCCATCCTCTTCAACTTCCGGCTTCGTCGTCGCGATAATCCGAGACACCTCTTCCGGTGTCAACGGAGCAGGCTTTCCCGCCGCTCCCGTAAAATCGCCAATCCCCGAAGTCTCCCGAACCAAAAACCAGGAGTCGTCGTTGATCTCCATATTCACAACGATGTAACCAGGGTAAAGCTTTCGCTTCGTAATCCGCTGCTTACCAGCCTTATTGAACTCACGAACGTCTTCCGTAGGCACCAAAACCTCACCGAAGAAACGCTCAACACCCGCAACCTTTACGCGACGCTTCAACGCATCGCAAATTGAATTTTCTCGGTTAACCTGAACCTTCAGGATATACCACTTCATCTCCACTTCTTCGCTGTCGTCAGCAACCACGCCGTCAACAAATTCCTCAATCGGCGACACATCGTCGTCGCCCTCTTCCTCCTCCTCTTCTTCCTCGTCATCAACCATATCTGAGGCGGCAAACCCAAACTCGTTCAACTCTTCTTCAACAACATCCTCAGCGACCTCTTCGACCGAAACCTCCTCGACCGAAACCTCTTCCGCAGAGACCTCCGCACCAGATTCCTGAGGCGAATCAACTTCAGGCGACGCATCCACCGAACCAACCTCCTGAACCTCAGGGGTGCCGACCGAATCGTCCGAAACTACCTCGTCATCTGCCATCTATCTACTCACTAGCCACCGAAAAAGATTGCAACAACCCAAACGAACCACCCAGCACTAACTGGAATACCTAATACCAATCAGCTCGAACACTTTCGTCCACAACGCGTCAAACAAAAACAAGAACGCCGCCATCGAGAAGATCACAAAAATGACCACCACCGAAGCATTCCACAACTCCCGACGCGTCGGCCAGGAAACTTTATTCATCTCCGCTTCGACAGCAACCAAAAAGTCGGCAAAGACAGAATAATTGACCAACCGAAACGAAACCCAAACCATTACCGCCGCGAGCCCCAACATGACAAGGTACCCTTCAGCACCCAAACCACCCATCAAAGGCGACCGCTTGATCTCCCAAGCAATCAACACCCCTAAAAAAGCAGTCGTCAAAAAAGTCACCTGCCGAACAATTCGCCCCTGATTCGGCTTATAAAGCCCAAACTGAAACAATTCCGACACAAGACTCGGCCGAGCCGGTTCTCGCTTTTGCTTTCCCGCCGAACTCATAAGTAACCTCACAAACAATCAACCCGGAATACAAACTACGCACCCAAAGCCAACCGCGATTAATACTAACCTTACCGACTAACCAACAACGCTTCAAATGGCAGGGGCGGAGGGACTTGAACCCGCAACCGCTGGTTTTGGAAACCAGTGCTCTACCAATTGAGCTACACCCCTCCGCTTGACCAACAGCAACTCGATTCAAACAAACGAGCCTGCCCTTAAATCGCCGGAAAGCGCCGCACGGAAACAACCACACGACGCTTACCAAATTGAAATCAACTAGCCAAACAACGACCAGCCAACCACCGCAACTAGTCGACGATATTCGTCACAACACCCGAACCCACTGTCCGGCCGCCTTCGCGAATCGCGAAACGAACACCATCATCCATCGCGATTGGCTTCTGAAGCTCAACCACAATCTTGACATTGTCACCAGGCATACACATCTCTGCTTCAGCCAAATTAGCTGTACCAGTCACATCAGTTGTTCGGAAGTAAAACTGAGGTCGGTAACCACTAAAGAAAGGAGTGTGTCGACCACCCTCATCTTTACTCAAGCAATAAATCTCAGCTTCGAACTTCGCATGCGGAGTAATCGAACCTGGCTTAGCCAAAACCTGACCACGCTGGATATCTTCTCGCTTAACACCACGAAGAAGAATTCCAACATTATCACCAGCCTGACCCTGATCGAGAATCTTGCGGAACATTTCCACACCCGTGCAGGTAGTCAATCGCGGCTCAGCCTCAAGACCAATGATCGCAACTTCTTCACCCGTCTTGATCACACCACGCTCAATACGACCTGTCGCCACTGTTCCACGACCTTCGATCGAGAACACATCCTCAATCGCCATCAAGAACGGACGATCTTCTTCACGCTTCGGCTCAGGAATATAACTGTCAATCGCAGCCATCAACTCAGTAATACACTGAGAAGCACCTTCGTCCGCAGGATTATTCAAGGCAGGCAATGCACTACCGCGAACAATCGGCAAATTATCTCCATCGAAGTCGTATTTACTCAGAAGCTCACGAGCTTCCATTTCAACCAACTCCAACAATTCTTCATCATCAACAAGATCACACTTGTTTAGAAACACAACCAAAGCAGGAACATCAACCTGCCGAGCAAGCAAAACGTGCTCCTTGGTCTGTGGCATTGGACCGTCAGCGGCAGAAACGACCAAAATCGCTCCGTCCATCTGAGCAGCACCAGTAATCATGTTCTTCACAAAGTCGGCGTGACCCGGGCAGTCAATGTGAGCGTAGTGACGGTTTTCCGTCTCATACTCAACGTGAGCAACCGCAATCGTAACGGTTTTAGTCGCGTCACGAACCGTTCCACCCTTCGCGATGTCCGAGTAGTTCTTAGCTTCTGCCAAACCCTTGGCAGCCTGAACCGCAAGAATCGCTGCAGTAGTAGTTGTTTTACCATGGTCAATGTGCCCAATGGTTCCGACGTTAACGTGCGGTTTAGTCCGCTTAAATTCTTCCTTGGCCATACCTTCTTATTACCTGTCTTCTGTTTTTAATCTCAACAACCAAGTTAAAAATCGACCCAACAAACCCGCCGCAGCAAGTCGCCAAGCCGAACCACAATCAGAGCTGCTGATGGGATTTGAACCCATGACCTCGTCCTTACCAAGGACGCGCTCTACCACTGAGCTACAGCAGCGAAGCCCGTTTTGATCGAGCCCAAATCCTATCAATCTACAAATGAGCGGGTGAAGGGAATCGAACCCTCACCACCAGCTTGGAAGGCTGGAGCTCTACCATTGAGCTACACCCGCTAATCACAACACGCAGCAGCTCCTGCGTGTCACAACCAACTTGACCCGTTAATCTAACAACTTAGGCGAAAACCCCAATGACAAGTGAGCAAAAAAACCCAAATTTCAGCGGACATTTTCCCCAATCGACACTAAATCAGCCACTTCCAGCTACGAAACAGGATTAAACTACCCATTTCGCCCATTTATTCCGATCCGACGCTTCTGATTTCGCCAACCGAAAAAACAACTTGAAGCAGTGGGGGGTGCAGGATTCGAACCTGCGAAGGCATAGCCAACAGATTTACAGTCTGTCCCGTTTGACCGCTTCGGTAACCCCCCAAAAACTCAATGCCTTGCAACAAAAACCCACAAAAAACCACGAGAAACAAAAGCTCTCGTGCAATCTCGCTGATCTTTTACACAACAATCCACAACTCGCTCACTTGCGAAAACCGCAAGAGAGCAAGAAAAGCCGGCGGAGGGACTTGAACCCACGACCTGCTGTTTACAAAACAGCTGCTCTGCCAACTGAGCTACGCCGGCGTAAAGTTTAGTCGGGTAAATATATCTAAATAGATTTACCCTGCAATACGAATTGCAATTTTTTCACTGGAACAATCCATGACCCAACGAAATTAACCCGTCTAAACGGGGACTCGCTGACTATCGGCTAATTATCAGCGAGAAGTGAGCCGATTTCGGGGCATTTCCAGACTGGACGATCAATTCGGCCTTTCTAAGTAGATCGCGGACGTTCGTGAACACCACAACTACCCCAGCAACCCGAATCAACACCACCTTAAACCCCAGTTCCCCCCATTCCGCCAACTTGGATTTCACCGAAAAATCAACGAATCATCAATTCAAGCTAACTCCCAGCGAAAGAACCAAAGACGGAAACTTTTTTGAGAGATTTCGCGTAATGAAAGTGAGTTGCCTCCGAATGACACTTCAAACCCCTCTTAAAGTGAAGGAGAACCAATGTTTGAGATAACTACACCGGCCTACCAATTTGAATGCCCCCCCGACTGCAACTGGCTGCCCTCGCCATTCGAACTGCTCGCCGCAACCGAGGAACGCCGCAGCGAACTAATAAAAGCGTCCACCCCAGAACGTCTTCAACGGCCAAACCTGATATGGAACGAAGATCCCAACCAGAGCGCGGACGGGCCGTTTAACGCCTAAGAAAACCCTCTCTATCCAAACCGATTCTATCCCAACAACGCACCTGCGAAACGCGGACTGACTTTGCGACTGCCCGCTCTTGCCCGCTCTTGCCCGCTCTTGCCCCGCTAAAACTGGTTCGCCCAGCAAGCCAATCCCCGCAAATTGGCGCGACTGGGCCTCGCGGTAACGCCACCCAATCATCCAACGCGAACCACCACGCAAAAAAAAACAGCCACTGCAAGGCAGTGGCTGTGCGTCATTTCACAACTTTAAATTCAAACTTGCTGCGGTTAGCTACCCGATTCAAGTTCAAGGAAAATACTATCAGGTAGATCGATGTTCTGCTCCTTAGCCGCGGAACGAAGCTTATTCAAAGCCCGAGCTTCAATTTGACGAACCCGTTCCTTGGTAACCCCAAGTTGAGCACCAACCTCTTTCAAGGTTTGCGGTTCGAAGCTGTAATCCAAACCAAACCGGCAGACGATAATCTTTTGCTCCCGGTCATCCAGAATTTCAAGAATCGAATTAACCTGCTTCTTCCTCAGATCCTGCTCCGACTCCAACAAGTAGCGGTCGGTTCGCTGATCCGCTTTAGCGAGGAAAACCTCTTCCGAAGTCGGCCGGAAACGATCCCGCTGCTTGAAAGCACCAGGAATGGTTCGGGCAAAATTTTTCATAATCGCCCAACTGGAGTAGGTACTAAATTTGTTACCCCGAGAGTAATCAAATTTCTCAACCGCCCGAATAAGTGACATGTTTCCATCGCTAACAAGCTGGAAAAAGTCTTCACTCGCTGCCACATGCCGTTTGGCGATCGAGACGACCAAACGAAGGTTTGCCTGCACGATTCGATTCTTAATTTTTACCGCGTCGTCATAAAGCTGCTCGATCGTGTCCATCTCAGACGACTTCGCGTTCGATGGATCAAGCTTACCGCGTAAACGATTGGCCTGGAATTTAAGAAAGTTGTACTTCCGAAAAAGGTACTGCTCTTGCTCCCTGGTCAACAAAGCGACTTCGTAAAGCGAAGCCAAGTAACGGGGCAAGCCGGCCGGTGGTTTTGTCCTACGGGTCTTCGTTTCGGGAACGGGCATCTCGGAATCGACAATCCGTTTCTCAGCCGCTCTCCGGTGGAACTCAGCGTTGTCCATGAAATCAAGCGGCAGTTCCATGATCAAGTTCGCACGCACCTCATTAATGACGCGATAGATCGTCGTTTTCGTTCGACCATAACGTTTTGCGATCGAATCTGCCGACCTTCCTGCGCTGAAATCCGCGTAAACACGCTCTTTCATCTCTAGATTCAATGGCCCAGACTGGTCCGGAAACACTGCAATCGTCGGGTTATCACTGTCAAACTGCTTAATCGTGTACCGAATGGTCTCGACACTTCGATCCATGTGCTTGGCGATCCGACGCGTAATATCGGCGGGACATCCCCCCGCTTTCGCAAGCCGGCGAGCCCGTTCGATAATTTCATCTTTATCTGTTTTTCTAAGCTGGCTGAATCTCGCGCCCCGCTTTACCTTCTGGCGATTTCTTTTAATAAACTGGTCGACACTGGTGTGCAAAAAGCCAACACGCCGACGACCGCCGTTGAAAATAAATTTACGACTCACCAAACCCTGCTGACGCCATCTCGAAATTGTCTTAGTCGAGACATTAAACATCTTGCTTAGATCGTCCACGGTATGCACGGGTTGGCCGAACTCTTCTGCACTGACGTTGGCAGAATCAGAAAGGTCCTCGATAAAACAATGCAGATCGTGCCGGAGGTTCTCACCTTTTATTTTTACGATCGCTGATTTCTCAGGCCGGAAACCAGTAATTCGGAAACAAACAAACTCAAAGTTATAATCTCGATCGAGTTGAATATCGCGCAGCAGTTTCTCGGCACAATCGACTTGCTCAATCTTTTTGTCCCGTGGCGCAAAACGAACCTGCTGGTCGCGTAAATCTCGAATTGAATCACATTTGTAATCGGAGTGCATGACAAGCCTTATTTCTTTTGTGTCTCTTTGCCCTATCCAAGCACGACTCTCTTTTCGCGCTCAAAGCAGAACTCCGAGACTCCTAACATCTACGATCATCCTGATCATGTAAACCGACCGAACCTCAGTGTTCTTACGGTTTTAGTTACGAGCCAATCCAACAAATGTTCGATGCACTCGCACCCGTTCACTCCGACGCCCTTGCGGGTATCGCTTCCTTCCACCGTCAGCAATTCCTCCCAACGCTCCCAATTAACCGAAAGTCGCTAGCTAAAATTGCTTTCGTTTCGCCGAAGTAACGCTTATTTACCCTGCAAAATACGTTCCAAATCGCCCCGCAAACTCACGAATCAACGCGAATCACCTATTTTTCCCGCGTAAAACTGAAATTTCCCGCCTCAACCGGCAATTTACCACCATTGGCAAACATTTCGGATCGAGACGAGATTGTTCGATTTGAGACGAAAATTGGTCGATTGTTGACCAAACAGCGGTGTTTTTGAACACACCCCATAATTCGCGCCTTTTAGACGACTTCTTGGAAAGAATAATGCTTAAAAACCAACGATTTCCGACCTTTTGCTGCCAACTGACTCATTTTGCCCTCGCATTGGTCGTTTTTGCATCGCCTGCCTTTGCCCAAGAGACGATCGATCTCAGCGTCAATTTTGAAAAAGGCGCCCAGTGTCGGGTTATTGCTGACTTCATGC
Source organism: Mariniblastus sp. (assembly GCA_029251085.1). Taxonomy (GTDB): domain Bacteria; phylum Planctomycetota; class Planctomycetia; order Pirellulales; family Pirellulaceae; genus Mariniblastus. The sequence goes on from JAQXDZ010000119.1 coordinate 139,097, forward strand.
ACAGCGGCACGGTAACCATCCCCAGCGAAGAAACGGGCGAAATTGTACCGCTCCCGTTAAATGTTGATGCGAAATTGTCATTCTTCCAAAGAACCACCAGCGGTGAGCAAACGATTCGCTTTTTCGAAAAGGCAAACGGACGAATCAAACTTGACCGGGGAACGACCAAACCTGAGCTTGGACCCAACAATCAACTGATCGTCGCGCGACTCAGAGAAAAGTCAGGCGAGCAGGTTGAACTCGCCTCGATGACAGGAATCTTAGACCAGGCGGAACTTGAATTGATCCAAAATCCGGCTGACCCAATGACACTCTCTGCCGTGTTCAGTCGACCATCGGTCAAAGAAGGCGACAGTTGGGAACCGCCAGTGGAAGCCCTTGCCAAAATGCTTCGACTGAATCGAATTGAAGAATCCAAAGTTAGAATCCTACTAAAGAAATATGATTCTAAATCAGCGCGTGTTTACATCATCGGCACTCTCCTTGGCGACGTGAACGACGTCGTCACGGAAATGGAACTCAGTGGAATTGCCACCATCAACCGCTTAGATGACTCATTGTCGAGCCTGAAATTGACCGTTCGCGAACGTCGTGGCCCCGGCCAAATTGCACCAGGGTTTGATGGAAAGACCAAAATTGACATCCGCATCACGAACGCCACCACCGATGAACTGTCCAACGAATCATTAGCCAAGTACACCGGGAAGGACAGCAAAATTCGCCAGCGCGTTCGCTGGCAAAGTGAAACTGGAAAATTTTCGGTAACCTACGAACCACGCTGGAAAATGATTGCGACTGAAAAAGATGCTGCAGTCCTTCGCTTTATTGATGGAAATGAACTACTCGCGCAATGCAATATTGTCCAACTCCCTTCACGTCCTGCTGACAATCCACTGACCCTCGAAGACTATAAAACCGAGGTCGCCAAAATTATTGCCGCGGACGAAAATGCTGTTCTCCTCGCAGCAACAACTCTGCCAACACTTGCCGGACACATGGCAATGCAGGTCGTCGTGGGCGGCGAAGAAGAAGGCGTGCCGGTCAATTGGTTCTATTACCACGTGACCAATGAAGATGGACGAAGAGTGACGCTCGTCTTTACTTTGGCAGAATCCGTCTCCCAACGCGTGGACCCGATCGCAGCACAACTCGTCAACGAATTCAAGTTTGACCCTATGGCTAAAAAAATTGCCTCAAAAAAACTGGAAGGCTCCGAAACCAAGTAAAAAGCTCTGCAAACCAAACCCCGCACGCTTTTGCCACCTCCGTTTCGACCATTGTTTTACACTGGTTTCGCCGATAGCCACTTGAGCACCAAAACCGGTGTCGGGTAGGTTGGGGCGTTGAACTTCAGAACTCAGGATACAGTTATGCTTGATTTGTTTGATAAGATCCAGGAATCAGTCGCCTTTATTAAATCCAAATGGTCCCAAACACCAAAAGCCGGGATCATCCTCGGGACGGGTCTGGGATCCCTGGTGGAAAAAATCGAGGTTGCAGTCTCGATCGACTACGCCGATATCCCGAACTTCCCTCAGTCCACGGCAATATCCCACAAAGGGCAACTCGTCTGTGGCACCCTCAATGGCCTTCCCGTCATTGCGATGGAGGGGCGGATTCACATGTACGAGGGTTATCCACTCAAAGAAATCACGCTTCCAGTTCGCGTCATGAAAGCACTCGGTGCCGAACTATTGGTCTGCTCCAACGCCGTCGGGGGATTGAATCCTTACTTCTCTGAAGGAGACATCATGCTGATCGAAGATCAGATCAACCTGATGGGAGACAATCCGCTGATTGGCATCAACGACGACCGGCTCGGACCGCGCTTCCCTGATATGTGTGAACCTTATTGCCACAAACTAATTGATCGCGCGCTTCGAATCGCCAGAGCCCAGGACATTGTTGCTCACCAGGGAGTGCTAGTTGCGGTTGCCGGGCCTAACTTGGAAACTCGCGCAGAATATCGATTCCTTCGAACCATCGGCGCCGACGTGGTCGGCATGTCGACCGTTCCAGAGGTCATCGTAGCAATTCATGCCGGGATGCGGGTCGTCGGTTTTTCGATCATCACCGACATGTGCCTCGCCGACGCACTTAAACCAGCAGACGTTAACGAGATCATCCGAATCGCCAACGAAGCCGAACCGAAATTAACGGAACTGGTACTCGGAGTGTTAGCAGAGGAAGTGGCTTAGGAATAAGCTACTGAACCAACCTTGCCCCCTCATACCATCCATTCGTTTTCTGCCTCCGTTTCCTATCCTCTAAACAGTAGCTCGCGCCGTTGGAATTCTCCACCATCATCAAGAAAGCCGCGGATCATATCGCCAAGCACTGGGGATCTAGCCCTGCTTTCGGTATTGTTTTGGGAACTGGCGCCGGGCAAGTTGCCGACGAAATCGCCGTCGATCTGATACTCCCTTACGAACAAATTCCGTTCTTTCCGCAAAGCACAGCGACCGGACACCAAGGGCAACTGGTCTGCGGTCGCCTTGCCGGAGCGAATATCATCGCGATGCAGGGACGATTTCATCTCTACGAGGGCTACCCAGTCGACCTTTCGACGCTCCCCATTCACGTGATGAATCAACTGGGCATCCAAACACTTTTCATCAGCAATGCTTCGGGGGGAATAAATCCCAAATTCCGAAGCGGCGAGATCATGCTAATCGAAAGTCATCTCGATTTTATGTTCCGCTCAACGACCTATCTTTCGCCCCCCACTAGTCAACAGCGTCCAACTCAGTTGAGCGACTTGTATGATCGGGAATTGATCGCGGAAGCCGTCAGTTGCGCTCGCAAGCAAAATTTTACTTTGCACCAAGGCGTTTATGCTTCGATGCTCGGCCCCAACTATGAAACCAAGGCCGAATATCGATTTTTGAAAAAAGCAGGGGCCGATGTCGTGGGAATGTCCACGGTACCGGAAGCCAATGTTGCAAGCCGGTATGGCATGCGGGTTCTCGCGATGTCCGTTGTTTCAAATGTCGCCAAACCAGATGTTCTCGAGGCGACTTCCGGGCAGGAAGTCATCGATGCCGCTGCCATCGCCGCCCCCAATCTCCGAGCTCTGGTCGTTAATGCCATTGGCGGAAACGACTAACCAATCCACGGTTAGCTCCCCTCCCCTGCATTTCAAAGATGCTAGCGGTTCGATTCACCTAGGTCACTCCTCAGCGAAGTGATAGACTCAGCGACGCACGAGGATTCCGTGCGCGACAGAAAAGGCTTTGATTCAAGGAAGAAGAAATGCTTAACGGGTGTATTATCACAAGACTGGCAATTTGTTGGTCAATGTTCGCCGGCTCAATGTTTGCCAGCTCCGCGTTGGCTCAGACTCAGTTGCAAGAAACGACAAGCCAACCTCAAAAAGTTCAACTCTCACCCGCACAAATGGCCGCCACGGCTCAGGCACAACAGCAAGCCCTCGCCACCCCAACTCGGCAACCTCCAGGGTTCCCGCTCGATTCTGAGCATGAAAAATATGTCAACGACCTTCTCGATTTCTGGGAACAGAATAGCAAACGGGTTGAAAAATACCGCTGCGGTTTCATCAGGTATGAATACGACAGTGAAGCCGTTAATTGGCGCGACCCTCGCAACAATCGACTTGCTGCTCACAAAATTACCCAGGGGCAAATCAGATTTGCAGCACCTGATCGAGCTCGCTATGAAACAACCAATGTTCTCCAATTTTCTCGTCCTCCACAAACGCCGAATGGAGATGCAGAATATAAACAAGCCAATGATGCAGTGTCGCAAGAGCGTTGGATCTGCGATGGCAAAAGCCTGTTCGATTTTGACTTCAGTACTAAACGTCTCTATGAAACAAAAATCCCCCCAAACATGCAGGGAAACATTGCAGAAAGCCCCCTACCCTTTATTTTTGGTGCAGAGAAAAAAGTAATTCAAGAACGCTATTGGGTGCGGTCAGCGACCCCCGAAGGTGTCCAAGATGAATACTGGCTCGAGCTTTATCCCAAGCGAATCCAAGACGCTAGAACCTATTCCAAAATCGAACTCGTGATTGCCCGGAAAGACTTTCTCCCGTCGGCGATGCATCTTTATTCGGCTAACTACGATCCAGCCCGCGGTGACGAAACAAGTAGCTATTTCCAATTTCAGGATCGCGAATTGAATAATCAATTATTCAAACTTCAAGATTTCTTCGGAGCTTTCGTTCGCCCCAGCGTTCCGCTTGGTTGGAAACGAGTCGATACACAGGTCGAAGCTTCACCACGACAAGCCGATTCAACCAATGGCGCACTGAATAAATAACTTTCTAAAAATTCAATAGTGAAATTTCAGTAGTCCAACTGCTTCGCTTGTTAGCGGCGAATGACTGAGGTTGCGTACCCTGAAATGAGCCCGACGATCAATCCGACGCCGTGCGCCCAATTGGCGACATTGCTGCCAAATCCAATTCCAGCCCGCATCTCGACGGGTAGCATGCAGAAAAACATCCAACCCATCAAAATGACGACCGTCGACTGTGAAAGTCGGTAACCGAAATTTGGGTCATACGTTGATTTCATCCAGATGAAACCAAACAGCCCATAAACGACTCCAGACATGCCGCCAAACGCACTGATCCAATACCCGCCGGCAGTAAGGAAGGGAACACTCCCTCCGACCGATCCTGGCACAATCCCTTGGAGCAAACTGGAAAAAATTGCCGTCGCCAGCAAAAGCGCTAGAAACTTTGATGTGCCATAGCGATTCTCAATCAAAGTCCCAAACTGGAAAAACCAAACCATATTAAAAATGAGATGGAAGATCCCATAATGAATGAACACGTTGGTAAACAATCGCCAGATTTGGCCTCGTCGGATACTCGCAAGGCGTAAACTGATATCATCATTTGGGTTCGAGCCACTCCAACTCTCGAGCTCTTTTTCAAGACCAGCTTCACTTAAACAGACAAACTGAAGTGCTCTGTAAACAGGGTCGTCATATTTCACCCGAGCCCTCTCGCCATTGCCCAACCCATCGCCAAAGCTCGTCAGTAACCCAACTAAAGCGCACACGACGATAATTCCAATCGTCAGCGGCTTGCGATTGGGCAAGACGCCCCCCGAGACTTTCACCATTCGCTTCTGAGCCTGTTGGCGTTTTTTTTCCTCTGCCCGCACCAAGACCTGAGCCTGCTGGACTGCCTCGGAATATTTGGAATCACTCGGGTTCAATTGAAAAGCTTTGAAATCAGCCAAAGCAGTGTCACACTGGTCTTCGTCCTTAACCCAAATCTCACATCGCTTGCCCTCTTCGAGCTCATCGACTTGTGTTTCGATCCCCTTCACGAGCAAATACGCAGAAAAATTCTTTGCCTGCCGAGAGTCCTCTAGATCGCCAATAAATCGCATAAATCCACGCCAAACATAAGTTAATTAATTGCAATGCTCACCCGGCTCCAACGGGCTTCTCCCGCAGCGACCAAGTGCTGTCGCCAGATCGTCCCTATCCTACCCTCGTAAAAATGCTGGCATTAACGAATCAAGGTTGCCAAAACCAACGATTTCATGGACAGTCCTCCCGCATTATCGCTTAAAGCAGGTACCACTGTCCATCGTCATCGAAGCACAATCGCTACTTTTCAATGTCGCAATCTTCTCCACAATCTAACACCCCCCATCTCGGCAATTTCATTGCGGACCCGCTAGGGCCGCCGGCTCCCCACCACCAACCGTCGATTCCTCAAACGCCGTCTGCATCTCCCCCGCAGCAACCATCGGGCGATGACCAACAAAAACAAACCGGCGGGGTCCACCCCGGACTTGTTAACCAAACCAAAAACCAGATTCGCATCCTTGTCGATGAGATCCGCCAACTTGCGCATGCCAACTCGACCGTGGATGAATTCATGGATGGGTTTACCCCGCGGATTACCACTGCACTTGCTTCAGTTGGAGCGGCCATTTGGCTGATCGATTCGGAATCCGGCACCCTCGCACTAAAATATTATGTCAATGTTCCACCCGTCTTAAGATTGAACGACCAAGCTGCAGCCATCGAGCATCAACGACTGTTGAAAAAAACGCTAGACACTCAACAGGCGTCGCTCGTGCAACCTGCCTCCGGCGGCTACGGAGACAAACCAACTGGCAACCCGACCGATCACCTGTTGATTTTACAACCACTAACAATTGACAAAACGGCCGTGGGCCTCGTCGAAATATTCCAACGACCCGGTGCGGGACTCACGACACAGCGAGGGTATTTAAAATTTGTTTCTCAAATGGGAGACATCGCCAGCGAATTTCTTAGCAATCAAAAAATTCGCTCTTACTCGGTCGAACGTGCGATGTGGAATCGTCGAGAGCAATTCATTGGGATTATCCACCAAAGCCTCAACACTCAAGAGGTTGCCTACGCCATTGCAAACGAGGGACGTCGTTTTCTCGAATGCGACCGTGTCAGTGTTGCCACTGGCCATGACCGCCAATGCCGAGTCGATGCCGTTAGCGGTTTAGACACCGTTGAACGGCGGGCAACCCAGGTCAAGCAACTGTCTCAACTCGCTTCGCTCGTCATGCAAACGAGCGAACCACTTTGGTACTCAGGATCAAGCGATAACCTACCGCCGCAAATCAGAGAACCCTTGCACGAATACGTCGACCGCTCACATACGAAAATGCTTGCGATCCTCCCTCTTTTCCGGGAAAACAATCATCCATCCGACTCAGCCCTACCTGAAAAAAAACCGATTGCCGTGGGAGCCTTGATCGTCGAACAACTTAGCGATTCCCGGATCGCTCCGAAACTAAAAAACAACATTGAGACAATTGCGATCCACTGTCAGTCAGCACTCTCTAATGCGACTGAGCACCATCAAATTTTCCTACTTCCTGCCTGGAAAATGATCGGACAATTCGTTTCGCTATTTCAATCTGGCAGACGCACGAAAACAATCTCCATCATTGGCATGATGGCCGTCTTATTGATTTTCCTAACCTGCTTCCCCTGCACTTTTGGGCTCGGTGCAAAAGGTAGTTTAATCCCAACAGAACAACACGAAGTGTTCGCCAAAATTAACGGGACGATGGAGACGATCTTCGTTTCTGACGATGGCGACACATTAGTTCAACAAGGTCAACCGTTGGCGCAAATGCAAAACAGCGACCTTGAACTTGCAATCGATCAAATCAACGGACAAATCGCAATCCAAGAGGCCGAAAGAAACTCCAACCTCCAGCTCCAAAACCGAAATGACTTGAGCCAATTCGAGTCAGTGGAAGTGAATAACAATATCGCGCTGGCGACGAAAACAATTGAATACCTCCGACGTGAATTAGAAATCCGCATGGAGGAACAGCAGCTTTTGACAGTCACAAGCCCAGCGACAGGGCGCGTCGTCAACTGGAACGCCAAACAAAATTTAATGCATCGTCCCGTGACTCGCGGGCAAAATCTAATGACAATTGTCAATCCAAACACGGAATGGATCGTCGAATTAGAAATGCCTGAACGCCGCCTTGGACACCTTTCCAAAGCAATGCGAGACAGCGAACAACCACTCCAAGTAACATTCGCACTGCTTTCCAATCCGGGCACAGAATACACCGGAGTAGTATTGGATATCGATGAAAAACTCGACGTCCACTCAGATGAAGGAAACACAGCACTCGTTCGCGTTCAGTTTCCTAACGAAGCCATCGACCCGCAATTGCTTCGTGCCGAAACACGTGTTAACGCCAAGGTCATTTGTGGCACACGCGCGACAGGATTTGTGATTTTCCACGAGATGATCGAAACAGTACAATCGAAGATCATGTTCCTGTTTTAGTTTTGCCGCAGTCAAACGCTCAGATTGGCTTTCTATGGTTTACTTCTTGTTTACCCTATTCATCATTTTGCTGATCTTCTTTTGGATCCTAAACCTGATCGGGTTGCCTGGAAATTGGCTGATCGTCATCTTAAGTCTGCTTTGGATGCTATTCGGGCCCGAGTATTATGACACCACGTGGGTCACCATTGCCGTCCTCATCGGACTGGCCACTCTTGGCGAAGCGATTGAATTCGGCACCTCCGTTGTCGGCACCAAAAAGATGGGGGGCTCCAGTCGAGGTGCTACCCTGTCCGTGATTGGTTCAGTAATTGGTGGAATCGCGGGTGCTATACTCGGCCTGCCCATCCCCATCCCGCTGGTAGGCAGCCTCATCGGCTCACTACTTTTTGCCTCGCTCGGCGCTTTCATCGGCGCTTTCATCGGCGAAAAATGGATCGGTAAATCCAACCCCGACAGTGTGAAAATCAGCACCGCTGCTTTCTTGGGCCGGCTTTTTGGCACCCTCGGGAAGTTGATTATCGGCTCGACCATGGTCGTAGTCGCTATAATCGCCAATTTCATCTAACACTTCCAACCGCTCATTTCTTAGACAAAAGAAAGCGACCCAAAGGAATGCTAGCTCGTATAAACTGAATCGTCTGTTGTCGGAAAGCGGGTTAAATATCTAAGCCCTTGCTAAATATCTAAGCCCTTAATTCCGATTTCTAGGAAAAAGCAGTTTACTTTCGAAGCTCGATAACCGTTTTCGTGATCGGCAAATTATGTCAAGAATTCCGGCAGCACCAAGGTTTTTAAAATCGGTACTTATGCTCGCAACGGTCGGCTTAATAGTACCCGCTACCCAAGCGCAAACGTCCAATCGCATGCTCCAGCCGATTCAACCGCGAGCAGGATTCAACACAGTACCCTTCCGGGCTGCACAACCAACACGCTCGACCTCGGCAGCCATTCGCAAGGCCCCGGTTCCGGCAATCTCCGCGGCCTACCCATCGACGATATCAACCCAACAACGAGGGAATGCCACTTCGACCGGCACCCAAACTTCGAATTTGCAAGACAATCTTGAACTGAAAAATTGCACGATTAGCTTTATCGATGACATCATGCTGCCTGCCAAAGAAAGCGGAGTTATTTTGTCGCTCAGTGTAAAAGAGGGAGACACAATCAAGGCAGGCACTGTCGTCGGAAAAATTGACGATGACCTTTTTCAACAACTTCTCCAGCAGGCAAAATTGAGGTATGAACTGGCTGCTGATGCTGCAGAGGATTCTCTGGCGATTGAGGCAGCTGAAAAGAAATACAAAGTCGCAGCGATTGAAGCCCGCAAGACTTCTGGCTTAGCCGACAAAGGATCCAAGTCTGAATCCGACAGACTGATGGCGAATTACACGATGGAAATTGCCGCGCTCGAACGCGACAAAGCCATCCGCGAGCAACAAAAGGCTGGGCTGGAAAAAAAACTCGAAGAATCAAGATTCCTCGAAGCCAAAAAGCACGTGGAGGGCCACATCCTGCAATCCGAGTTTGATGCCTCCGTTATTAAGATTATGAAAAAGCCTCAGGAGTACGTCCAGAAAGGGGAAGCGGTAATGCGAATCGCCCGCATGGACCGACTCTGGGTGCAGGGCGCCATCGAAATCACCGACCTCAATCCAGAAGAGGTTCGCGGGAAACGCGTAACGGTTACCGTTCAACGTGCTCGTGACGAAACTGCCACATTCGATGGCGTTATCACTAACGTGGGCCTCGAGCGTCAAGGGCTGACACGTTACATGGTGAAAGCAGAAGTCCAAAATCGCCCAATCGACGGACACTGGGAATTGCAACCGCTGAGCGGAGCTATCATGCGAATTCATCTCGACAAAGCTGGAAAATAAACCAACTCGCAGAAGCTGGAATTATTGACGGTCGATTCCCTACTTCGAAGTAATCCACAAAAAGGGTTTGGCATTTTCGTCCATTCGTAGTTCGCACGAAAGGCGAGGCTTGGATTGCTTCAATGCGTTCGAGACTGCGACCAAGAGTGCAACCTTTTTCTCAACGAGTGTCACTTTCGTAGTTGCCAGATCAACGTCTTTTCTGGCCAGCGTGTTGTAGTCAATTAAAAAATTGACTCCTGATTTCTTCTCAATCGCGTTAAGAACAGCCGAAAGCGGGAAATTACGAATCTCAAGCGGTATCTTGTCAAATAAAGTCGGTGCCACTGCCACAGGCACTCGCTCTAACGGCCAACCAACTGGCCAGTTTTCCTTTCCTTGACGCGAATCTTTTAATTGGATCTCCAACTGCTTACCTTGCTCCCGCCTTGGCTCGATCACCAAACCAAGCGGGCGTACGACTGCCGCCAATGCCGTTCCAAGTGAAAGCCCTTTTAGCTCGTCGCGAACTAACTCGTTTCCATTCACCGCCGCTCTTGCCGAAGCATCCAACACGAACGGAATCCCAATTTTCTTAACCAGTTCAGCCGTTACGTCTCCTGCTTTTTGCCCCTTGGTATCAAAATCTACTGTTTGCGAGAGTCGCCCGTGCAACGCCACCAACTGCTCTGAAGTTAAACCAAACGCTTTCTTTTCGGCCATGGCGACTCGCGCCCCGTCGTCCCGAAGCCGCTTCAACAGTTCTCGGATCCCAGATTTGTCTCGAATCGAAAAACTTCCCCCCGGTAATTTTAACCGGTCACCGGCAATCACTCCCGTGACCTTTACGACCGTCGCGGAGGTCATGTCCGTTTCCTCAATCCCAACCCGTCCGTCTTTCAAGGTTCTCGAAACAACCCGATCTGCCCCAACTCCCTGAAGCATCTCTAACCATTGCTGTTGTGCCCCCACCCGAGCCCGTGCATCCGCTGAAATTTCCAAATAGATAATACGCCGGGGGTTTGATTGAGCTTGAGACTCCGCGGCCAAAATTGACATCAAGCTAATCAGCAGAATTCCAACGAATTGAGATCGTCTAGGCACGATTAATTCTCTCCACAGTAAAGTGACAATCAAAGCAGGAAAGGATATTCCAAACAGCAACTTTAAGAAATAGAAACTCCAGTGGGATGGAGTAGTTGCCAGCAAGTAAACATTGCCGCCGACGTAATGAAATTATTACCGCAGGCGAAACAATGGCAAGCGATGAAGTCTGACTCAATCAGAAACGCCGTAACGACCAATGCAGTAAATAGCGTTAATCAAATCCTTCACCCCAATCTTCTTACCCTCGTCGTAGCCTCGACTGTCATAAGAAATCGGAACCTCAGTAAATCGATAGCCGCGTCTCGCCAGCTTTGCTGTAATCTCTGGCTCAATTCCAAATCGATCTTGCTCGATACGAATCGCCTGGATCACCTCGCGATTGAACGCTTTATAGCAAGTCTCCATATCAGTCAGCTTCAATCCGCTAAAAAGATTGGAAGCACCAGTTAGGATGGCATTGCCCGTTCGATGAACCCAGGACTCATCCTGCTGTTCGTCGCCAATAAACCGAGAACCATAAACGACGTCGGCTTCTTTCCGTAATAGAGGCTGGATCAGCCGGGGAATGTCGCGTGGATCATATTCGAGGTCGGCATCCTGGACGACCACTAAATCGCCTTTGACATGCATAAACCCCGTACGCAACGCGGCACCTTTTCCCTGATTCTCATCTTGCAAAATGATATTAACATTCGGCATGCCGATTAGTTTCTGAAGAACCTCTCGTGTGCCGTCGGTGCTAAAGTCATCAATGATGACCAATTCCAAATTTAACGGCAACGCAGCAACACGACTTAATATCCTGCCAATGGTGTTAATTTCATTGAAAACTGGAATCACCACCGAGAGCAAATAATCGGTGCGCGGGCTTGCATTCTCACCGGGGTCTGCGGCCTGATAGGAATCCAACTCTTCTTTGACCAGTTTCGCGCATCCGTCTATCCGACTCAGCACCTGATCGAGATACTCAGATTTGGCATTCCCGACACTCGAGCGACCAGAGGCAAACTCCGATTTACGAATCGATTGGGTGGACGTAAAAGTCCCAGAATATGAAGATGACGACGTCGAATTTGAATTGGCTTGATTCACGGTTGCCTCGTTACATAATTCAAAACTTCTCTTAAGAAAGATTCGGCTCAATCACCCTGAATCCTGATCAAGAAATCATTCTTGCCAATTATTCACCCGAACAGGGTAGATGATTGACTTCCGCTCAGTTCAATTCACCCTGCCCCGTCACTTCCTGTGACAAAGATTCCAATTACAACGATTACAGAGATTCAATCAAGGGATTTATTCGAAGGGCCGGCCTCCCTGCGGCTTGGCCCAGCCATAAAAAAACCCGCCGCAAATTTGCGACGGGTCTTACAATTAAAATCGAATCAGGTTGAATACCGGAGGCAACAACCATGTTTGGTTAGTCCCAATCCAGTTTTCCACCGGTTTGGTATTCGGTCACGCGTGTCTCAAAGAAGTTCTTCTCTTTTGCCAAATCCATTGTCTCGCTCATCCACGGGAATGGGTTCGCACTGTTGTACTGCACTGGCAATCCGATTCTTTCCAGACGTCGATCGGCGACGTGCTGAACGTAATCACGGAACAAATCTGCATTCAATCCAAGAACACCGTTAGGCAAGCAATCCTCTGCGTAAGCCAACTCAAGTTCTACTGCTTCGCGAATACGACTGGTCATCTGCTCTTGGAATTCTGGTGTCCACAATTCAGGATTCTCAGCCTTGATGCCGTTGATCAGGTCGATTCCAAAATTCAGATGGATCGATTCATCACGCAGGATGTACTGGAACTGCTCTCCGATTCCCTTCATCAGGTTCCTACGATGGAACGAAAGAACCATCACAAATCCTGTGTAGAAGAAGATGCCTTCCATGATGATATAGAATCCGATCAGATTTTTCAAAAGTGCCTGAGCACCTTCAAATGTCTCTGTCGTAAAGTCAGGATCAAGCACTTCCTTCGTCAGTTCCATTTCGAACGCGTCTTTACGAGCGATCGCAGGAACTTCGTTGTACATATTGAAGACTTCGCCCTCGTCCAATCCCAGACTTTCGACTACGTACAAGAACGTGTGCGAGTGAACCGCCTCTTCGAATGCTTGACGCAACAAGTACTGCCGGCACTCCGCATTGGTCACGTGCTTGAAAACAGCGAGAACCAAGTTGTTTCCAACCAAGCTTTCTGCCGTCGAAAAGAATCCAAGGTTTCTCATGATCACTCGCCGCTCATCGTCGGTAAGTTGATCCGATTTCCAAATCTCGATGTCCTTGTTCATCGCAACTTCGGTCGGCATCCAGTGATTTGCACAACCATTGTCGTAATGTTCCCAAGCCCATTTGTACTTCAATGGCATCAGTTGATTAACATCAACCTGGTGGCAGTTGATCAAACGCTTTTCACTGGCGTCGACTCGCTTTGACTTGCCCGATTTTACTTCTGAGATATCCGTTGCCATCGTTTGCTACTCCATGCAAAAACGTTTAATTATGTAAAATTCAATTCGGTTTTTTTGGCGGGATTTGGAGGCTCCGTCCATCCTGAGGATTAACCGCAATCCCGAAAATCCAACAACACAAATCAAGACTTAAACCGAAAAATCTTGTCGACAAATCATAACGCTTTGCCGAGCTGAATATTTGATTGACTACAGCACACAACACCCAGTCAAAAACTGGCCATTGGCAAATCCCAATGGCCAATTTTCAACGCTATCTTTTCACTACTGACAGGCTTCACAATCTGGATCGTCAATACTGCACTGCTGTACTTCTGGCTGCCGCTCAACGGCGATATCAGCAGAAGCACTTGCATTTTTCATCCACCTCGGTTGAACACCAAACTTATTGATATCAACCGTCGATTTTTCTACCTGAGTCGCACCAAGTGATCGCAAGTAGTAGGTTGTTTTCAACCCAGCCTGCCAAGCCATTCGGTACATCTCATCCAAACGGCGACCGCTTGGTTGTCCAAGATAAAGATTCAGAGACTGCCCCATGTCAATCCACTTTTGACGCCGACTGGCACACCGAATAATCCAACTTGGATCGATCTCGAACGCCGTAGCAAATCGCCCTTTGATGTCTTCAGGTAAATCAGGAATTTCACCCAACGCACCGTCAAAGTATTTGATCTTCTCCAACATGTCGCCATCCCAAAGCCCACGCTCTTTCAATTCGTTAACCAATTTCACATTGATCTGAACGAATTCACCAGAGAGATTGCTCTTCACGAACAAGTGCTTGTAGGTCGGTTCAATCGATTGAGTAACACCAACAATCGTGGAAATTGTGGCGGTTGGAGCAATCGCCATTACGTTACTGTTTCGAATCCCGTTCTTGGAGACAAGTTCACGGACTTTGTCCCAGTCCATGGAAGTGCTCTTATCCATGTCGATCGGCATGCCTCGCTCTTCTTCGAGGATCGCCACCGTGTCGATCGGCAATAAACCGCGATCCCACTTGGAACCTTCGTAAGAAGAATAAGTCCCTCGTTCACCAGCTAAATTACTCGAGGCAGAGATCGCAAAGTACGAAATGGCTTCCATACTTTTATCGGCAAAGTCGACCGCTTCTTCACTTGCGTAACTAATTCCGCAAGCAGAGAGAGCATCCTGGAAACCCATCAAACCCAAACCTACCGGACGGTGCCGTTGGTTCGCATTTTTGGCTTCATCGGTTGGATAAAAATTAATGTCAATGACGTTGTCAAGCATTCGAACGGCGGTGTTCACCGTGGCTTCGAGCTTTTCAAGATCCAGTTTTCCGTCGGTAACATGGTTAAGCATGTTAATCGAACCAAGATTACAAACCGCGGTTTCATCCGCAGAAGTATTCAACAAGATCTCAGTGCAGAGGTTACTACTATGCACAACGCCAGAATGGTCTTGAGGAGAACGAATGTTCGAAGGATCCTTGAATGTGATCCAAGGGTGTCCGGTCTCAAATACCCGCGTCAGCATCTTTCGCCACAAATCAACCGCTGGAACTTTCCGAGTCAGCTTGATTTTACCTTCGGCCGCCAGCTCCTCGTACTGCTCATACCGTTCTTCAAAGGCTTTCCCGTAAAGATCGTGAAGATCAGGTGTTTCATCCGGGCTGAACAAAGTCCAGTCCTTTTTTTCCGTGACCCGTTTCATGAACAAATCGGGAATCCAGTTCGCGGTATGCATGTCGTGAGTTCGTCGACGTTCGTCTCCCGTGTTTTTCCGGAGGTCAAGAAACTCTTCGACATCAAGGTGCCACGATTCAAGGTAAGAACAAACAGCACCTTTTCGCTTTCCACCCTGATTCACCGCCACAGCAGTGTCACTCACAACCTTCAGGAATGGAATCACACCCTGACTCTGGCCGTTTGTGCCCTTAATGTGGGAGTTGGTCGCCCGAATGTTCGTCCAGTCATTCCCAAGACCACCAGCCCACTTCGACAGTTTCGCATTGTCACCAATTGCTTTGAAAATACTGTCCAAGTCATCCGTTACCGTGCTTAAGTAACAAGAGCTCAGTTGCGGGTGCAAGGTTCCCGAGTTGAACAACGTCGGAGTCGCTGAAGTAAACCGAAACGTCGATAGAATGTTATAAAACTCGATCGCTCGTTCGGTTTTGTTTTCTTCCTGAATCGACAAACCCATCGCAACACGCATCCAGAAAAACTGCGGTGCTTCAAAGCGACGCCCGTCAATGTGCAACAAGTACCGGTCGTAAATCGTCTGCAGACCCAAATACGGGAACAACGCATCCCGCTCTGAATCAATCGCATCCGCCAATTTTGCCAGATCAAATGTTGCAAGTTCCGGTGAAATTCGCAGGGCATCAATCCCTGTTTGAATGAACTCCGCGAACTTTTCTTTATACAAAACCTTCAAATCACCACTAGCCGCAGATTTTCCCAACGACTCGCGATAAATGATATTCAGGACCAAACGACCGGCAACTGTGTCGTACTCAGGATCTTTCTCAATCCGCGAACGAGCCGCCAACACCATCGAGCGGCCGATTTCACGAGGAGTAATTCCGTTGAAAAATTGCTTCTCAACCTCTTCCAAGAGTTCACCCGAAGAGCAAGTTTCGTCTAGACCGTCACACGCACTGTCGACCTGACTTCGCAATCGTTCAAAATCGAGGTTCTCAAGCTGACCGTCTCGATTCACCATCGTACCTGGGAATGGATCAGCGCTGTCCATTCGCTCTTCCGCACGCAGCTGGCGGATCTTGTTATGCTCGGCTCGATAGAGGATGTATCGGCGGGCCACCGAAAAATACTCCTGCTTCATCAACTGACGCTCGACAACGTCTTGAATGTGCTCCACTGTGACACCCGCGTCGGTCAACGCGTCTTCCTGAACTTCTGCAACAACCGATTCGGTAATCGCATCAGCAACTTCCAATTGCTTCGCATCAAGCTGGCTGATCTCTGAAAATTTGTGCTCTGCACAAAACGCTTTTTGAATCGCCCTAGTAATCAGTGCCGGTTCAAATGTCAGTACTCGCCCGTCTCGCTTCCTGACGTTCATCTCCTGAGTCGTCTTCAACATTCCATCGTACTCCCGTTAGCTATTTGTCCATGACTTGCCGAGCATTTCCCAAGCTCGAACTGTCTCTATTTGCCAAACCAATGCCGGAAGAAAATCCCAAGATATCTCCCCACGAATTAATTCAGAACAATCCAATTGATCCGAAACCCGCAACACTGGTTACTCACGGAGTAACATCGTTTAAACGAATGACACGTTTGGTCATCCCACAGAAATCAATCCATCAATTTCAAAAAGCGTTTAGAGTCTCCGTCCCCAACTAGTTTTTGCCTCCCCCACCATCCAAAAGGCAGAAGATTTTCCTCGTGGTATATGATTTCGCGAAGATCTTTTTCGTCTTCCCGATACAAACTCCATTAAAACGCCACAGCAGCACTGAGCCCACAAGACTCTGTTTCGCTTTTGACTCCCCAAAACACTCAAATCATTGATTTTTTTGGCCATTTTGGGAGCCAATTCAAAAACTGGCTTTAAGTGGCGGGAACCCAATATATCGACGTTTGAGATTCTGTCAACACAAAATGTTGTGCTTTATTGTGCTTGCAGTTGTATCGATCAGGACGAGATTAGACTTCACAAAATTCTAAATCATTAGATAAGATTTTCGTTTAACACCGCTTTTTCCAAGGTCCTTGACAGTCGATGAAAACGCTATATCTGGTGCCAGCTTTTAATTGCTAGCAATCAAAAACTGGCAGTTTTTTTAACCGCCCAACCACTCAAGAATTCGTCCCGAATGGAATTCCACCGATCGAAACAAGACGCTAGTCTTTTTGCTGCAGCACATGCCAACAAAATGATCCAAAAAGAATTTTCGCAAAGTTAAAAATCAGCCCGGTTCCGCCCCGAAAACTTGCAAACCTGCGACCAATCTTGCAAGATTTAATTCCGTTTGACGTTCGTGGAACGCTCCAAAAAACGATACCAATTTTAATGCCCAGTAACTCCATTCAACGAAACCTTTCATCGATTGTGCGGAACCGCCAATTTTCACCGGACGCTCGCGCCAGCGCAGCTGAGGCGGTTTACCAATACATGCGCACCAATGCCCGCAGCATTGACCGAGGTAATTTCAGCAATTTGTGTAGTTCAGATCTCGGCCTCCTCTTTCAAATCAATGATGAATATTTCTTTGAGGGCGAAGTCGCCAAACTTTGCGAACGCACCGCCTACCGCCCTCTTTCGTTTCGACTCTCCACCCGCATGACCTCTGCCGGTGGAATGACGACAATGCAAACGACAAAAATTAAGCGAAAACCGCAAATCGATTTTGAAATCGCGATCGCAACCACTCCTCTTTTCGCTTCTTTTCGCGACGAGGAAAATGCAATTGTTAGCGGGATTAAGTGCAAAGATCGCCTGGAAGCGCTGCAAAGAATCATGGAACACGAAATGGTCCACTTGATTGAAATGCTCTTATGGACCAACTCAAATTGCTCAGCTAACCCATTTAAAAATATCGTACGTCGATTCTTTGGACACACCGAGTCCAAGCACCAATTACTTACCCCGAGAGACCTAGCGAAAAAGAAACTGGGGATCTCCCCGGGTGATCAGGTTCAGTTTCATGCTGACGGACTGATCATGCAGGGGCACGTCAATCGAATCACCAAGCGGGCGACAGTGCTCGTCCCTCATGCCCGCGGACAACGGTATGACGACGGTAGGAAATACAAGAAATACTATGTCCCGCTAAATCGACTAAAACGGGCCTCTTAAACCAAATTGGTCACGCCCCACCTAGCCAACGGCTTAACGGCACGAAAAAAGCCGGGCGAATTGTCGCCCGGCTTATCAATTGAAAGGTTCTAACTCTTACAGTGCTTAAGGAGTAACTGGAGAAACGGGTGTTGCTCCACCGTCGTCCGCTAGAGCGATAATGCCGACGGTTAAACCGCCAATTGCGACCATTCGACCAAGTCCGCCACCACCTCCAAGGCCTCCACCGCCTCCAACAAATGATCCTGAGGGTACACCAGTGGATCCAAATGCACCGCCCATCGTCACAGATTCAGCAGGGAAAGTAGCGGATTCAGTGGAGAAAATGATACCTCTGTCATCTTCTTCTTGATTGAATTCCATTTCAACAACCTCGTCTTGCACGAGGTCTTGCAGTGGAACTGCGGTAGTCAACAGCGAGGTTGCGTATGACGGAGCGACCATACCACTCGTCGAAACAAAAGTCACTGAGCCATTTCTACTCGGCTCTTCCGTGTCCATGACTTCGAAACCAATTGCCGCGACGCAATCCTCGCCACTGGCAACCAGCTCAAAAACACCGGGAGTCAAATCAGGAATTAAATAATCTCCCGAAGCATCAGTGGTAACACTAGCGACGGGCTTACCATTTTGAAAAATGTTAACCCTTAGACCAGGCAAAAGACTTTGCTCGGAAGCCAGTATTTTGCCAGAGAGAGAACCGTCCATCAAAGCTACCCTATTAGCACCGTTCGCAACGACTTCGCCCAAACCAGTTTCGACCAAATCACTTGCCTTATGCTCGAGCGACCCAAAGATCTTGGCAAGCGATTCATTTCGAGAAATTGCCGCAAGTTCAACAACCTTTGAGTGGACACTTGCAGCATCCGCGACAACGTTGATCCGATAGGCCGCAAACGAGTTCTCACCCGATGCTATCAACGAGTAAACACCTTCTGGCACGTTATTGACACTAAAAACGCCGTCAGAATTGGTTTTACCCTGGCGAATTGTCTTTCCATTTTTCACAAACCGAACAACAAGATCCGAAAGCCCGCGATCAGACTGATTGGAAGCGAACGAAACAATACGCCCGTCGACGCCTCCAATTCGGTTTAGTGCAACGGTGTGGCAACGCTCAACACCGATGTTCGCCAACTTGGAAACCACGGGAGTGACTTCCAGACTGATTGGCGTTGCGTTCGCGATGCGTTGGTGTGCCGAGGCAGCCGCTGTGACTGCCAAAGGAAGGGCGACCAATGCAAAACCGTACTTAGTGAAATTCCAAAAATTGCTCATGTTTTTACCGTTCTTAAGCTGCTCATTCAGTGGTGTTTTGTTGCGTTTCTACAACACAACGCGCGGTATCTGCCCAAATCCAGACATAATAACCGATACAATCTGACTTAAGAATAGTTAGAGTCGAACTTGTAGTCAAGGAGTTTTTCACTTGAAAATGAAAAACCTAGGCAAGCTACAGGGGAACGAAAACTGACTAATTACTCAGCAAAATCAATGCTGCCGCTTGGAGATAACCCCTACTTCGGGGGAACTGGCAGACGCATACCGAGACATTGGAATGCGGCCGCTTTGATAGGCCAGTCGTCCCGCTTTCACGCCATGCTTCATTGCCTCTGCCATTCGAATTGGATCCTCCGCCCTTGCCACTGCGGTATTGAGTAGCACTGCATCAAACCCCAATTCCATCGCGACAGCAACATCGCTCGCCGTCCCCACTCCCGCGTCAATAATGACTGGGTAGTCTGGATCCCCATGTTTGAGATCCTCAAGGATGATCTGAAGACTGTTTCTGTTAATCACGCCCAATCCGGAACCAATTGGGCTTCCCGCTGGCATTACACTAGTCGCACCAGCATCTTTGAGTCGGCGAGCGACAATTGGATCATCACTTGAATAACAAAGCACCTGAAAGCCTTCTTTCACCAAAACCTCCGTCGCCTTAAGCAACTCGATTGGGTCTGGCAGAAGCGACCGACTGTCACCGAGTACTTCTAGTTTTACCCAATCAGCACCAGGATTTTCCAACCCTCGAAGTATCTCACGGCCCATTTTGGCACATCGCACCGCAGTTTCTGCGTCGTAGCAACCGGCAGTATTGGGCAAGAGAACCAAACGCGAGGGGTCGACAAAATCTAAGATATTTCTTCCAGAACTGTCATGCAGTTTCTCGCGACGAACCGCAATGGTAACACATTGGGTCTCAGCAACCTCAAACGACTCTCGCATTACCTCAAACGAGTCGTACTTCCCGGAACCTAAAATCAATCGGCTCTGAAACGTATGTCCAGCAATGCAAAATTGATCGAGATCACCCGAAACTTCTTCGGCCCGGTTCGGCTTTTCCGAAATGGAATCACTCACGTTAGCCACCTCCCACCAAGGTAACAATTTCTAAAATATCCCCGTCGTTCACCTCAACTTGGCAATGCGTATCGCGGGGCTGAATTTGCTGGTTAATCTCAACGGCAATCGCCCGCGAGTTCATCCCGAGTGAATCGAGCAACTCCGCAATCGTCAGCCCCTCGCCGCAGGACTGTTTTTTACCATTGATTGTCACATCTATCACGTTGCAAGGTATCCAATTTTTGAATGAGAAGGGAAAACCTTTCGCCAATTCCCCCAGCGTTAAATCGATTCGTCCCTCCGGATCACCTACTTAGAGGAAAACCGTTTAAATCCGTGCGAAACACCCGTTTGGAACTTCTAATTCGCACTTCAACTCAGAAGCTTTCAGCCATATCTCGAGCGTGGTAACTGCTTCGGACAAAGGGACCACTGGCAACCTTTTTGAACCCCATGCTCTTTGCTTTCTCACCCAACATCGCGAATTCTTCCGGCGGAATGTAACGAACCACAGGTAAATACCGATCCAGTGAAGGCTGAAGGTATTGCCCTAAGGTTAGAAAATCACAGCCAATATCAAGTAAATCTGAAAGGACTTCATAAACCTCTTCGTGGGTTTCTCCGAGCCCCAGCATCAAGCCACTCTTGGTTTTGATCCCAGGATCCACTTCCTTTACCCGCTCAAGCAAACCAAGCGTCCAGCGATAATCTGATTTGGGACCTCGAACGCGTCGGTACAAGCGGGGAACTGTTTCGGCATTGTGATTGAAGACCTCCGGAGCCGATTCAATCACACGATCCAAAGCTGGCTTATTATGCACGAAATCCGGCGTCAAAACTTCGACGGTCGCTCCAGTTTTTTCTCTCACGGCAACAACACATTGATAGAAATGATCCGCACCGCCATCGGGCAGGTCATCGCGAGTAACCGATGTGATCACGACGTGCTTTAAGCCAAGCCGATGCGCGGCTTCCGCTACGCGTTCAGGCTCATCCAGCTCTAAAGCCCCCGGCCGACCACGTTCTACGGCACAAAAGCCGCAGGGTCGCGTGCAAGTTTTTCCGAGAATCATAAACGTCGCAGTTTGCTGAGAATAACACTCCATTCGATTAGGACACTTCGCGTTATCACAGACCGTTTCAAGGTTGAGCTCATCGAGCAGCTTGGCGGTCGCCCCGACATTGTTACCCTTGGGAATCTGGCGCTTTAACCATTTAGGCAACCGCGCGGATGGCTGAGACGAACTTCCCCCCATTGAACCGCACGAGCCACCACCGCAAGATCCACCCTCGGTCGAATTGCCGCCGTTAATTACGGGTAAACCGCTCATTGCAAACCTCTATTCTCAAAAACACAAACACAGGATGGGGATGGGCCGTTCCCGAAAAACTTTAAGATTTTGCCGGCGTTCCGAACAAACGCCTCCGGCCGAAATAATATCCGTCCAAGCCCGATAATAATAACGCATCGACGTAGAACACTCGTATCCAACATGCCTGCGAAACAGGCTTTTGATTCGCGATTCCGCCATTTCTCGCTTTCTCAGTCTAGGCTTTGCCGTGTTTTTTCGCCAGATGCTAAATCCGCTCATTTCCTTTGTAGTTCCACGTCCACTGCCGTAAAAACTTGCATTTAAGGATTAACTCCCGACAGCAGACTTTTGACCGGCATCGCCGAGCACTTCTCTTCAAAGGCAAAGCCGCCAACTCAGTTTCCTCACCAAGCTGAGTTCCATAGTGTGTACCTCTCTCAATTTCTGGTGTAAGTTTCACTGTCCTTTTCCACCGACGAAGTACCATGGCCGCTGAAAAAAAGAACAAAAAGAAAACGAAAAAGAAGAGCGCCGACGATCAAAGTCAGGTCATTTGTGAGAATCGCAAAGCTCGTCACAAATACGAGATACTCCAGCAGGTCGAATGCGGAGTCATGCTCATTGGCAGCGAAGTCAAAAGCCTGCGCGAAGGGAATATCTCACTCAACGAAGCATATGTGCGGGTTGAGAATCGCGAACTATGGCTAATTGGGGCTGATATCGCCGAGTACAGGCAAGCCAGTTTCTGGAACCACAAACCAAAGCGGTCGCGAAAACTCCTTGTCCATCGACGAGAATTGGACAAACTCTCAACCAAAGCCTTTGAAAAAGGGCTGACACTTATTCCGCTGCGAATGTATTTCAACGCACGAGGTATTGTCAAAGTCATGGTCGCAGTTGGCCGCGGCAAAAACTTGCATGACAAACGCCAAACACTCAAAGATGCAGACAATAAACGTCGCCTCAGTCGCGAAATTCGAGCGCGAGCCCGCTAAATCGTTGGAAAAACCGGCGTTGGTGAATTTAAAGAGAACGTTTGACCCAATCTGGGCGTAAGCCATTTTAGCAGGTAGGATTTTAATACGACGAGCATCCATCGGAATCACCAATGCTCTCCCCAATCTGACAACATTTGCCCTCTGCTCATTTGTTTTGTGGAAACCTCAACCCTCAAACCATCAAAAACATTCTGAATGCTCAAGCTCCATCAAATTAAGAAAAGCTTCGTTCAACCGGACAAACAGCGGGTGCCAATCTTGGACATTCCCGAGTTCGAAATTGCACCCGGCGAGCAAGTGATCCTCATCGGTCCCAGCGGATGCGGAAAAACAACAATGCTTCACACCATTGCCGGAATCACTCACCCCGATTCAGGCAAAGTATTTCTCGACAACGTCGAACTAACTCGCTACTCAGAATCAGCGAGAGATCGAATTCGCGCGGATAAACTTGGCTATGTTTTCCAAACATTCAACTTGCTCCCTGGTTTCTCTGCCTACGAAAATGTCATCCTAGGAATGACTTTCGCCAGCAAGAAAAGATCGCCCGAACGTGCAAGAACGCTGCTGGATCGAGTCGGACTGGGGCATCGCCTTAACAACAAACCACATCAGTTGTCCGTCGGCGAACAACAACGTGTCGCCGTTGCACGTGCACTCGCTAATCGCCCCTCGCTACTTCTCGCTGATGAACCCACCGCCAATGTTGACCCGGGGAATCAGCAACAGATTATCGATCTGATCAAATCAAGCTGTGAAACTGAAAAAATCGCCCTCCTGATGGTGACGCACTCGATGGAGGTTGCCGAACAATTTGAACGTGTCGAACGTCTCGACCAACTGAACCTCGTTGTCGGCGACGCCAAGGCAAAACCATCGAAAAACACTACCGCCCAGCAACCTACTCCTTAAGTCCCCCGGCTTTAAGACTTTCCAGCTTCAAGACACCCAGCTTTAAGATCAAGCAGTATGAATTCAATTAAGATCGCATGGCGGAGCATCCAACAACGTGGCTTTGGGTCACTACTGACCATTGTCTCGATGAGCCTCGGTGTCACGATGGTCGTAGCTGTCCTGACGATCCACGGAGTCGTTTCCCAATCATTTCGAGCCAACAACAGCTTTGGCTACAACATCATCGTGGGCGCCCGTGGGGGCGGACTTCAGTTGACCCTGAACTCGGTCTACTATCTGAGCAAACCCGTTGAGAACATTCCCTACGAGTATTACCTGGCCTTTTGCGACAAAGAAACCCGCGCCCGCGACCTTAAGAACTCGATTGCCTACCATGCCAAGGAAACTGTCGATGAAACGATGGGACTGACCTCGCCGATTCTGCCGGGATCAGCCGGCATCGGAGCCGCACTCTCGGATGCGCTCATCAAGGACGCGTTTGATTTCCAACAAACGTCGGCAATGAAACTCAACGAACGCGGGCTTTACAAACGCTACACCCACATTGCAGTACCCTTGTGTCAGGGCGATTACTACGTCGACCCGGAAACTCAACTCGCTTTTCGGTGTGTCGGAACCACTCCCAATTTCTTTACCGACCTCGTTCTCGACATCGATTCGAACAAAAAATTTGAATTCGCAGAAGGAAGAAATTTTGTTGAAAAGAGCGAAGAAAATGGCCTCTTCGAGTGCGTTGTTGGTTCGATCGTTGCCGACCGTTGCGACATAAAACTCGGCGACAAACTACAAGCGACTCATGGTGATCCCAACAGCAGCAGCGCCCACATTCACGAACAAGACTACACAGTTGTCGGAATTATTGAGGGCACCGGCACCCCCAATGACCGAGTTGTCTTTTTGAACATGGAGGGTTTCTTCTTGATGGAAGATCACGCCAAGACGATTGAAAAAGATGGCGTTCTAAAAACTGAAGATGACCTCAACGAAGAACCTCAAGATGAGGTCATGCTCGACCCGCTCGACGATTCTTTTTTTGATGACGAAGGTGACGCCCCTGAAACAATCGACGACAGTCCCGCCGCCGCGACAGACCAGACGATTGCCGAAACACCGGCACTCTCGGAAGAAGATGAGTTCGCCAGAAAGCAAAATGCAACGAGGATTCCGCTGCCTATCGAACAACGAGAGGTTACCTCGATTTTAGTTCGCACGTCCCTAAGCGACGAAGTCGGTGCGATTGGCTACTTCTTACCTGGACAAATTAACGAAGGCGATCTCGAAACAACACTGGACTGGACTTCCTATCGGCCCGAAAGATCTCAAAAAGCAGCCCAGGCCGTCAATCCAGTCATGGAGGTCGCCTCCCTATTCCAAGTGTTCGTCGACCCAATCCGCTGGCTTCTACTGGGACTGACCTGCATGATCTGCATCGTTTCTGCCCTCAGTATCCTCGTTGGAATCTACAATTCTATGAACCAAAGAAAGCACGAGATCGCCGTCATGCGTGCGCTCGGTGCCAACCGAACAAGGGTCATGAGTATTATTCTCTGCGAATCAGTTTTGCTAGCACTGATGGGAGGTTTACTCGGCTGGTTCCTCGGTCACAGCCTGAACGGAGTCCTCGGACCAAGCGTAGAAAACTCGACAGGAGTCCCATTAGGCTTCTCCGATTTCGCTCCGGCGGTCGACATTTCGGTGTTAACTCTCGGTTTTATCCCCGAAAGTCTCATTAACGGGTCAGTATCGCCGGAATTGTTAGTCATCCCCGGTTTGATGCTGCTCGCTGTGGTCGTCGGAATCTACCCGGCAATTTCAGCCTACCGAACGGATGTCTCCAAATCCCTCGGGAAGTAGCAAAGTCTCAAATCTTGGTAATTTCCCTCACTTTTTCAGGGATTTTAACATATCTTTGCAATAGCTCGTTTTCTTTTTTTTGCCAAAACCGATACGATGTGACTTGCGTATACAGGGCGGAAACAGGTCCTTGAGGGCCCGTTAAAACCATCAACCTCTTGTCTCGCAGCAAAACACAACTAACCACGAAAAACTTAATTCGTTTTATGTTCAAGAGAAACCACAGAACGCTTCGCCTATTGACCGCATTTGCCAGTCTACTGTTGGCAGTTGCGGTGCTTAACGTCCCGCGCGGCGTCGTAGCCAACAACACCGAAGCGACCCTGAACGCTTGTCCGTTTTGTTCAGCAGTCGCAATGACGTTCTCTGACCAACTTAACTCAAACGACATCGCCGTCGTCGCCAAACTCGTTGAAATCCCACCTCCCAGCGATGATCCCAATGCAGATTTCCCGAAAGCCAAATTTGAGATCGAACAGGTTTTGAAGGGTAAAAAATTTGTCAGTGAAGCGATGAGCTTCAAGACTCAACTGGTCGGGAATTATCCTATCGGTCAGAAATTTTTGGTGATGGGCGTCGACCCGCCAAAGGTTTCATGGACGACGCCAATGAAAGCCAGTGATCGGGTTTTTAAGTACCTTTCGGATATCCAAATGCTCCCGGAAAAAGGCCCTGAAAGATTAGTCTTTTTTCAAAACTTCTTTGAGGATAAAGAATCCGTCCTCGCGTTCGATGCCTATGACGAATTTGCTCAGGCTCCCTACGAAGACCTGATCGCGATGAAAGATCAAATGGATCGCGAAAAAATCATTGGCTGGATAAACAACCCGGAAACTTCGGTTAGCCGCCGCCGTTTATATTTCACAATGCTCGGCGTTTGTGGAAAGCCCGAAGATACAAAATTGCTCGAAGATCTCATCAATTCCGGTAGCCGTAAAAAGAGAGCGGGCTTGGATGCGTTGATCGCATGCTACCTAACGCTCAAAGGTGAAGACGGAGTCGATTTGATCGAAAAGACATTTCTAGAAGACCAGGAAGTCGACTACGTCGATACCCTCGCTGCCGTTTCTGCACTGCGGTTTCACGGCACCGAAGTTGACTTGATTCCAAAAAAGCGAATCGTTGTCGCCATTCGACACTTACTCGACCGCCCCAAAATGGCAGACATGATCATTCCAGATCTTGCTCGATGGAAAGACTGGTCAGTAATGGAGCGACTGGTTCAGATGTTTAAAGACGCGGATTCTGATTCCAACTGGCTACGCGTGCCTGTCATCACGTACCTTCGCGCCTGCCCTAAACCCGAAGCTAAACAATACATCGAAGAACTTCGCAAGATTGACCCAGAATCCGTTCAGCGTGCCGATTTCTTCTTAGGTGTGGGCGACAGTGATGACGACTGGGACAATGACGAATCAGAGGAAGACAAACCAGAGGAAGATCAAAAAGGGGAGCCCGATTCTTCACCGGCAGCCGCCCCTGAAAAGAACGCAGCCGATCCCTCGAAATCCGATTTGCCGATTTCTGAATTCCAACAAAATTCCTCATCACCTCAGGTGGTGAGAAAGATTCCCCTACCGCAGGAACCGGCGAATACGTCTATCATCAGCACGTTTGCCACACCGGCGGATGCTTTAGCTGCCGAATTTGACCTCGCGGGAACGACAATTACCGAAACCCAGACTCTCTTGATCGCCCCTCCCGAGGACATTGAATTAGTCAAAGCACCAGCCCCTCTGAACCCTCCCCGCGAAGCGTTCGTATCACAAGGACAAGACGTCACGATCTCAGGTTCGGAATCTGGACAGTCCACCGCTACCGTTGCGGCGGCGGTCACCCCAAACTTGACTTGGCAAATCCTGTTAATTCCTTTGGCATTTTCCATCGCGATCTTTGTTTTGCTTTGGACAGTGGTAAATGGGTGGTTTGAGCGGTTGATTTTTTAAGCTGGATGCAAGCGATGCGAGTGCTCCAGACTACGAATTGCCGTTAAAAACGGAATTAAACGGTCAATAGCTTGAGGCAACTTGCCGAACTGGCTCATTTGGCTTCCCAATTTCCGCCCATTTTGAATTACCATGAGTCGCCTGCCGACTTACCGGTCGGCAGCAATCTGATGTCTTCCCGCGTTGAACTAACTGAACCCATAAATCGTGTTTGTCTATTTGCGACCATGCAAGAAAATCATTCCGAAATCTCGGCTCACCCACCCGTTAACGAATTTGAATACCGCTCCATTAGTAAGGCTGCAGTCGCGTCCTTTATTTTTGCAGTCCTGGGCGGCTTGACCTTTTTAATGGCAGCCCATTTTGTTCTGTTGCCCTTTTTAGCAGCCGTCTTTGGATTGGTCGCTTTGGGAAACTTCCGACGCTTCCCCGAAGAATTATCGGGACTGATGATTGGGAAAATAGGCTTTGTCGCAGGACTCATCCTGACCGTCTCTGGTCTGGTCTTTCATGTCTACGACTATGCCACCGAGGTCCCTGAAGGGTACCTCAGAATCTCCTACGGTGACCTACGACCCAACATCAAAACCGCCCTGCCCTTTTCTGAAAAAGCAAAGAAATATGACGGGAACAAAGTCTTCTTAAAAGGCTACGTTCGCCCGGGAGCCAAGCGAACCAAGCTCAAGAATTTCATCCTCGTGGGAGATTTTGGAGACTGCTGCTTTGGTGGCAACCCAAAAATCACTGAGGTTGTCGCAATTAAGATCATTGGCGATGAAACAGTCGATCATAACTACTCATTACGAAAAATTGCCGGAACTTTCCGCCTCAATCAAGCAACGAAACAGACTTCAGAAGATGAGGTCCCTCGGGTATACTATGAAATCGAGGCAGACCAGATCCGCTAACCAATCGAAGCTACCAACCGGTTGCCAAGCTTGCCTTGAATTTTTTTAAGTCAAATCGAGGCGGTCCACCATGAAAAACAATTTCTCTGTTGCTCTGCTCTTAGCCAGCATTTGCAGTACATGGCTTACCCTCCAACCCGCTGCCGAAGCTCAGGAAACCACGACTGCTTCGCCCAAGACGCCACAAGCGAAACCGGCCTCTCAAACCGCCCCCCAATCTGCCAAAAAGAAGTTCGACCTAACCTTCGACGATCTTAAATTTGAGATGGAAAAGGGCAGCCGCTTCGACCGCAAACTTTTAACGCCAAAGATCAATGGTTACCACAATTCCACGGTCAAACTTCGCGGCTACATCAGACCCAGTTTCACCCAGAGCGGCCTCTCAAAATTCATCTTTGTGAGAGACAATAAAGAATGCTGCTTTGGTCCCGGTGCGGCGATTTTTGATTGCGTGCTTGTGCGGCTTGAAGCAGGTCTCGAAACCGACTTTACCGTCCGTCCCATCTCAATCGAAGGAAAATTTTCTTTGAAAGAATACAAAGGGCCTGATGGAAATGTGTGGTCTATCTACCGAATGACCGATGCCAAAGTCAAATAATCTCTAATCCGCAACTCTTCTCTTACACCTATCAGGCTCGCAAAACCGCGATTCAAGTCGCCATTCTTCCGTTTAAGCCGGTTTTGATTCAACGCTTCAGTTGATACAATTCGTGCTTAATTTTCATTCCAAATCGATGAGTGACAGAATAACATGGCGTTTTCGGATTGGGTTAATCGACGGATTTTTACAACCGTCCATGGCAACAACCTCGTTTACAATACCTGCTGGGAAGACCCTCGACTTGACCGAGTGGCCCTCGACTTAGGTCCGGATGACAACGTGCTCGTCATCACCTCAGCCGGATGCAATTCACTTGACTACGCACTCGCCGAACCTAATCACGTCAACGCGGTTGACATGAATCCGCGACAGAACGCGCTACTCGATCTTAAAATGAGCGCGATTCGGAATCTTGAATTCGATGACTTCTTCAAGATGTTTGGCGAGGGGCGACTGCCCGGTGCGAAAAAGATTTATGAGCAAAAACTCCGCGCAAGCCTGCCGGCCTGGTCGCAGTCATTTTGGGACAAAAAAATCAAATGGTTTGATCATCGGAAAAAATCATTCTACTACCGGGGAACCTCCGGCACCGTCGCCCGAATCATTTGCGCCTACACCGATAACGTGATTCGTGTCCGCCCCCATCTCGACGCGTTGCTAAACGCGGAAACCATCGAAGAACAGCGAGAGATTTACGAAAACCACCTACAGAAAAAATTCTGGTCTAGCCTGATGAAGTTCGCGATGAATCGCGATACCACCATGTCGATGCTGGGAGTTCCCAAAGCGCAACGAAAACAGATTGAAATGCAATACGAAGGAGGATTGGTTAAATTCATCCGCGATTGCATGGAAAGCGTATTTCTGGACCTGCCGCTTAAAGACAATTACTTCTGGCGGGTCTACATGAACGGCGCCTACACGCGGGAATGCTGCCCGGAATATCTCAAAGAAGATAATTTTGAAAAGCTCAAAGGGGGACTCGTTGACAAAGTCACCACCCACACCGATTCCGTGCAAGGATTTCTTGAAAAATATGAAGGCACGATTTCACGCTACATTCTCCTCGATCACATGGACTGGCTGAGCGATCAATTTTTCCCACTTCTCGAATCTGAATGGCAAGCGATTTTCGACCGGGCCGCTCCCAATGCTCGCGCAATCTGGCGAAGCGGGGGATTACGAACTGATTTTATTGAGCAGGTTCAAGTCAATCGGAATGGTCAAATTCAGAATATCAGCCCATCCCTAAGCTACCACGAATCGCTGGCAAACGAACTCCACCAAAAAGATCGAGTTCATACTTACGGCAGCTTTTTTATCGCCGATATAAATGCCTAACTCCCCACGTTACTTTGCAATGAACTTCAACAGTCTATCTGTATGAAGACCGTCCTTACCCCGGTACAATCCCATGGCGTTTATTTCTGACATGAAAGTCCTCTATCACATGCTGGTTAAGCCAGTCCGTGGTGACAATCATGCAGAGAGAATGGAAAGCTTCTACGGAGGTCAAGCTGCCGCTTACGATGATTTTCGCAAACGACTGCTCAAAGGCCGTGAAGAGTTATGGGAAGCCATCCCGCGGCCAACCGGCGGAGTCTGGGTCGACATGGGAGGCGGGACGGGTGCCAATATCGAAAACCTTGCCAACGATATTGAGTCTTTAAAAAAAGTTTATGTCGTCGATCTTTCAGAATCATTACTAAAAGTTGCTACCGAGCGTTTCGCCGCTCGAGGGTGGCAGAATGCGGAAGCAATCGCCGCCGATGCAACTAAATTTCGCCCACCCGAGGGCCAGGCGGATGTCGTAACGTTTTCCTACTCACTGACAATGATTCCGGATTGGTTTTCGGCAATTGAAAATGCCCTCGCGATGCTGAAACCGGGTGGATACATCGGCGTTGTTGATTTTTACGTCGGCAGAAAACATCCGCCCGAAGATCTCCGAAAACAAGGCTGGCTCGCTAGATCTTTGTGGCAGCCGTGGTTCGCAACAGACAATGTCTTTCCCTCCCCAGATCATCTGCCTTTTCTACGCAGCCATTTTGAGCAAACACACTTGGTCGAGGCTCGAAACCGGATGCCGTATGTACCGCTATTAAAAACGCCGTACTACCAATTCATTGGGCAAAAGCCTCTGGAAACTCCGTAACCGTTTTATTAGCACGCAACGCACTTGCTCAACTAACTATGTGGCGCACACTTCTCACCGGCAAGCTAACCATCTCAATTGCGGCTTCGTGCTTCATCGGTTACCTGTGCCTAACGCACCCAGCCAAACACGAAGTCGCGGCCTCAGCGACTGCCCGCTGGTACGCGATGGGTGTCTTTTTCTTCGTGCTCGCCGTCGCTCAAATCACAGCGATCGTTTTGCTTACGAAACGAAAATAGCAACGTCAGCCATGGCAGCGCCATGCAACCCCCGCGCCATGCAAACGGCAAACTAACGTAACCGCTGAACGACTTTCTTCAACGCCGCGCCCATTGCTTCGACCTCGTCTAGTGTGTTGTACAAGTAGAAACTTGCCCGACAGCTCGCCTTGATTTCCAACTGCTTATGTAACGGCATTGCACAGTGATGCCCCGCTCGAATCGCGATACCTAACTGGTCAAGTAAAATTGAAATGTCTTGTGACGAAACTCCTTCAATCACAAAACTGACCAACCCCGCGCGGCAATCTCCTGCAGGCCCAAGAATCTTCGCCCCGTCGACTTCCATGATCAATTCATAAGCCCGCCTGACCAAGACCTGCTCATGCTCTTCGATCTGGGCGACATCAATATTTTCGAGATACTCAATCGCTTTTCCAAGTCCGATCGCTTCGACAATCGGCGGTGTACCTGCTTCAAATCTCGCTGGCAACTCACCCCAGGTAAAACCGTCAGTCGTGACTTGATCGATCATACTTCCGCCGCCCATAAAGGGTTGCATCTCCTCAAGAATCGACTGACGCCCCCAGAGCACCCCTACTCCCGATGGCCCCAGCATTTTATGGCCACTAAAGGCAATGAAATCAGCCCCCCAACTTTGCACGTCTGTCTTATCGTGTGGCACCGACTGGGCCGCATCGACCACGACCAACGCACCAACTTCTTTTGCCATCGCCGTCATTTCAGCAACAGGCGCCCGGGAGCCAAGCACATTGGATACCGAAGCGAAGGCCACGATTTTAGTTCGTGCACTAAGCAGCGAACGCATGTGATCGAGATCCAGTTCTCCCGCCTCTGTCAATTTGATAAATTTCACGAGGGCACCGGTTCGCTCAGCCAACTGCTGCCACGGCACAATGTTGGAATGATGCTCCAGCATCGTCAACAATATCTCGTCTCCAGATTTCAAATTTGCATCACCCCAAGACCGGGCAATTAAATTGATCGATTCAGTTGCACCCGAAGTAAAGATAACCTCGTTGCCGTGGGACGCATTGATGAACCGCCGCACCGACGTCCGTGCCTGCTCGTATTGCGCAGACGACTGCTCGCTGAGCCAGTGGATGCCACGATGCACGTTGGCATAAGTCCGAACATAACAGTCATCCATTGCCTCTATCACTTGAGTTGGATGCTGCGTCGAGGCACCGTTGTCAAAATAAACTAACGGCCGTTCTCGGTGAATTGTCTGATTGAGGATTGGAAAATCTTCGCGAATCTCAATCGGATCAAATGTTTTTTTCTGTTTTCGTTCCATTCGCTCAGTCTAACTCATCTCTGGACAACTCTTAACCCGGTGCCCAAGAAACCCTAGGCTGACGAAGGGATAACCGCAGGTTCACCGCAAAACTGAACACGGATCCTAAAAAAACACCGCGATTACCAAAGCACGCATCCCGGCTCACATTCAATCGTTCACCAAACAAATGCGACCCTTTCATTAAGCCCGCGCCGTCGTTGGAGCCCAATTTAGCTCAGACATTTCGGCCAATGTCATTTGCAAAGCATGAGTGCCCAACTGGCCGTCCCCCCGCGCAACCACTCGTTCATAAAGTTCGCATGCCAGTTCCAGCCCTGGAAGTTTTAATGACATCCGTTTCGATTCCTGCATCGCAATTCCAAGATCCTTAACGAAATGATCCACAAAAAATCCAGGGTCAAAATGACCGGACACGATTCTTGGCGCAAGATTGGACAAAGCCCAGCTACCCGCCGCTCCACTGCTGACCGATTTCAAAACCGTTTCCAAATCTAATCCCGATTGCTGTGCGTACAGAAGCGACTCACAAACCCCAATCATTCCAGCAGCAACTAAAATCTGATTGACGATCTTCGCATGCTGTCCGGCACCAGCTTGCCCCTGCCGTACGTAGGTTTTCCCCATCGCTTTCCAACACGGCTCCAAAGCCGTAATGACGTCCGAGTCGCCCCCAATCATGATCGAAAGCGTCCCCGCCTTGGCACCGACATCTCCGCCAGAAACGGGGGCGTCGACTGAATGCACCTTCCGGGTTCGCGCAGCATCTGCAATCTCGATCGCCAATTGCGGTTCGCTTGTGGTCATGTCGACCACGATATTTTCAGGCTGACATCCAGCAAGCACACCTTGGTCACTCAGAAACACCTCGCGAACATCGCTCGGCATACCAACAATTGCAAAAACAACATCGCTGGCCTGAGCCACATCTTTTGGTGAATCGCACCAGGTGGCTCCGGCGGCAATTAGATCCGCTGCCTTGTCACGCGTGCGGCTATACAGAGAAACCTGAAACCCAGCGTCCATCAGGTGCCGGCACATGCTGTGCCCCATCACGCCCGTTCCAACCCAGCCAATTTTTGTTGTCTCTGGAGTAATTAACATTTTGCTTTCAAATCTTGTTGTTAAATAGCACAAGGTATTCACATCGACTCAAGTGAAGCTTCGCCAATAGATACCAACTTAATGAATCGCCACTACGACGCGGCAGCACCACGCAACTCAGGATCAAAGACACTTTGAGTGATTAGAGTATTCTCGATCAGCAACGTCCTGACCGATTTAATCAAAATCTGGGCGCCGGAGAACTTCCGCAAGAAGGATTGCGTGTCCGACCGTTTTCGGATTCTTCAACATCCGACGCAATTGCATGGCCATCGAAGCACCTGTGTCTTCCATGGCGGCCGCAGAGAGGCTGTCGGTTATCGAAGGAGCATCATCAATCTCGGTCAAATCATGGTCTAAACGCCGATGGATACTCGCGTCTACTTTATCGTGAACGCTGGCAATGCGATCACCAAGGTTTTCGGCATGCGTCGCGATACTCGATGTATCAATATGGCTCCGAACATGTTCAGCCACACTCTCTTCCCGAAGGTTTCGTTTAGGAGCAGGCTGGGCCGGAGCGGAACTTAGCTTAGATCGTTTCGGCTTTCGATTTTTCAAGGTCGGATTCAACGGTTGAGCTCGGACAATCTCTGCCTCAACCACCTCAGGTTCCAAGCCCCGACCTTGCACAGGTCGCGGCAGCGGACGGGAAATCGGCTTACGGCTTTCCGGTGGCTTTCCACCGCCGCCTTTCTGCTGCCGACGTTCCGCTGCTTTTCTTAAAAATTCTTCAATGTCTCGCGCCATGGCCGAGTCAACTCCTCACCCGGGTTAATTTGACGACGAACTTCCGCCGGACGAAATCGATTTACGCATTTCCGTATCAGCTTGGACGTTTCGTAGTTTATAGTAATCGAGGATCCCCAATTTTCCACCTCGGAAGCTATCCGCCATTGCCTTCGGAACTTCTGCCTGAGCCGAAACAAGCTTCGCTCGACTCTCTTCGATCGCAGCACTGTTCTCCTGCTCTTGCGCGACTGCCATCGCGCGGCGACCTTCCGCCCTCGCACGGGCAACTCGAGTGTCCGCTTCGGCTTGATCCGCTCGCAAACGAGCACCGATGTTGTCGCCAACATCAATATCAGCAATGTCAATCGAAACAATTTCAAATGCAGTTTGCGAGTCCAGCCGACGCGCCAATACCGCTTTGGAAATCATATCCGGGTTCTCAAGGACTTCGTTGTGAGTCACGGCAGAACCAATGGCACTCACGATGCCTTCACCCACCCTCGCGATAATTGTCTCTTCCGTTGCTCCACCGATTAGCTGTTGCAAGTTCGAACGCACAGTCACTCTCGCTCGCACCTTTAATTGAATCCCATCCTTCGCCACCGCGTCTAACGATCTTCGCGACGACCCTCTTGCAGGGCAGTCAATCACGCGAGGGTAAACACTGGTTTGAACCGCTTCTAAGACATTACGACCAGCCAGATCAATTGCGGTCGCTTCTCGAAAACTCAAATTAATCGTCTTTGCTTTGTTCGCAGCAATCAGAGACCGCACTACCATCGGGACATTTCCACCGGCGAGATAGTGTGCCTCTAGTGCCTTCGTCGTCATTTCCGGTTCATCCAGACGCGCCTGCACCGCCATAATCTTACTCGGCACAATGATGCTGGCCTTTACCTTCCGAAATGACATCCCAACGAGATCCACAAAGGAGACTTTTGCACCTGTGAAAAAAGACTGGATCCACCAGCGAAAGTAAGACAGAAAGAAGATGAAAAAGATGAATGTAAAGAAAAGACCGAGCAGGATTGCAGCGATTCCCAAAACCTGTAGCGTGGTCAAATCATTTTGAGCGACAATTAAATTACTGATCATGGGGTTGTTCATTAGCGTTGTTTCAATTTGTTAAAACGGCTGAGAGCCTGATTCTAAAAGATTATCACTGGCAAATGTAGAGTGCGAACAAAATAAGCTGGACCTCGGTGAATCGAGAGCAGCCCAAGATTTGCGACAAATTGAGGTACACACTCAAAATTCCCCGTGAAAACGAGCAAATCCACACTTGCTCCACTGCAAAAACCGGAGCCGTATTATAATTTTGTCCAAGCCGCATTATTTTTTGACGAATTGACCGCCGCTTCAATAAAGGCCATCCCCTCGACGCCGTCGGCTACCGTTGGAAAGTCATAACCTTCTGACCCTGAGTAGGTTCCGTTTACTTCGTCCGCAATCGCTTCGGCGGCTCCCAAATAGACATTCGCAAATGCCTCAATGAATGCTTCTGGGTGGCCGAAGGGAAGTCGAGTGTACTTTCCACAGACTTCTCCGTTATAGACATTGCCCCGTCGATGAATTTGTCGTGGCTGTTCAGCGAATTTTACAACAAGCTCGTTAGGATGTTCTTGATGCCACTCTAAAGAGGCCTCCGTGCCATAGACTCGAATATTTAAATTGTTTTCATCGCCGGTCGAAATCTGCGACGCGTACAACACTCCCTTAGCTCCGCCTTTGTACCGGATCAACAGATTTCCGTCATCGTCCAGCGGGCGGCCCGGGATAAACGTTGTCAATTCCGCCGCCAATTCGTCGATCTCTAGCCCGGTAATGTAACGAGCCAAATTTTCCGCATGGGAACCAATATCCCCCATACAATTGGATACCCCCGAAACCCCTGGATCCATCCGCCAGTTCGAAATCGCTCCATCGTCTTCATCCTTGAGCGCCGTAATCGCATACCCCTGAGGATATTCAGCAACGATCTTCAAAATTCGACCTAGCTTACCATCGGCAACCATCGCTTTGGCTTCTTTTACCATCGGATAGCCGGTGTAATTATGAGTCAACGCAAAAACCTTGCCGCTTGCTTCCACCACATTTGCTAACTGCACTCCCTGCTCATGAGAAAAAGCCAGTGGCTTTTCACAAATTACATTGAAGCCAGCTTCGATAAACGTTTTTGAAACATCGTAGTGAAGATCATTTCGGGCAACGATGGAAACGAAATCAATTCTTTCGTCTTCGGGCAGGGCTGATTCTTTTTCTGCCATCTCCTGATAGCTTGAATACACGCGCGAAGGAGCCAGCATAAAATCTTCACCCGAGAGCCGACTCTTTTCAGGGTCCGAAGAAAATGCACCCGCAACCAATTGAATTTTACCGTCCAACGCTGCAGCCATCCGGTGCACTGATCCAATAAACGCACCACGGCCACCGCCGACCATTCCCATACGGAGTTTACGATTTAGCGACATTCTATAACCTCGAATTTATCTGAATTATTAATGAAAAAGGCAGGGGAACAACTCAGTCGTTTTTAACGAACCACCTGGCCTCAAACTGCGATCGGCGTTCCCGAACTTGCCGAAGCGTAAATCGCATCGATCGTTCGCATCAACCGCAATGCTTGCTCGGGCGTATTCAAAGGAGCCTCAGTGCCTTCAATGGCACCAATGAAATTGGCAGCCGAGCGGATTCGCCCCATATCTTCACACTCTTCGACTTCGATCGTTTTGTCGACTGACTTGCCATCTTCTTGTACGTAGATTTCACAGGTGTCGATCGCGGTATCATCCAGTCCATCAGTCCCGAACAACCGCTCCACCTTGCCTCCGCCTTTGCTGCCCTGGAACACAACCGAGACTTCTTCCCGCTTCACCATTTCAGCCCAAGAGACCTGCAAAGAAAGGACTTGTCCAGTTTTAAACGTGACAAAACCATGGGCCGCCGCCTCGACATCGTTTACTCCGTCTGCGTTATCAGGAATGCCCCAGGGCCCCTTGAAATTTTTGTCGTCAATAAAGTCATCGAAGGTCTGCCCAAGAACAAAGGCTGGCTCGGGGTAACCCATGAAGTGCATTGCCAGATCAACCATGTGGAGCAAATCGATCAGCGGTCCACCACCGGAAAGTGCTTTGGTTGTAAACCAACCTCCGAATCCTGGAATCCCCGTACGTCGGATCCATTTCGCCTGCGCGGAGTTAATCGTGCCGAGCGACCCGTCACCAATCCGCTCCATCATCTGATAAGACTCCGGTCGGGCGCGATTGTTAAAATTAAACATCAATTTTTTCCCCGCCTTGTCCGCGGCGGCGATCATCAACTCCACTTCGCCCGCATTTAACGCTGGCGGCTTTTCACAAAAAACATGCTTCCCCGCATTGAGGCACTGAATTGCCAATGAGGCGTGGAACTTATTGGGAACAATAATACTGACGGCATCGGCGTCCGACTCGGCCAACATTGTCTCAACATCATTGTAAACGTTTGGAATTTCCCATTCCTGTGCTGCAGTGGCGGCGGCAGCTTCATTCATATCGGCCAAAGCTACGATCGTCGCTCCCGCTTGCTTGAATCCACCGGCATGGTACTGGAGCATTCCACCTGCTCCGATAATTGCAACTTTGGTCGACATACTTCGTTCTCTCTAAGGTTTATATTTTGGGAAACAAGCGTTTGAGAAATAGTTTTCTAACAGATTCTCGCTTGAATTTCACCAATCCCGTCCGAGTCCGAAAAAAAACTCG
This sequence comes from Mariniblastus sp., assembly GCA_029251085.1. Taxonomy (GTDB): domain Bacteria; phylum Planctomycetota; class Planctomycetia; order Pirellulales; family Pirellulaceae; genus Mariniblastus. The sequence continues at coordinate 177,264 of JAQXDZ010000119.1, forward strand.
CTCACTAACGAAATTTACCCTGCAAAACTTGCCCTGCAAAACTGGTTATCGAAAACTTGTAAATCACTGAAAAAACGCGAATCACATTCCATTACAGGAGTCCTTCGATTCGTTTCGGCCTCACCACCTCGAAGAATCAACTAAAAAAAACGGCCGATTCAAATTGAATCGGCCGTTCTATAAATTTCACGATTTGCAGTCTCGATCTAATTGCAAATGCCAACTTAATTAAAAGCTGCCCAAATTAAACCGGAGCCAATTCAGCCAGTCGCTTCAAAGCGTCTAACAAGGCAATCATGTCGTTGCGACTGATTTCTTCCCACTCCTCAGCTTTGTGTTTAATAATCGCGACTTTAAAATCGCTGGCCGCTTCCATGACGTCGTCTGGCAGGTCAGTAAACGACTCAAAAGGCCGAACTTCATGCGGTGGCTCCGCTTCTGATTCGGGTTTCGATTCTTCATCAAGCGTTGCTGTACTCGAAGACGAACTTCCTTCGGGTCGCTCACCATCTCCCCAATCTGGACCCTCGTGAACAGGACCTTCCATGTAGTCCCGATCATTACTACGAGCATTTTCAGATAGCGCGAGTGACTGTGTTTCCTCTGCTGCCTCCGACACGATGATTTCAGAATCCACTGGCTCATTGCCAACCTTGCCGAGAGTTTCCCAACGCTGCTTTCGCATGCCGGAAACTGACCATTGATTCTGCACCACACCTTCGAGCCACATCTCGGCATCCTCCCACTCGAGAGCTGCATAAAAGTGACTCCAAAAGGCTCCATCGTACTCTCGATAGACGTGTCCAAATCGTTCGAACGTCCGACGCAGTCGGCCAACATGCTGTGGCGTGACGCCGCCAACCAATTGACTCCAAGCTTCATCAGAATAATCCGTCACTGGAACGTCGTTGGATTCTAGAGAATCACGCCACTTGCAGATAATCTCGCCCTTATCCCAGTTAGTCGTCGAAATCAATTGATTCCATTGGCCAATAAACGGCTCCGACTTCGTCGTCGCGTTTTCGCTGACAACAACCTTTGATTCCTCAACGGCAACGGCGGCTTCAGGCTGGTTTTCCATAGTCTGTTCTATCGCTTAGATGTTTGATCGGTTGATTAGATCGACATTCGAATCTTCTCTTGAGAAACAAAGCGTAACCGGATCAGTGCTGGTGAAAAGCCAAAAAAGGAAAAATCCAACAAGACATTTTTCGCAGCGAATCGAAATCGCCAGAAGCCAAGTTTGCACGGACTAAATTGCTCTTCACAACTTCCCGACAACAAGATTGTCAGATAAAGCTAAACGAATATGCAGATTAGCGCAGGGGGCCAACGTCGTGGAAAACATGTTGAAGGATGCAGCGAAGTGCTGCACCGAAGAGCCAATTCCAATGCCAGTGAGTGATTTCAAGAAACCGATTCGGGAAAATCGACTCCACTAACGCTGACCGACTGACTCTATCGCTGGCTGGGAGATTGAATGAGGAGCAAACACTCGACCGGTTCGCCACCCTGCTCCTCGTCGTCCAACTTGAACCAATCGTTCAAGTCATTGATCTCCCGGGCAATCTCTGCCGATCCGCTAAAATCTCTTGGCTGAAGTTGCAATGCCGACGACTCTTCCGTCTTGGCAGACTTTGAGTTGCTAATTGCACGCGATCCAAGTTGCCCCGGCATGGTAAACGCAGTCACCGTTACCGACTCATGATCGGCGATTTCACTGATTGCATTCTGCATGCTCGCCTTTTCGCTCACCACATGAATCGCTTCCATTCCCTGTTTCGCCTGGGCAATCAAGTTCTCACCGTCCAGCGTTTTACCTTTGGAGTCGACAATGCGTATTTCATGTCGACTCAAGATAGCTTCAAGATCTGACAAAGCCGCATTCTGAATCAACAAAACTTGCTCGACGCCACGAGACGTTGTCCCTGTCGAGGCCATCCTGGGAGAACGACCGGGATTTCGAGGCAACGAACTATTTCTCGGGGCAATGATCGGCTTGGGCCTTTCCTTCGGCGGCGTTTCAGGGGGTACTGTAGGCTCGCGATCAGCGGCCTCTTTAACAACCAAAGCAGCCTGTTGATCATGCCCATCTCCCACCAAACTCGGAAAGACAAACAAGGTTAGCAAAAGCAGTGCAGCCAAAGCGGCAATCCCGCCCATTCCAATTCTTTGACTGTCCCAAATAGAAGCCGACGCTGCTGGACTGCGTTGCGTAGCTACCGCAGCCGTAGCTACTGCAGTCGCATCAATTTTCGATCGAACCCCCGCTGAGAATTCCGCTCCCAAACTATAGGTAGGCAACCGCCGAAGCGAGTCTCCGGAATTTTGCCACTGGTCAAGCAATTCACGCAGATCAGAGTTTTCGGCAAGCATCGTTTCGACCTCGACCCGCTCCGCCGATTCCAACTCATTGTCAAAATAGGCGGTCAACAATCGCTCGACGTTCAGTCGTTCGAAATTGCTTTCGTCAAAATTGCCTTCGTTTAGATTGCCTGTCATTGTTTTAATTCACCACGCGACCAAATAATTTTGCACCGTCTCGCTTCATCGCCGTTTTTGTCAATCGCTATTTTGATCCATGACTTTTTCTAAAAGCTCACGCAATCGTATCCTCGCGCGATGCAATCGACTTCGCACCGTCCCTACTGGCAGTTCCAGGATTTCGGCGATCGCATCGTAATCAAGTTCTTCCATCTCTCTTAAAACTAAAATCGAACGATGTTCGCCCGAAAGACGATCAAGCGCTTCATACAGCTGCACCGCTTGTTCCTGTTTTTCAATTGAGTCATTCGGCAAGGGTCCGCCGTCTGGAAAATCCAATCGCACCCTCGCGTCATCACTGTCGAGTGAAACACCGCGTTTTCTTCGACGCAATCTCGTGATTGCCACGTTGTAAGCAATCCGGTATAGCCAAGTAAAAAAAGCACTTTTACCTTGAAAAGATTCCAGCTTAGAGAAGGCCAATACAAAAGCATCTTGGACCACGTCTTCCGCTTCGGACTCGTTTCGAAGGATCTGAACCATACCGTTGTAAAGGCGGTCTTGGTATTTTCTAACCAAAAAACCAAAGGACTCGGTATCCCCGTCGATAGTTCGACAGATCCACTCGCGATCCTCGTGTTTTGCCCTCGGATTGTTCATCGCTTTGACTCTATAAGCGCTGTTTTAGTTCCCAAAAAACAGCAAACAGACGGTGTTTGTCATCAATGCCAGCTATCACTACGGCGATTGTAGCCAATTTTGCCAATAAAATCCGAGATTTAAGCCGGCAAAACCGGCTTTGCGCTCGGTCGCCTTGCGTAGGCGAGAAGGGAAACACCCAGAATAATCATGGCGACACTGATTAATTGAGAAATCGTAAGCCCAGTACCAAGCTGACCTTTTTCGTCGATGCGAATCAATTCCATCAAAAATCGACCGACTGAATAGAGAATCAACATCAAGGCAAACACCTCTCCATCGTATTTCCTAATCGTCCAGTAAAACCACAGGACAAGGCACAATAAGAATGCGTTAATTGCACTGTAGATTTGCGTTGGATAGACCGCCCTCGAGCGAGCTGGCAGATCAGCCACAGGCACTGTAATCGATGGTGCTCCTACTCCATCGTTACGATTGCTTTCCAGAGAGATCAAAAGCGCTATCGACTCCGAACCATCCTGTTTCTCGAAACGAATGTACCGCTCGTCAGGGGCGTTGATTGAAAACTCGTCGCCCACTTGCAGCCCCTGCTCTGCCGCCGGACTGCCTGCCTCAATCGACTCGGCAATCCAGCGAAAACCAGAATTCGAATCAAGATTTTCCGTCGCTTTGATCCCAATTAAAGCACCATTATTTAACTGCGCCATATAAGGCGGTGACCCCGGCGGAAAGGTTACACTTGGCAGTGGAGCCTCGCAGATTCCTCCGTAACAGCAGCCGTTCATCAAACAACCCAACCGACCAATCGCCAACCCAAGTGCCATCCCGGGAGCAATCAGGTCCGCAGTTTTAGCGAGCGGCAGTTTATTGAATTTCAGATAAGCCACCCCGGCAATCATTCCACCGATCAAACTACCGTAAACAACAAGCCCTCCCTTGGTCATGTCGACTACTGCCAGCAGGAGTTGCCCAAACGATGCGCCATTGGCAAGAAAAACATCAGATTTTTGAATTACGTAGAAAATCCGAGCGCCGGCAATGCCAACGAGAATCATCCAAAAACCCAGGCTAATGACCTGATCAGAAGTAAGCCCAATGCACGGAGCTCGAAAGATCCCCAGTGCGAATCCTGAAACAATGGCACACACCAGAAAAATACCGTAACCGCGGATCGCAAGTCCGATGGTAATCGCTGGTCCTGTTGGATCCTCCGGGTTAATTCCAGAAATCTCAAGGACCGGCAAAACGAAATGAATCATCAATGCCACCGCAGCGAAAACGGGGACGAAACTCCAAGTCTCCTGGCCGGAACCGTGTTTCATCCACAGAAATCCGAGAACTGCGACGCCAATGATTAGCCAGGCAGCCAACAAAGGTCCTTCAAACACCCAATGCGGAATAAAAATTAGTGTTTGATTCATACTTGTTTTCTCAATTAATCCAACCGCTCCGCCAACCAATCTCGGTTCGCCGCACGTTCCTGTTGCCCAAATTAGAACCGAAAGTTAACGGTTTCGCCTAGAGTAGTTTGAATCCACGGAGCGTTCCGCAGCTTCACCGCAAAATCTGTCATTGAACAATCAATCCTCCGAGAATACCCAATTGTCAAGTAATCGAGTTTCACCAACATAAGCTGCAATTAATCCGACCGCCGGCAAAACAATCGGATCAGCCATCTCCAAAGAATCGGGATGAGCAATGATCGCATAATCAATCCGTTCCACACCAGAATCAATTAGCATTTGCCTCATCTCAGTAACCACCTCAAATCCGTCTCGTTGCCCCGCTTGAATCTGAGCCTCAACGTGGAGGAGTGTTCGATTTAACGACAAGGCAATTGTTCGCTGTTCGGTTGTCAGAAACACATTCCTAGAACTCAAAGCCAATCCATCTTGATCCCGAATAATTGGACATACCTTAATTTCCGTCGGGACATTTAAATCTCGAACCATCTGTCGGATTACCATCGCCTGCTGATAATCCTTTTGCCCAAAATAAGCTCGATCCGCGCAAGTCATATTTAAGAGCTTAAGAACTACCGTCACGACACCGCCAAAATGGGTAGGTCGAAACTCCCCCTCGAGACGACGGGCAACCGCCGGGGGCGTAACACTCGTTGTGAAATCCGCTGGATACATCTCTTCTGGACCGGGCGCGAAAACGTAGCCAACGCCCTCGGCAGCGAGTCGCTCGATGTCGCTTTCCAATGTCCTCGGATAGCGTGATAAATCTTCTTGAGGCGCGAACTGTGTGGGATTTAAAAAGACCGTAGCGATCGTCTCGTCATTCTCTGCCAGCGAAGCCCCCGCCAAGCTCAGATGCCCTTCGTGCAACGCCCCCATCGTTGGAACAACACCAATGGTGCGGCAACTTTTCCTCAATCCTTGCACGATTTCAGAAAGCTCCGCGACAGTGGATATAATTTCAACCTTCAAAATAACTCCTCAGACAAACTGCGGGGAAAATGCACGCTCGAGAAATTTCAATCGAGCATCTCGTTTTTTTTCGGTTTCTTGGGACAAATAGCAAACCAAAGCATAGAAAAATAAAAACGCGAGCGAATAATAGACAACAGAATCAGGACGGCGGTAAGTACCAATTGTTAGGATTAAACGTGTTGAGGCGAAGGTAGAATTTAATTTCTATCAGACAGGCGATAATAGAGAATAGGGCGAGAAATACGGTATACTGAGACAGATGCCATTAGGCATCGATTTTGAACAAAGCTGCCAGAGGCGAATATGAACCCAAAACCACCCAGCCCAACAAACGATCCCCAACCGGAGAATCAAGAGAATTCCGAAGAGGGCTTGGACGATAATGAAGGCGGGAGTCGGTTTCTACTATTCAACGTCATGCCAAGCTGGTTGGTGAGCTTTCTGTGTCATATTGCAATTATTATCGTTCTCGCGATCCTGGTCATGCCCACGAAAGAGAGCAAAGTCGTCTCCCTTCAGGCGGGAGAACAAGCGGCCGAATCTCTCGATTCCTTCGAAATGAATTTCGACACCCTGGACTTCAATGTTGAAGAAGCCGTCGAGCAGGAATTTTCTGAACAGGAAACAACGGAAGTCACCGAAATGGTAGACACCGCACTTCCAGAGGCCGACGTCGATTTTGGGAACATCCTCGGCGCAGACGAAGTCGCACTTGAATCCGAAATGCTTGGCGCACTTGAAACAGCCGACATGAGTTCGGAGACATCAAGTCGCTCCGGCAACTCCAAAGGGCAACTGCTAAAAGAATACGGTGGCAACTCGGCTTCCGAAGAATCCGTCGCACTCGCTCTCAAATGGATTGTCAAACATCAGTTACCCGATGGTGGCTGGAGCCTCGATCACACCATGGGGCCAGGCAATTTCAGAGACAGTCCGGACCCGGGTACCATTCCGCAGGCTCGGGGCGCCGCTACCGCACTCGCAATTTTGCCGTTGCTCGGCGCGGGTCATACCCATCAGACCGGTGAGTATAAAGACGAAGTCCGCCGAGGCTTAAAATTCCTGATGTATCGCGCCAAACGAGCTCAACGCGGTCTGTCCTATTTAGAACCGGGCGGAAGCATGTATTCGCATGGCCTAGTCTCGATCGCACTTTGCGAAGCCTACGCGATGACCAAAGATCCTGAATTGGTGAACTACGCCCAAGGGAGCCTGTGGTATATCGAACAAGCTCAGGATCCCGTTGGCGGTGGCTGGAGATATCAGCCGAGGCAACCTGGCGATACCTCGGCAGTCGGCTGGCAATTAATGGCTTTAAAAAGTGGAAAAATTTCTGGTCTGGCGATCCAACCCAAGACCTACAAATTGGTCGAGAAATTTCTGGATAGCGTTTCGACTAGCGGCGGCGCGTTTTATGGATACGCCGGACCACCCGTCGGCACGCCAGCCAATGCCTGCACAGCTGTCGGCCTCTTATGCCGCATGTACATGGGATGGGACAAAGAGGTCCCTGGCCTCGGTCGCGGAATCGACGCCCTTGCCGAACGAGGACCAAGCATGGCGTCGAAAACATCCGCCGACATGTATTACAACTACTACGCCACCCAGGCAATGAAGCACATTGGTGGCAAAAAGTGGAAGAATTGGAACACGAAAATGCGTGATTTCCTCGTAAAATCCCAAGACACCGAAGGGAACATGGCGGGGAGCTGGCATTTCGACAACGGACATGCTGCTGACCGTGGTGGCCGCCTTTACTCAACTTCGCTCGCCTGCATGACGCTCGAAGTCTACTATCGGTACCTGCCACTTTACGGTGACAAAGCAGCCAACGACGAATTCCCGCTCGATTGATTGCCCTTCTGGTTCCCTGGCAAAATTAACGAAGCAACGAAGCCGTCCAACTGCCGGAGCAGACCTTTCAGTGCCTAAAAATCACTGGCGACTACCAGCGAAAAAGACAAGCGCCCCAAGTTAATCCAGCACCGAATCCTACCATCAGAACATTGTCCCCTGGTTTGATTCGACCCTGCTCTAACGCCTCGGCGATTGCAATTGGAATGCTCGCAGCCGAAGTATTTCCGTAACGATCCAAATTGACGAAGACTTTTTCTTTTTCGATTCCCAACTCGTCAACGGCTGCGTCAATGATCCTGACGTTTGCCTGATGTGGGATAAAAAGATCGATGTCCGACAAAGCTAGATTCGCTTTTTCAAGCATTTCGTTCACAATCTCAGGAATCAAACGAACAGCCCACTTAAAAACTGTCCGCCCATCCATCACTAAGTATTGTTCTTTGCGATCAAGCACTTCCTGGCTAAGTGGTTTTTTAGAACCACCACCGGGAGCCTTGAGTGCATTTCCCAATCCTCCTTCCGATGCCAAGCGATAAGCCAGAATCCCTGATGCGGCAGACTCGTCGGCCGTGTCATCAGCAGAGATTAATACAGCGCCCGCACCATCCCCAAAGAGCGGGTAGGTCTTTTTATCCTCCGGGTTCATCAACATCGTGAGTGTCTCAGCACCAATCACCAAGGCATTGCGACTGCAACCCGTTTTGACCGCCTGACTCGCTGTTACCAAACCGTACATAAAACCGGAACACGCAGCATTTAAATCGTAGGCCGCCGCGGTACAACCGAGGTGCGACTGGACAATACAAGCCGTCGACGGGGTTGGGTAATCCGGCGTCACCGTGGCGACGATGATCAAATCAACCTCGCTGGCAGCTACACCTGCTCTCTCAAGACACTGCTCAGCGGCTCGAATCGCCATATCGCTGGTCGACTCTCCATCGGCAACGTGGTAACGACCCTGAATTCCAGTCCGCTGGTAAATCCAATCAGCGTCGCACCCCAGTGCATTAAGCGCCTCGTTGGGAACCCACTTGGAACCGGGGCTTACTCCAGCACCAACAACTTTAATACCTAATAACTTCGAAGTTAAAGGCGGCTTTTTCTTGGCAACCGAAACACGTCCAACAAAGACCTTCCTCTCAAGCTCTGCTGGACCACGTGATGGGCGAATACTCAGCCTCTGTGACTTTTCGTCGAGATACGGCATAGGATTTGGAGCTTAGTGGCTCTCGCCCAAAGGATGTTTGATTTGGAGACCGATGAAATTTAATCCAACAGCAACCTCAAGATAAAAGCTGCTTCGGCGACTCATAGGAATACCACATTTTGGAAATTACTCCGAGACCAGTCCAGCCGGGTGCCCAAGGAGCGTTTTGAACAGATTTTGAACACTCTTCGTAAATCCAGCCCAGCCCGCAAACGCACCATTAATCGCCTATCTTCTATTCTGACAATGACTTAGGCATTATCCGAATAAGTTCACATTAAGAAGGTCAACTGGAAAAGGAGCAACAATAACCCCCCTTTTGGGGGTATCAAAACTATGTCAATTCGATAGATTAGTGGCTCGCCGTAACGGAAAACGATTTCATTAATCCTGATCTTTGAAAAAGCGAAATAACGTATGAGCCTACTGGCAATCGTATATCATTTAGTTCCGGAAGCTCCAATTTTGGTTGCTTACAACCGGGAAGAACCTCTCGACCGAATTTGTCCTGCACCTTCGATTCAATCTGGCAAACCTCGTATTTTAGCGAGTATAGACCAGCAAACCGGCGGAACATACCTCGGTATGAACCAGGACGGGATGTTTGTGGGAGTAGTTAGGCGTAAAAAGTACGATACGCCTATGAATCCGAGGTCCCGTGGTGCTCTGACTCGAGAAATGCTTAAGTGCAACTCGGCGCAAGCGGCGGTCGATTTTGCACTCGAGGAACTCCATTCGGGCCAATACGGCGGGGCCAATTTTTGTGTCGCCGACCCGGATTCGGGCTGGATGATCCATTCGAGAAACGAAACCGATGTCACGGAACTGCAGCAAGGACTGTGTATCATCGGCGATCGTGACATGAACGACCCGCAGGACGAGCGAGCTGCAATGGCTCAACGTCTGTTGACCCTCCAAACACTTGATTCTCCAGTCAAGTTTTTGGCCGTCGCCAGCAAAGTCCTCGCGAGAACTCCAACCGCACCAGGTCGACCAAGCATGGTCGTCAAAGAAAAAGACTACGGTACGGTCAGCTCAACATTAATCTCACTTGGCGTGAAACCACGGGATGCGATTTATCAGTATTCCAATGGCTCACCTGATGAATCTAAGTTCGAAGACTATTCACCATTGCTTCGCGATATCCTTAGCCGCGGGCTCCGAGAATCAAGAACAAAAGCGGAAGTCTGAAATCAGATACGCTGAGAATTAACATAAATCAGAAAAGCGGCCGATCTTTCGGCCGCTTTTTTTATTGACGAAACATTGCAATTGTCTTGGAACAAATCCCTCATTAATCATGCTTTCAAGGGCGTATCGCAATATTCCTTTGGCCGTCATTTTTCACTACGCAATTCCAAAGCCTCTAAAAACTCGTAGGAAGGTTGCTTGGTAGGTACTCGTTGCTCCATCAATTCCTGGGATTCATCCGGTGTAGCGAGCCGGCAAAGCAAAGCGTTCACTTCCTTTCCCACCTCAATCGCAGCCCCGGTCTTTCGCAATACATACGCAATTTTCTGAGCTTGATCGCGCGGAATCTCAAGTTGTGCGGCAAGCTGCTTGGTCGTGAAAGGCTCTGGGAGATCACTGGGTAACAATTGATGCAGATCTTCGAGAGTCCGAAAAAAACAGGCATCCTCTAATTCAAGAATCTGACGATCGTGAACAATAAAATCGTTGGACCGCTTTCTTCTTCGCCGACCATGACCGGGATATCGAATTTCTTCAATTTGAATCATCGGAGTAATCAGCGTGAGATTGGGATGCGGAAAAACACGCGTGAAGTAAATCAGTTCATCAAACAAATCAAGAATCGATCCTTTTGTTGGGCTCCAACGCCGATCAATCTCCTCGCCTCCCTTTTTATTGAGCTTGATCAGACGCTTTCGCATGACCAACGGTTTCACCACTTCAACGGTATACCCGTCTTCTAGCAGTCGCTGTATTTTGTCGCGAATCGAAGCGAGGCCACTCCGCTGGATTTCAATCAGCCGATGCCCACAAACAACGTCGATTCGATAGTTACCCAATTTAACTTCAAGATGCGCACCAGGATCACAAAACTCGTCTTTCAACTGCCGGTGAAGTGTTGTTTCCATTGGTTGCCCAAAAAGTAGGTTCTGATCTCTAACTATCACTCAAAGCACGCTCACACCCGTTTTATCGACGTTTATTTTTGCGCCCGTCAGTCGAATCACAATGACAGCATCGACAAACACGCTCTAGACCACAACTAAAGTTGACCCATATTTCGCAGCTTTGCTATACTCCGTTCGGCGGCCAAACAAATAGACTCAAGCTTACGAAGGGGGCGGTAAATGACGATAGTTCTTACCATCCTTGGACGCCGCTGAGTTCAAACCGGCTCCGCTCTAAAACTCACACCGCTTTTCAGGAAACCAAATCATGTCTACGTCTACTTCGCGAGGAATCCTTGAGGAGATCACTCACTGCATTGGCAACACCCCGTTGGTTCGAATGCGACGAGTTACCGAAGGCTGTGTTGCAAGTGTTATTGCTAAAGTCGAAAACATGAATCCGCTGTGGAGCGTCAAAGATCGAATCGGACGGGCGATGATCGACGCCGCTGAGCGTGACGGCCTTATCAATTCTGAGACCACCATCATTGAGCCGACCAGTGGAAACACAGGAATCGCTTTAGCCTACGTTTGTGCTGCTCGTGGCTACAAAATGCAGGTGACGATGCCGGATTCGATGTCAATCGAACGACGTAGACTCGTCATTGCACTTGGTGCCGAGGTGATCCTCACTCCCGGTGCCGAAGGAATGCCCGGAGCCATCCGAAAAGCAACGGAAATTGCCAATTCAGGCGGGAACTATTTCATGCCTCAGCAATTTAACAACCCGGCCAATCCGGAGGTTCATCGCCGCACCACCGCCGAAGAAATTTGGCGGGACACCGAAGGACAAATCGATATCCTCGTGGCCGGGGTAGGAACTGGCGGGACAATCACCGGTTGCAGCGAAGCCTTAAAAGCCAAGAAACCCGAACTGGTTTCCATCGCAGTTGAACCTGCAACAAGCCCAGTCATCACGCAACGCAAGTCGGGAGAAGATCTGCTCCCCGGCAAACATAAAATCCAAGGGATTGGCGCTGGCTTTATCCCCGGCGTACTCAACGTTGACGTCATTGACGAAGTCGTAACCGTCACCGATGAGGAGTCAGTCGAAATGGCCAGAGCGATGGCAACCCAGGAAGGCCTCTTCTGCGGCATCAGTTGCGGAGCCGCCGCTTCGGCCGCCATCCAAGTAGCCAAGCGTCCTGAGAATGAAGGCAAAATGATCGTAGTCATACTTCCAGATCTTGGTGAGCGCTATCTGTCGACCAACCTCTATCCTTCGGGCGAGTAAGCTCAGCTAAAACTCAAACCTTTTACGCCGGCAGTAAGCCGGCGTTTTTTTATGATAACTCTATGCTTGAAAAAATAGAATCAAACGCCTCGCGTATTTTGTGTCGCTGTTCATTCACAACAACCCCAAGCTGATCCGCGGTTTGATACTGCAAGAGAAAGGCCAGTTTGTCCATCTGTTTTTCACTTTCAGGCAAATCATGACGAGCAGCGGTATTCATTAATCGCAACCGTGCCTCGACGGTTCTCAGGAAGCGATAGCCTGTTCGTAAACAGTCCGCTAATTCACTGGCAAGAAATCCAGCCAACTCCAATTGCTCAATTGCTTCGAGTGTCCCCGGGACAAGAACTTCCGGATCGGTTTTTGCATACCTCAACTGAAGCATTTGAATCGCAAACTCAACATCTACTGTACCGCCACGGCCACGTTTCAAATTACGATCACTACAGTCTTTCTGCATTGCCGACCGCATCGCCTGAATCTCTCCAGCCATCTCTGGCAACCAAGTTTGATCCAAAATAATCCGCTGAACCATTTCACTAATCCGCGCACAATTAGCGTCCACTCCGAAAACAGGCCGTGCTTTACAGAGTGCCTGTCGCTCCCAAAGCTGCCCCTTTCCAGAAGAAAAATAACGGTGAAATTCATTCGTAGAAACTGCCAATGCACCACTCTTACCGGTCGGCCTGAGCCGGCTATCTATTTCGTACAACCGACCGTACTGAGAATGTTGAGTAACCATCTGCGTGATCGCTGCGGCAAGTTCACTAAAGAAAAATTGCTCAGTAATTCCTTCCTTAAGGAAATCTGCAAAACATGCCCCGCCCTCCGTTGGCGACGCAATGGCCGCAGAATCATAAAGAAAAATCACATCCAGATCGCTGTGGTAATTGGGCTCACCGCCGCCAAGCTTTCCGAGCGCAAGAATTACGAGCGGGCAGGCAATTATCGGCCCCCCAAGGCTCTGACTAGGTTCGGCATACTTATCGAGTAGTCGTTGATATTGAAACTCCGCCACGGCCTTCAGACAAATCTCCGCGACGTCCGCAAGCGACTGCTGAGTTTCGCGAACCTCATCGCGGTTTAAAATATCCCGAATACCCACCCGCATGTGCTGGGTATTTTTAAAACCGTGCAATATCGGCTCGAGATCCGTCGCCCCCTTCGCCAATTCAACCATATTGGATTCAAGCCAGTCCCGGGTAGGCAATCCATCGAGCTGTAGCGCGTCGAGCAATTCGTCAATCATGCCAGGGTTGGTTTTCAAAATCCCAACTAAGTAATCGCTGGAGGCACAGAGACGGACATAAAGTGAGAGCGTGGGCGGATTGAACCGGAACAATTCCCACAAAACCCCTTTGGCCCCCAAACACTCGCTGACCGTCGCCAAAGTAACCAAGGACTGGTCTGGGTCAGGCGTTCTAGACAATTCCGCCAGCAGAGCCGGCGCGACAGAAGCCAAAAAATGCTTACACCGCCGATTCGCTAAAAAGGCCGTTGGTTCCTGTGAAAGCTCTACCAATCGTTGATAAGAGGATTTCATATCCCCAAACCCATGAGGCTTCAGCGCGTCTTCGATCATTGAAATTTCTGGATCTGGATCCAGAATCAAATCAACTTCAAGAGGAACATCTTCGCGGTCGAGTCGATATTCTGATCCCCCCGTATCCCGCATTGAGCCAAATGCCATCCCGAAAGAACCGTGAAGCAAGTGGTCTAATATTTTTCGGTTACTTTCCGTGACTTCCTTGAGTGTGCTCTGAAACTGTATCACCAACGAAGCAGAAGGCGTGTCGACAAGCCCCATCGTTTTGGCAATTTTCAATAACTCACCTGACTCAATCGGCAGCGAATGAGTCTGCAGGTCAAACATCATTTGCAATCGGTGCTCCAACCTTCGCAGCCAGCGATAATTTTGAGCCAACACAGTGGACTCGGCTGGAGACAAACACTTCGTTTTTTCTAAACGCTGAACCGCTTCGAGCGTATTGGGAGTGCGAATCTCAGGCAAATCACCACCGTTGAGCAACTGCAAAAACTGGATCACAAATTCGATATCCCGAATTCCCCCATGCCCCGTTTTAATATTGGTTCCATCTTCCCCTGCATCACGTGCGCGGCGCTCAATCCTTCGCTTAAGTGCCTTGATTCCACCAATGTCCGCCCGGCTTAAGTTGCGGCGATAGATCCAAGGATTGAGTTGCGCGAGCAATCGCTCACCCAATTCGCAGTCGCCGGCAATCGGCCGACACTTAATCAAAGCCTGCCGTTCCCAGGTCCGCCCCTGGAGATCGTAGTACTGCATCATAGAATCGTAGGAACGACAAATCTTGCCACTCCCACCGTTAGGACGCAGGCGGAGATCAACTCGATAGCAGGCACCATCTTGAGTCGGTTCACCAACCAATTTAACCAACTGTTGAGACAGTCGAGCGAAAAATTCCTGATGGGTTAATTTCGGCAGCGTGCGACCTTGACGAGAATCCGCGGGAGCCACAAGGCCCGCCTCGTCGAAAATGAAAATCAAATCAATATCGCTCGAATAATTCAATTCGAATCCGCCCAGCTTCCCACAGGCCAAAACACAATACTGACAATCGCGACCGTTAGCTCCAACCGGCCGTCCCCACTTGGCAACGAACCGCGTTCGCAACCAGCGATACGCACAATCGACAATAGCTGATGCAAGATGAGAAATTTGAGACGCAACTTGATCCAACCGCCGTTCCGCGAAAAGATCCCCGACGCCAATTCGTAACGTCTGGCTGTGCTTAAACTGCCTTAGCACCTCCATGGCCTGCTCGGTCGAATCAACGAATTCGAGCTTGGGCCAAAGCAACTCAAACAGCTGATCCGATGAAAGTAGCTCTCCCTGCCGCTGCCAGATACTCAACCACTCGACTTCCAGCCACTGCACGTTGCGCCTTTTAGCGGGGAAGCCAGCGGGTAAAAATGCAGGGTTGCCCGAAGCATAGCGGATGACCGTGTCACTCAAGTACTGGCTCGTTGCGAACAAAGCCAACAAGTCAGTGAACGCCGATCGGTGGTCTAAGAGCAATGACTCAACCGCAATTGCTGAATTCAAAACCAGCCGCTCAAGATTATTAATCGCCCGATCAGGATCACTTAAATTAATCCAGGATTCACTCAGGCACACACCTAGGGATTGAAAAGCAGGCGATGAAACCCTGCTGCGGATCTGTTCTAGATTTGCCGCGATCCGCGGCGATAATTCATTCGCCGGAATGCCGGCCAATGACTCAGCGGCGGACTGATCATGATGAAAGGAATCTGGCATCGCAAATGCACACCGTTACTAGGTCCTTTGTCGACTCGCTGAAAAGACACTGCCTTGCCATGCGGCCCCACCAACCTCATTGGCTAAAGTGCGCGACGGTACCGTTTCTTTGGTTTTGCCGGCGGCAATTTAGGCTCCGTCTTTTCACGGATCTCATCAATCTCTTCCTGCAACGGGTCTGGAAGCAATTGATTGTTAATGGTCTGTTCAATTTTTGATAATTCAGAACCTTGCTCGGGTGTGACAAAAGAAAAAGCAACACCTTGCTTTCCCATTCGTCCCGTTCGCCCAACGCGATGGACGTAATCCTCACTCAATTCTGGGATATCAAAATTAATGATGTGAGACACATTGGTAATGTCAATTCCACGCCCAACCACATCCGTGGCAACAAGGAATTTCACTCCCCCACTTCGAAAATTCCTCATCATTCGATCGCGAGCCGATTGAGTCATGTCGCCATGCAGCGTACCAACACCCTCGAACAAGTTAGCTTTGAATAATTTCCGGTAAAGCCTTTCAGTTCCGAGCTTGGTGCGACAAAAAATGATTGCCTGCTCAGGTTCTTCACGCTGCAACAGCTTGACCAGCACGTCATATTTCATGGTACCGGGCACCGTCATGAAAAATTGCTCAATCGTTTTCGCAGCAACACTGTCCTTCGAAAAGTTAATTACCTTGGGGCGGTACATGTAACGTTTGGCCAGCCGCCGAATCGGTTCCGGCAATGTCGCACTCAACAGCAAAGTTTGCCGCTCCGTTGGACAACGTTTTAAGATGCGTTCTATGTCAGGGCGGAACCCGATGTCCAGCATCCGATCTGCTTCATCAAGAACCACAAACCAAAGCTGGTCGATGTTCAAGGTTCCGCGATTCAGATGGTCAATCACGCGTCCTGGCGTTCCGACGACGACGTGGGCTCCACGTTCAAGCTGATTGATTTGGCCACGAATCGGACGACCACCGTAAAGACACACACAATTAACTCGCTCTTGATCAGAAAGTCGCTTGAACTCATTTTCAACCTGAACAGCCAACTCTCTTGTCGGTGTCAAAATCAAGGCTTGCGGCTTTGCTTTCTTCACGCTCAAATCGAGCTGTTCAAGAATTGGGATTGCGAAGGCAGCCGTTTTTCCAGTTCCGGTTCTAGCCTGTCCGATTACATCGAACTCCTGCATTGCCAGTGGCACTACGCCCGCTTGCACAGGGGATGGTTTTTCGTATCCAATCCGAGCTAACGTTTCCAACATTTTCTTGGACAAGCCCATGTGCTGGAATGAGAGAATTTGTTTGCGTTTAACGACTTGTTTAGACACAGTAATAAGACAACTCGACCTTGGTTTAAAATCAGCCGGTACGACGATCAGGGCGATCGGTGTCCGAGTTGATTTGGGAGAGAAAAATTAAATCCAAACAGCGTGTTTTGGTTGCTCTAATGAGTTAAATAGGCTATCCCGACAAACTTAAACGGTCAACGTGAGAAATGTGTTTCTAGACGGAAAACGACGTCAGATTAAAAAAAGACCGGCCAAATGGCTATTTCCAGTCACTAGGCAATCCCTCACAGCCAGTAGGAACCGAAAAACGGGGTTTTTCCCTGATGAAAGTAATTCATGATGATTAATGAAATCACCGAATCCATGCATCTTGCGCTTTCCGACCCAAGCCAACTTTCTCGGATCGCATCGCTTTCGCAAGGCATTCCCGCGCTATCCAGCGAAGATGTCGACCTTCTGCTGGAAAGGCTACTTGAGTTTGGAGACGACCTGCAGGCGTCGCCCGCGGACACTTCCGACAACGCTGTTAAAATTGACCAGCTAATCCAACCAGTCATTCACCAACTCATCCAACGAGAAACCAAGCTGATCGCGGAAAGCGATACGGATGAGCCGTGGACTGCCTCTCGATTCCAGAGCGTGCAATCTCTTTATCGTCTGGCACCGAATTCTAGTGACCTTAGAAATCATTTGCTTCGCTGGATGGCAGTCGAAGGCTCCGAGGAAGCCCTTCAGATTTGGACTGATCTGATTTGTGACGACCCGCCAGAACACCGCGTCGGCATTGTCCTTGCGTTTGCCCCCTTGATGCAGGCTGATTTCGAACCAAGACCCTGGATGTTGTCCCAACTGCTCAATCATGGCACCAGCCACTCGCAAATTGCACCCGCAATTTTTGATCTTTTTAATTACTACTACCGCCACCAAAAAGTAGAAAACCATCCGGCCGTTGAACGCATCAACGAATTAACCGATCTGCTCGGCCTGCTCGCTGGACAACTTGGCAAAATCGAAGATGGTAAATTCCCAGAAGGTCTCGGGGTTGCGGAAATCAATCAGCTCGTCTCGGACTCCGTCGCGCTGATCGTGGCCTTGTGCGATACATTCGCCCAACTGGAACATGAACCAGCAATCGGCAAATTGAATCAGACGCTCGAGTTGCGGCATCGTAGAGTTCAAACGGAAGCCGCAGCAGCATTGGCTCGCTTGAATGACGAGTCGGGTAAAAAAGTTTTAATTCAATTGGCAGAGCAACCCGTCGCGCGACTTCGCGTACTTGCCTACGCTGAAGAACTTGGCTTTAAAGATGAAATCTCTCTGGAATTCCAGGGAGAAATTGCGATGGCCGAAAGTCACCTGGCCATCTGGCTCGCCGAACCCGCCCAAATGGGACTGGCCCCCAGCGGTCTTAAGTTCATGGAAAGTCGGGAACTTTACTGGCCCAGTTACGAACACCCCGTTCACTGCTATTTGTTTGAATATCACTACGGCTCAGATGATCAAATGCACCGCAACATTGGTATCAGTGGCCCGCTAACCCATGCCTTTGCCGCCGACCTCCAGCACCTCGAGGTCGACGAGATCTATGCCGCGTTTGCCGGCTGGCAAACCATTCACCACGAGATCTACCAAATTTCACTCCATCGAGCCCAACAGACGTTTCCCAACGAATGGCGCCGTCTAACTAGTAACCTAGACGCAGAAGCCTACGATGAGCACCAACCGGTAATAGCAGCAAGCTTTTTTGAGGAACTCCTGCTGATTGCCGATGCTACCAACAATGGAAAAAAGGGGACGGCTATCGTCGAATCCAACCATGCAAACTGGTTCTCCGAAGGAAACCCCGAAGCCCCGATTGATTCCACCATGGCCTATACGATTTGGCGGGGGAAGCAACTATTGGCCAATTTTAATGAGAATGAAGCAACCTAGCGGTACCAAAACATCCCAACAGTTATTCTGACCTCACGTTTCCAGCATTCGACGCGCCGTCTATAATGCTGAGGCCAGTCCCGACCAGGGCGGCCATACCTGCTGCAACAAAGCGATGACACGTTGCAGTTCCCTCTCGAACCCATGTTACTTAGCTACTTCGAAATCTTATGGATTCCTCAAAACAACCACATCGAATTTTGATTGCCGACGATAACGAAGCCAATCGCGAACTTCTCGAGGCTTACCTCACTAGCCTCGACTGCGTCACGGCAACTGCGGAAGATGGCCAGGAAACCATGGAAAAAGCCGCAGCTTTTGAGCCAGACTTGATCTTACTCGATGTCATGATGCCCAAATTGAGCGGCTTTGAGGTCTGCGAGCGCATCAAGTCGGATGACCAACTCAAAAAAATCATGATCCTGATGGTCACCGCACTCAACGAACTGGGAGATATCGAACGAGCGGTTGACGCGGGGACGAATGACTTCCTCACCAAACCCGTCAATCGTATTGAGCTAGTGAAACGAGTCGAGAACATGCTCGCGTTGAAGGGAATGACCGATGAGAACGAGCGGTTGCGACAATACATTCAACGCGTCGAAGAGGGTGCCTAAACCCTCCATTGGCGGGGTCTCCTTGGAGATTTGCGCCCCCCCCTCAGTGAATCGCAACTGAATTGCACCGCACTTGGGTTCAAAACGGCCTCGCCCCCTTCCACCCAACCAAATTGCTGTGAAAATATCCGGATTTTAACGTCGCTTCCCCGGCATTCATTGAAATACGCCTGCCCCCTCCGATGGCAACTTCTTCGCTGATTAGATCTAGAGCCTCGATAAAGGCAGCATTCCCTACCCAATACCCGCTGTGACTCTACCGCTCCTTGGGTATTTTGTGAAAATACTGTTGTCACCAACGGTACATCGCTTATACTATTGAGACTGATTCTCATTACCACTGGATTTCGAAATGTCGATTGCCACCCAAGTGAACCATAGCAAAACTCAGGCTGTCCCACTTCAGTCTCTTGGCGCCGGGGAGATGGCCGAAGTTTCAAGTGTAACGGGAAGCAATCACGAAGTCGCAAGACTAGCCGAAATGGGACTTCGAACCGGGATGACTGTTTCAGTCAATCGAGGCGGAATGACATCGATTGTCCAACTCCTTAATGGCAGTCGGCTTTGCGTCCGCACTTGCAGCCAACTCGAGATTTTAGTCACACCGATCCAGTAAGATCGATTTACTTGTTGTTGCTTAAATAACGATGTCCAACAACTTGAACGAAGACGATTCTGCCGATCCCACCACCGCACGCGTTGCTGTCTTGGGAAATCCGAATACCGGAAAATCAACTCTCTTCAATGCGCTGACTGGGATCAGACAACAGACAGGGAACTACCCCGGCGTAACCGTAGAAAAGCGGACGGGTTTGGTCAAAATTGGACCGACCTATTTTGAACTGACGGATCTCCCGGGCACTTACAGTTTAGCGCCACGATCACCCGATGAAATGCTGACGGTAAACGTGCTATTGGGTGAACATCCCGCTGAGGAAAAACCCGATTTAATTTTATGTGTTGTCGACGCAAACAATCTTGAACGCAACTTATTTCTAGTTAGTCAAATACTCGATCTTCATCAACCCATGATCATCGCAGTCAACATGACTGACATTGCGACTCGAAACGGAATCGAGATTGAACTTGAGGCACTCCAAAAGCTCCTCGGAGTTCCCGTCGTAGGGATTCAAGCGAAGCGTCGAGTTGGATTTGACGCCCTGAAGTCAGCGATGTCGAGTGCAATTTCAAAGTCACCAGACATCGAACACGATCCCTTTAGCGATGAATTAAAACAGCGAATTGTAAGGCTTAAAGCCGCCTGCCCCGACGATTGTCAGCTTAAGCGATTTGCCGTCACTCGAATGTTGTTCGACACCGACGGTTTTATGACGGATCAGTTGAAGTCTCAAGTCGACGAAAAGGTCCTAGCTACGCTAAAAACCGAACAAGCGGAAATGCAATCGGAAGGCCATTCGATTGCAGAAAGCGAATCACATGCCCGTTACAACTGGATCACAAAACACCTTGATTCATTTGTAAAACGCGCAGCCCCCGCCCACCAAACAACATTAACTGATCGCCTCGACGCATGGCTTACCCATCCGTTCTGGGGACTCCTGTTTGCAGGTTTGACGATGGTCATCCTGTTTCAATTGGTCTTCTGGGCCGCGGAACCAGCCTCGAACCTCATCGACGGTTTCAACGGAGTTCTGGCAACGGCCGTCAACAGCATTGTTCCCGAAGGCACGCTTAATTCGCTTTTGATTGATGGCCTAATCAACGGCGTTGGCAGCGTCCTCATCTTTCTACCGCAAATTTTACTTTTATTTTTCATCCTCGCCATTCTTGAGGACACCGGTTATCTATCGAGAGCCGCTTTCCTGCTAGACAAGTATCTTTCCCGCATTGGCCTCAGCGGTATTACATTATTCCCTTTACTCTCTTCGTTTGCCTGTGCGATCCCGGGGATCATGGCCACCCGCGTCATCAAAGATCGTCGCGAACGCTTAATTACAATGCTCATCGCGCCGCTAATGAGTTGCAGCGCACGACTACCAGTTTACGTTCTATTGATTGCCGCCTTTGTCCCAAGCAAAAGCTATCTCGGAGGACTCATTGGCCTTCAGGGGCTAACCATGTTCGGAATGTACATGGTCGGAATTATCACGGCCGTTGCAGTCGCCTGGGTACTCAGAAAAACTATCCTTAAGACGGGGACTTCGTCTTTTGTCCTTGAGCTACCGACCTACAAACTACCGAGCCTGAGAAATGTCTGGCAACGCATGTTTGATGGAGGTTGGGCTTTTGTCCGAGATGCCGGCACGATGATTGTGGTGGTTACCATCTTGGTGTGGGCCGCAGCCTATTTCCCGCAAAATAACGAGTCACTCCTACCGCCACCTCTCAAGAATGACGCCGCCCTCATTGCCGCTAACCAGACAACACTGGACAGCCTCGACGGGTCTGAAACTTCTATCGACGTTGCACAGCTAGAGGAACAGGTCTCACTCGCGCAGAACCGACTTGATGCCTACCAACTGGAGCACAGCTATTTAGGACGCACCGGCAAACTGATTGAACCCATGGTAAAGCCGCTGGGGTGGGATTGGCGAATTGGGAGTGCGGCCATCGCCTCTTTCCCAGCGAGAGAAGTCATCGTCTCAACCATGGGTGTTATTTTTGGCCTAGGCGCTGATACCGACGAAGAATCCGATTCACTGAAATCATCACTTGCCTCGGCGACCTGGGAAGGAACTGATCGGCCTCTCTTCACACTCCCTGTCGCGCTTTCCATTATGGTGTTCTTTGCGTTGTGTGCTCAATGCGTTTCGACATTGGCCGTTATCCAGCGCGAAACAAATTCCTACCGCTGGCCAATTTTTACGTTCGCGTACATGACAATACTAGCCTACGTTGCAGCCTTCCTGACGTTTCAAATTTCTGACAAACTGCTTTAGGACATCAACATGCTCGACTGGCAAACAGCAATCGCATTAATGATCGTTACCGGAGCAGCAGGGACACTGTGCTATCGCGGCTGGAAAACCGTATTTGCCAAGTCCTCGGCAGGCTGTGGCACGGGTTGCCACCAATGTCCGTCAAGCATGCCTCACACTGCCAGAACGACCCCATTGGTTCAACTCGGCAACGAATCAACTCATTCTATCGACTAACAGATACCGCGATGGAAGATTGAATAAACGATCATCCAAATTCGCGACGATCGACGAAGCACACGCAATTTCAATCGAGTCGTTCAGATCCAGTCGGAGTACAGTTCTGGGCGCCGGTCACGTAAAAACAATGTTCTCGCGTTCGATTTGTTAACATCTGACAAGTCAAGTTCACAGGTCAGCACTTCTTCAGTCCCCTGCCCCGCCCTGGCGATCACTTTTCCTTCGGGATCGCAAATGAACGACTCTCCCCCGAACGTCAACCGAGCTTCTTTGCCCACTCGATTACAAAGCGCAGTAAAATAGCCGTTCTGAAACGCAGCCACTTGAAGCTCTGACTCATACAACCCGTCGGGCCATTCTCCCAACGCGCCAGCCTGCGGAACCACGACGACTTCTGCTCCGCCAACGGCTAGGGATCGCATGTATTCTGGATAGTGCCGATCGTAACAAATCGCTACCCCAATCCGGCCAAATCGCGTTTCATAAACCGGGGCTCCCAAATTACCCGGCTGATAATAGCCCTGTTCATGGAAACAATCATACTCAGTAATGTGAATCATCCGGGTGACGCCTAAAAGCTGACCGTCAGCATCAATCACTGGTGAACTGTCATAGGTTTTATCCCCATCTCGCTCAAATAGATTCAACACAAAGACAACTCCCAATTCGGCGGCCAACTCACAAAAACGGTTTGTCACCGGACCGGGAATCGATTCCGCCAATCCCTCAAAACCCGGCTTCGCTGGATGCTGTGGATAAAATGGCTCGAAGGCAAGCTCTGCAAAACAAATAACTTGAGCGCCGCCTGCAGCCGCCTCGCGAGCGGCAGCGAGGCCCCGTTCCAGATTCAAGGTCTTATCATTTCCGGCAGTCTGCTGGACAAGTGAGATTTTCATATTTGCCATGAGTTAAAGAACCGTTCGTAAGTGACCAATTAACGGATTGTGGGTGCCTTTGAGATGTCTGAAGAAAGGAAAACGTCCACAAATCCACTAGGAGTATACCTTTTCCCGATGACCGCCCAACACCTCGGTTTCTTTTCATTACCTTACGGGTAACAATAACGAAAGTTTTGAACGAGCCCCACGAGAATTCCGATGCAACAATTCATCATTCCATTTCAGAAAATCACGCTCTCTGCAATCATTATCCTGACCCTTTGGATCCCGTATCCAATACTTCCTTCACTCTTTCCAGACGCCTCGCTCAATTCCCTTTCGGCTCAAGAGGCAAAGGGCTCAAGCGATCGTTTACTTCGAGCTCAAAAAGCAACTGAGCTTGGGAGGGCGTCCATGAACTCATTTCGCGAAGGCAAATATAAGGTCGCGTTTAAAAACTGCAGTGAACTCTGCAAATTAGAACCCAACAACATTAACTATCAATTGATGTTGGGGGATATCAGTTTCGCCGCGGGCCAAATGAACGCGTGCGTCGCCGCCTACGACAAACTTATCGAATTACAACCTTCCCTCGAACCCAAACTTTGGCAACGGGGACTCGCACTTTATTACGCAAAAAAGTTCGAAACGGGTGTCCAACAATTTGAAACGCACCAACTGGTAAACACACAGGATGTAGAAAACGCTGTTTGGCATCTTCTCTGTGCAGCGAAAATTTCCAACGTAGAGGAGGGACGAAAAAAACTGATTCCGATTACCGAGGATCGACGCGTGCCAATGTCACAGATTTACGAAATGTATGCTGGACGAATGACTCCGGAGCAAGTCCTCGCCATAGCCAATCGAACCTCACCCCGCGTCGAACTCGATAGCGAGCAACACCGGTTACAACGCTACTACGCCCAACTCTATATCGGCCTTTATTATGAAATGCTGAAAAAGGAGGAGGCGTCGATCGAAGCGATGAAGAAAGCAGCACAACTCAACCCACTTGGTAAAACCAATTTCATGGGGCAGGTCGCTCGGGTGCATTTGCAGCTTCGTCAGGCAGCAAAAAAATAAACCAGCCTGAAACTAGAATAAAAAAAACACCCGCCAGCGGTGCAACTGGGCGGGTGTCCTCATCTAGAAACGCTTTCTAGTTTAATTGTCAACCAACGCGGTAGAGGTTAGACCTTGCTGACTGGACATCTATAGAACGCTTCTTTAAAACAAAACCAACACCCAAAATCCCAATTGAAAGCTCCACAACGGGACTCGGGCTAGTGAATTCGCGACCGGTCGCAAGCTGACAAACACTCGTTTTGAAAGCTGATTCGAACCGCTAATCTCGAACTCGCACAAACATATCACTCAACTCTTGCGAAGTGAGAAATAAGTTAAATAACACAACCGAGGAACTGGAATAACTTTTGAAAATATTGCCTGACAACGGTCATGGAAACTTTCAGTTCTTTACCTGTTAGGAAAGCCACGGCAACGTTAGCCATGAAAACACGTGGTAACGCTCTTGGCCCCTCTATCGAAGCCACCCATCTAGCGCGAGAACGTAATTCGCAGGTGACATCAACCCGACGACACCTGTCTCATTTTCAAACTTCCTTAAATCAACGCATTGAAAGCGATTACGGCTATTCACTCGGAAAAACCCTGAATACAATTTCTTGCTTGTTCAGTAGAGATTGGCACGCCGTTTGTATTAATACCCTATGAAACCAAACTTCAAAGGGGAATAAAATGAGAACTGTCGCAGCACGCTTTAATTCGCTTGATCGCACACTGGTCCAACGCTACACGTTGATGGCCCTATCATTGATGCTTGGCCTTTTTGCCTGCACACTGATTAGCTAGGCGTCCTTGAATTCAAAGAGGCGTTTCCGAAAGCGCAGCCATCACAATCCGTGACGCGTTTTTGCAATTGACCCTATCCATCTCGTAACCACGGTGGATCCGATTGCCGAAATTCCCAATCAACTATTTGATTCGAATTTCCCAAAGACCATTCTCCCAGCACTCGTCTGGAGCATACTGGTGACAGTAATGTTCACGTCTTCTCCGATGTGGTCCTTGCCCTCTTCGATGACGATCATCGTACCGTCGTCAAGATAACCAACACCCTGCCCCATTCCTTCGCCAGCTTTGACGACGCGAATGTTAATTTCTTCCCCGGGTAAGAAAACCGGTTTCAGAGAATTTGCGATTTCGTTCAGGTTGATAACGGGAACGTTTTGAAGCTTCGCAACTTTGTTCAAATTGAAATCACCAGTAACCACTTTGCCTTCGAGATGACGAGCCAGCAACAACAGTTTCATGTCGACCGGTTGCCCCTGCATTTCAGGCAACTCTCGGTCATAAATCTTAAAATCAATATTCTGGTTGTTGCGCAAGCGATCCAATACGTCGAGCCCACGACGGCCGCGAGAGCGTCGCATTTTGTCACTGCTGTCCGCAATTCCCTGGAGCTCCGCAAGCACAAAACGTGGCATAATGAGCTGATTGTCGACCACCCCCGTCTCGATCACGTCTGCGATTCGCCCATCGATGACAACGCTGGTATCCAAAACATAAGGCTTTGACCCTTTTACGTCTTTACTAAATTCGACGTACGGGATCACAAATCGAAAATCATCGCGGGTCTGCCACAACAGGCTAATGCAGGAGTAACAAAGCGAAATGCCGGCAAAGGAAACTATGATCAACTGAAGCAAGTCACGATCGAGCGTGGTTCCAAAAATCTTGGTATCGAAACCCAATCCAAACAAAGGCTTTAACGCCAAATCAACGACATAAGTCAAAAACAAACCGACGACCAATCCGAAATAAACACTCGAAATCATATCGATTCGCTTGCTTCGGACGCAAACATCGAGCACGACGATTCCAACCGAACTGAGAATGAAAATGACGAACACTGCCCAGCGCGCCAGTTCACCATTCGACTCACCAGCCGAGCTGCCGATGTCATGCCCGACGGTCAATGAAAGGCCCATTCCAATTGCGATCAACAGGAATAGACCGCGTAATATCCAAAGTGCCATGGTCCACTAGTCCTTCTTTTTGATAGTCGCGACGGAGAAATAAATGTTGAAACGCGACTAATAAAATTATTCGATAAAGCCTCGGAAAACTTTAGCTGAAAGAACCGGTATTCGAAGCGAATCCACTCCAAAAACCAAATAAAAAACGTTCATTCGCCTTGTGTAACAATTATCTTAATCCCTAGGTGAACGTATTTTAGGTGTCTGCGGAGCGAAAAGGTAGTCTGCACAAGCAGTCCAAGGCGGCAAACACAATAAAAATTGCTAACTATGTGTGTTTTTATAAGTTTGCTCAAAAAAGTGGTCAGTCATTCCAGCGATATATTCGACTGCCATCCGCCTCACACCCACACGTTCAGCTCGAGGCTGGTACTTTAGGGGGAACAGGCTGGGATTTTCACAGTAGGCAACGTACATCTCCTTAACCCTCGACTGAGCCTGCTCGCGGATCTTAATTAAACTCGGGTGACGATAAACATTTTCATACAGATAAGCCTCCAGCTGCTGTTTCTGCTGAGCAATCTCTGCGGGCAATCCGATCACAAATTCACTTAACCGCGCCTCCTCAACACTTTGGAAATCGTATTTCCTCAACTCCGCCTGACAATGACTTAACAAACTAGTGACCTGCTTTTCAATTAATCGATGCACTAATGCCTTACGTAACAATTCTGGATTCAAAGCAGTGTAATTGCGTTTTACAAAATGCAGACACTCCTCCACCAGCTCCAGATGTTGCATGTCCTCAATGGAGACTAACCCCAACTTAATCGCATCATCGGCATCATGTGCGTCGTAAGTCGTACTATCGGCCGCATCGACGAGTTGCACTTCGAGCAATGGTTTTTGCCCCTTCAGTTCTTTATCCACGCGACAGGTCTGCCCCATCAAGGATTCGTACGTCAAATTAAGACCGGGGAACTCATGGAATCGAATTTCGATTTCCTGCACAATTGTCAGCCCAAATTGGTTATGAGAAAAACCCCCGATGTCAGCAATACACTCATCCAATGCATCTTCACCGGCATGCCCATAAGGCGGATGGCCAATGTCGTGCATCAGTGCCAATGCTTCAATTAGGTCTTCATTCAATTTCAAAACCCGACCGAGGGTTCGGGCTATGGTCGCCACCTCGTGTGTGTGCGTCAGCCGAGTCCGATGATAATCTCCCATCTCTCCCGTGAAGACTTGCATTTTCCCGCTCAGTCGACGGTACGCAGAGCTATGCAGAATTCGATCACGATCCCGCTGAAAGGGGCCGCGATAAGCATGATTCGGCTCCTGGTGAGTTCGCCCCCGGGAATTCGAACTAAGCATCGCGTAGGGAGCCAACAAGAGCCTCTCGCGTTCATCAACCCACGCAAGCGATTGGCCTCCAGGTTCCGAATCGATCATATTCATCGTTAATTCCCCAGCTCTCTAAAATTTAAGAGAAGACGCACAAAAAAAGAGTCGTGCCAACACGACACGACTCCAGTAAATATCAACTATCAGAGATTAAAGCAAACGCCGATGGCTACGCTTTTGAGGTTTCTCGAAGTTTCGACGCATTTCCAGCCTGACCGAATTCAGTCATTCGAGCAACGCAAACGTCTTTCATCGCCGCACGTGCCGGCTTTAAGTAATCGCGAGGATCGAATTTTTCCGGAGTTTGCTGCAAGACTTTACGGATTGCACCAGTAATCGCCAGACGATTGTCAGTATCGACATTGATCTTTCGAACACCGTGTTTAATTCCGCGCTGAATTTCTTCGACCGGAACTCCCCAAGTTTGACGGATATTTCCACCAAACTCATTGATAATGTCCTGCAACTCCTGCGGTACGCTGCTGCTTCCGTGCATCACGAGATGGCAATTCGGCAAACGCTTGTGAATTTCGACAATGCGATCCATTGCCAATACTTCTCCATCTGGCTTACGGGTGAATTTGTAAGCACCGTGGCTGGTACCAATCGCAACAGCCAGTGCATCACACCCGGTCTCAGCAACGAATCGTTCCGCTTCTTCGGGGTCAGTCAAAAGCTGCTCTTTGGTCAGCGTTCCCACAGCGCCGTGTCCGTCTTCCTGCTCTCCTTCTCCTGATTCAAGAGATCCCAAGCAACCCAGCTCACCTTCGACGGAAACACCCTTAGCGTGAGCCTGTTTGACGACCTCTGCCGTCACGCGAACGTTGTAATCATAATCTGCCGGTGTCTTCCCGTCTTCTTCGAGAGAACCATCCATCATGACCGAAGTAAAACCATTCTCGATGGCGCTCATGCAGGTCTCTACACTGTTGCCATGATCCTGGTGCATCACGATTGGAATGTGAGGATAAAGCTCAGCTGCAGCAAGCATCAGGTGGCGCAGATAGTTATCTTGCGAATAAGATCTCGCTCCTCGCGATGCCTGAACGATCACAGGCGAATCTGTTTCGTTCGCAGCTTCCATGATCGCCTGGATCTGTTCCATGTTGTTGACGTTAAACGCGGCAACGCCGTAATCGTTCTCCGCTGCGTGATCAAGGATGACTCTTAGTGGTACCAATGGCATGAATTGTTCTCCGCTTTTTCTTGTTGAAACGTTAACTTCGCCCTGTGAAGCCAATACATGACGCCCATGGAATGGTGAGAAGCCAACTCGTTTTTCTTTTATCTCTCGCATTATCGGGCTCAATTGGATCAAACTCAATGGCTGCCCACCTTCTAACCAAGACTTTTCACTAGGTTGTTCGGAATGTATGACCTGCGCAAAACGGCCACCGAGCCATCGCCAGACTTGCAAGCGGAGAATTAAAAACATCAAGCCCGATTAAAGGTGCGATAGGATTCGTAAGCAAAAAAACGACACCTTATACGACGATTATGGCTCTCTGGGACGCCCCGCAGTAACCCAAGGAAAGCCTTCGAAAAATCGTTAAATATTAGGTATCTAAGCCTGTTTGCAATCGCAGCAAAAAAGATCAACCATCCAGCATGAGGCAATTAGAGGCCTCGCTCGAGATAAACGTTTCTACCCACGCCGAAGACCAGCCCGAGAAATTAGCCGATCCATTCAATCGATGAATCACTCGGCAAAGGCCGTCGTTAACTTTTCTACAAAGCGGGAGTCGTTGAACAGGTCATCCATTTGCGTCTGCACAATTCGAATCAAGAGTAACCGATGCGAGGCGGCCGGCGATTCGCTGGGGATGGTACCAGACCGATCAGCTTCAGATTGAGCCGATCCAAAAAACAGCTTTCCCAAATCCGCAACATCTGCAGTAGGAGCCAGAACGAGCGACTCTCCCGACATCAAAACAACTTCAAACTTCAAGTCTTCGATGCGATAAATCGCTTGCCGATTTTCTTTGAAAAAAGATCGCTCAGCGATTTGCGGACGAGATTTTCCATGGTGGATTTCAAACTCGATTAACAGTTTGACCGTTCCGTCCCCTTGAGGAAACGTCGTAATATTAACTCCACCACGAACAGCCGCTCCCGCCCCGGGTGTCTCCATGTCTCCATTCCGGATGTTCCAATTAATCTGGGAATGGATGTCAGAAACAGGAACCGAATAAAGCTCACCCTCCCGATTTGAAATTCGGTCATGGGTAATCATTCGTTGTTTCTTCCTCAAAAGCCCTTTCAAGTAAAGCTGCATCTCCAGACTGCTCAATTTATCAGGCAAAATGGGAGGAGGGTCAATCAACTCATGAAGAATCGAAGGTGGTGCGGAAGCCATGACTGCGGCGCGTAAACCGTTCTGATCTAATCGCTTTCGCAAGTCCAACGGCAACGCCTGTTGATCTAGTTGATTCCAAAATACTTCGAAATCATCCTCTTGCCGCGTATCTAACTGAGCCAGTGCTACTTCCATTCCAACCGCATCCGGAGCGATTCTCGATTCTGGAAAAATCGACCGCGCCGGCATCTCTGGAGCTTCCCATTCAGCGCAACCACTCACGCAAACCAAAAGCGTCAGAATTAAAAAGTAAACACGCCGACTCATTTCACTCCAGTTTCATTCAATTGCACTCGCAAACCTCCGCTCTCGATCTCTTCGTTGATAGCTCGAGGGATTTTTCCAATTGCTAGTTACAGAAACTGCTTAAGTAAGACAAGGCGGATTCACATGCAAGAACCGGGGAAACCCAACGAATGACGCGGAAAACCAGCCGTCTCTATGAGCGACCGCATTGGAAATTTGAGTCGGAAAACGACGCTTCAGTACGCCACCCTGAGCCCTGTCGACTGTCAGGCAGCTCTAGAAAGCCGCCTAATTCGCTTCAATTCGATCGAATCCGTCTCGATCCAATTATTGTGCCTTAGAAACTCCAAAAAACACATGGCATCTTGCGTCGCGCAGCGGGAACTTTCGTCGCTATCATGGAGCACAAAAGCATGGAAAGCGACTTCGGCTCGTTTCTCAAGCTTGTCGAGTGTCAACGGCAACAGACGCTTCAGCTCATGCCAGCGTTTCTGCTGCCGCACCGCATTAACCTGCCCCGGTTCAGCAACCTCGTGCAAGAGTAATTCATCCCAATCAGCAGGATTTAAATTCAGAACTCGAGGCGCATCTTCGGGCGCATTAATTACGTTTTCTTGTAACTCTCGGCTGCTGAACAAACGACTCATGGCCCATCCAATCGCCACGCCCGATTGCGAATTAGATAATTCAAGAGCCGATTTTCTCAATTTCCTCAAATCGATCATTCTTGTATTTGACATGACGCGCGTCCATTTGATTCAAGGTACGACGGCTAAACTAACCACCAATCGCGAGAACAGCCACACAGAACCGGACACTTACCTAGCAAAGTCGCCTAGCAAAGCCGCTCAGACCGTCTGCGATAATTCACAAATGTAATCCGTGCAATGAGCGATCCATGCAATGGAATTCAATCGCGGTTGTTTTGCGTGCTGAATGATAACCGATTCGCAGCCCGCGGGAAGTAGAATTTTTTGCCACCCAAAAAAATTCCAGCCAGCGTTCTAATGGTAGCTGCTGGAAAAGAATCACTTGATAGCTAAACAGACGAGCAAGCGTCTTATGTCATCAATTCTCGAATTGGCTCGGTATCCTGAACGCCAACGAGCCGTTGATCGAGTCCGCCATAGAAATAGGCGAGTGCATTGGGATCAAGTCCGAGTTGATGAAGGATGGTCGCATGGATTCGCTTAACATGCATCCGATCCTCGACCGCGGTTGCACCAAGTTCATCCGTCTTGCCGAGACTGACGCCGCCCTTGATCCCGCCACCGGCCATCCACATTGTAAACCCATAGGCATTGTGATCACGGCCTGAACCTTTGGCATACTCTGCAGTCGGTTGACGCCCAAATTCACCGCCCCAAACCACGAGCGTTTCGTCCAACAGTCCCCGGTCTTTGAGGTCCTTTAGAAGAGCCGCGATCGGCTGATCTGTTTCGGCAGCGTGCAAGTTATGATTGACCTCGAGATCGCCGTGAGCGTCCCAATTGTCGTCATTATGGGCACCACCTGAATACACCTGCACAAAACGAACACCACGCTCGACCAGTCGCCTGGCCATCACGCACTGGCGACCAAAGTAATTAGTCGGCTCTTTCCCAACCCCATAGTCGTCGAGCGTAGACTGAGTCTCGGTCGCCAAATCCACTGCCTCAGGTGCAGTACTTTGCATTTTGTAAGCTAATTCGTAACTCGCAATCCGAGCGGCCAATTCACTGTTTCCCGCTCGAGATGATTCATGACTCTCATTTTGTTTCAACAAAGAATCTAAGAGCTTTCGCTGGGCTCCGTCGGTCATCCGCTCAGGCCGCTTGAGGTCTAAGATAGGTGTCCCTTCGCTTCGCACAACACAACCTTGATAGGTCGCCGGCATGTAACCACTAGTCCAATTGGTGGGCCCACTAATCGGACCACCCTTGTCGTCAAGCATCACCACAAACCCGGGAAGATTTTCATTCTCACTTCCCAAACCATAGTTAACCCACGATCCAAGACAGGGATTACCGCTCTGTATTTTGCCTGAATTCATTTGCAGCATCGCCGATCCGTGAATGGGCGAATCAGCGGTCATGCTATGAACAAAAGCGATGTCATCCACACACTTCCCAACATTGGGAAACAAATCTGAGACCCACTTGCCGCATTCCCCGTACTGTTTAAATTTCCATCGAGGCTCGACAACCCGACCTTGATTACGGTGCCCCCCGCGACCGAACGTTTTGACTTCGATTGTTTTGCCATCCATGCCGTACATCTTCGGCTTGTAATCGAAAGTATCGATATGGCTTGGACCACCGTACATGAAGAGGAAAATTACCGATTTTGCTTTGGGAGCAAAATGCGGTTTTTTTGCCGCCAAGGGATTTACCCAATCGGTCCCATCGGCTCGGACGTCCTGAGCGGCTAGAAAGTTACGATCTAACAATCCGGATAAAGCCAAACCGGCAAATCCACCCCCCGCTTGCCACATAAACTCGCGTCGTGTTTTTCCGCAAAAATTTCGATTCATTGTTTCATTCCGTAGGAGGCAATCCGCTGTCTGCGTTTAAATTCTGCCGCTTTAATTTCGCCGTTCAATTTTCATTTAGATCAATCAATGTACGCAAATTCATTCAGGTTGATCGCTAACAAACAGTAATACTGCAAGGCTTGCTGGGGCGAACTGTCTTCATGATCAATCCATGACTGAATCAAATCGACACCCTGCTGTATTTCCTTTTCAGTCGGTGGTCGCTGGGTGACTTTCTGAAGGATCGACTCCACTTGAGCCTCCCGCTTTCCAGGAAATTCTTTCTCAATCGCAGCCGCAAACTTCGCCGCCTGCTGATTCGTGAAATCACTATTCATCATCCCCAGTGCCTGTGTTGGTTGCGTCGTAATGAAACGCACAGGACACGTAGTGTCGGTCGGTGCCGAATCATTTGTAGTAAGAATCGGCAATCCCAGCGAACGCTTAATGTGGACGTAAACGCTTCGTCTTCGGCGGTCTTCATCACTCGAGTTGCCCCATCCGGAGCCCGGCCGCGACTGACCGGCTAAGACTTCGCGGGGCATTACGGGATAAATACTCGGTCCGTACATTTTTTCTAAATTTAACTCTCCGGAGACCGCCAGGATCGAGTCACGAATTTCCTCGGCCGTCAGGCGTCGCAAGTTAAATCGCCACAACAAATCATTCCCTGGATCTTTCTCAAAACCCTCAGCACTGAACTGGCTAGACATTTGATAAGTCTTGGACATTAAAATCAGGCGATGCATTGCTTTCATGCTCCAGCCCTGATTCACAAATTCCTTTGCCAACCAATCCAACAACTGAGGATGAGTCGGTTTCGACCCCTGAAATCCAAAATCACTGCTTGTCCTGACGATACCTCTACCAAAGTGATACTGCCAAATGCGATTGACCATCACGCGTGCGGTCAGCGGATTCTCGCCCCCCGTCAACCACTCCGCGAATGCTAAGCGCCGCCCCGTACTCTCGCCATGGGCTGGCAACTTAATCTCCGGCGGTGGCGGTGAAAGTACCGAGATAAACCCAGGTTCAATCGCAGGTCCTTTTACGTTTGGATTACCGCGAATTCTCACAAAACTAGGCAGAGACTGAGTGCCGGATTCTTTGACCGACAAAATATTGACAGACCCCGGAGGGTTTTTGAGCAGGTTCCCGCGATTCCTCAACAAGTCGCGAAACTCGTTGAATTGCTTTTTCGTGATTTGCTTGCCAATCCTTTTTTTCAAGATGGGAAGCTTGTTCATCTCGAACTGGAAATCCTCGTGTTCAACCGATTCAAAATCGGGCTTTGCCAGTGCGGCAATTGCCTCTAATTTCTCATCAACTTTCTTCATTTCCCGTTCGTAATTGGCCGTCATTTCTTCGGTCGCCTCGCCGGGCACAATCCGCACCGAAGCATCCAAAACAGAATCGTGACCTCGCGCTCCGTAGTGACGGATGTTTTCGAAAAACGAAACCATCTTGTAGTAATCCGCCTGTGGAATGGGATCGATCTTGTGATCGTGGCATCTGGCACAATTGACAGTCAAACCTAGCATCGTCTGCGAAGTCGTGGCAACAATGTCGTCAAGATCATCGTACTTAGCCTTTAAGCGATCGACCGGTTCATCATCCCACTGGCCCAACCGAAAGTAACCCGTTGCCGCGATCGACGACTGAGTTGGGTTTTCTATTTCATCACCAGCAAGCTGCTCGATCAAAAATTGATCGTAGGGTTTGTCTTCATTAAACGATCGAATCACATAGTCACGGTACCGCCAGACAAACGGTTTCGCCCCATCGCGCTCAAAACTATTTGTTTCCGCATACCGCACAAGATCAAGCCAATGCCGGCCCCATTTTTCTCCATAATGCGGTGAAGCCAATAATTCCTCAACTAGCTGTGGATAGGCTTGCGGATCTTCGTTGTTCGCAAATGCCTCCACTTGAGCAGGCGTAGGCGGCAACCCCAGCAAATCGTAATACACGCGTCTGACCAAAGCTCGCCGAGTTACCGGTGAAGCCGGAGCGAGACTCGCCGACTCCAACTTAGCCAGTACAAAATTATCAATTTCGTTGCTCGGCCAAATCTTATTGTTGACGACGGGAACCTCTGGATCGGCAACCGGAAGAAACGACCACCATTTTTTTGACTCAGCGTTCACTTGCGGGACCGTAGACTCCAAATTCGCCGTCAGATCTCTCTCGTCCTTCGGATCATATGGCAATCCCATCTTCACCCATTGCGTGAGCACATTTATCTTCTCATCAGCCAGCTTCCCACTGGGTGGCATCTCATAGAGTTGGTAATGGATAACCTTAAGAAGCAAACTCTCCGAAGGATCATCGGCATTGACCGCAGGGCCAGAATCCCCCCCCCGTAAAATCGAGGCTTTCGATGTCAACGCCAACGAACCTCCAAGGTCCTCTGGATCATCCGCGTGACACTCAAAACAATTCTGCTCAAGGATTGGTTTGACCTTCACATTGTAAAACTCGATCGCCTTTGTTTGGGCTGGAGTTAATTTCGCATCTCCGTCCTCTTGGGCGTGACCAAGTAACACACCCCAACCGCACACAACCCCCAAACCAATTGTCAGTGAAACCAACCAGTGAAATCCGGATCGCATTTTACTCGTTCTCGAAAACAAGGCTCTACCTCGGGTTAAATCTATCTGTATTCGCACCAACCGCTTGCCTATCGTCTTTTTACACAGGCCGCCTGACCACACAACTAATGTTCGGAAAAGGGTTACGGGCCTCACGAAAAAAATCCAACCCAACTTCCTTGCAACGTCCCGACCCAGTTTAAAACCAAAGAGAACCAGAATCAAATACCCAAGAGCAATTAAAGACCACTCAAAAGCATAAATCGTGGACAGCCTGAACGAATTTCAACCCAAATTGTACGAGCTTGATCGCCTTAACTTTAGTCCAACAAAAACGGTCAACCCCGTCCATAAATAATGAACGTGAAACACCCAACATTCTGGGGGGGGGATTTGTTAGCCTCCGCAAAGCAATGTCATCCACAGCCGATCACTCCCGCGCACAAAAAAATTGGACAGAGGAAGTGGTAGTTTTATGAATTAAATTCGTTACGAGTTAGAATTTCGATTTTTACGAATTCGCTCGCTATACTTCTTTAATAATTTGCGTTCGCGCCCAGTAAGGCTTTCCTCACCCTGTTCGCTTATCTTGGCCAAAATTTTATCGGCATCAAGCTGGAGCTTCTGATCGATCGTATCGGGATCGTGCAGCTTCAGTTTCGTCCGCGAACGCTTCCATTTGGAGAATCCGTCCCAATGAAATCTGGCAAAACTCCACTGGAGTTTGAAATAGAGATACCCAAAAGCCGCGCCTACAAAGTGAGCTTCCCAGGCGATGGCACTTGCTGGATTCAAAGCGGTCAATAAATTCCCTCCCAACAGCAATACACCAAGCACCCAAGCCGGCATCGGCAAGATTCCCATCAATAATATGGTCTCGCGTGGGTACATGAAGATAAACAGCACCACAACTGCTGAAACCGCACCAGAGGCGCCCATCAACGACGCGACGCCGCTATCAAACGCCAGGTACATCACGAGCCAACCCAGCCCCGAAACGAGAATGGAGGCAAAATAGAACTTCGTGAATTCATTTCGTCCTAGGCGCTGCTCCACTGGCCGCCCCAAAAACCAAAGCGTAATCATGTTGCCGGCGATGTGCCAAATGCCTTCACGACTGCCAATTGGGGCATGGACGAACCCGTAAGTGATGTAAGACCAGAGGAAATACAAACGATCTGTACTTAAACTCAACCACCTATCAAGAGCAGGTATCCCACCTTCCACCTCCGCAGAAGGCCCCTGAGTAAACATACTGACAACCCAGACCACTACGTTGGCAACAACGAGACTGGTGACAACAGACTGCTGGCCAAACTGAAACCCCGGCACTCCACCCCGTGGTTCCTGATAATCTCGGTTATAATCTCTACTCTCAAAACCCATGGTTATCCAACGCTCTTGTGACTTTGAACTTTTCTACCGTGCGCGAGCCAATGATGCCGGGATGATAATCCTGTGACGCCCGGAACTAACAGCAACCCGTTGTAGCATGATACCGCCTGAGGGCTGAAACGCACTATGCCAACCGGGCCCGCAAAATATCTACAAAAAAAGCGTCCCGAAGGACGCTGGTCAATTTCTTCCACATCGCCAGCAACCGTGGCGTTGTAGCCGATAATTATTTCTTTGCAAAAGCCTCTCGCGACAATGCAACGGCTAGTTTTCGAAGTTCTTGATAGGTCGCAGCAATTTTAGATTCAAGCGAACTAACCATCTGCTTCAGATTTGCGACTTCTTTGGTCTTATTTTGAGCCAAAGTGGAGATGACCTTGTAATCCTTTGTAAGATTAACCTTGTCCTCATCATTTTCAACGATCAGCCTCGCCCGCTCTTGCTCGTGCTTACTCGCTTCGTCTATTAACAAACCTTGAGTAACAATGTTCTTTTCATACTGCTGCTTTGATTCCGACAGTTGCTCAGTTTGCAATTTTAATTGCGCGAACTCAAACGGGTAGTTTCGTTTCTGGCGAATATAAAATCGGCCCAACTCTTTGACGTCCTCTTCATCTTTAATAACGAAACCGTCGTTCAATCCTTTTTCGTCGGTATCAAGATCGACGAGGATTGTGTCGCCTTTGCTGAAACCGATCGAACCGCCCTCCCCTGCCTTCAAGCTTTGCTCGATTGCAAAACCACTCCGATTGAATAATCCATCGGTTTCCAAACTACCTACTCCATCGACAACGTAACCGCCGTTCTTTTTGGAGTTTGCATTGAATTCATACTTAATAAATGTCTCTTGTGGATCAGGAGTGAAACGCTGTAACGAAACATCGGTACGCCCCTGTGGGTTCTCGTCGATCCACTTTTGGATGGCACCTAACTCCAAACCATCAAACGCATATCGATCGATCAACTCTTCAAATTCAACTTCATTAAAATACTGCTTGGAGACTTGAAATTCACCTCTTAAGAAGTCTCGATAATCGCTGATGTTCAATTCAATGTTCTCGTTTTCGAATGCCGCGGCAAGACCCTTGATTGCTTCCGGTGCGTTTTCTTCTTCAGCTTTATTGAGAATGTAATTCTTATAAATATCCCGTCGATCAAGCGGCATTTTTTCGAACAGTTTCCAACCTAAATTCGCGGCGTTAAATTGATTGGAAACGACCGCTTCTTCAGAAAACGTGATGGACGCATTGTCTTCCGACTCAACACGAACGGTACCGATGTAATAATTTTCTCCATCGTTTTGACCATCCGCGAACACGTAGAGGACCACATCGACCAGCGCTTCATAACCGTCGGCCCGGGGAGCTTTGAAAGTGTATTTCCGATTGTCTCCCTCTTTGGCAACCGTTCCGCCTGACCAAACTCGTCCTCGCCCCAACATCTCGCGAGACAGAACTCCATCGATATAACGTAAAGAACCTTTGGTGTACGTTGCCGACTTGCTATCACCCGCAATCTGCATTTCCGCAGCGGCTTTGGAAGTCTCGGCGTCCTTTTCAGCTTTTTCAGCTTTGTTCATTGCCGAGTAACGCTGGTCTAATACGTCGGTAGCCTGCATCACGGTAAAAACACTGACGAAGTAAATCAGCACGACGAACGTGATGTCTACCCAGTTCCAAGTCTTGGAAGCAAGTACAACAAAAACGATCAACAGAAGAAAACCAAATCCGATGATTCCCCAGGCCATTGTGGGATCCATGGCTGCGAGAATTGCGAAGTCGTTAATGCCCATTTACTTTAACCAGTCTTGCCGTTGAAATTTAATTGACGAGTGGGGTCGGGTTCGCTGCCCCACTCAAGCATAAGGTGCATTCTCTACCTCAGCGCGTTAAGAGCGCGGAAATAGCCCAAATTGCATCATAAATTGGGCAAAATAGCCCGTCAAGTTTTGCTATCGTCGCTTTCGGGCGGTCTTCTCCGGTTTAGTCCCTGAGACGCAATTGATCGTTATTAACGGAACAAACGCTCAAGTCAGATACGGCATATCCCCGAGAATAAGTAAATACGGAAAAATCGGCATATTCAGACTCAACCAAAAATCCGTTGCGTTTTGAATCCGATTTGCTCAGTAAACACGCTGGCAAACCCGAATCCCGTGCGGTTTGCCCGCTTTTTCAGGAGAGTTTTGTGACAATGGCCCCGATTAATCGAATCCTCATAGGCGTCATCTTTCTCAATTTATTGGTAGCCGTTGGCTGCCATCGCGGCTACTACCGCCGGCAGGCCGACGCAGAAGCCCAACGCCTGATTCTTGAGAAAGCGGTCGATCCAAGATGGGACTCAGCCACCGGCTCAATCGCAATCAATCCTGCTTCGCGGATGTTCGA
>JAQXDZ010000141.1 GCA_029251085.1 Mariniblastus sp.
CGAGGCGCTTCTGCTGCGGCACCTGAGAATACCATCCCTGCATTTGAATTAGCTTGGGAAAGAGGTGCCGATGCAATCGAATTAGATTGCCACCTGACTGCTGACGGGCACATTGTTTGCATTCACGACAAAGACACAAAAAAAGTAGCTGATAAAAAACTTGTTATCAAAACCTCAAAATTAGATGAACTTCGCAGCCTTGACGTTGGATCGTGGCTCGATGAAAAATTCTCAGGAACCACTATCCCTACGCTTACTGAAGCAATGGAAACCGTTCCGTCTGACAAAAAAATATATATCGAGGTAAAATGTAGTGCGGCGATTGTCCCAAAACTGTTTCAGGACATCGAACAATCGCAACTGAACAAGGATCAAATTGTCATCATTTCTTTTGACGCAGAAGTGATCCGCCAAGTCGAGTTAACAGACCCGCTGCTGAAAACCTACTGGTTAACCTCCATCAAAAAAGACAAGTTCGGTGACGCGTCCCCTTCCCTTGAGAAAATCCTGAAAACACTTGCACACACGGGCACGGATGGAGTCAGCACAAACCACGCCCAGCTTTGCCCCAATCTCATTCGTGGCATTCAGCAGGCAGGCTATCAACACCATGTCTGGACCGTAGACCAACCGCAAATCGCGGAAAAGCTCTGGCTGTGGGGAACTGAATCCATCACAACAAACCGTCCTGAAAAAATCAGGCTGCATTTTCAAAAAGATACGTCCGTTCCCGTTGAACAACGTTAGAGCCAAACCAGTCAAGCAGTTGTGTCCAACACTTTCAATCAATACCAGCATTGATACAACATGCGAACTCGACTAGTTATTAGGCCACTCATCCGGCACGACAAAGCCACAAGAAGATTCTCGCATCCCCTCGTCAGTTAATTGAAATTGACTCACATAAACGGGGTAACCCTCGCTATCAAAATGCTCGCTCAACTGCCGCACGAATTCCTCTGGCATTTGAAGTGATCCCTCACAGGCGTGGGCACCATCCAACCAGTGTGGTTTTTCTCTGATTCGATACATGCAATTGGGTCGCTGCAAACGGGCTAACTCAGAATCTCGAATCCACCATCCGGTTAGATGATTTGCAGCAAGATTAGCTGGAGTTGTTGGTTTCTCCACCATCTCCATCGGATAAAAGATACGACCCTTTACAAATGCACGGCGGATAGCAACCTCTGGGAAATCTCGCTGACTTTGCAAAAGTTGGTGCTCGAACATTCGCTGCGTTTTTGCCTCAAAATTATCTGACGCATTTGGCCCCAAATGATGACTGCCATTTCTTAGATGACCTGGATCGTAAAGGTAAAACTTGATCGCGACTTCCCAATGGTTCAGCAACCGCCGCTCATCGGTAAAGAGAAAATCAATTTCACCAAGTGTTTGTTTCCCATCACGGACCTGCAATCCATGGGCAACCATTTCCACCTGGCGCACGTGCACCAGCCAATAGAGTATCAACCGTTCAAAATAACGGCCGACGCGTCTGTCTCTGACCGATTCCATGAACTCGCCCAAATGCTCAAAAGAGATATCATCGGAATCAAGTAGCTGGACCACACCATGCGATTCCCTCTCGTGCGCTGAATCCAAAAACACATTAGATATCAAAGATGGGCTATTTATTGCCCAAATCAAATCATCAACTACCTGATCAACCGAGGTCATACTAAAAATCAACCGTCGCTTTCTATATCTCCAGAAATCTTCTTCCGCTGGTCAGCTTATCGATTAAAGCCAAGATATCCAACGCCCACCGTTAAAACGATTGGCCGCACCCATCATTATTGTTCAGAATTAAATCTAACAATGTATTTTTTCGACAGCATCACCTAACATTGGTTAAAATGGTTTGAACCAAAATGATCAACCTGCAGTTTACAAAGATGTGAAAAATTACAGCAGCAACAAACTTTTCTGGCCAACGTCCCAATCTATCGAAAGTGAATGAATGAACACGTTCAAACTTGTTCCAGCTTATATTTTTCTGATCGCCTTCTTCCCCGGAACAAACTGGGTTACTGGCCAGAGCGTCGAGACTGTGGTCACGTCATCCAATGCCCAAACCGTTGTAGTTGATCACACGGATGAAATGCCAGTTCTGTTCAAAGATAATTTCGAGGGCGGCTCGGCAAAATGGGAGATCATCGACAACCAATCATGGAAGCTCGAGGACCACGGTGCCGGTAAAAGCCTTAGTATTATTCAGCGAAAAAGCGAGTACGAACCGAAAGTTCGCAGTCCACGTCATATCGCACTCATTAAGGATATTGAGGCAGCCGATTTCGTAATTAAATTTAAAGTTAAATCAACTAAAGACACCGGAAACCATCGTGATTGCTGTGTCTTTTTCGGATATCAAAACCCTACCAACTATTATTACGTGCACCTTGGTGCCAAACCCGATCCGCACAGTGGTCAAATCATGATCGTGAAAGATGCACCGCGATTGGCGTTGACTAAAAATGAAAAAAGGACCCCGTGGGACAACTCATGGCATAACGTCAAACTGGTTCGTGACTCTCAGAAAGGGACGATTGAAATTTATTTCGACGACATGCAAAACCCACACATGTCGGTCAAGGATACTACGTTTGGCAAAGGTCGCATCGGGCTTGGCTCCTTTGACGACATGAACGCTTTCGACGAAGTGGAAGTCCGCGGGAAATAAACACCCTTTTATCTAACTTTGTTTTTTACCGAAGGCCGACCGCAAGGCAGCGAGACTTTTTGGAACAGCGGTCCAGGGATCTTCCTTCCCCTCAAACTCCAGTGAGACGTACCCTTGATAATTCGCACCTTGACATATTTTTGCGATTTTGTCGTAATCCATGTCGAGCGTGTAATAAACGCCGCCGCCCAAATAAGTTTTTGCTTGAATAAATACGGCTTCTGGAGCAAGCATTTCGAGCTGCTCATAACGTCGCTCAAAAAAGTTCCCCGTATCCATCGTTACTCGAAGCCAAGGCGAATCAATCGCGTTGACAATTTTCAAAACCCCTTCTGCTGTACTCCCAAGTCCCCAATGATTTTCTAACCCGAGGACAACACCACATTTCTCGGCTGTTGGCAGACATTCAGTCAATGCATCGATCACCCACTTGAATCCTTGATCGTCAGTACAACCGGGGAGGCGAGGCTCAACTCCTTTGTTATTCATCAGCTCCTCAAAACTTTTCGAGGTTCCCCAGCGACCTGTATTTACGCGAATGGTGGGGATGCCGAGCTTATACGCCATCTCAATTTGATCGATCGTTTTCCTAATGTTCTCAGCACGATAGTCTTTGTCAGGCCGCAAGAACCCCTGATGTGTGGACATCCCGCAAAGATCAAGACCATTTATAAATGCACGTCGCTTCAGCTTTTGAAGCATTGAGTCCGACGTGTCCTCCATCTGCACGAGCAATAATTCAACGCCGTCAAAACCCATTTTCGCCGCCGTGTCGATACATTCTGGCATCGTCAACTTGGAACCATCTCGGAAGGTAAAAAAGGAGTAGGTCGAGACGGCAATTCGATTGGGTACCAAAGGCGCAGAGTCAATTGCGGCAGTTTCAATCACACCTTCTGCAGAGCTCGAAAGGCCAGCTTCAAGACTTCCAGCAGCCGCCCCCGACATCGACGCTGCGATCGCGGTTGCCCCAGCCGATGCTTTTGTCAAAAAATT
The DNA here is from genome assembly GCA_029251085.1 of Mariniblastus sp. GTDB lineage: Bacteria > Planctomycetota > Planctomycetia > Pirellulales > Pirellulaceae > Mariniblastus. The sequence goes on from JAQXDZ010000141.1 coordinate 3,677, forward strand.
TCGCCTATTTAGTGAAGACATGTTTTCTTCCATTTCTTACTGTTAATACGATTTTGATCTGGTTCATATTTTGCCTTTTTTCGGGAACAAATGAAATCAAAAACCTAAGAAATGAAAACAAAAAATGTACACTTCTCCTCACTTGCCTAACGCACACACCAGAGGCTGGATGGGATTTGCATTTTCGTGCTCGGCAAAATCAAATAAAGGCCGCCGATCCAATTTTAGTATTCAGACTCAAGTACAGACCCAAGTAATCCAACCCAAGCGATCACACTCATGCCTGACTCTCCTCCATTGGACAATGTTGAAGACTTAAGAGCTTATTGGGAAGCAACCAAACAGCGATTGCAGCGTGCTTGCCCGCAACATCCACTAGCCGTGCGGATGCACCGTGCGTTCAGCTGGCTCGGCGCTGCGGAATGCGACGATCTGGATGACAAACTTGACGAAAAGTTGATCTTCCGATGGATCGCCCTCAATTCACTTTTTGGCCGCTGGAACTCATGCGACCACGAACCCGAAAGAGATGGACGTGCACTCACGACGTTCTTAACCGTTATGGAAGAACGCGACAAAGATTCCCTAATTGAAACCTGCCTAACCGAGCAACAAACGCTGGTTAGCGAAATTTGCTCGGATCAATTTGTGAATAAGTTTTTTTGGAAGGCGTTGGGCACGGAAAAACGATTTAACCATCGCCGCGACCAAATTTCAATTCAACGTATGTATAGCGATCAAAATTACTGCCAGATTTTACACGAGGTTTTCAATCGAATTTATTTGGTCCGATGCCAACTGATCCATGGAGCTGCAACGTTTGGCAGCAAACTCAATCGAAGAATCGTCAAGCAATGCGGAATCGTACTGGAACAAATCATTTTTGCCATCGTAAAAATCATCACTGATCACGCCTGGTCTGAGAACTGGGACGACCTTTGCTATCCACCGGTCGCAGATTCTAACTGATCTTCTAACTGATCTTAAAAGTGCTCCAATCAATAGTTATTCAATGATTTAAGTTCGAAACCTGACTTTTTGAAACCACAGTCGTTACTTTTGAGTAGAGGACAGAGAGATCGCTGACCGCCCCAAACTCATCCCATCCTTCAAAATGGAACGGACTGCCCATGTTTAGCAAACTCACTTTGGTAACCTGCAGTATGCTTCTGCTTACCAGTAGCCTAGTCTCCGGTCAGCAGCAACCATTGGTAGAAAACTACCTTCTCTCGGGAAATTTCTCCCAAGGCGAACAAGATCTCAAGGCTCATCTCGAGGAAAACCCAAAAGACGACCAGGCCAGACTGGGACTCGGCACACTTCAATTCATGCAATCCTTGGATCATCTTTCCAAGAGTTGGTATCGATACGGAATCAACAGTAATACAAGAAATGCAATTTTGCCATTTTTTCGATTCCCGGTTCCCAACAATCCAAACCCCGAACAAATTGATTACGAATCAGTTCGGCAGGTTTTTAAGAAAATGATAAAGGATCTCGAAAAGGCAGATCAAACCCTCGCAAAGATAGAGTCGAAAGACGTAAAGCTTCCACTTCACTTATTTGAAATCCACTTTGACATCAATGGAGATGGGAAAAAAAATAAATCGGAAGACTTGAATGCTTTGCTAGACGAAATGTTTGACCTTAAAAAAATTCCACCAAGATGCAGACCTACGACAGTCATTGCCTTCGATTATGCCGACGTCATCTGGCTACGAGGCTATACCCACGTTCTTAGAAGCCTGCTTGAATTTGCTTTGGCTTATGATGCGGAAGCGCTTTGGGACGTTGCCGCATATCGCATATTCCCCAAGGTCAAATTCAAGCACGAATTTATGAAAGAAGAGTTCGAAGCATCGAAAGGCAAGCAAGGCAAACCCATATTTGATCAAAATACATTGCTTGATATTTTGGCGTCGTTCCACAACTCAAATTTCAAACTGCAAGAGCCAGAACGAGTAAAACGAATTCATAAACACTTGAAAAAAGCCGTTGAATTAAGTCGCGAAATGTGGAGTGCTCTCGCTGAAGAAACCGACAATGACCGGGAATGGATTCCCAACTCCAGGCAAACGACGCTCGTATCTCCCTTTCGTCCCACCAGCCGGACAATTACTGCTTGGGAAGGTATTCTTGACGAAACCGAAGCCATACTGGATGGCAAAAAACTACTCCCGTTTTGGCGGGGAGAAGCCAAAGACCGCGGCTTTAGTGTCAAACGATTTCTGACGGAGCCAAAGGATTTTGATTTAATACTTTTCATTCACGGTTCGGGGGCTCTTCCGCATGTCGAACGGGGGAATGTTACCAGTCCTGAAAAATGGCGGCAGTTCCAAGAGGCCTTTGGAGGCGATCTCTTTGGTTTTGCAATCTGGTTTAATTGAATTCCGTGACACACTCAGCAACAGTCGCTCAAACAAACATTGATTGCAAAAAGCAGGTATGATCGTGATCTAATATTTTAGTGACCGGTGCCTCGAACCCTATGCTCATGCAGATCAACCATAAAACGCAAACCGTCAGCCTGAATATTCGCGACAAGGATTTCTACAACGCCCCCTATCCTTATTACGAAAAACTCCAGCAACAATGTCCAATGTTCTACTGGGAAGAACATGGACTTTGGACATTCGTTGACCACCAGAGCGTCTCGTCTATTTTGCGGGACCGGCGTTTTGGCCGACAAATCGAGCATTTGAAATCGCGAGAAGAATTGGGGCTTCCCGCCATCCCTTCTAACCTCAAACCATTTTTTGATGTCGACCGCCATTCCATGCTAGGGCTCGAACCGCCCTCCCATACCCGTTTGCGAGGCCTTGTCCAAAAGGGATTCATGGCGAGGGAAATCGAGCGTCTGCGAGGGCGGATCGAAACACTATGCCATCAACTGATTGACAAAATCGAAGATAATTGCGGCACCAGCAATTTTGATTTCAAAGAACGATATGCAACACCGATCCCCGTGATTGTCATCGCTGAAATGCTGGGCGTTCCCGAAACGATGGCGCCTGAACTACTGCGATGGTCCCACAACATGATCAAAATGTATGAAATGCAACGAACGCCAGAGATGGAGGCAGCCGCGGTTGAGTCTTCACGAGAGTTCGTAAACTATCTCAGGTCCCTGGTAAACGACAGACGTAAGCGTCCGCAACAGGATCTGATTAGTAAATTAATTGAGGTCGAATCGGCCGGGGATCGCCTCAGTGAAGATGAGTTGATCGCGAACTGCATCTTATTATTAAATGCTGGCCATGAGGCAACCGTCAATGTACTTAGCAATGGAATGGTTGCACTCTTTAACCACCCACAACAATTAGCGCTGTGGCGGGATCACGGACCGGGCGATACCCCGTTTAGCAAAGCCGCAGTCGAAGAGTTATTAAGATTTGACACCCCACTTCACCAATTCAACCGCTGGGTTCTCGAACCACTTGAGATCGGCGGGCAACATTTTAAAATAGGACAAGAGATCGCTCTCATTCTTGGTGCCGCCAATCGCGATCCGACAGTCTTTCAAAATCCTCATTTGCTTCAATTAGATCGGCACCCCAATCCTCATGTTAGCTTTGGCGGAGGGATCCATTATTGCCTCGGGGCTCCGTTGGCAAGGTTAGAAATTCAAATCTCAATTCCAATTTTCCTTCAACGATTGCCTTATGCACAAATCAAAGAGCAACCGGTGTACGCCAACACTTATCATTTCCACGGGCTTGAATCTATCACGATGAGCACTGGAGTCGCCGGCTGAATCCTAACACTTCCTAAATATATAATTTTGGAATCAACCGACTATCGTTTAAGATGAATCGACACGATCTGTCATCCCCTATTTGCGATGGCCAATGCGTGATTAACTAAGACTGCAAATACAACCTTTTGAAACTTCGCAACAGGATGCCATCGATCTATGAGCCGTTCGACAATTAATTTTTTTAGTCTACAAATTTTATTATTTTGCATATTAACGGGTTTTGCGATTCCTCTCGCGGCGCTGGCAGAAGACGAACGCCCTAACGTGATTGTCATCATGAGTGACGACCAGGGTGGAGGTGATTACGGTTTTCAGGGGAATCCCTTAATTGAAACTCCTTCGCTCGACACTATGTTTAAAAACGGTGGGTGCCTGACAAATTTTTACGTCAGTCCTGTCTGCGCTCCGACGCGGGCAAGCCTCATGACGGGACGATACAACTATCGAACACGGTGCATCGACACCTACATCGGACGGGCAATGATGGATTCCGATGAAAAGACCCTTGCGGAATACCTCCAAGACGCTGGATATCGAACGGGAATCTATGGCAAATGGCATCTCGGCGACAACTATCCACTACGCGCTAATGACCAAGGGTTTCAGGACAGTTTGGTCCACCGGGGCGGGGGAATCGGTCAGCCTTCAGATCCCATTGGTGCTGAAGGAAAGTACACCGACCCGACACTAATCAAGAATGGGATTGAAACCCCCATGAAAGGATACTGCACCGACCTTTACTTCGATGCAGCCATGGAGTTCATTGACCAAAGCGTAAACGAAAGGAAAAATTTCTTTACCTATATCGCGACCAACGCTCCCCATGGGCCATTTCACGATGTTCCCGAAGCGCTTTATGAAAAATATCGGCAAGTCGATTTTTCGCCCATTCTCATTAACAAGCTGAATGAAAAACGTCTGGAAAAAGAAAATGATAAACTAGCACGGATTGCGGCAATGATTACTAACATTGACGTCAATGTAGGCCGGCTCATTGAACACCTTGAATCTCTTGGCGTGCTGGAGAATACCATTGTCATTTACCTCAATGACAACGGGCCGAATTCGATGAGATTCGTAGGCAATATGCGAGGAATGAAAACCCATGTCGATGATGGAGGTATAAGATCACCCTTACTCTTTCACTGGCCAGCCAAAGTTAAATCAGGACACCGATCGAATTTGATGTGTGCTCATATCGATGTGCTTCCAACGCTACTAGATGCCTGCTCTATCCAAAGCGATAAAACTCACCCCGTCGACGGCCGAAGCTTCCTACCGTTGCTTGTTAACGAACGTCCAGAATGGCCCAATCGCTCACTCGTTTTCCAAACTCATCGCGGAGACAAACCGCAGCTTTACCATCATTTCGCGATCCACAACGGCCCTTGGAAACTGGTACATCCCAGTGGATTTGGAAAAGAAAAACATGACGGCGAAGTCAAGCTGGAACTTTACAATCTCCAACAGGATCCGCAACAACAAAACAATATCGCAGCCGGTAAACCGAAAGTTCTTGCTAGGTTAAAAGAAAACTACGAATCATGGTTCAAAGACGTCAGCTCAACCCGCCCCGATAACTATGCCCCTCCGCGAATTGTTATCGGTACTGACCACGAATCTAAAACGGTATTAACGCGGCAGGACTGGCGACACTCACAAGGCAAACCCTGGGCTCGCGATTCCAATGGCTCTTGGCTACTGCAGGCAGAAAAGCCGATGTCTTACGAACTCGAAATCATCTTTAATCAACTACCGACTAAGGGCAAAGCTCTCATCCAAATTGGAGACGTATCGCAAACTATCGAAATCTCCGCTGGTCAAAAGAGAGGCCACACTCATCTTGTTAGGATTCCTCAAGGCAAAACTAGTCTGTCTGTTACCGCTGATTTCAATGGACAAAAGCAAGGCCCACACCAGGTCATTCTCACTCGTCAGTAGGATTGATCAACTGAACTCTGAGATCTGCTTAGACAGTTGGCAGACCACAACCGGCAGACCATTCCAACACCCTGACCTGCACCGGTGATTAGCCGATCACTCGTGTTCGCTGAAATGCGTTTCGCCTCGCGAGTGAGACGGGTGGCATGCGTGTCATATCAAATAACCCCATCGCCGTACCGATGACTGCACCGACAAGATGAGCAATCGGAACTGCAGTGAAACCATCGCTACTGACGAACAACGTTCCCCCGACACAGTACTCGTAGGCTATTTTTCCCATCATTCCAATAAACAGAAACCCATACATTCCAACACCCGGCCAGTTCTGCTCCTGAAGCGAACTTCTTACCAAATACAGAACAGCCAAACCAAACAGAGCGGTATCCAATCCACTCAAGCCTCGATAAGAACTTACATCCAGCGAAAAATAAGAAACGAATAAAGGTATCGCGATTGCCGATAATGTTAACACGATAGCGAATTGAGCCGAATTTTTACGTTCACAAATAACACCCATCGTGACAAACATCAGAAGATCCCAAACAAGATGATCAAACGACCAATGAGCTGTGTGACAGGTAAACAGCTGAAGCAATTGATGCAAAACGGGTGCGTTCGTTTGAAAATCAAGCAAATCCCCAAGACCCGGAACCAAAAAAACCACCACCGCGGCGACCGCAACGGATAAAGTGATCGGGACTTCTTTAATCAACTGGTACATAGCTTTCTCGATTTTAAAAATGGATGCAGCCTATCAATCGCAAACTCTACCGACTCCAAAGGCCCCGGCCGCTCTCTCGCCCGAAGGCGAAAAAGCGGCGGCCTGAAATCCAATCACTTACAACCTTGCCTCAAGAAACATCGGCCTCTTTGTCCAAGGCTCCTTTTCGTTTCCTGCGTGCGGCTGCAACCCCCGCCATCCCTGCAGCAATTAAACCTGTAATCGGATCAATTGCTCCTCCTCCAAAACCACCTCCGCCTCCGCCTCCGCTGCTGCTAGTCGTGCGATTGCTAGTCGGGCGTTTGCTAGTCGATTGCCAAGGCGAGCTCTTTACCGGCGGTGTAGATCTCGTGCTTGACCGTCTGGGAGAAGTTGAAACTGGCTGAGTCCCAAAATTCAAATCCTGCCCTCGCTGAGGAGTTTTGTTAGCAACTCGCTTTTTAGGTGCCGCCGGCTTGCTTACCTTTTTCGCAACTTCTTTAGCTTTTGGATCGCTTTCAATCGGTCCCAAATTAGCCATCGAATTTTCTCGCAATTCCTTAAGCGTATCATTAAGTTTTCCCCGTGCTGCCCGGTCTCGCTGGATCCTCGTCGCATTGCGACGATCAATTTTCCATCGCTTGTACTCTTTGTCATTTTCCAAAACGATAAAGGAGGCGTACTCGCTTACGATTGAATAGCCTTCGCACAAATCGACAATCTTATTAACAAGGTCAGAAGAATTTCCATTTTTACGCATCTCGTCCATCAATCCCTGAACCCGGTACCAGGCCCACATTCGATCAATTTGCGGGTTGTCAGCGTTGAGCTTTGGAAAGTCAAAACTGACACTTTGTTCAAACGGACGCCCCATCACAGTTCCTTTTAATGTGACGTTACCCTGACCAAAATCTTTATATCGCCCAATCATCCGAATCGGCTTTCCATGGTAAAGATTGGGAAGTGCCCCTGGCAGCGTGTCGTAAACTGGCACACCATCAATCGCCAAGACGAGGTCTGTCGCTACTGGATGTACTAATTTTCGACGGAAAGCATCTGCCTGCCGAATGAAATCATCTTCATGCGAAATGAAAGTTGCTAAACCACCTGCATCCCGTGCCAACTGGGTCAACAACGGTCGGTTTACTTCATTTCCAATCCCAACGCAAAAGACCTTAGAACTGGCTGGAGCGTCTGAAATCAACGCAAGCAACTCTTTCTGGCCACCAGCTTCGGTCATCCCATCTGACAAAACCACCACATTTAACTCACGATCCGGTTGCTTGTATCGATAGGCTGCGTTCATCGCCGGACGGAGATCTGTGCCACCTTTTGCATACTGCTCACCAAGAAACTTCGTCAACTTTTCCTTTGCTTCAACATTCACCTCTGTTAATTTGCTGAACAGCATCTTGGGGGCATTATTGAAAACCATGACATCAAATCTGTCTTCTTCACTAAGAGAATTAACAAATGCCTCAACCGCCCCTTGAGAGAGCATTAGCTTTCCATCATTTCTCATACTTCCCGAGATATCGACTACAAATACATAATCCATGCCACCAGCCGTATTTTCTAACTCCTCCCCGGCAGTGAGCGACATCAAAAAGTAGCCATCTTCTCCTTCGTGCTTCGAAGTAATCAAATCGATACCAGTTTTGGCTCGCTTGGATTGGAAGGCGATCACGATGTCTCGGCTCAAATCACCTTCGTTGACTTCCATGCTGGCCTGTGCGTAATCACTTGAATGATTAACAACCACGAACTCATTGGGATGTGAATGACTGGTGATTTTTTTCACTGGAATTTCACTCTTGATATCAAGCGTCAAGGCAAATTTTCCAGTCGTTTTTTCGTTTTCAGCCTTCGTTGATGTTGCTAGTGGAAAAACATAAGTTGACCAATCATGATCAACATCCAACGGCTGGTAATAAACCACTTTGATGTGCTGCTCGGCATGCGGTTGGATTGGGAACACCCTCATCTCGAAAGTCTTATAATCCACCTGCTCCAGTAGCCCGGGATCCTTTTTCGTTCTCTTGTAACTTTGGTAAATCTGTCGAGCTCGTTTTTTCTCAACAACCTCACCGATCATTTCCTTACCATTAATGATCATGCTGAAGTTACTCACGCTGGCATTCACCGGAACAGGAAATGTGTAAAGTGCCTCAACAATTCTGCTCTCCGTATTGAGGAACACCTGGTTTACTTCAGTAACGGCAATTCCATTGTTAATGGTGACGTTGATAATTTGCTCCTTAATCAGCAATCGCCCACCGAAACCACCCTTGGCTACCAACAACCCCGACGCACTAGCCAGCCCCGAGGGCATTACCCCAAGCACGAGCGCCACCAGCATGGCAGGTAGCCAATAACCTCGAAGGCGGCCTCGATTGCGATGCCCTTCTTCGTCGGTAAACCTCTGTTCTTTGAAAACTTGCATTGGACTCTCCAGTAATTTGGACGCTCAAAATGAGCATTGATTATCTGAAAACATCTAATGCAATCGGCATGCCAACCAACGGAAAAAACATAAACCACTGCAACCAAACGACTTATGGATCACTGGGGGAGCAAAACCAGAAAACTAACCAACGTGATGTACAATTGCGGGACATCGCAATGTACGTGAAATGCCCAGCGGGAGTCCCAGATGCTTTTTACTGATACCACAAGGCCGCTCGCCGAAACGATTTCCAAAATCTCTTTCGCCAATCCATTTCTGCCCAAACGCGTGGAACTGGAAAAGCTGGCTTTGGGAGATCAGTTCGACCCAAACACCCGCCCTTTTTGGTCGTGGTCGCTTAACGATGAATTGGATCGCCCCAACGTCGTCAAACTCACTCAAAAAGTACTCTCGCTGGCTGAAGAAATCAGAGCGAAGTTACTTACACCAGCGCAGGCATCTGACGAGGAGTTACTTCTCTATTCCGACTTAGTTTGGTACGTCCTCTACTACGAACATTTCGCAAAACGCGGTAACCAAACTCACAGCCCGAAGGATGAAACATCGGCTTGGGAGAGGTTCTTAAAATCGGTCGATTACTGGATGAAACTCAGCGACCGCACAATCCCAAGTCACAACCAACCAGAACATATTTATGCTTGTCTTTATCAAGTCAAACGCGCATTTTTAAATATTTTTCACTGCGTCATTGGACGGTCATGGCCTATTTGCGAGTTGCGAGCCAACATTTGGGAATCCATTTTTACCCATGACATGCGACGCAGTCGACGAACTCTGTATAGCTCTATGAATGAAGTTACCACTTTGGTGGTAGGCAACACCGGCACCGGTAAAGAATTAGTCGCCCGTGCTGTTGGCCTCTCGCAATATGTCCCTTTCGACAAAAACAAAAGACAGTTCACTGACGCTGAATCAGAACGTTTCTTTCCACTCAATCTTTCTGCATTTTCACCGACCCTTATCGAGTCAGAATTATTTGGGCATGAAAAGGGCTCCTTCACTGGCGCTATTGCCTCACGAGCTGGCTGGCTCGAATCGGCAGGCAGATATGGAACCGTATTCTTAGATGAAATTGGTGAACTCGATGTAAGCATTCAGGTAAAGCTCCTACGCGTTCTTCAACAACGTCAATTTCAAAGAATAGGTGATAATAAGACGCTTGAGTTCAAAGGAAAGTTTATTGGTGCGACCCACCGAAACCTCGCCCAGAAAATAGAAGAAGGAACTTTCCGAGAAGACTTCTACTACCGACTTTGCTCTGACGTTATTTCCACTCCCACACTGATCGAACAACTTGTCGACCGCCCTTCGGAATTTAGATTTTTGGTCGATTTCATTTGTCGCCGCATCGCTCCCGGTGACCACGAGGAAATTCGAGACTCAGTTATCAAATGGTTTGAATCTTCTGAACTGAACAATTACCAGTGGCCCGGAAATATGCGTGAACTTGAGCAATGCGTTCGAAACATAATCATCCACAACCACTACATGCCTCCGGCAAAATCACTAACAAGCAATTTCTCAAAAGCTATCGAAGAGGTGACACTAACATCCGATGAACTGCTATCCGAATATTGCGCAAAAGCCTACCGAAAATATGGCAGTTATGAAAAAGCCGCCGAAGTACTCGGGCTCGACCGTCGAACTGTACGGGCGAAAGCCAGCAAGATGAAATTAAAATAAATTGCTCTGCTGAATTTCTCATTCCCAAAAGACGTAACCAAGGTTGTGCTGGTTTATCTAAGTTATATTTTTTAAGATTTAATCCGAGGATCGTTACCCCTAAGTTCCACGCCTAGTTAGACTGACGTTTTAAATTTTCCAAGCACGCGTTTTTTTATTGATGATCTCCTTGTGGTCAGCTCGGAACTGACACACGTGGCATCCGTGACTTCCAGCACTTTCAACGTTCAGTAGCAACATGGCTAAGTCATATTACGAAATACTGGAGATCAGCGATGATGCGAAAGAACCAGAAATTCGGAGGGCCTATCGGAATGTGTTGCGGAAATATCACCCAGATCTACATCCCAACCAGCGGAAAGCCGCGAAACGATCTCGACAACTCAATGCCGCCCTGGGAGTCTTAACCAACCCAGCCGAGCGTGCCCGGTACGATGCGAAGCTAAAGAGAATTGAAAGACGGAAAAAAAGAGCGGAAGAGAAAGCCAAACGAAAAAATTCCAGTCAAAATTCTCATTCAACCTATCGCAAGACCTACTCCAATCCAAAGCGCAAGACAAGCTCGGGCAGCCGAGCCAATCGCCAACCGGGTCCGCGTCCCGGTTTTAAACAGCGCAGTACAAATGGATCCACCAGACATACAACGGGCAAAAAACAACAGCGATCCAAATCTCCTAAATGGGAAAAAAAACCAGAGCGGAAGCGCAATCGCAAAAAACCAAATGCTTCCCGATGGACTCGCTCTGCCGAACCGTTTAAACACATACCCCAACCTGAGCTCGACTATCAACACGGACTTGCGATCGGCATCTTTGTCGGCGCAGTTCTAATCATCCTATTGCTGGCGTTGCTGGTCTTACTAGGTCTGGTTGAGCTTAAAATGCTGGACCGGTCTTTAATCGAATTCTTTGCTTAAACCACCGCCTAAGTTCTCGGCAGACGTTTCACTTCATCTGCAAAATCGGTGACACGCCAAGTCACGGGTCAATCTACTTCGACGGACGATTCCAATAAATTATTAGATTATGAGTCGATCGCCCTGAGGCCACGATATCCAATCGCCCGTCTCCATCTAAATCCGCGGCACGTAAGTCTTCGCAAGCCATTTCGTTTTCATCAACGAAAAACGAACTCCACTGCCGCCCTGAACCGTCGCCTGGTTCAGAAAAGTAAAACTTAATCCCAAATTTCCCACCTTCGTTAGGTGCCCTCCAACCGGCCACAATCTGCCGTTTGCCATTGCCTAAAAAATCACCTACAGCCACTGCGTGCCCTTGGTTAAGTTTCGAGTCCAATACCGTCCGCTGAGCATAAGGGAGCTGTTTATCTTCAGCCGTTTTCTTTGCCTCGTAAAGGATTAAGTCCGTTCCGTGAAACGGTTCGATAGTTGCAAGAAACGCGGCACCCAAAACGTTTTTACCAAAACGAATCTCACCGCCTCCCTGAACGCCAGGCAGGTTCTTTCGTTGCCATTGACCGTCACGATAACTGATTTGCTTTGCTCCCTCTCTTCCGAGGTAGAATATATCTTCAGCGTCAACATCATCACTTGTTTTTGCAATGTCGAAATTATGAGTCACATGGTATTCCGAATCGATCTCTGTCATTTCCCACGGTTGCTCCGGCCCATTCACCATTTGATAAATTAAAAGCCGAACCCCTGCACCCTTTCCCTTTTTATTTCCCCGGCCATGCAATGGCGCGACGACCAAACCAAATTTATTGTTGGGCAACTTTAACCACCGCATGCGATGAACAACCGGTTCATGATGAAGGCGTATTGGCGTCCAACGTTCTCTACGATCTGGCCCCGGTTTGAGATAAAAAACCGCTCCCGAATTTTCAGTATCACCTGGGTTCCATTGGCCACCGACTGCTACCTCGACTTTTCCATCGCCATCAATATCTCTCGCCGCAATACAGACATTATCTCTTTCTGTCAGATTCTCTGCGAGCACAAATCGCTTCCAGTCCGGATTGCGATACCACACAAATTGCTTTTTATCAGCCAATAAAACATCTTGCCGTCCGTCTCCATCGACATCACCTATCGCCGTCCCATAACCAATGATGACCTGTGAGTCGATTGTCTCTGGTTCAAAATTAACTGGCGGCTTTACTTGAGCGACGGCTAACGATTCAAACCACGCTAAACCGACAAGTAAACCGATGGTTAATGTTTTGGCTGCGATCATGACTAACCTAGATTTTTCAGATTTTGAAAATTGAAATTTGGGCGATCCAAACTTGGGCATTCCCGACAGAATGCGAATCCGTTTAGTGTAACGCCACCGACGTCGAGAGCGAATTCTTTCCCTTAAGATTGCTTTGTTCTAGCTCAAGAAACCCAACTGAATACCAATGCCCGCAGAGCTTCATGAAACCACTCGAGGGTTCAAATCTACACGCGAGCAGAAAACACGTCTTAATCGGTTGCAAAAACTGTTGATATATCGGCTAAAAGCCGAGTTTACGGACGAAATGAAATTCTCTAATATTCCGCCCCGAACTGGATTTACGTTTTCCTTACGATTCCTTCCTCACGAAGTCATCAAGAAATTAAGGCAGATTCGATGGCAACTCAAATCTCTCCGACAAGCGCGCCCCGAGATTGGTCTGCTCTTATTGGCCGCTGCTACATGAACCCAGTTTTGGATTACTCGCTAATCGGCGCAGCAATCAGTATTCCATTCGTGATTTGGGTGCTGCTTCAACCGTCGATTACGCCTTCAAATTTTATGACAAAAGTCTATGTCTTTCTGTTCTTCAATTACGCACATTTCGCTGCTTCGACAGTTCGACTGTATACGAAACCCGGAGAAATCCCATCTCGCACCTGGGCGACCATCTGGCTTCCGCTAGTTGCCATCATCATCACCACTCTTTGCGTGGCATACCCAAAACTTCTCGGCGACCAACTTTGGGCGTTATACATCACTTGGTCACCATATCACTACGCGGCGCAAGCCTACGGCCTGGCTCTAATGTACTGCTATCGCACGGGAGTATTTTTAGACACGTCGGAAAAACGAATGTTCTGGATGATCTGTATGTTGCCGTTTATTCGAGCGATCCTGCAGGCTAAAGAGGGTGGCATCCATTGGTTTATCGACCTCTCTTTGTACCCCGTCCTGAATGACTATATTGAAATTGCGGCTATTGTTTTAGCAGTTCTAATTTTCACACTTCCCATCATTTGTTTCTTTCGATTTCAAGACAAAGGGAAAACGCTCCCCTTGATCTGCTGGCTTCTCTTGGCAATGAACGGCCTCTGGTGGGTAACACTTTCCTACGAGGACGCGTGGTTTTGGGCCTCAATTTTTCATTCGCTTCAATACATTGTGATCGTTGTGATCGTCCACACGAATGACATGATGAAACGCCCTCAAAACGACAAAGGGAAATTATTTCATGTAATGTGGTTCTATGCCATGAGCATGCTACTTGGCATGTTCCTCTTTATAGGCTGGCCATGGATTTATTATGCCTTTGGTTTTAGTTTAGAATCTGCCATTCTGATGACCGTGGCAACCATCAACATTCACCACTTCATGGTAGATGGCTACATTTGGCGGTCGAAGAAAAAGAAAAAACCGATTGCGGTAACAACTTGATTCCGCCTCTGGATTATTCCGTCGTCTGGAAACTGACTTGGCTCAGCGAATCTTGATTGAAAATAGATTCGCGTCCTTCATGACAACTCGAAACCGAACAGGCTGTTCAACCAACGGACTTAAGTCTGTCTTGCCCTGCCAAGACGCAACCACTTCGAGACTATCACCAATCAAAACATCTGATTCAGCCAAAGTAAAACCGGGGATCGGATTGCCACTTTGATCCTGAATTTCGACCTGAACCGAGCCAGCAGCACTGGTCGACATGTTCAAGGTCAACTCACGACTCGCTTCGTATTTAGTGACAGGCAAAGCCAGTAAAGAACCATTGACTTGGTTGACTAGTTGCTTCTCAAGATTCGATTCCATCGTCAGCAATAACTCATTCGAATGCAGGCCTTCGCAAATCAAGGTCGCTGCGCCACAGTTGGCAAGCCGTGCAATTTCCTGCCCAGAAAGCACTCGCCTCGCCACGAAGATATCATCAGCAAGACCCAAAAACGGTTCATTCTCACGACTCGTCGGCGGATAGTCTTCACCAAACAGCAGATCTCCAAGTGCGAGTTCAAGGCTACCCTTGCCCGCTTCACCACCCTGCCCAACTAGCTTTCCATCAAAGTAAATTTTCACCCGTCCGTCGCACCACGTGACCGCGACGTGATGCCTCTTACTGTCTCCCGACTCTACGCTCCAGACACCGGTCTCAGCAATGGACGCACCGCAACGGACACCACCACCAAAAAAACGAATCGAACCTAGTTCATCCGAATTAGCTCCAGAATTAATATCAAAAATCAACTCATCATTCCGGGGTGCTCCGCCATTGTAAGACGAAAACAGACGTCGATGCCCCGCTGGAACATTTCGAAGGTGAACTGCTAGGGTCACCGCATTTCCCAGTGATTGTGTGTCTGGCAAGCTAATGGATGTTGGCATGCGAAATTGGATCGCCTGACTGCCGAACATTGATTTTCCACTGGCTAACTTGTTAACGGGCTGTGATAATTCCGCAAACTTTATTCTATGCTCCCGTAATTCATTCTCCGTCAATTTTGGAAACGTCAGTGGGCGTGTTAAAAATTCGCCACCGCGATACTCAGAGGCTATCGAAGCAAAGCCATCGGTCCTGATTTTGTATCGCTGAAGATGTGCGGTCGACTGACCGTAGTTCTTTTGAACATAAATCGACATCTCACTTTCACCCGTTGGGACGATACCGAGCGCTGAATAATTTGTTCGCGACACCCAGTTTTCCAAACCTATCCCGGGTCTTACCAATGACTCCAAAAATGTACGCTGGTAGTGATTGCCACCGCGCGAGGTCAATAAAACAGTATCTGAAATGTCACCGAAATATCTGGCATCCACGCCTACCCGTTTTGCCTCCGCAGGGCTAAGCACCTGTCGGCCCGGCATGAATCTCGCAGCAATTCCTATGTATTGATGTGGTGCGCGAAAATAGGGGTGCGTTTGATTCGTATAAAGATGCTCCATCGGTGCTTCGCCAAATTCCATCTCCAGCGGAGTGGACCAATTTATAAAATCATCGGAAGTCGTTCGACTAATCGTGCGGAATCCTCCGTAATTTGTTTTGGTCCACGTTCGAAAATAACAAACGTATTGGTTTTCAGATTCTGACCAAAATGGAACATTTTGAGAATCAAATATCCCTTCAGTAAAAACGGGCTTTTCACTTAATCGACTCCAATGAATTCCATCAGGTGATGCAAACGGGATCAAGCCATCGGCACTTCCCCCGAGTGCTTTGTAACGTGATTCCGATTCAGCGGCGGGATTTTTATCAAAGAACGGACTGAAATTATGAGAAGCCGGCGTCTCCCCCTGAAGCACGATATTATTTGCCTTGCTTCCTGAATGCTCAAACAAACCGAGCTCGGGTTTAACCCAGTCAATTCCATTTTCACTTTCGGCATAACAGGTCACTTCTTGATCGCTACAATCGCCACCTGCATTGGGGAGCCCCCGATAGTACATTCGATATTTTTGATCATCTTGGAAGACCGTTACATATCCACAAAACGGCCCCTCCCACGGGCGATCGAAGGTCAAGACCGATTCAGTTGACTGCGGATGGTGCAACTCAAAACGAACGTCATGCTTATTTTCAATCAAATAATCGTCGACAAATAACTCTCGGCGAGTCCCGATGCGGACCGGCGTTTTCTTTTCCAATTTCGCTTCCGAGATGCTTTTCGATTTGCTTTCCGAGATTTTTACTTTTGCCAAATAAATACTCGTCTTGCCTTCATGAGACGCGTAATAGCTGATCCATAAAAAATCATTGTGCCAGACCATCCCTGGATAACTCGTATCTCCACCCGAGGGAAGCTTGAGAATCGAACGCATCGAACCTTGCTCGACATCCAATTGCAGCAGTTCAGTCCGAACGGGAGCATCGTAGAGTCGCCCTACAGCAAGCCACTGCCCGTTAGGGGTTTCGACAAAATTCGGACCGCCCAGTCGCTGCCCAAGATCCTTCCATTGCCACTCTCGATAAGGAGGTTTCGAAACTCCCAGCATCGCCGTCTTTTTTGTTTTTCCATCACGTCGGTGAAGACAATACGCGGTAGCGTCACCGTCAAAGCGGATTCGTGCTTCGGTTGGCCATTCTCCGTCATTCAATAAATCGGAAATGACCGTCTCGTAGTTTCTTCCGTCACGAGTCTTTAGCAACGAACTTGCATTGGCACGGTCGGGTGCACCATAAGCAACACCAAATGAATCTTCACCCTGACGAGTGGTTCGCCACAGCCAACGCCCCGGAGCAATCACGATCTCAGGGTCGGAAAACTGAACCCCATCTTCACTAAAACAAACGAACGTTCCAGTGCTTTTACCCGGGATTTGAGCGCCTCCCAGAACCATCAATCTTCCGTCGGGCATTTCCGTTAATGCGGCATCGCGGAGATCAAATTTAGCATCTTCGATCAGACCTGCCGAGTTCCAGTTCTCTCCATCGACGGAGGCAAGCACTCGCAACTTTCCCAAATCACCAGCGTGCCCCTTTCCCTCTCGAAAGGCACAGTAAAATTTTCCTTTCCAGTGAATGAGATCTGTAAACGCATTGTGAGGAGCCTGATCCCAAATCTTGGCCACCGAAACTAACTCTGCACTCACCCGAGGTTCCGCTTCGGTCGTCTGGGCAATGCCAGTCGCCACCAAGCCTTGTAGCAAAACAGTGATTGCCGCAACGCGATGAAAAAAACCTGCTCCGTTCATTCTGTTCACCCTTGCCGAGAATATGCAATTGATTTCATAATCGCGAATTCGTGCGATGACGGAACCCCGATTGATGAGAGTTATTCTAAGGCAATAAAAACAACATTACGAACTGAAAAACAGATCTATTCCTTCGCAGACTCAGACTTAGAGCTAGACTCCTGTTCCTCCCCAGATTCAATCGCAGCGATTTTCGCCAGCGCAATCGAATTCACCTTGGCCTGCGATATCTGATCGGTGTTGAGATCAGCGTGATCGATTCCCCATAAGGCCTTGGTAAAGCCTTTGCTGTCAAGGCGAACGCTTTCCTTCGATAACTTCAATGCCAAGAATGGCTTCTCTTTAAGCAGATATAGCTCGCCTTCCAACCCAGTCCCTGTCGACATGCCCTTCATAAGAATCGGACCGATGAAATCTCGGTCCTCCTCTTCGATCAGCTCCGTCTCCAAAATCTCAAAATCGAGATTCCCAAAACGAATGGTTCCGTCCACCGTGGTTAATTCCTTGTCCGTATCCGCCTGCTTCTCAGTTTGCCATGTTCCATCAATTTTCCCGGGAACTAAACAACCTGGAATCGTCAGCCAGTCAGTAGCTTGGAAGTCTCGCCAAGTCGTTACGGTGGCGTCTTTGTTAACAACGTGGATTATTTGTCCTCCACACATTTCCAATTGCACCAGAGGCTTCCACTTGTCAACAAAACACAGGTCAATTTGAAA
>JAQXDZ010000147.1 GCA_029251085.1 Mariniblastus sp.
TGAACCAGCATAATTATATGTAGACACTCAACTCCAATTTCGATGACTGCAGCATCATCAGTAAAGATCTGTACTAGTTGCGAGGCGAAAACATAAATCGTGACCGAGGTCACAATACTCAAAAGCAACCCAATTCGATTGGCGACTCGCATCGTTTGGCGAACCCGATCAAAATTCCCCGCTCCATTATTTTGTCCAACGAGCGCCATGATTGCCGCGTACAAACCCATCGTCGACAGCAAACCAATCTGCTCAATTCGAGTCGTGACACCAAATGCAGCAACCGCCTGATCTCCAAAACTCTTCAGAAAATAGGTCGTTACAAAAAAGCCAAGTGCGACCGACATGATGTTAAAACTTGCGGGCAACGCCTGCTCGGCAATTTCACGATAGGTTTTTAAATCTGGCAACAGCACCTGCCATGAATTGAGTTCTAATAATCCACGACGAACCACCGTCGAAACCATGAATAGACTGCTCCCAATTTGTATAACGACGGTTGCCAATGCGATTCCGGTAATCCCCATCGCCGGGAGACCATAACCACCGTACAAGAACCATGGATCAAGAATCAGGTTGAGGAAAAATCCAACCACTAAAACTTTGCTAAACGTCTTACTGTCACCCGAGGCAATGAGAATGGCATTGCTCAAGCTAGAGATAATAAAGAAAACAGAGCCAATGAAAATTGGAATCATATAGCCCATTGCCATCTCTAGGCATTCCCCTGTCCCTCCGAGTAACTCAAATAGAGGTTTCGCGACAAAAATACCGGTCACGGTCATCACCATCGAAACCACTAGTCCCAGCGAAACGCTTTGAGCGATGTAGCGGCGTTGCTTGTCTTCTTCTTGACTTCCAATTGCGTTGGCAATCAGTGCCGAGGCACCGCGCGATAGACCGCCACTGGTGGCAATAATTAAGAGAAAGACTGGAAAGCTGAGCCCGAGCGCAGCCAAGGCCGCCGTTGAGATCTCACCGGCATAAAAAGAATCGACGACGTTGTACATGGTTTGAAAAAACAAACCGATGCTCGACGGCAGCGCTAGGTCCCTTACGTGAGTGAAGATGGGACCCGATGTTAGTGACTTAGTTTTCAAAGGACCAGTGGATACCCCGCGTCGGTTGAAACGAACGCTTCGGGGTGCTTTCTAGGGCTGAAGGATTTTTTGCAAAACCTGTTGATTACGGTCCTGCGATTCAGTGGTCACCGAAAGATGACAGATCGTGGTTATATCTCCATCGCGATCCGACTCAAATGCCGAATGGACCAGGACTCTCGCATTTTTGATAGAGTCTGCCTCAGAAACTAGTTGACTGAAACTTCCCTTAAATCGACAACTTGCCTGATAAATACCTTCGTTCAAACCTTCGCGAGCAAAAATCCGGGATGCCATTAGAAACGGCGTAATCCCAGTCAGGCGAGGATTCACGTCCACAAGGAACATGTTGTTCGAAGCATCTTGCAAGATATCAATTCCCACCACCCCGACATATCCGCACTCATAAAGGTATTTGCCCGCCGGTTCAATCATCTTACAAAGCTCAGGAAGCAACTGCTGTTGCAATTCCGCGGAAAACGTACCGCCACACCATTTCTTGTTGGAATCAAAATGCTGTTCAGTAAACCCAAGCCAGACAATGGAACCGTCTGAGCGAAGATAGAATTGAACCCCAAAGTCACCAACGATATTTTCAATGATTGAGTTGATCACCAGAACAGTTTCGTCTCCGTATTGGGTCAACTGTTTTCGCATCTCCGTCTCATCAGACTCATTTCGAATCAAAAAATTCCCAAGACCAGCGTAACCGTGGCTGAGTTTGACAATGCATGGCGGCGTGACTGAGTCGAAAACTTTCGCTTGCGGGCAATCAATTTTTTCAATGACTTCTTTTGAATGAAGCGCATAATTGACAACCGGATCCAGAACTTGTTGCTGAGGAGGCACCGACTGATGAGGAAACAAAGGGATATATTTTGAATCTCGATCAGAGGCGTCAAACGATCGCCACTTTGGTACACCATCCGCACCAAAAACAGCCTTCCAGTGATCCAAAAGAATCGACGGCGGGGCCACCTCAGACACAATTTCTATTTGCCGGCCCCAACCACACATTAAATGATGCGGCCCCAGAGTCTTTAACAGCTCGCGGGGGGGCGGTGGGAACGGATCGTGGATGAGATATTTGGCTTTGTTTTGAAAAAACGTCTCGTCGCTATTCGATGAGGGATACTCGGGAAGCAGGCATGCTGTAGGAAAATCCTCCGCGTATAGCTCGGAGAGAAAACCGAATTGCGAGTTGGTTTCAATGGTCATAGAGATTCAATAGCTTAGCTTTGCCAAACTGGCCAAAAGACAACGTCTGTGCGTCAAGTCAAATCTTACGGACAAATCTTAAGGTCAATCAACTTCGACGGAATTAGTCACTTCGCAGGTTCGCGCTCAGTCCTTCTTATCATACCAACGCAACATGCAATCAAAAGGTGCCGAGAGGCAATCGTCGATCACAAAGCCTATCGCCGGTCGGCCTAAACACTTTTTTCCCAAGCCGTCAATTCAGAAACGCCATATTGAAACTTGCGTCTAGTTTCGCGCAGAGCGAAAGGCACATCCACCGGATCACCGACCATTTTAAATTCCGACCCTAGCACTTTCTCGATCCCCTCGATTGCCGTAAATGATTCTCCGGTTGCAGCTTTAAACCCACCTAACCACTTATCACGGGGCGTATGCTCTTCCGACCATGTGTAGGGTGAAACTAAGACTAATAATCCGCCAGGGCGGATCCGGCTTTTGATCGACTCTAAAAACATTACCGGGTCGTAAAGTCGATCTATCAAATTACCTGCAAACACGAGGTCATAATCATTAAACTTTTCAACTAAGTTACACGCATCGCCCTGCATGAAAGCAATCTTGTCTTTTACTTCTTTGTAGCCCTCGTAGTCGTCCAGTTGAATCTCATTAAACAAAGTTAGTTCGCCTTCTTCGACACAAACATAACGCTGGCGACCCGTCCGTTGCAAATTAGCAGGAGGTTCAATCAAACGCACGGAAAGATCCACTGCGTCCACATGGTCAAAAATCTTGGCAAGCTCAAACGATGATCGTGCCGTCGCGCAGCCGATGTCGAGCGCTCGTTGTGTTGAACGCTCCCCTAGTCGTTTAGCAACTTCTTCAATGCAGGTAACTGGGAAGTTGGGAAGTCCCAAATTCTCGTTGCCGTAATGGAATTCGATGTAATTGGAAACCATTAGGTCAGTTTCGTAGACACTCACCTCTAGTTCGGGAAGCGGTTCGGCTTCTACGTATCTCAATCCGGAGTACTGAAAGAAATGCCGTCGGAACGCATACCTTGCATCTTTGATTGCATAGTTTCCGGTTGAAATCCAACAGCCACCCTTGAATAGGTTGTGATTTCCGTCGAATGTTGGGGCAGAAAAATCATCGTAACTGGGGTGAATTTCAAACCCATCGTATCCGTCGATAGGTGTCTCGGTCCATTGCCAAACATTTCCGATTATGTCAAACAAACCGTTATCGAATTCGTGACGATTGACAGGACAAGGAGACATCTCATGCTCGAGATTTATATTTCCCGGCGCTGATTCCCAATAAGGTTGATCGGTGTCAATCACTTCCCGAAGCTTATACCATTCTGCTTCGGTTGGCATTCGAATAACTTTCCCCGTTACCTCAGCCTTCCAATTACAAAAAGCTTTCGCCTCAAGAAAATTAATTTCCGCAGGCCAATCCCACGGCATATCAATTACCTCTAGCATTGATCGGTACTTATAGTCGTCACCCTCTTTGATCCAGAACACTGGATGTTCAGCCCGCCGAAACTCAGCCCAACTCCAACCCTCCGTCGTCCAAAAATCACTGTTTTCATAACCTCCAGCCTCGACGAACTGCAGGAACTCTTGATTGGAAACTAAAAACTTCGAAGCACGAAAGTCCTTCACCGTTTCTGATGCGTAACCGTACTCGAGATCCCAACCATAAACCGGGTTGCTCTTTGACTTGCCCATTTCAACTTGACCGCCCTCAATCGCGAGCAATTCGTTTGTGGGAGGCACAGCACTTTCTTGGCAGATATTGCTCCACACGGGATGGGACACAACCCGCTCGAGAGGCAACTCGCGAATTAAAACGGCTGTCGTCTCAAGGTGAATTCTTTCGTGCTCGATTCCCATCAGAATAATCCACATCGGACTATCCCAATCGATCGGCAAACTAAAGTCGCATTCCCGAATATAGGTGTCGACGATTGCTCGCGTCTGATCCCGATAAGCTTTCACCCGGGCAGGTGTTGGCCAATCATAATTTTTTTCGTTTAGGTCATCCCAGGACATCTCATCGACCCCGACTGCAAGCGTCGACTCAATGTGTGGATCGATTCGATGGTCAATTAAGTTTGCCACATTGAGTTTGTTGATAAAAAAGACGGCGGTATGGCCGTAGTAAAAAATCAATGGATGACGTAAAGGATTGGCCCTCGCATGAAAAGCATCATCGTCAGCGAGACACTCGAAGAGACTCTCATATAACGTAAAGGTGTCGTGGAAATAGTCGAGGATTTCCTGCCGTTTGGATTCGACATCTCCTTCATCAAGAATCGGAGTCTGAGTCACTAATGCTGCCGTGTTGATACCGGACTTAACAAGTTCTCTAGTTTTCGTCGTCATTTAATTTTTAATCGATGAAGGAGGCGCATTCGTAGAATTTCTTCCGAACGCATTCAGTGGGGGAAATTTTAGAGGGCGGAATACGGCGAAGTTGAACCTGACGCTGTCTTTAAAACGCCAATACCGTTCAAAACGTTCCCGCTTTCCCGTTAATCCGGTTGAGAGTTAACAGTGTATCGACGGGATATAATCTAGACTAGCGGTAATTTGGCCTACTCTAGTCGCCCAACCATGGCACGCGCGTTAGCTGGCTCACTGAAAAACATCACCATAGTGTTTCTTAGACCTATTTTTATTCAAAAACGTAACAACTGAGAGCCATCCAAGTCGGTTCCGACCTTGCTCGACTAATGTTTTTTGGTGCTACTCCGCGAGCTTTTTTAACCAAAATTTCACACGTTAGAGAGAGGCAATATTTCTTGCCGGCAACAAATGAGACAGGGTTAATCGCCTTACAGTGCTAATGGCAAACAGCATCACTTTGTTTGACGTTATGGTGGTTCTACCGACGATAGCGAGGCGTTGTCTCTATTTGAAATTCGCTACGATCTTCTTCTGTATTCGCCTCTCCAACATCAGCGTTTACATCAACAGCGCCCAAGAGACCTCGCAACATGTTGGGTGGCAATCCAGTGTCCGTAACCCCATCCATCCCATCCACTTCGTTTAGCAAATCTTTCACATCGCCGACGCTCAGGGTTCTCGTCTCATCCAACCGCTTTAAGATCGCAGTCAGAACAAGCGTTAGGAAATTAAGATCTTGTCGCAAAGAGGAATCCGCAGCTGCCTCCGGTGACGACATTGGAAACTCAAGAGACCGGGGCGAGAGATGTCTCGCAATCTTTCGCAAATGGGTTGCTTGCGCTTGTTCAGGAAAAAAAAAGTCGTACAGATCCATCACAGACCCCTTGGTTAAATTTCGAAAAAGCACCAAAGTCAAAACTCTAGTTCACTTTAATACGAATGAAGTAGGCTGGGCGCGGCAACAAACAATTGCTCTACGCCAAATTCTAAATACATGGTCACTTTTTAGACCGAATTCGATTTGACCAAATTTGAGAGACAACCGCAAACTTTGGAAAAACGACCAATTAACCAGACGTCGAACCGCAGAATTAAGAGTATTTATTGATCAATTCAATAATTGGCTCTGTAAAGATTTGCCATCCGAATATCATCCCAACCACGATGGTCGCGCCAATCATTGCCGCACCAATGATTCGAAATTTCAAGCGTTCTTTGTCTCGACCAACAAAGCCGAGAACTCCAGCTGCAATCGCAAGCAGTGGAAGAGTGTCAAAAACAAGGACCGAACTGATCCAATTGTAAGTTTCCTTTCAAGAGGCAGTTCCTCAGCCATGAACCATTCGGTAAACCCCGTAAGAATTAACCGCCCAGACGGCTAAAAAGGATGCAAACGTCGCATTTCTTATCATAAAGTTTTTTCTGTTTAAGGAAGTGTTTCGGTCATTATTCGCTCGTCACAAACAAATCTTGGCGAGAAAAAATGATTTTGAGCCTCGGCTACCAAGGCCCGACATATTTGGTTATCGAGCAATGGCAAATCGAACACAAACGCAATGGATGCCTTTCGTTTATCAATCTTCTCTCACTTGCATTTCCTCAAGCGTTAGACGGCCATCCTGGTCAGTATCTCGTTTTCTAAACACTCTGGTTAACGCAGCAACATTTCGAGTTTCTGGATCACCGATGAATTCTTCGAGCGTAACGAAACCGTCTTGATTTTGATCACGCCGCTGAAATAGTTTCTCTAGATTAGGTCGCTTTCCTTTTCCGTTTTTCATCGAATCCGGTTTTACGTTCTCTTTTCGTTTGAACTCTTTGTTTTCAGGTTTCGCAGAATCGAAAGTAAGTGCGGGTCCGCCAGGCGAAACGACCGCCGCAGGGTACGGTGTCGGGACTGGATTGTCATAAGGAACCAAGTAGCGAGGGTCCGGTTTGACATCCGCAGGCGCACCACCAAGCGAACTAATCATATTCTTTCCCCGC
>JAQXDZ010000171.1 GCA_029251085.1 Mariniblastus sp.
TCTTTTCGTCACAAATTCGCTGCATGGCGTCAGTGTAGAGTTTTAAATTTCCATTATTTGCTGATCCGTCCGGTAGGTGTGGACTTTGCAGATTTTCGTGGGCGATCGGTGAAAAGAAAGCAAGACGCGGAGCAGTTTTTCCGTCGTATTGCTGAGCTAACATTTGGTCGATCGAGGTGGCGAGGTCGTTCTCGAATTGTGAAAGCCCCGATTCGCCCCGCAGCGCTTCGTTATAGCCAAAAAAACAAAAGATGACGTTTGCCTCGCACTTGGAGAGCCATTGGTCAGGCGTGCCAAAATTAGCCGAACGCGGTCGTGTTTTGATCTCGTCTGCAGCAAACCCGAGGTTGCGGAACGTAATTTCTTTATCAGGATTAGCCTGGGTTAAATAGGTTTCTAGCCATGGGTAGTGTTGCATCCGATCGGCAAGTGTATTTCCAATAAAGCAAACTTTATCAGAAGGTTTGAATGTGAATTCTGATTGGGCGTCTGCGTTTGAGGCCAGCGATGCGAGGGATAGTACGGCCAACGAAAGGAGTGAGAGGCAAGTTCGCGTCACGCGTGGTGCGGCAAATAAATTCATCAGAATTACCTAAGAAGGATCGAGTGGTCTTCGAACAGGCAATTTTAACAAGTTTAAAAACGGATTGCACTAATCTGTTTACGAGTAAAATGCAAAGTTCCGGGAAATCGCGTGAGGTTGATTTTTGTTACAGTCGGGAGAAATTGTCCGGAAAACCAAGTGAAATTTAGACCTTGAGTAGAGAACAGAATATTACTCGCGACTCGAGAAAGCTGACTGGCTCGTCCCCGCACAACATTTAAGTATTTCAGCGCGAATAGCTCGGATCCCTGAGGCGTCTTAATCATCTCAGCGAACGCATTTCCAGAATTGGAATTCCCCAATGGAGAAATCGCTAAACAAGAGACGGAACTATGCGGGAAACCCGATACTAGCGGGCAGACGCGACCTTGAGTTCCGCTAGGTAATCTTTTAACTCTTTCATCGGACGCGAAATTGCCACGCGGCCGGACCGGACAAATTCAAGGATGCCGTAGGGTTCGAGTTCTTCGAACAATTGGGTGGTCGCTTCCCGGCGTCCCGTTTTTTGAATGACCGTAAAATGCTCTTCGACGGATAGAATTCGTGCATGGTGACGATCGACGACTTCAAGCGCGGGACTGCCGTCGGCCATGGCTTCCGCTCGAATTTTATAAAGCGCAATTTCCCTGTAAATGATTTCGTCGTTGGAATACCAAAACGCTTTTTGAATGTCGACCTGTTTTTCGAGTGCATGGACTAATTTGTCCGCATCTTCGGGCGTAATTTCGACCAGGATTGTATAGCGATGAATGCCGGGGACTTCGCTTTCAGAGGCAGTCAGACTTTCGATGTTTATTTTTCGCCTAGTAAAACTAGTCGTAACGCGATGGAGCAAGCCAGCTTTATTTTCACTGAAAATAGCAATCGTGATTTGTTGGGGCATAATTAAGTCGGAAGAATTGTAGTTGGTGGTCGGTAAAAGAAGTGCGTTTGAAATGTTTGCGATTACTCAAGTCTGATTTCAGACACACCGGCTCCAGATGGAACCATTGGAAACACGTTGTTTTCTTTTCCAACCATAACTTCTAGAAAGTAGGCTCCGTCGTGATCGAGCATATCTTGAATGGACTGGTCTAAATCTGCGCGGTCATCGATTCGTTTGGATTCGATTTTGTACGCCTCTGCAATTTTTTGAAAATCCGGGTTAACCATCTCTGTAGCCGAATAACGTTTGTCAAAGAACAGTTGTTGCCATTGTCGCACCATTCCAAGGAATTCGTTATTGAGCAGCACAATTTTGACGTGGACGTCGGTTTGCAAAATGACGCCAAGTTCTTCGATTGTCATTTGGATACCACCGTCACCGACGACTGCGATGACCTGACGTTCGGGAGCTCCCAGTTTCGCGCCAATTGCAGCGGGAAGCCCAAATCCCATCGTGCCCAGTCCACCGGAGGTAATGTTGCTTTTGGTTTGTTTGAATTCTGCATAGCGACAGGCAACCATCTGGTGTTGCCCAACGTCTGTGACAATGATCGCTTCGCCCTTGGTGTGTTGGTTGAGGTTTTTGATGACCTCACCCATCGTCATCATTCCTTCGGTAGGGCTACATTCATTTTGAATCACTTTGTCGAACTCCATGGCATCGCATTCTTTAAATTTCTGATGCCACGCTTCATGGGAGTTTTCATTGACAAGTGGTGTCAGAAGGCTGAGCACCTCTTTGGCATCACCGACCAGAGCGACGTCTGTTTTGACATTTTTATCAATTTCTGCACGGTCAATCTCGAGATGGATCACTTTGGCCTGTTTGGCAAATTTTTCGAGGTTGCCCGTAACACGGTCATCAAATCGCATGCCGATTGCGATCATTACATCACATTCGTTGATCATGACATTTGGGCCGTAGTTACCATGCATTCCCAGCATGCCAACGTTCAGCGAATGTTCGGTGTCCATGGCAGATAACCCCATGATGGTCCAAGCGGCTGGAATACCGGCTTTCTCGACGAGCGCCTTGAGTTCTGCTTCCGCTTCCGAAAGGATCACGCCCTGTCCAAAGAGAATATACGGTCGTTCTGCTGAGTTAATTAGATCGGCAGCTTCCTGAAGTTCGTTTCGGCCAACATCAGGACGAGCAACATATGTTTTCACTACTTCACAACGTTCGTATTGGTAATCAAGCTCGCCGAATTGAGCGTTCTTGGTAATATCAATGACGACGGGGCCAGGCCGACCAGATTTCGCAACGTAAAACGCTTTGGCGAAAACCTCAGGAATTTCAGAAGCTTCGGTGATTTGGAAGCTCCATTTGGTCACTGGAATTGTGATTCCCATGACGTCAGTTTCCTGAAAAGCATCCGACCCAAGGAGATGTTTGGGAACTTGGCCAGTAATGCAAACCATTGGTGTGGAGTCGATCATGGCGTCCGCAATGCCAGTTATTAGGTTCGTCGCCCCCGGTCCTGATGTCGCGATACAGGCACCAACGCGCCCCGACGAGCGTGCGTAACCTTGGGCAGCGTGGGTCGCTCCCTGCTCGTGGCGGACGAGAACATGGTGAATTTGGTCGCTGTATTTATATAGCTCGTCGTATACCGGCATGATTGCCCCGCCGGGGTAACCAAAAATTAAATCTACGCCTTCTTCGAGAAGGCAGCGGACAACTGCTTCTGATCCGGTGATTCGATTGGAGGGAGAAGATGTTTCTGAAGTATCCGGCTTTGTTGTGGTTGACATAGCTTGTAGTTGATCAAAAGTGAAATGGGCTCAGCAAAAAATCCATTATATGAATTCTTCGTCGATCTTCGCATAACAATATCCATCGGAACAGTAACCATTAATTTATAGAATTAAGGTTGTCCCAAAACAGGTTAGGGGATGCGTATCGCCGTTAAGATAACCTTGGGGCCTTCAGTCTGGCAAAGATGCGTTTGAGGCTTTGGAAGAGTTCGCTCTCGTTACGGTTCGGTAAAAATAAAAATCAAAAAAGTTTTCTGGTTTTGACAAAAAAAGAATGACTTTGGGGGCTCGTTTTCAAATTTCTAGTTCGTTTGAGTAACAAAAAAAGCCTGACAAAAGTCAGGCTTGGATAGTTTTGATTTGTGGTGAGCGTCCGCTGGTTTCGGCGGCTAACCAATGCTAGCGGATTCTTTTTCGTCTTTTAGCGGCCAGCCCAGTCATACCGAGTAAAAGAAGGGAAAGTGACCCCGGTTCTGGCACCGCTGTCGTGAAATTAACGAGCTTGACGTTTTCGGCCCAAGCAACGCCAGTGCTATTGCCAGTTTGTTTGTACTTAATTGATGCCCGGACGATCGTCGCGTTCTCAGGAATCGTGGTTTTTGCAGTCTCAAAAAACAGGTACTCGTCTCTTCGGGATTCCGGAGTAAGGAACGCTGACTGCACGCTTCCACTAAGAAAAGGGCCAAGAACAAAGGCGAGTTCAAAATAGGCTTCGTTTCCGCCAGATAACACACTCGATGATTGGTGGGCGAGAAGACCTTGGAGGGAGATTTCATCACCAACGGAAAAGTCAGTGCCATCGATTGCAATTTCTTGATAGGCTTCCGAAAAGCTGGTCGTAGCTCCACCTAAAAAGTTTCCCGTGATTCGTAGCGTTTCGTTCCCTTCGATTGGAACATCAATTCCTGGAGCGGCTGCGTCCTGATTGGCGTTGTTCGGGGCAGTTCCGTATAGCCATCCAGCCTGAGCACCAGTCAATTCAAAATCACCATCGATCAGAACATCTGCCCTAGCATCTGCTCCGTGAATGAAAAGCGTGCAAACGCACAATATGAGTGAAGTGAGGAACTTGGTCATGGTGAGCCTCGAAGCGGATGGGGAGTGGCGGGGGTAGGTGTTGGGTGCCGTTCAAGAATTTTCTTCCCCAACTCGCCTATTATGAAAACACCCGTTCTCAGTGTCAATTTTTTTCGTTGCGAAACAGCATATTAATACGAGAATTTTTT
>JAQXDZ010000006.1 GCA_029251085.1 Mariniblastus sp.
GGAGGAGCTGGTGGACAAGCCGGTGGTGCTGGCGGTCGCGGTGGACAAGGCGGTGGGGCTGGGGGACAAGGCGGTGGTCGTGGTGGAGCTGGTGGAAAAGGCGGCTAGTTTTAAGCGAGGTTTTAACAACACCAGTAACTGATGAACTTGCTAAACGAACTGATCCGGCTGGGATTCCACTCTCAGTCGGCACACGTTGTTTTCACAACAGGAAACGCCTAGGCCAATGTTTAACTTTTCAATCTCAGTTTCCGGAGTCCCTTCTAGCACGGTTTCACGCTTCGTCCATTGCCTTGGGTGCAGCGACGGAACAGCATCAAGTTTGCTGTTTCGAAGCCGAGCTGTTACGAAATTTTTTAACCGGCTAAAGCGAAATTAACGTAGATACAGTACTGATTAGCTGACACTGTTTTCAAGCGCCAATTCAAATGTTTTGCAGGCGATATCTATTTCCTGCTCAGAAACATTCAGCGGTGGCAACCAACGAAGCACATTTCCTCCAGTACCGCAAATTAGGATCATTAACTTATTTTTTAAGCAGTCAGCCTGAATGTTGATTGCAGTCGCCTTGTCTGGTTTCCCGTCACGCATTAACTCCACGCCCACCATCAATCCGTGACCACGAACGTCCACTGTTCCGGAATACTTAGTCACAATTAACTCAAGTCGCTCTTTGAGTAGGCTTCCTGCCACTCTGGCGTTTTCGATGAGTTGCTCGTTCTCAATCACCTCCAACGTCGCTAATGCAGCCGCCATTGAAATCGCTGATCCGCCGCCGTAGGTTCCGCCGTGAGAACCGGGCGTCCACCGAGACATCAGCTCATGGGAAGCGCCAATTGCCGACATCGGTAACCCCGAAGCGATGCCTTTTGCTATGGTCAAAATATCTGGGCTGATTCCACTGTGTTCGTGTGCCCACATTTTTCCAGTTCGCCCGAACCCCGACTGAATCTCATCGACAATCAACAGAATCCCCGTACGGTCACAAATTTCTCTCAATCCCAAAAGGAATTCTGCGGGAGCGGGCACGAATCCGCCCTCACCCAGAACGGGTTCAATAATAATCGCCGCAGTTTCCTCTGCAGAAGACTGGGTTTGCAGCAGTCGCTCAAGCTGTCCAAGACAAAAGCGAACGGTCTCTTTGCAAGTCCAACCGTAATAAAATGAATTCGGGAAAGGCGCAAAAAAGACACCCGCTGGCAGCGGTTGAAAACCTTCCCGATAAACTTTCTTACTACTGGTCAGTGCCATCGTCATCGCTGTGCGACCATGAAACCCACCCTCAAACGCAATCACGTTAGGTCGGCCAGTTGCTATTCTTGCCAACTTCACGGCACCTTCAACTGCTTCCGCTCCGCTGTTCGAGAAAAAAAATGTCTCAATCGAGTCGGGGGTTTTACCGCGAAGCGCCGTGGCGTAACGAAGTGTGATTTCTGGCAACATGCAATTCATTTGCCCAAACAGCAACTGACTCGCTTGAGACTCAATCGCCCCTACAATTTGGGGGTGGCAATGCCCCGTTGCAGTGACTCCAATTCCACTAGTGAAATCGAGGTAACGATCTCCCTGATCATCTAGGATGAAGCTTCCTTCGCCGCGAACAATGATCGAGTTATTTAAACGTCCCCATACATCCGACAGTGCTTCTTTACAATGAGATGCGGGCATTGAGGCGAGTCCACTTTAAACCAAGTTTTCAATCAGGAAATTTTCACGGGCTATCCGACAACCCGACCCTATGTTATCACGGATTAAGGATCTCAGCAGTGACGGGCTCACATTTGTTACAATCTCTTTCAAATCAGTCTAGATAATTACTAACCTGAACGTACTGGATAATAATTTGCGGCAGAGCGACCAGGCAGATCAAATAAAACCTCCACTCGATCCATCGATCGGAATTCATCGGCGCGACTGGTTAAAGCAGAGTTTCGTATTCTCTTCATTGGCGTTCGGAGCATCCAGTGAAACGATAAGCGCAAGCCTCTCAAACAATCCTTCTTTAGAGCAAGAATCACCTCCCGCTCAGGAACCGAAATCAAAATACCTTGAATTCGACGGCTTAGGTTTGGCAGAGTTAGTTCGCACGAAACAAGTGACGCCACTTGAACTGCTCGAAGATGCAATGGCTCAACTCAAGATGGTAAATCCTCAAATCAATGCTATTGCATCTACATTTTTTGGCGAAGCAAAAAAATCAATTCAAACCGGCCTGCCGGATGGTCTCTTTACCGGTGTTCCCTTTTTGTTGAAGGATATTAGTTTTCCGGTCGAAGGAAATGTTTCCACTTACGGCTCGAAATTATTCGAAGGCCGCGTTTGTCCTTCAGATAGCACCGCCGTTGCCCGTCTCCGCGACTCTGGATTGGTTTTCTTCGCCCGAACTCGCGTACCCGAGTTGGGCATTTTACCAACAACTGAATCAACTGCTGGCGGAATCACACGCAACCCCTACGGACTCGCTCAAACGGCAGGTGGATCTTCCGGGGGAAGCGCTGCAGCCGTTGCCGCCAGAATTGCGCCGATGGCAAGCGCAAGCGATGGCGGCGGATCTATCCGAATTCCCGCATCCTGCTGTGGCTTATTCGGTTTAAAACCGACGCGTGCCAGAGTTCCCATTGGCCCTGACCGATTCGAAGCCTGGGGAGGTCTCGCCACACTCCACAACCTTACGAGAACAGTTCGAGACAGTGCTGCATTGCTCGATGTTACCCATGGACCGGCGCTGGGCGACAGCTACCACGCTCCTCATTTCTCAGGGAAGTTTTTAGACGAGGTTGCCAAGTCCCCCGGGAAATTAAAAATCGCTTATGTTGCGACAATGCCACCTGCTAAAGACACCTCATCGGAGTCTCAATTAGCAGCACTCGAAACTGCCGAGTTGTGTGAATCACTGGGGCACAACGTCGATGATTGCACCGACTCCTTTGGACTGCTATTCGAGTTCAATCGACTACGTGTGTCTCATGGTGTTTGTATTTTAGTCGCAATTCGAAGAACTATCCTTGCCCGTCTAAAAGAGCTTGGTCGAGAACTTCGCGATAGCGATCTCGAACCAGTCACACGCTACTATTTTGATGTTGCCGCTCAATATTCAGGGGTGGACCTCGAGAACGCCCGAGCAGCATTTTTTGATGCCGCTCGTACGATGGCTAAATTTCAACAGTCATATGACCTAATTTTAACACCGACTCTGGCGTTGCCACCCATTCAACACGGAAAAATCACGCTCACAGGAATGGCTCAAGATGTGATTGATGGCATTCTGGAATTTTTACCGTGTCCCGCCCTTGCAAACTGGACAGGTCAACCAGCGATGTCGGTGCCGCTGCATCAATCAAAGAGCGGGATGCCAATGGGCAGTCAATTTTTTGGCCGTTTTGGCGATGAAGCAACTTTATTTCGCCTGGCGGGGCAATTAGAAATCGCCAAGCCCTGGAAGAACATCTCTCCTAAACTTCTTACGGACTAACTTCAGCACTCTCCGGCTTAGACTCAAAACAATAATTTCTCGGCGACAAAATCATGAATCTTGATTTGAATACGAAACAACGTCCGGAGCTGAAAAAGACAATTGGACGTCTCGGTTTTTTTTCCCTCGCCTTCGGATCGATGATCGGCGTTGGCTGGATCACCGGTTTGCATGCTATGTTTGAAAAGGCAGGTCCGGTGGGGACGATGATTGCCTTCGTCGCCGGCGGACTTTTGATGATCGCGATCGGCCTTTGCTATGCCCAGGCAATGCAAATCCTTCCAGTCACTGGTGGGGAGGTTGCCTACGCCTATAAAGCTTACGGGACTGGCAAGGCATTCATCGTTGGATGGTGCCTCGCCATTGGTTACCTCTCGGTCTCTGCTTTCGAAGCCGTTTCGATCGGAGTCGTCATCTCACACCTAATTGACGTCAATGCCTGGCCTCTTTACGAGATAGAAGGTTCGACCGTTTATGGATCTCACATCATTTTGGCCTTTCTATTTACTGGGGCGATATCGTTAATTAACTACCTTGGCGTTGGAATTGCGACGCAGGTTCAAACTATTTTGACGATATCGTTGATTGTTTTCGCGGCCGCTTTTGTCGTCGCGGGTTGCTCTCAGGGACAACTTAGCAACCTCGAACCAATCTTTGGAAATTGGGAATTTGGAACCCCCTTCGCCGGCATCCTAGCCGTTTTTGTCACCGTGCCGTTTTGGTTTGTTGGGTTTGATACGATTCCGCAGGCCGCGGAAGAACGAGCCGAACACTTTCCCGCCAGTCATCTCGGAAGACTTTTAATCATGGCAATTGCAGGCTCAACCCTGTTCTATTTATTAGTGTTCTTAAGTGTCGGCATGACCTCTCGGTGGCCTGAGATTGTCGATGAAACCCTCCCGACCGCCGCCGCATTTAGACTCGCATTCGGTTCACCGTTTTGGGAGCGAATCGTTTTAACAGTCGGGCTAATTGGCTTGCTAACCAGCTGGAACGGTTTTTTCCTTTCCGGCTGCAGAGTCCTGTTTGCGATGGGGCGAGGGAACATCATTCATCCTGCATTCGCTAAAACCCACCAAAAATATGGTACTCCAACGGTCGCAATTATCTTCAGTGCCACCATTACTTTTCTCGGTGCCCTGTTTGGAAAACATGCAATCACACTATTCGTTAACGTCGGTGCGTTTTGTATCGCGTTGGCGTTCCTGGGAGTCGCCATTTCTCTTCCAAAAATAAGACGCGACTCTGACATTGAACAATCTTTATTAAATCGTTTAGTCCCATGGATCGCAGGAGCAGGCAGTGCATTCATTTTACTGGCGATGCTATTACCCCAAAGCCCTGCAAAGTTGTCATGGCCAACCGAATGGGGCGTCCTGGTGTTAGTGCTTTTAGGGGGTGCTATTCTGTGGAAGATTTCAACCAAGGTAAGAAACGAGATCCCAGAGGGGCGACGGCGGATGTTAATTTTGAACGAGAAAGATAAATGAATTAAATTGTTGGTGAATTAAATGAAACCATTTAAGCTACTCAACGACGCATCGCTTTTTATTCCTTAATATTTGAGGGTTTTATGTTCTCCGCGCGGACTCGCATCAGAACTGGATTTACGCTGGTTGAATTATTGGTGGTTATTGCAATCATCGGCATCTTAATCGGCATGCTTTTACCCGCTGTCCAAGCCGTTAGAGAAGCTGCCCGCCGGACAACTTGCTTAAACAATTTGCGGCAAATAAGTTTAGCGACTCATAACTATGAATCAGCTCAAGGCGTGTTTCCTCACGCAGGGGGAACGTCCGGTGAGTTCTGGAATGACTCTCAAGAGTTGAGCCCACTTTATGGCTATGAAAACCTTGGCTGGGGATTCCAAATCTTACCATTCATTGAGCAGCAAAACGTAAGCAGCCAACGGCAGCGAGCCGGGCTTTTCAATGACGGTGACGCCAACGAAGTAAGTCCCGCGGTCATTGAGATTGAACAAGTACTTTATACCTGTCCTTCGCGCGGCCCTCGCCTAGCAATTCATCCATGGTCCGCCGCGCCAATGCCACTAGGCGATTACGCCGGAGTCATGGGACCGTGGGCAGATGACAGCGGTGGCATACCGGATTTTGGAATCAACTTTCGCAGCGATGAGTTTCCCAGTGTCTGGCAGCAGTACAACGAAAGAACCTTCACCTATACGGGAATTTTGGTGAAGGGTGGACACGCGTCCGTGGACGCATCATCCATTCAGGTGGTTAAGTATCCCGGTGTTGGCTTTGAACACATTTCCGACGGTGCTTCTAACACAATTTTGATTATGGAAAAATCAGTCAATCAAAAATATTATTCGTTTACCTTTGCCGGGCCTTTCAGCGATTGGTGGGATGAAAGTCAATTTCACTCGGCTGACTGGGCCTCCATGCGTGTAAATTCACTAGACGACCCCGACGATCCGTGGGGCGGTTGGCGAGCGGATGTCCCACTACGATCAGACCGAGAAACACGACCGAATGATCTACTGGATGCCGCAACGGGTCGTACCCGTGAACTAGGCTTTGGCTCAGCCCATTCCGGCGTTGTCTGTGCTACGTTTGGAGATGGATCAACGCGGCCAATCTCATTCTCAGCCGACCGAATCACGTTAATTAATCTTGGCCGCCGCGCCGATGGAAATGTTGTCGACCTCGATGGTCTCTAAATCGCCGCCATCGACCAATTGATAAAATTCATCAAATTTCAGTTTCAATCGTCTGCGGCTCCCAGGGTAGTCTCTTGAAAAATTTAATTTCTAACGTCTCAATTAAAATTTTGGCAACGGTGCTTCTAGTTGCCGTGCTCACCGGTTGCAACTCGACTCCCGACGCAGCCGACATGATGGCAAAAGCAACTGACTCCAACGTCAAAAGAGTCGCGAAAATGTACTCCATTTTCATGAAAAACAATGGTTGGAAAGGCCCCAAAAATCCCGAACAGTTAAAAACATTTATTGGCAAACAAAATGAAGAACAATTGCAGATGATGGGAATTGACCCAAGCAATCTCGATGCGATTTTCATTGGCGAACACGACGACGAACCACTAAAAATTCGCTGGAATTTAAAAAGTTCAATGCTTGGCCCAGCTCTTCCAATCGTCTTCGAAGCCTCTCCCTCTGAAGGCGAGGATTATCAAGTTGGATTTACGGGGAACACGGTAAGAACTGTTGATTCGCAAGAGTACCAGCAGCTCTGGGAGGGAAAACTGGATCGGGGCAGCAAGGGTAATGCAAACCGTCGCTAAACTTTTTGAGCCGACAACTGAGGCTTAGGGATCGCGTCAAATTCAACGGCAGAAACAGGCTGACTCTCACCCACCGCCAAGACGCCTTTAGCAACTCACCCATCCCAGACTCGTTTTCTCGTTGAAAAACGCCAGCGAAACCCTAGTTCAACCAGCTTACAAGTGCCTTTGTTCAGTGACGAATATTAGACAAGCATCGAGTTGAAATGCTTAACCCTGCAGAAGAATCTTTCATCTCCATCTGGCTCCAAGCCAAACCCAAATGCCATTCGGCCTAATCTTCCTCCCAACCCTCCACCGCCCACATCGCTCCGTTACAGGCGCCACAGCCAGTGTACAGAGACCAGATCTTGTAATTTTTGTCCGTCTTTTTTAAATCCATTAATTTATCTTTTCCTTCGGCCGCACGCATGTGGATACGTTCTTTCCAAGCCTGAATCTCCTCCGGCTTGAGCTGATTTTGTGATTCCAATTTTACACTAATCCACCCTTTTGCCACCTCGGCGATCGCCACGACGCGCCCACCAGAAGTTTCGCTTAGTAGACCGGTTCGCAACTCTTTCTTTATCCCTCTGCCCGATTTTTTCTCGCTGGTGACTTTGATCTTAGTGTCTCGACTCTTGTCTCGCATTTGATATGTCAAGAACGCCTCAAACGTCGGTTCGCACAATGGACAATCCAGCACGAAGCTTCTTTTCATTCGTTCCCGAAGCGTCTTGGCATCCTTCTTCTTCGACTTCTTCCCAATCACATTGGCCACAATCTCGTCACTTACCTTGTCTCGATGCAGTCCTGCTAAAACCGCATCAAAAATTGCCCTACAAACAGGATCTGTCTTCCAATCAAAATCCCCGCCAGTCTCCTCCTGAAAGATTGCAGAAGATGGTTGCGTCACCTCTCCATTCAAAGCCACGTCCTTTCGAAATCCCCACTTCGCTGACTGGATAAAAGACTCGGAAGTAAATCTTTCAACACCGCTAGCGACAACGGCTACGAGGGCAACGATCGATACCACGCCGATTGATACAACTGTCTTTGGTTTGACGAAAACTTCGCGGTTCATCCTCGGTCTCCTGTACTTTGAATTCTTGTTAGCCAGTTTTGGCACAGCCAGTGGTAAAGTTGAGTTCCCTATCAACTGCGCTCATCAATCATTGTACGCACATTTCTTGAACTTTTCGTAACAAGCGTGTAACAGAAGTGTGTAACAGTTTAACTCCAACGACCTCCGCGTTAAGACGGAACGGGCAATGGAACACAACTAAACACCCGCCACTTACCCTGGACGACCGCGAAACCGACCGCCAATAAGAATTAATGTCTGTAGACCTTAACCTCGAGAGCGGGCCATGCAATTTAAGCAGGCATTCGCGAATGATATCGAGGACCTCAATGCTTGTCGTCGCCGAACGAGGGCAAATCGGCTCTGGTTTAACGCTCTGTCATGTGCCGTTTTCTAGCAAAGCGAAAAAATCTTTTCCGATTCCTTGGCTTCTATCAATCGCTCCGGATTACCTCGCACCGTTATCAGAGCATCGAGTCGCGAAGACTGACCAACGGGATCCACTGTATTCGAGGTTTAGTCCTATCCATTAGTCTCTCTCTGGATGCTATAAAGTCTTTCTGCGTCATGCTTAGCCATTGAAAACATCACGAAACCACAATCCGCACAAACAGTTGCATTGAGTTCGCCAGCCGTGGTGCCTTTAAATACCCATGCGTCAGGATTCGAATCGAGTTCAGGTTTGAGCGGTCGCTTCACTCCAAAGTCAATATAGTCAACAGCCCTTGCATTATGGACGAGGCGCTCGGATTGACATTGAATACACTTCATTTTTTTACCCTAACATCTTAGATATGTAATGATTGCGCTCATGCAACCCGACAAATATTTTACGGTCGCTATCGTATCCGATAGCCCAAAACCGCTGGACACTCGAGGAATCTTTCCTGGTCACGTCTGATTCGGACTGGTACGGATAACGTCTAAAATCATTGGTTGCCGCCAGTGATGTTGAGGTCAATTGCGACCCGGATCGGCAACTCCGGTGCATGGTGTTTTATGTTTCGTACCGAAGTAGGTATACCGTCAAAGTACCGTCCTCGTTTTTGGCATGCGCGACACTCAGGCCACGTGTGCCCTTTGAATCAGCTAATCCACTTTGGGGACCGAGTTAGCGTCGGCGGACTCGACAAGCTGAAAGATACGGCGCGCGGTTCTGTGCTGTGCTGTGCTGTTTACGCAACAGGCGTATCCAGTGCTTCTTCGGTTCTTTTACCACTCGAATCCACTCAGCACATCCTCAATCGCAGTAGACAAATCCACAATGGTCGTGATCCCATCCAATCCGAAGATGAATGGCTGTGGATTGTCAGTGTTGGCTTTTTTCGTGCTACTGGTGGCCTCGACTCAGGTGTTCGAAACCAGCAACCCTACCTCTTGCTAGTAATTAACTCGCGGTGGTTGAGCTTCACCACCTGTTCTGGTAATTATAGCCTTCATGTCTTCGAACGAAATGCTATTTGGGATCGCTTCATTCCTCGCGTCAGTGAAGTTGACCAGGATGATTCCCGGGTGCACATTCCCAAGATCACGTTTGGGGTCTGATGGATCGTACTCCCAGTCAGCAGGCTTCGTCCATTCGACCGCCGCTGCCGCGTCAACTTCTAACAAGATAGCCGTGTTTGATGTTCCATCGGTAACACTACTGTAAGTAACCAACTTTCCGCTGGTATCAAACATCGCCAAGTCTTTAGGTGCGGGGTTCTTTGCGACGTCCGTGTAAGGAACTTGGTAAACCGTATAGCCTGACGGAAGCACGACACTAGGGCATGCATAGACTTCCGGCATTTCGTCGAGTAACTGAATATTATGAGGGCTGTCCCAAGGCTCATCTAAATGGAAACGGCTATGTAGATCGCTTCTTTCGATAAAAGGAAGGAGATGCACTCGCCAGCTAAGACCGTTTTCTTCTCGAGGCGGAAATTTCAGGTAGGCCGATTCATAATTAAGCATCGCAAGTGATTGCTGCCTCATATTATTTGATGACGTTGCCCGGCGAGCCACTTCTCTCACCTGCTGCACTGCTGGCAGCATCATTCCGATCCCCAATAAAGGAGCCATGGTGGTCCAGAGAATTCCTAAACTGCTGAGCACGATTCCGAAGATCGCCACTCCCTTACCGCCGATGCGGCCAGCGCTTCGGTTGATGTCACCCAGACCCATGATCCCCAAAATCAATCCTGGAATGCCAGTCAAGCACATTCCGACAATGCTTAAGAGACCCAAAACCAAACTTGCGATCGCTTTCCCACTGGTACCACTTGGTTTAGCACCGTTGTTGATCACTGGCGATTTGTAGGGTTGATCCATCGGTCGATTAAACTTGGGGTCCTGTGACATTGATGGCTACCTACGATTAACTAAAACAAGATTTTGATACCGACTACACTCGTTGCATTGGCCACTACTGATAGGGAATTTAATCCTCAACGTCTGACTTTCTATCCGCAATTTGGGGAGTTGTCAAAAAATTTCGGGTAGTTATCAAACATTAACTCACCGGTTTTCGCCACCGAATTTGTGCCGCGGCGCTTGTTCGGTTCAAGATTTGTCCGGCGATGCCCCATGCAGGTCAATTTTGGTTAAGCGGGTTTCAAATCGCATCCGATCTTGCACGAATCGGAGACCTGAGGGCATCCAGACGGCCTGTGGCCCGCACCGATTACGCGTCCGGGTTGATTGGCTGCTAAAAATGTCGCCAAACCAGTTACAGGAACTCGGAGCCGAGGATCAACTGTAACTCTCGCGATGCCTCCAACTGCGTCTCGGGGACTTGGACTTCGAGGAACTCGCCATCGGGAACCAACTCGAATTCGCTTGGCGCTGTCGGCAGCGGTGACTTGGCCGTCGGAGGTGCTCGTGGCGAGGCATGGGTGCCGATAATAAAATTGGCGATAGCCAATCATCCGCGGAACAATGTTCGCACAGCAGAAAACGCAGCTTTGCCTGACGCTTTGTGCAGCTTGTACTTCGGTGGATTAGACGGCTTGCGCCCTGGTGGTCGACCCATGAACGCACTCCAAAAAAGTCCCTCACGAATAAGATCGGTACGGATACTGAACTTATCGCGTCTCTTTTCCGTCGCACATTCACGGTGACGGGTAAAAACTGCGTGTTTTCTCGACTGAAAGAAAGTCGGGCTGACTGGATTCGAACCAGCGACCTCTACACCTCAAGAGTCACCACGCTTCTTGACGCATCAAATTATGACGCGTTGATACGAGAATAAACGCACTCAAGGCAACTTTACCAACCATGAAAAGAAAGAGAATCATCGAGTCAAGGAGCACCAAGGTGTATCGAACAGTATCAAGAACTAAGAGTATTAACCCGCCCTATGAATTAGTTGCCAAACAACTTGCGTTAACATTAGACTGTTAAAGAATTAAAACTGAATCGCAGCTTTTCAAGCGGAGCGAACTCATGGACCGGATCGATTTTTTACTACTTTGCTTGTTCCCCATTTTTCTTCTAATTGCTCTGATAATTGTTTTGAGAATATTTTGCGGCCGTGAAATTAAACGGAAGCGAGAACTTAAAGAATTGGCCGAAGAGATGGGGTTAGCATTCATTCCCGATGGCGACTCCAAATTACTTGCTCGATTCTCAACTTGCGAATTCTTCAACCGGGGCCATTCCCCAAAAATTACTAATTTGATCCACGGGGACAGCGGTGATGTCAAACTCGCAATCTTCGATTACGTCTACTATTTAGGAAGTGGCGAAAACACGGATTTTCGTCGTCAGTCGGTCGTTTCACTTCAATCCAGCGACCTAGTTTGTCCGGACTTTACCATTCGCCCCGAAAATCTTCTTGACGGAATCGGCAGCGTACTCGGCAAGCAGGATATCGATTTCGACGACCACAAGGCTTTTTCAAGTAAATTCGTTTTACAAGGATCCGACGAACAACAAGTAAGACAATATTTCGATCGCGAAACATTGGACTTTTTTACCGCAAGATCGGGTATTCGCGTGGAAGCTTCAACTGGAACCCTGCTTTACTACAGCAAGGGCTACCAACGAATCCATCCCAACCAAATCAAAGACAGCCTAGCCGAAGCTTACGAGATTTTCGGCATGATGGTAGGCCGCCAATACAAAGGAGACGCAGAGGCACAAAACAATTTTGGCCAGAAGTTTCACTACGGCGAAGGTGTTCCGAAGGACTTTGTCGAAGCAATGAAATGGTACCGCTTGGCTGCAGAACAAAAATATGAATATGCGCAATTCAATCTCGGCGACATGTACTACGAAGGCGAAGGTGTTCCCCAGAACTTCGTCGAAGCAATGAAATGGTACCGCTTGGCTGCAGCGCAAGAGAATGCCGGGGCGCAGTACGTTCTGGGCAGGATGTACTACGAAGGCGAAGGTGTTCCTAAGGACTTTGCCGAAGCTATGAACTGGTTTGAAAAATCAGCTTTGCAAAAAGATATTGACGCCATGTTCGCACTCGGTCGCGAATATAGCGAGTCCAATGTTTTTCCTAAAAACGAGGCAGAAGCGTACGCGTGGTATTCCATGGTAAAACTCTATGCGGAAGAAGAACTCTATCCGGATGAAGAAGAACACAACTATAACGACGAGCTTAGCAGTTCGTTAGCAAGTCTTGACCGCCTTAAAGCCAGCTTTAGTCCAGAACAAATGTCCGCCGCCCAAAAACGCGTAGCCGAACTACAAAAAGAAATCGAGGCAATCGAACTTGCGAGGCCAGTCTAAACACATGGAATGAAGCAGCGACCTTTACACATGTGCGTAGACGCCGGTCCTCAACGCCAAACTCTGGCGGTTTTGATGATTTGCCCGCGTCACAGAAAAGAAAAAGCCTCGGGAACCAATGTCTCCCGAGGCTTTTGTAGTCGGGCTGACTGGATTCGAACCAGCGACCTCTACACCCCCAGAATTGCTGCATGACTCAGCAAAGTCTCGTATGTCGGTGTTTAGCGTAGCGAATCTGACTGGCAATGCAAGCTGGCACTAAAATCTACTGGTAGTTGGCAGCAAATTGGGTAGTAATTGGGTACGTAAAATCCACTGGCGTATTCACCCAGAATCCTAACCACGCCCCCCGTCCCTTCGCATTGGTTCCATAGATTAGCCTCAGATTGGGCGATATAGAAAATTAATGTGTGAAATTGCGTTAGGTCAAACGCTTTCTAAGGATCGTCT
This sequence comes from Mariniblastus sp., assembly GCA_029251085.1. GTDB lineage: Bacteria > Planctomycetota > Planctomycetia > Pirellulales > Pirellulaceae > Mariniblastus. The sequence goes on from JAQXDZ010000006.1 coordinate 12,969, forward strand.
GGACTCTCTGCCGAG
>JAQXDZ010000034.1 GCA_029251085.1 Mariniblastus sp.
GTTTCAATACGTCTGCAACGGTTATAGCAGATGCTCTACGCGACCAGCGCTAATTTCGGTTTAACCCGACCCTAACCCGCAGCCTCAACGAAATAATTCGTTTTTATTTAACCCTTAAAGTTTGACTAAATCTAGTCGTGACTTAGGTTTCTAGTGAGTTGAGAGAACGACCAATTTGTTGTTTCGATTCACGCCAAATCGCCACGTCGAATTGGCAATCCTGCACGCTTTTGAAGAAAGCAATTTGATAACGTGGGACAGCTGACATTCGCAGGAAAAGTGCTCATCCACTTGGTCAGCCCGGCCCTTTTTTAATTTAGAACCATTTGGTTCAGATGCCCACACGGGCACGTCAAATCCGTCGGAGGAAAGACAAGATGAAGAAGTTTATTAACAAAATCGAAAAGTTCATGAAGTCGGAAGATGGCCCAACAGCAGTTGAGTACGCCATCATGCTTGCTTTGATCGTTATTGTTTGCCTAACAGCTATTCAAGCTGTTGGTACAGCTGCAAACACAGCGTTCCAAAACATTGGTTCACAGATCAGCGGTTTGCCGTCGAACTAGTTTGGGGTCTGCCATCAGGTAGACTTTGCTAAATCATTAGCCCCTCAGCTCTTCGAGCTCAGGGGCTTTTTCCACGTTAAAACCGCATCAAGGACAAGGTAACAGTTTACGAACGGAATTCATTCAAAACCTCTATTTGGATCGAGAAAATCAAATGGAATGGTTCGTCACAATTGGAACGTTTGAGCAAGCCGTCGAGCTTGTCTGCTACTTTTGCACTTTGATTGCTGTTTTCCTGAGCTATTTATTCACGCTCAGATTTTAAGCGCAACGACCACGCGATCGCCGACCCATCGGTTTTGGAAACCGAGACCGTCAACACGAGAAAAAATGAGTTTTTCTCTCGCGAACCAACACAACACAACACAGAGTGCAGGAGTTTTTGTTATGGAAGAGATTCTAGTTACCATGGCCGATAACTGGGTTTATTGGGCCGTCAGTATTTTTGCGATCATTGCCGCGTACATCGACGGCAAGGAACTTCGAGTTCCCAACAAAATTACGTTTCCAATGATTATCAGCGGCTGGATTTACAGTGCCATTTTTTACGGAATGGACGGACAGGGCTGGTACATCGGACTGATGTGGAGCCTCGCTGGCACCGCCGTCGGAATCGCAACGCTGCTCCCAGCCTACGCCGTCGGCGGAATGGGGGCAGGCGATGTGAAAATGATGGCTGCCATTGGAGCCTGGGTTCACTGCACGATTACATTTTATGCCTTCTGCGTTTCCGCAATCGTTGGTGCCATCCTTGCCGTGATCATGGTGATCGCTGCAGGGGAGGGAAGAAAACACTTCAATCAGTTCTTCTTCATCCTCAATGAAATCACCACGATTCAAAATCCCGAAACACTTGCAGAGATTGCTACCGAAAGAAAAAGCTCTATGCGTTTGCTGCCCTACGGAATTCCATTAGCCATCGGAACCGTATTGTATTTCGCTTGGATGGGATACCTCATCTAAGACCTACGCATTGTTCCGATTCTGCCGGATTTGATTCCAATTAGACCTGTCCGGCTTTTTTTGGACTGAGAACCCAATAGAACCGAATTAATCCGAAAAGGGCTGTTTGCACGGTGCAATGCAAGCAAGCAGCCCGTCGGATCGAAGTTTCGATTTGAAGGAAACGAGTTTCAAGGACGGGTTGTTGATTGCATTGCCAGACTGAAGCGATTTTTATTTAAGCTAATTATTTAAGCCAAATCTTCGAATCATTTGAAGCGATTGGCGAACAGCCCTAAACCGCAGTTGTTGAGGTGAAACCTATGAAATCTAAGTCATTCATGCTAATGGTTCTATCGATGGGGTTTGGACTCGTTGCCGCGATCGGCATCAGCCAGGTTTTAGGGCAGAAATCAGCTAACGCTGAACCAGAGAAAGAACATGGACCGGTCATCGTGGCTGCCATGGATTTGGATCCTAACTCACGTTTGACAGAAGAAAACGTCAAAATTGAGAACTGGCCGCTCGACATCGTTCCCGATGATGCGGCCACAAGCCTCGACGACATTGAGGACATGGTTAACCGCAACCGTCTTGGAAAAGGCATGCCGATCCAAAAATCGGTAATCGTCAACGAAAAATCGGTTGCCTCTCTCTCAATCCCAAGTGACATGAAAGTGGTTGCGATCAAAGTCCCTTCGGATGACCTGTTTGGTGGTCTACTTAGCCCAGGCGACAAAGTCGACGTAATCGGATTGTTTACGAAACGGGATAAGAAAAACCCGAACCGTATCAACCAGACTTCCAAAACATTCCTGCGAGGGCTTCAGGTTTTCAGCATCAATAACAGCATGAAATCAGTGGAAACTCGCGAAGACAGTCCAACTGCGGGAACGAACTCAGCGGTTGTCGGAGTGTTAGCTACGGAAGAACAGGCCGAAGCAATGTACTACGTACAAAGAACAGCTCAAATCAAACTCACTCTTCGAGGCGACGAAGCGACCAACGATGACGACATCGAAAGCCTAGACGAAATCATGGGCTGGAACCTCATCGACGAAGAGGAGCCTGAAAACGATGGAAATATCGTCACTGTCGCCGGAAACGATACGGATATTGAAGCCAAGAACCCCATCACAATGACAATTTGGAGCGGGAATTCGCCTGAAAATTACACATTCACCCCCGGACAACTTCCGCAAAGCACCATTCCTGATATCAACATGGCCCCGATCGTCCCCGTGAATTCCGAAGATGCGGATGACGACGATGAGGCTGACTCTGACGGCTCTAACGAAATTGATCGCAATTTGGAAGAAGATCAATATCAGGGTGAATAGGTTCGAATTAGCTATATGTAACGTATGACTTTGTCTGGTTTTAACACTGAAAAACCGCTGGGCAGTTTGGGTGTAACTTTTCACCTACTGCAGCCGTCAAGGATGACTCCGGTAAGACTGGCTTCGTTTCAAATTACAAAAGCCGATCCGTCCAACGCAAGGATTCATGGATGAACAAGCGTCTTTCAACTCAATTTCGCATTGTTTTTGCTTTAGCTGCAACCGCACTCCTTGGTTTACCTGGCGCGATCCAGGCACAAGTAGGTTTGAATTATCAGATCCGTCAAGAAGTGAAGACAATTCAGATGGTGGAGGGTTCGAACCAACGCCTTCAATTCGACTACAACATTCCTGAGTTGATGGTAGAGAACCCCGATATCATCGGAGCGGTTCCGGTTACCCCGAACACGATTCTAGTGAGCGCACTCAAACCTGGAATGTCGACTCTGACGGTCAGCGATCCAGACAAGAATCTCGAGATGATCAACATCGAAGTCTCGATTGACGTGAGAGAAGTTGAAGCGGCAATTGCAAAAATCTTCCCCGATTCTCAAGTCAGCGTTAATCCCTTGAAGTCAAGCATTATCCTGACAGGTAACGTTGCGAGAGCCGATCAGGTAGAAAACATCGTCAAAGTCGCACGGGATTACTTCCCAGCGAATGTTATCAATGAGCTTCAGGTCAACGGTACGCAAAACATTGCGATCAAAGTGAAAGTCTACGAAGTCGCCCGCGGTAAACTGAGAAAGCTTGGCGTCGACTGGGCCTATTTAGGTGAGGAATTCAATGTTGTCTCAAGTGTGGCTCAGTTGATTCAGGATGTTTCGACCGGAGGTTCCGCTGGTACCTCGGCGAACTTTGCCTTTGGTGTTCTGAACGATGGAAAGAGATTCAACGCGTTCATCGAAGCACTCGAAAGCAACAACCTGGCGAAACTGTTAGACCAACCGGTCCTCGTTGCTCAAAATGGACGGCCTGCCGAATTTCTCTCTGGTGGTGAAATCGCCATTCAGGTCGCTAGCGGACTGGGAACCAACTCCATCGAGTACCGCCCCTTCGGCACCAAGCTTGATGTCGTGCCAATCATCCACGGACAAGGTCAATTAACGCTCGAAATTCGAGCGGAAGTTTCTGAAGTCGCTGCTGACCTTGCAGGTGACGCTGGTGTCCCAGGATTTCGCGTGCGACGTGTAAACACCGGCGTCAAGATGAAAGCTGGCCACACGCTTGCTCTCGCAGGAGATTACCGAGAAAAGGATGAGACAGAAGTCCGTGGAATTCCCAAGTTAATGCACAACCCATGGTTTGGCCCCGCCTTCCGATCGGTCATGGACAAATCCAATGAGACCGAACTGGTCTTTTTACTTACACCGAATTTCATCAGCGAAGTCGAATCAGATCAGCTTCCCGAGTATGGTCCAGGAAGGCTCACAACGCGACCATCAGATCGTGAGCTATTCATCAACGGCTATACCGAAGTGCCACGCTGTGAAGACGACTGCCCGATTGAAGACAGCTTTGGCAGCAATCGCGGAAGAGGCAATTTCCCGTTCATGACGCCCGAATCGGCTCAGCAGTCAAAACCGGCAAGCAACTCACCGTTCCAACTTAAAACGATTGCGAACCAAACGAACGATTCGCAAAACGCAAAAGTTAAATCTCAACCTGAGCGTGAGTCAAAGTCAATTTTTAAATGGCCCTTTAAGACAAAAGTCCGCTAAACTGACAGATTATTAATCACTTCGCTGGAATTGCAAAATGCGGGACCGGCCTAACAACGACCCTCGGCAGCCAAAACACACGGATGACAAATGAGCGATACGCTACGCATCTCGATTTGCGATCCAGACGAAACAACTCGAGAAAATCTGAAACGCTACCTCATTGGCATGGACCAAATCTGGCTTGAGGCCGATTGTTCTCGTTACGAGTTCTTCGCCGAAATTGTTTCTCAAACCACTCCCGAAATCGCAATCATCGATATTGATTCCGATGACGAAAAGGCGATGCAGCTCGTAGAAGAAATTTCAAAAACACATCCGTCCATTGGCATTATTGTCGTCAGCAGCCGAACCGATGGCCAAATGATTCTCCGAGCGATGCGGTCCGGTGCAAGAGAATTCCTTAACTCCCCAGTTCAAATCGACGAACTCGTCGGCGCCCTTGATCGAGTTGCTGCCAACACAGATGGTAAGCAACGTAGCAACGCTGGAAATATTATTGCTGTCGCGGGAGCGTCCGGGGGTGTGGGAAACACCTCCATCGCTGTTAACCTTGCCGTTGCCTTGGCCACCAACCCGGAGCGTAGCGTCGTGCTGATCGACCTCGACCTTGCCCTCGGTGACGCCGATGTCTTTCTCGACATGATTCCGGACTACACCCTGCTCGATGTCGCTCAGAATATCTCAAGACTCGACCTCGCGCTTTTAAGAAAATCACTGACGAAGCACGAATCTGGTGTGTACCTGCTTCCGCGACCGGTACAAATCGAAGACATGTCTGCGATTTCTAACGAAGATTTAAAACGGGTAATTGGATTATTAAAAGCCTCCTTCACACACCTCATCATCGATCTCTCAAAATCATACAGTCGGCTCGACATCACCGCCTTAGAAAGTGCAAACAGCATAGTCTTGCTGACACAACTTGACCTGCCTTGTCTCAGAAATGTTGTGAGACTTCTCTCTTCACTGGAGACCTACGACGACGTCAATGACAAAATTAAAATTGTCGTTAACCGTGTAGGCCTCGACAAAATGCAGATCAGCTCGACGAAAGCAGAAGAGACAATCGATCGAGACATTTTCTGGAGAATACCCAACAACTACCCGGTCATTTCCGAATGCAGAAACAACGGCGTGCCTTTGCTGGAGAACGCTAAGAATGCTGCGATTACTCAATCGATTTGCGAACTCGCCGAAAAGCTTTCCGGTGATTTCGAAGACGATGAAGGGAAAGCAACTAAGAAAGATCGAATGTCGTGGCTAAAATTCCTCGGTAAATAGTCCGATCGAAACCTTCACGGTCGCGTCTCTTATCGACAAGTATCCGGCAATCAAATTCGCCGCGCGATCCCCAAGCTAACGCTCAATGAGCTTCTAGCCAACTCTCACCGGTGCCCATCTCGACTTCGATAGGGACGTCGATTTCTAGAGCCGTTTTCATGCAGGATTCAATCACGGGGATTACAGTCTCTGCTTCTTCACGATGCATGTCGAACACTAATTCATCGTGAACGGTAAGTAACATCTTGGTTCTAAACGCCCCTTCGCGTAGAGCGTGATGCACTTTGATCATCGCCAGCTTTAGCATGTCAGCCGCCGTCCCCTGAATGGGGCTGTTCATTGCGAGTCGTTCGGATGCATTTTTCAACGTTCTATTTCGAGAATTAATATCACGAAGTTGCCGGCGACGCCCCGTTTGAGTTTTCACAAACTCATTTTCTTCTGCAAAACGAATTGTCCGATCAAAATACTCTCGAACGCCGGGATACTTTTCGTAATAGTTGTTGATCAACGAATTGGCTTCAGCGCGGGGAATATTAAGTCGTTGCTGCAATCCAAATGCCGAGATCCCGTAGAGGATTCCAAAATTCACCATTTTGGCTTTGGCACGCATTTCCCTGTCAACTTCTTCCATAGGCACTTTATAGACCTGAGCCGCTGTGACCGAGTGAATGTCGGTTCCCGACCGGAAGGCCTCGAGCATCGTCGGATCCTGGCTCAAGGCAGCCATAATACGCAATTCAATCTGAGAGTAATCAGCAGCCAAAATCAAATGCTCTGAATCTCTTGGCACAAAAGCGGCTCGAATTTCACGCCCCCGCTCTTTGCGAACAGGAATCGTTTGCAGATTTGGATTGTTGGACTGCATTCTCCCTGTGGACGTCCAGGTCTGGCTGTAATGAGTGTGGAGCTTGCCAGTCTGGGGGTCGACGGCATCGGGTAACTGATCGACATAAACCGATTTAAGTTTTTGAGCGCTGCGAAACTCTAAAACGTTCGCAACGATTTCGTGCTTAGGTGCTAAACGCAGCAATTCAGATTCCTTGGTGGAATATTGCCCAGTCGCGGTCTTTTTTGGATTGTCAACTAATTTTAATTCGTCATAGAGAACGATTCCAAGTTGCTTGGGCGAGGCAATATTAAACTCTCGCCCCGCCTCGTCAAAAATCTTAGCTCGCAGCTCCTCAATCTCTGTAGCCAAGACGACTGAATATTTATTCAAAGCTTCCGAATCGAGCCGAATCCCCTGATATTCCATCTCAACAAGTACGGGTATCAACGGACACTCGACCTCGTAACAAACCTCAGCCACTCCTCTCGCCTCCACTTCGGGGGCAAGCGCGTCTGCCACCTGAAGCGTAATATCAGCGTCCTCACAGGCATACTCGGCAATAATTTCCAGAGGAACATCTCGCATATTCCGCTGCTCTTCGCCTTTCTTACCGATCAAGTCACTGGTTGGAATTGGACGGTAGCCAAGGTAGATCGTCGCAAGGTAATCGAGCCCGTGTTTCATGTCCGGCTCTTTCATTGAGTGAACCAACATGGTGTCGATTAGCTCGCCGCGAACGTCGATGCCCCACCATCTCAAAAGGCTAACATCGTATTTAAGGTTGTGGCCAACTTTGACAACCGACTCATTCTCAAAAACAGAACGAAACTCCTCTAAAACGGCCGCTGACATTTCTTCAGATTCAGGAACCACAACATAATAAGCACGATGCTTTTCAAACGAAAATGCAATGCCCAGAGGTGTCGCTGAACGCGGATCCAGCCCGGTCGTCTCGGTGTCGAAACAAAAACGCTTTTGATTCATTAGCGTTTCAATTAATTCAGCCCGCTCCTTTTTCGTCTTAATTGTGGTGTACTGATGAGGAACGTCGGCTATTGTTTTTTCCTCTACCGCAGGATCATCAAACAGCGTCGCCTGGATTTCTTTTTCACGCTTATCCCTTATCGCCGCCTGCCTCGCGGGCGCTGCTGAGAACGACTTGCCCAACATGCGTTTCCCGAGCGTATCAAATTCCAGTTCTCCAAAAAGCTCTGTTAGTTTTGCCTTATCAAAACCCGACCATTTCAAGTCATCCAAAACAACATCATGAGGTACATCAAGACAGATCGTGACCAATTCTTTCGAGAGAATCGCTTGATCTTTATTCTCCTCAACTCGCTCCTTTTGCTTGCCTTTTAATTGGTCTGTATTTTCTAACAAGGACTCCATCGAACCAAATTTTGCGATTAATTTCTGAGCGGTCTTGGGACCAATCCCGGGCACCCCCGGAATGTTATCACTGGCGTCTCCCATCAACCCAAGAATATCAACGACTTGATCCACTCGTTCGATTTGCCACTTTTCAAGAACTTCCTTGACGCCCAGCATTTCTGGACTTCCCCCCTGACGCCCTGGCTTGAACATAGTGACATGCTCCGAGACCAATTGCGTATAGTCCTTATCCGGAGTCACCATAAACGTTTCAAATCCCGCCGCCTCTGCCTCCACAGACAACGTTCCAATAATATCATCCGCCTCGAATCCGGGCTTGCGAATCATGGTGATATTCATCGCTTCAAACAGTCGGTCGACCCAAGGAAACTGCAGGGCAATATCCTCTGGCAATGCGTCTCGTTGTGCCTTGTACTCGGGGAACGCTTCGTGCCGAAAGGTCGGTTCGCGAGTATCGAAGGCAACCGCCAAATGAGTCGGCTCATACTTGGAAATGATATCGAAAACAGTGTTAGCCACACCGAATACAGCCGAGGTGCAAACCCCCGACGTAGTAAATCGCGGCGATCGAATCAGCGCGAAATGTGCTCGATAAATTAAAGCCATTGCGTCGAGAAGATAAAGTTTCTTTTCAGCTTTTTTTTCAGAATCGGCCATACATGCTTCGCTTAGTAAAGATGAAAATAGAATTGACGACTTTCAAACTGACGACTTTCAATCACTCGTTAGTTTAACAAATCAAAGACACCGAGGCGGTAGCTCAAGTTCAAACGACACTAATCAGGTCCGCGACTTAGAACAACATTGAACACTTTTTCACCAATGACAACGCCGTCTAATTCCATGGTCATTCGCCAGGGGCCTAACTTATCAGAAACCGGTTCCCAAACTGTATCGCCTAGATAAAAATCCCAATCGTTGGTTTTCACAAAGACCGAGCCGTCAAAAGGTGCGCGACGAATACCCTCCGAATCCAAGATTCCAGGGTGATCAATGCAATAATCCAATTCCCTGTTTTTTGCCCCTTTTATATTCACGATAAATCCGAACTCAATCCCAAGATCAGCCGGCACTTCGGTGGTGAACTGTTCAATTTTTGGGAGGATTTTTGACTGGGAGTCCCAGTTCGAATAAATCCCAAAACTCCGAATTCGAATTTCAGGTTTCCGCTTTGCCATCAATCGGAGCTTCAGAAAAATAAATACGGCAAGTTGTCGAGAATTCAAAAACAAATCTGGGGGTACGAGCGACACGGCATCAACAAGCCAATCGCTCCAAACAGCCGATCACTTCAACAAATAATCTTGCTCGAACGTATCCCAATCGGTAGCCTTGGACAAATCAATGGATGGCACATCGAGAGGATCGCCTTTTCCGAAGTATTTCTGCCCTGCAGCGGTGTTAAAAATCACTACCCGTTCGTCGAGTGCTACCTGGTCCTGTTCAATTAACTTTTCCAATCCACCAATACACGTAGCCGCTTCCGGACATATGATTATTCCTTCCGCCGAGGAGACTTTTTTCTGCCATTCAATTAATCGAGTCTCTTCAACAGAAATTGCCGCACCACCACTGGCCCGGACAGTATCGAGAACCATGAAATCCCCCAGTGCCGCTGGCACGCGCATCCCTGAAGCGATGGTATGAGCATTTTCATGACGCTTGGCAAACCGCTCTCCCGCCTCAAACGCGGTAACCATTGGCTGACAACCATCGGACTGCACCGCATACATTCTTGGCATTGTCTCGCTCGTCAGAAAACCCATTTCACGGAGTTCTTCAAAAGCTTTCCACATCGCAATTAATGCAGTCCCGCCACCCGTTGGGTAGAGGATGACATCAGGCAGCTCCCAGTTAAACTGCTCAGCCAATTCCAGGCCCATCGTTTTCTTTCCCTCTAGTCGATAGGGCTCCTTCAACGTGGAAATGTCAAACCACAGTCCATGATTGTGCCCCTCTCGAATTCGCTTTCCAGATTCATCGATCAGGCCATTGGTCACAAACAATTTTGCACCGCTGAAATAACACTCTGTCTGATTTACAATCGGCGTGTCATGAGGCATGAAACAGACGCACTGCATTCCAGCACGAGCCGCGTACATCCCCATGGCACCACCCGCATTTCCGTTACTTGCCATCGCAATTCGAGTCTGCCCGAAATGCTTGGCCATCGTTGTCGCTAACGACATGCCACGGCATTTAAAACTGCAGGTCGGCAATTGGGACTCATCTTTAATCCATACGTGCTGCATGCCCATCTGCTTCGCAAAAGTTGGGCACTCAATAACTGGACTCATCGACTTATTTAACGAGACGGGTTCAATCTCATCTCCAATTGGCAATAGCTCTCGATACCGCCACATATCTCTCGGCCGCTCCAGCAACGCAGCCTTGGTCATACTGTCCCGCACACCTTCAAGATCGTAGCGAGACCAGAGAGGACGATTTTCATGCATCGTCTGCTCGCAGTCAGCAGATAACGAAACCGAGGGATCAATTGCACTCTCAAAGTGGGTTATAAATCGTGTCATATTCTTTAGTCTTAACAAAATTCAATGGGGACACAGAGAGTTGGAAGTTGCTAATAATTCGGAAGTCTGATTAAATTAGACTTCGCCCCAGCGTTCCGTCGATCCAACAACGCCAATCTTGGCTTTCCAGTCAATCGAGTGTAAACTCTTCTAGTCCAGTAAGGTAAGTATTGTCCTAAATATGAGTGCTGAAGAAAACCCTCCCAACGAAATGAATCTGACGCCCAGTAATAAATTGACTGAAAACGAAGTACCGCAGGATGAGAACCTCTCTTCCTCTTCGATGGACGCATCAGAATCAGACGAAGAGATTGTTTTGGCCGAATTAGCGGATGTTTCTTCGAATGAAAATGAAGTAGTCGTAGCGGAACTCGACAGACCTACCAGCGACAATTTTATCCCCGCGCCCGCGCCGACAGGGTTTAAAACAGAAGACATGACGGCGAGAGGGGCAGCCATCGCGAGCGTCGTTCTCGGAATCCTATCCATTGCCGGGGCATTTTTCTCTTCTTACAGTACCATAAACGGGTTCCTTGGAATCTTGATGTGGTACTTCGGATTCCTTAAAACCAGCGACAAAAATTCCCCTTACCTTGGTTTAGGCCTGTGCCTGATCGGACTCTCTCTTTCGATTTCAACCGTCTTTGGATTCATAGCGACAATCATAATTTGCCTGCTACTGGTAGCGCGGACTATCTCTACTAGACGCCAACGGCGAGCCTCTCACTGAAAACAACCGTCTCCGTTGTTCGCTAAGACCTTGCGATCACCCGCTCTCGCGGAACCCCGATCCAACCATCACACCAGAAATTTTTTAATTATCTCAGAAGTGGATTCAGCCATGACCGATGCATTTCGGTGCTGATGTATAAACCGTTGCCCAAGCCCGCCAAGTTTCAATCGCCGCTCACCATCCAGCAGCAACTCGGATAGCGTTTTAGCCAGTTCAGTTTCATTCTCGGGCTCGAAGAGCAATCCACCTCCGGAAGCCTCTAACAGCTCCGGAAATGCTCCGTGCGAGGGCAAAACGACAGGGACACCGGCAGCCATTGCCTCCAGTGCATAAAGCCCCTTGGGCTCTTGAAACGACGTTGGCACCGACAAGAGATCGATATTGCGGAAAAATTCCAATTTGGCTTCTCGATCAACTGCACCCTCGTATTGATAAGAACCCTGCAATCCGCAGTGATCAAGACGCCCCCACTGCTCATCCGCGTAAGCCTGATTTTCAGGACTTAGCCAACCCGCAACATGCAGCCTTGCATCCTCTGTACCGGGCATCGCCTTCAGCTTAATAAAAGCCTCAACCAAATGATGCAGCCCCTTCTCCGGAGCAATCCGAGCAAGATAACCAACGGTTTGTGTGCGACGGACCGGCTCGTCTTCCGCGCGACTCAAAAATGAATTGTAATCCGCTACCTCCAGCCCCAACGGAGTCACGTGCACCTTGAGAGGGTCGAGCGAAAAATAATCACACATGTATTTTTTAAAAAAGTGACTCTGCACAATAAAGCCATCGACTTTGTTCGCGATTTCTTTGACACGATTAATACATTGCGATCGGTAAGGCGGCTTTAAACTGTCGAGAAAAACATCGTCCCCCTGCAGGGTCACGAGCACGGGACAATCGACAACTTGCTTAATGTCTTCGATGCATCCGCCGATCAATATGTTGGAAAAAATAAGCACGTCCGGGCGAGCCAGACTCATCCAACGACAGATCTTACGGACTTCCTTTCGTTGGTTACCGCGAGAACCAAGCAGCATTGAATAGGCCAAACTACCGAGCATCGCACCATCGGTTTCCATCGCGCGGGAGGTAACCTTGCGAATCAACCATGGCGAATCAAGAAAGCGATCAAAGACCGAAGGCAAGTACCTCAGAAATGGAATTTTTTGCTGAAGGTAAACGTTGATCCCACCAAACAGAACTTTATCGACGCTAAAATCGGACTCATCTGTCCGAATGGGCGTATAGGTTGGAACGAGCTGGATATTCCACCCCTCTGCCGACAAAGCACGCGAGAGCGCGTTGTCGTGCATACAACTTCCGCAGAACATACCGCCAGCGCCGGCGGTCAAGTAGATTATTTTTGTTTCGGAGTTACTGGACATATGCCACTTGCCATTGCGTTTATCCAACTAGAGTAGCGTGATGGGCACTCGTGCAATTCGTAATAATACGGTTGCACAATTCCTCAGCTTGAGCACCAGTCAGCGTTGCCTCGTTCGATCGAAACACCACCGAAAACAGAACACGTTTCTTACCGGGTCCGTCCCTTGCCTCATCTCGAAATGTTTCAAGGTATTTGACAGACTCAAGCAAGGGGCCGCTCTCCGAACGGATGGTTGATTCCAGACTTGCCCAACGAACTTCGTCATCCATGATAAAATTAAAATCACGCGTCACCGGTGGAAACGGACTTTGATTGGCATGACAGGCGATCAACTGCGTCTCACCCTCGAGAACACCAAGGTCAATTTCAACAACGATTGCATCAGACCGTAATCCAAATTGTTTTTTGGCCGATTCTGAAACGCTACCCATCCAACCCAATCGCTGATCGCCAAGCCAGAGTGCCCCCGACTGACTTGCATCCAGCAAAGCCTCTTCACATTCTTTGATTTGAACTGCCGCCAACGGGTTTAATTCCTTTACGAGCGCTTCAACCACACCTTTTACTGCAAAAAAATCACGATGACTAACGAGTGCTAACTTCATTGGCTGATCGGGGATCTCCCGATCGTCGGAAGGAAGATACACTTTCGCAGTTTCAAACAAATTTACGTTTGCATTGGACCGGTAATCATTGATCCGACGCACCTCCAACAAACTTGGGACTAAACTGCGGCGCAACAAGTTCACTGTACCTATATTATGTGAATACTCTTCAAGCACTCCCAGCATCGGTTGACTGCTGATCAAAGGAGGCGAATCACACCACGGAGTAAACGCATCCGACCAGGGTTGTGGAACGAGGCTTGGCGTTACTGCCTCATCGAACCCTGCTGCTGTCAAAACATTGCGGACTTTATCGACAACGCGATCCGCTTTGGGTCGATAAGACGCTGACATGGGAACGTTCACGTCATCAGGGATTTTCTCAAACCCGTAGATTCTGCCAACCTCTTCCACGAGATCTACGTCTCGCGTCAAATCCTTCCGCCAACTTGGAGGAATCGCTGTAACAGAATTTTCGTCTGACGACTCAATTACCAAGCCAAGTTTTTCGAGCGTGGGTGCGACAAAATCAACAGGAATCTCAATTCCAAGCAAACGTTGCAACTGGCTGTAACGAAGGTTAACAGGCTGACGAGACGGGGGAGGCGAACCCACATCAATCACACCTTCTAACAACTCTCCTCCGGCGGACTCCAAAATCAGTTCGCAGACACGACGACTCGCCCAGTCTAAATTTTCGGAGTCAACATTTCGCTCGAAACGAAACGAAGAAGGACTATGCAATTTCAATTTTCGAGCAGCGCTTCTCACGGTTAATGGATCAAAATAAGCAGCTTCGATTAATACGTCGACTGTGGCCTCCGAAACTTCGGAGTCTGCCCCGCCCATCACTCCACCCAATGCCACAGCACTGCCAGAGTCAGCGATCACGCACATCCCCGGAGCAAGCTGATAGGTACGATGATCAATCGCTTCAAATGTTTCCTCAGGCTGGGCTTCCCGGACAATTATTTTCCCATCCTTGAGCTTGGCAAAGTCAAACGCATGCAGCGGCTGCCCACATTCAAACATGACGTAGTTCGTCGCATCCACAACATTGTTAACAATGCCAATTCCCAGCGACTTCAATCGCTCCTGCATCCACTGCGGACTTGGACCGATCTTAACTCCGCGAATCAATCTAGCCGTATACCGCTCGCATGCCGCTTCCGATTCAATCACTACGCTGCAGTGTTGAGAAATAGAATCAGAACCGGTGACTGGCTGAGGATCTGGAACATTAAGTGGAATTTCATAAAGCGCTGCGATCTCGCGTGCCACCCCAATGTGCCCGAGGCAATCCGCACGGTTACTAGTAACCTCCAGATCAATCGCATGATCCTTGTCAACGGCGTCGGTTCCCTCGTGGTTCAACCCGGACATCGTCAAACGATCTACCAAGTCGTCATGGGTCATCGCCAAGTCAACGTACTCTGTAAGCCAATTCCAGGAGACAATCATTTTTCTATCGTCTAAATTTGAGAGAGTGAGAAACTAAAAAAACCACCGGCCGTTTAATAATTTACAGCCCGGGAAAAGTTAAAACTGATGAAGGAATCGCGTGTCGTTGGTAAACAAATATCGAATGTCAGTGATCTGATGTCGAATCATGCAAAGCCGCTCAATTCCAAGCCCGAATGCGAATCCACTTACTTTTTCAGGGTCATAGCCGACTGCACGAAGAACATTAGGATCGACGATTCCCGCGCCTCCAAATTCGACCCATTTGCCGTCCCAGTAGTAATCCGCCTCTACGCTTGGCTCAGTAAAAGGGAAAAACGAAGGGCGAATTCGAACCGGCACTTCATCCCCTAAATAGTTCGAAGCGAAAAGCTTGAGCACTGTCTTTAAGTCAGCGAGACTAACGTTCTCATCCACCATCAGTCCTTCGATCTGATGAAACATGGGATAGTGCGACCAATCAGCGGTATCGGGGCGGTAAACGCGTCCGAGAGAAACGATCCTCACCGGCGGCTGCGTATTTTCCATCACACGAATCTGCACCGTACTTGTTTGACTTCGCAACAATAATGGATTGCCCGAGAGAGCCGAATCATTTCCCGACGTCGTCTCGGCAACAGAAAGATAAAAATTATCAAGCGGATCCCGCGCCGGATGGGCCCGCGGAATATTCAAAGCTTCGAAATTGTGATAGTCGTCCTCAATTTCCGGTCCCTCCGCTGGAGTAAATCCAAGGCGACCCATAATATCTTTCAACTCATTGATTGTCTGAGTGATTGGATGCAGGCGGCCGACATGAAATGCTTCGCCGGGCAAAGTTGCATCAAACTTTACATCTCGCTGCCCATCACTGCTCGCTGAGGACAGTCGACTTTGCGCAGATTCAAATGCGTCCTGAATACTATTTTTGACCGCATTCAACTTCATCCCGGCTGTTTTTTTCTGATCGCCCGGAACCGCTCCCATATTTTTCTGAAGCGATTTCAGCCGCCCTTTTTTCGCGCCCAAAAACTCCACACGCGCCAGATCTAACTGATCGGAATCAGCAGCCTCCGAGAATGCTTTGTCAGCCTCTTGAGCCAGAGCTTCGAGCTGTTCTATAAAGAGTTCAATGGACATTTCGGCAGCAGGCAGTTTGCCTGTTTAAAAATTGGAAGGAATTGTAAATTAAAGTCTCATCACAGCCTGTCGGATCGCCCAACAGTCATCCGCAGATTAGCTCTCGAACAAGAAAATGATTTCGCTTGGTCCGCACTGCCTCAAATACAAGGATCGGACCATGCCAAATTCTCTCAAAAACTAGTGATCTCAGCTTGGTTAATCTCATAGAAAAAGGGAGACAACCGGCCAAAGTTGTCTCCCTTATTAATATATCAAGTTCCCGAATGCTGTCCTAAGCGGCCAGTGCTTCTTTGACAGATTCTACGATCACATCAAAACCAGCTGGATCACGAATTGCGATCTCCGAGAGTGACTTGCGATCGAGTTCGATTTCGGCTTTGTGCAAACCGTGGATAAATTCGCTGTATCGCAAGCCCCGTTGACGGCAGGCTGCGTTGATTCGTGTGATCCACAGTCGGCGATAGGTTCGCTTTTTGACCCGTCGATCTCGGAACGAGAAAACACCCGCTCGAATTAACGTCTCTTTAACCGTTCGCAACATGTTGCGACGACCGCCACGATAACCTTTTGCTCTTTTGAAAAGCTTACGCTTTGCTTTGGTGCGAGCTGCACCCTTTGTTGTACGCATCTGATCTACCTTAAATTTTGCTAAACAGGCCTCAAACAATCGTCTGAAGTTGGTTGCCCATCAAAGCACGCAAAGAACTTGTCTCTGCTTTGGTTCCCGCTTCTTGGCGCGGCCAATCAGGCCGCTTTCCACGAAAACCGTTTAGTAACTGTACTTACCGAGAGCCTTCACAACCGATTGAACCATGCACTCATCGAGGATTGTTCCGCCTCGAAGATTGCGAGTACGCTTCGCACTCATTCGAACATTTCGGTGGGATTTACCCGAAGCACGGTGCTTAACTTTACCGGACGCGGTCAAGCGAAAACGCTTTTTCGTGCCCTTGTGGGTTTTCATTTTGTTTGACATTGAATCGCCGTCGTGTTTCTAAAATCAAAATTGAGTCGAGGATTGTAAGCGGAAACGAGTCTTTATTAAAGGGCTTTTATCCCAATCTCCCCAATTACTAAGGGAGTTTGCCAATTCCATCAAAATTTCTTGCGAAAACCGGCACAGGGCTCACTTCACTGTGAATTATCCCCTATTTCCCTTCGAAAAATCCTGAATTTGAACGCCAGAGGACTTCCCCCTACACCCAGGCTTGGATTTTACCGACCGCTTACCGAAGACTCGTCCCAACCTCGGTAATTACAGGAAATATTGCCAAATCAATGGCTATGCGTTCCATCGGCAAACCAGACTTGAGTTGGTGCATCTAACCTAACTAAGTCGCCGAAAATGTCCCAATAAAAGTAGCATTTCGCCTCAAATAGCGACCAACCTTCACCAAGCCACCAACCTAAATCTACGAAAAAGACCTGAAACCCATCGGCTTCAGGCCTATGTGAAACTTTCGTTCACCGTAATTCTACTTAAACCGACTAAATACGCCCGAAGCGGTTTGCTCAGTAGCCTGCGGAACTCCTACTGGAACTGGTTGCAAATCACAAGCGATCCCTGCCTTGGCGAGTTTCGACGGCAAGGAATACGAGCGAATCGCATTAGGCCTGCCAGGCAAATTCGCGGGAGAACCCTTGAACTTCTCGATCATTTTCACCATCTCCGGATTTTGTCGATCGATACCATTTTCATCACTCTGCTTCAGCCAATCATATCCGCCGACACAGACATAGCTCTCATAGCGATCGTGGAACTCGTACGCTTCGACGCCTTGCTTTCTCAGGAAGTCGGTTAACACGGTCGCTTTTTTTGCGGCGTTGACCAGCTTGCTCTCCGTTTGCGCTCGATCATTCTTTTTTCGCCAAGATTCCTCAGCTCGGGTTTGTGCGATTTCTTCGAGCTCCATGGTGGAATCTCCACTGAAGGACGCAATTTTGACTGTATAAATGCTCTTGTTCTTCAACAGACTGTATTTTGAATCTCGGTTCCAACTAATAACGATGTCGTCAGTTTTCCGAGCTTGAAAATACTCGTCGGGGAGCATCGGGTTGGGCATCATAAACGCAGCCTTCATCGGTCCCTTGACCCGGTCCTTAGGATCATCACTCTTCAGCATCGAAAAATTCCTCCAAGCCCGTAAAACGGAGGTCGAATCTTTATCGATACCAACTTTGTCATAGGTGACCATTGATTCAGGCTTTAGGGTTTTGATCATGGCGAGTGTTTTCTGAGCACGGCTGTCCTCGACAGAAGCGAATTCACCCACCAAAACTGCAGTCTCTGTGATCTGAGATGCACTGGCCGGTTTCATTCGCTTGGGACGAAGCCGCTTTTGTCCTCCATCCTCGAAAACCTCAAACCCCAAACCCTGATCGGCAACAATCGGATTCAAATCGAATTCGTGGACATAAACATAGGTCTTTAGGCGATGCTGGTCACTTAATTCAGCAGCCAATCGCTGAGCCTGTTGTTTACCATCCTCGCCAACAAACGAGGCACACATAATCAACCAAGGACCCGCCTTTTTGGTTAGCTCTCTCGACTCACCAGATTGACCTTCCGATTTTTTACTTCCAAAAGGCAGCTTAAACCGCTGGGCGCTGGCCGTTTGAGAAAATACCGCTACGGCTAGCAATCCAATAATACACAGTCGAACTGATCTCATCTCTTTCTCCTGACATTTGTGCCGCCAACGATCGCAATCCGTGCTTTATTTCAGGGCGGTTTTCATCACGGCGGGACGGTACCAAACCAGTAAAACTTGAGCCATACCAATTTAAATCACGAAAAAAAACCAAACCCAATATCATTTCAAATAGCTAAAGGGAAAAATCCCACCAAAAAGCCAAATATTCGCTCGAAAATTTTGCATCGCTTCCTCGAATACCTTAAAATCTCGAAATCTGGTGTCTAATGGACATATATTTAACATTGGCGCTTTCGCACAGTTTACGGTGAGATTCACCCCGCTGTCTAATAGACTTGCGACTGCGACGACATTTTCGAGGTTGAAGAAATGCAATACAGTTTCCGTCTCGCTGAGCTTTTAGGGCACGTTCCCGATCCAAGAAAACGACCCGGTACCATTAAAGCAATCGTGGAGTACACCGGTCTCGATCGACACCAGGTCGCTGCGCTTCTTAAAAACGAAGTTAAGTACATTCCGTTAAAAGCCTTGTCTCGATTATGTGATTTCCTAATTGAACACGGGCACGCCACGGCAGATCAATTACCGGGCGCCCTGTTTTCTGTCGAACCTGAGAATTTCTGGGAGTTACTTGCCAGGCGACGGCGTTTGGAAATGTGCGTCGGCGTTCGTAAGGATGTCAGTGCAGAAAACCCAGACGTTTCGTTCGTCGTTGCCTCTGACTCTGTGTTGCTCGGCGAGATCCTAAATGGAGTCACCACGCTTGGCGGAACCGCAAAGCTGAGAAAGTCGGACGGAAACATGTCCATGATGACATCCGACTCACTCCCCCACCCTGAACACTTGAAACAATCACTCGTTTGGAGCCCAGGTCAGGCGGACGAACAAGAAGTCATCCGCCGAGCGTCAATGGTATACAACGAGTTTTCTGAATCCAAAGGTGACAAAGCGCTGATCGGAATTGGGAGCACCAAAAGCAACCCTGTTGTTGAAATCGTGCTATCCAAAGCATTTAACTGTGATCCCTTTGAGAGCCAGGACAATGTCAGCAACGCTGACCAAAGAGCACTTCCCTTTTTCATGAGATACCGGGACAACGACCCCCACATTCCGTCTTGCTTTGCCGGCTTAAACCTCAGCGAAAATGACAAAACACTCGACGCTGGGCTTTATTATGAAAATGAACAAGGTGTTTGGAATCGTTTTGGAAGCGACAATCCAAAAGAGGAGGTCGCCTTTGTATTTTATGTACACCGTGAATCCCAAGGCCGTCTCGAGATGGTTTTAGGTGGGTTTTCCGGGCGAGCAACGCGACTTCTCGCTCGGGCTCTCGCGACACGTGCCGAGGATTTTTGGCCACCAATTTACGAAATGCAAGGAATCCAGGTAGGAGGATTCATGGTCAAATTTACAATGCCCACCAGTAAAAAAGAAACTGATATCCTGCGAACTGACCTCGTCGCAACCACCGAAGTTACAAAAATTCCGCGAGAGGCATTTGTCCGACGATTGGAACGCGGCAAGTCATAGCCTAATCATTTAATCGTTCGCGGAACCAACTTCACACAATGTTCAATCGATCATCCCGGTAACAAATCAATGCTTACCCAATTTTCCGTAGGCCAAGTTTGGACCTACGCAACTCGCGATTGCGAACCTAATTCACGAATGACCATCGTCCGACTCGATGAAGACCCCGATTTTGGTACGATCGTCCATGTCTTTGTGTCTGGTGTTTCCATTCCCAATGCGCAGGCGCCTGGCGGAGTCACGACCTTCATCGCGCACCTCCCGTATGCCGAAGAGGCCTTGGAAAAATGCGTGCTCCAGCTCGATGGAGAATCCAGTGAGTTGCCCGACTACGAAGATGCCTACCAACTTTGGCGAACGGCATTTGAGTCGGACGAAGCAGGCGTATTTGATGATCCGGTTAGCGAAGTAATCGCCTCAATGGCGACCTTCGCCAATTAGCGCACTTGGGAGTGGTTTACCCGAACGCAACAATTACCGCGGCACCATCCGGATTCGCGTGATGATCAGATCAGAATTGGAGTCAATTTCTTTGGCAATTAATGCTAGGGTTGGGCTTTCCGGTTTACCAAGTCGCACCATCACTTGCTCAGTAAAATCGGTATCCTGAGGGAGCGCATAAAACTTGACCGGCCTTCGATCTCCTAAACAAATATCAAGACTTCCTTCGTATTTAGAACGGTAAGTGATGAAGCACCGGAAATAACCCGTCTTTCGATCTTCGATAGCTAACTCCCATCTCGCTTCGCCATCATTCGACCAACCACTAATTCCGGAACTCTTTGCCTCACATCCTGCAACTTTTGCTAAACGGATCGGTAAATTAAAACTACCGTCAGACTCTTGCCGCACAGTCAATTTGGAAACTTTCGGTTTGCTTGCATCTTCCGGCATGGAATCCACGACCTCCAACTCACCTCCGCCAGCTGATTTCACGGTGACTACTGAGGCTTCCCCGCCATCGGGAACCACGTCCGCTCCAGCCGAATTAGTCTGGCCTGCAGGATCGATCTCGCCCGCTTCGTCTTCGTTGGAGAGCAATAAAACGGTCACTGTCATCGCAATTACGCCGGTCGAAACCAAAAACACAATGACTCGGATATCCAACAGATCGTGAATCCAAGGCTTAAGTTCAGCATCAACCTCATCGGTGCCAGTGGAAGCAGCTTGAGACATCGCTTGATCAGTATGATTTTGTTCCATCCGCTTATCTTTAACCTTCCAACTGTTTTCCAGATCAATCTTCTAAAATTTTTCAGATGCCTGGCACTGCTCAATTTCAAATTTTGAATTTCCCTAGCATGCATCTAACACGCAATCAAAAAATGCCATCACTCTGTTTTAAGATCAATCCCCTTCGCGGGATTGATAAAAAGTCTACCTGATTGGTGCCCAAGGTTGGCATCCAGAACGCTTTATTAGTATCGAATTTAGATCATTCTCTGATAAGAAGCACCCTTTATAAGTCGCATAAACCAACGTTATCTATCGTTTAAACAACCCTCGCCTCAATTCGGCAATTCGTTAAGACCAGCCTAACTTAAATTCAAAAATTGGTTGCCATGATGATTCGGAGCTTACAAGTCGTTCCGATTTTAACGCTCAAAAAGAGCACGATTTGTATTCAATTAACGATCCTTCAAACCGTTCTATTGAGAAAGCGATTTGCTGCCGATGTAGTCAGTGGGAATCAAAGTAATTGAAATCCCAATCGCACGACTCGGGTCGCTCGACTCGAACCATCACCGACGGGGGCAAATGTGTCACAGGACATCAACGTAGTAGCATTGGTAAAAGGCGAGGAACGCTACATCTTTTTGTTTAATGACAAAAAGAAGGGCGAAACACTTCGTACGCTTGGCCGCTACGCGTCAGACGGAAAGCTCAGTTTTTCGTGGTACGATGCTGCGGTCTTGAGCCAAAAAGTTCGAAATATTCAAAAAACCGAAACCCCGTCCGAACCGTCGCCTGGTCGCTTTGCCGCTCCGCATCTCGGGGATTTATTCTCCAACGAAGATCTCTTTTCCGGGGAAGACAACTTCTAGAGATCCGCGTGTTTTATTCGTCTTCGAGACGGTCGATCTTGTTTGTAGGTACCGTGGTCCCAGCATAGGAGCGACCTCGTTATGGAAAAATCTATCCCCCGATTTCTGCGTTACCTGAATGTCGAGCGGAATTGTTCTGAGCTGACAATTAAGTCATACCGCGAAGATCTTGAACTTCTCTACGGCTTTTTATGCGACACGCTCACTTCGACCCCGAGACCTTCTAAAATCACGCCTTTGGATTTGCGGAAATACGTTTCGGCACTTCATGAGTCGGGGTATGCCAAAAGCTCTGTTTCGCGACGGCTGGCATCGATGCGAAGTTACTTCAAATTTTGTCAACGTGAAGGACTTTGCGAGACTAACCCTGCTAAGCCACTTAGAAACCCGCGACGCGAGCGAAAACTGCCGCACTTTCTGACCGGCTCGGAAATTGGACAACTCCTTTCAGCGCCGTCGAAAAATGAACCGCTAGGGCTTCGTGATCGGGCGATTCTCGAAACCCTTTATTCCGCGGGCTTACGCGTTAGCGAACTAGTAGGTGTAAATCTCGACGATCTCGATCTCGCAGATGGCCTCGTTCGAGTGCGGGGAAAAGGAAAACGAGAGCGTCTTGCTCCACTCGGCAGTTTTGCGGTCAGAGCGTTACGTTCATGGCTCAAAAAACGAACGCCAGCTCGCGGACTGAGCAAAGAAGAGGCGGCGGCTGTGTTTCTAAATAAATTCGGGAAACGACTTACGACTCGAAGTGTGGCGAGAATGTTGGAAAAATACCTGAAAGTGACAGGCTTGGACTTACGCACTTCCCCCCATACACTTCGTCATAGTTTCGCGACGCACCTCCTCGATCGTGGCGCCGACATTCGAAGCGTCCAGGAATTGCTGGGACACAAGAGCCTTGTCACCACTCAGATCTATACGCACGTTAGCACTGCCGGCCTCCGCCAGGCTTACGAAAGAGCCCACCCCCGCGCTCGAAAAAATGGCTAAATCACGAGCCTAACAAACGGGCGGAGCTAGGCAGCGACTGTAACCGTGCGAGTCTGCGGCCATTTTAGGGGTTTTTCTCCGGCGATTTTTTTGGTTGCAAAACGCGGTCTTGTCCAGAGATTCGATCAGAGATAATAGTTTTCAAATCGACGCCCTCCTGTTGCCGCATAGAAATTTCGTTGGGCGTCATCGCGACCTTCCCGTCCCCAGTAAGCAACCAAAGCGCCGGAACGGACCGCACGCCATAATTAAAGAGCACCGGATGCTCGAGCCCCGATGTCTTTCCATGAGAGCCTGTTAATTTGCCAGCTTCGATCAACTTGATTGCAGAGGCTTGTTCGTTATCGACATTGATCGACAACAAACGAAGTTCCTGCTTCTCTTTTAATGCCGTGTAAACTTCGTTTACCATCCGCTGCTCAGCCTCAACATCCTGCCTCGCAGTCGTCCAGAAATTGAGCAGTAAAAACTCTCCATCGAACTGTTGGAATTTAATCTTGTTGTCGCCTCGGATGCTGGCTATTTCAAACGGCGGGGCAGGGGCTCCCGTTTGCAACAAAGGAGTAATCTCGACTTGAAGCGGCGGTAATGAAACCTCGTCAACATCTTTGAGAATTTCGATTTGCGCAAAGAGTTCGAATACATAGGTCGTCTTCTCAATCTGGCGATCCAGCCTCGCAGATAACGAGTAAGTTCCCACTGGAACGTCGTAAACGGCAAATCGCCCTTCCGAATCAAACTTAATGTCAAAAACCTTCGCCTGCTCCATAAGTTTGTCGCGCTTCGCCAGGTATTCCTTTCCCTCTTTTGAGGCTACAAATTTCTCTGACCAAGCCAGCTTATCCTCCATCTCCCATTCATCAAATTTCGCTGGGAACTCCGGTAACGGCCAAACAACCTGCTCCCTAAGTGTCGCCTTTAACTGGTCAAACGGAACCGTCAACGTCAGGCCATCCCAGGATTTCCGATTGGTTTTAGGATATTCAATCTTCCCGCGCACCACCGCATCCTCAGCTGAGATAAAAGCAGGACTGAAAAACATCATGACGAAAATAGCCAACACCCCTGTACGCCACCTTTGCGACCAACCCCGAGTATTTGAACGGCACAACTGCATTACGAACCACCAAAAATATTGTAGAAAAACTGGAAAGGCGAAGATCTCGACAAAAAATGCCTTCCCCTCAGGCTATTTATCGGCACCGTGAACGTCAACGAGAACTCACCCTAATCGCTCAGGTTGATGTTTTGGTTTAACGATTTAACGGATTAGCGTTAAATACGGTTGAAATTCCAAGGATTTATCAGCAGATCGCCTCTTGGCAGTTGACCATTAGGCCGCCGAAAAATTACACTTTTACGCTTGGCTAAACCGGCGTTCTTCGGTGATTGCCGATTAACTTGCCAACCGCTCCATGAGCGGCGTTTTACTTATTGCCTGAGGAGATCAGGGTGCCTGGACAGTGTGTAATTGGATTGCAGTGGGGTGACGAAGCCAAAGGAAAATTGGTCGACTTACTAACCGATGGAAAAGACCTCGTCGTTCGCTATCAGGGTGGAGCCAATGCTGGCCACACCGTTGTGATTGGGGACGATGTCTACAAACTCCACCATATTCCTAGCGGAATTATTAACGAAGGTGTCCTGAACTTGATCACCCCGGGTGTGGTGATCAATCCACCCACGATTCTCAAGGAAATTAATTCACTTGCAGAACGCGGAATTGATGTCTCCACACGAATGAAGATTAGCCAACGCGCCCACGTTGTCATGCCTTGGCACATCCTCGAAGACAAAATGTGGAACGAACTTGTTTCCGGTGAAGATAATATTGGAACGACGTTGCGAGGGATTGGCCCCTGCTACGCTGACAAAATTGGCCGTAGTTTTGCAATTCGAATGGGTGACCTAATTCAACCCGATTTTGCAGAGCGCGTTCGAAAAATTGTCGCGGTGAAAAAGAAGGTTCTCTCCGCAGCATCCGGCAACAACGAAACAGAGCTCGACGCTGAGGCGATTATCACGGAGTACCAAGCGTACGCCAAACAACTAGAGCCAATGATCACCGACACCAATCGGATCTTGCTCGACGCCGTCGATGAAAACAAAGATATACTTTTCGAGGGAGCTCAAGGCTCATTGCTCGATATCGATCACGGAACCTTTCCATTCGTCACCAGCAGCAACAGTTCGGGGGTTGGCATCTCGACAGGCTCGGGTGTCCCGGGAAACTGGATCGAGAAAGTCATTGGAGTCACCAAAAGCTACGCGACGCGCGTTGGCGGAGGTCCCTTTCCAACCGAGCAGGATAACGAAAAAGGTCAACACATTCGCGACATGGGTAACGAGTATGGCACCACCACCGGACGGCCTCGACGCTGTGGTTGGTTTGATGCTGTCGCCGCCCGCTACACCGCACGACTTGGCGGAGCGACTTCTGTCGCCTTAACAATGCTTGACGTTCTTAGCGAACTTGAATCGATCGACGTGTGTGTCGCTTATGAGATCAATGGAGAGCGGATTGAACATTTCCCTGCCAATGTAAATGACCTTCGAAATCTGACTCCCGTTTACGAATCCCTGCCGGGTTGGCAGATCGACGTAACCGGCGCCCGTTCGCTGGACGACCTGCCCCTCAACGCAGTTCGCTACGCTCGTAAGATTGAGACCTTAATTGGCCGCCCAATCGAATTCATCTCGGTTGGACCGGACCGAGCACAAACGATCCGCATTTCCCAAGACGAATCTCTTGAAGAATACCTAAACGCCAAAACGGTTTGAATTTCCAAACTTAAAACTCAAACGATGTTATCGATTTAGAATCCACACGCAGATTTAAATTGCGGTTTCAACCTCCATGACTTCACCCGATAAATCATTGCAACTCGATGTGGCACCGGAAAAGATTCCGAGGCATGTGGCAATGATCATGGATGGAAATGGCCGCTGGGCTCAACGGCAGGAACTACCTCGCGTTCGCGGACACCAACAGGGTGCTAAAACCGCGCGGTTGATCACGGAAGAATGTGCCCGGCTCGGGATCAAACAACTTACTCTCTATTGCCTCTCCAGTGAGAACTGGAAACGTCCCGAAGACGAACTTGAGTTCCTCATGTTCTTGCTCTCCCAGTATATGATTCAAGAGCGCGAGACGATGATGGAAAACAACATTCGTCTAGAAATCATTGGAAGGCGTGAGCGAGTTCCTGCGGATGTTCAAACGGAGATGGATAAATCCCTCGAGATGACCTCTGGTAATACCGGCACCTGTTTGTGCCTTGCCATTAATTACGGCGGGCGCGCTGAAATTGTGGATGCCGTTCGGCAAATCACTTCCGAGGTTGCCGCTGGGAAACTCGACGCGTCCGAGATCACCGAAACAACCGTTTCCGATCACCTTTACACCGCTGGTATGTCTGACCCTGATCTGCTGATTCGCACCGCTGGCGAAATGAGAATTAGCAATTACTTGCTTTGGCAGATCAGCTATGCTGAAATGTGGGTCACTGATAAAATGTGGCCCGAGTTCTCAATCGCAGATTTCCACCAAGCGATTGGTGATTTTTCAACACGAAATCGACGGTTTGGTGGACTCAACAGTTAGG
>JAQXDZ010000048.1 GCA_029251085.1 Mariniblastus sp.
CATTCATCGAATATTTCGCTGTAATACCAAGTGACGCAAAAAATCCAGATAAAGACCCCTGACAACATGATAGGCAAGAAAATGAAAGACCAACCTCCTGCAGCTTCGGCCACGGATTGAACATAAAGCTCGATCGCGGTCCAACCGGGAAAAATAGCAGTCAATAAGAGATATTTTTGGCTTCGGTCACGACACATCCGTCGAAACCGCTGAAACGTCACTTTCACTGAGTTAGGAGCTTGCTCCAGGTTTTTATCAATCAGTTTTTTAACCCTAAAAATTGCCCAGATATCAGAAATCGCAGCGTAACATCCAACCGCCAACAAAATCGTACCTATCGCAGCAAAATTGACGACTGATGCAGACATGTACCACAGATACGGGCCTCGGTGTAAACGGATTAATTCGGCTGGGTTACCATCGGGCGTTTCCTTTTTTAATTGCTCAATGATCTCAGGACTCAATCTACTATTTAATTCCGGAGAATTGAGTTCGGAATTAATAAGCGTCTCTTGAGCGTACTCCGCTAATTTTTCTGGCCCTTCTTTCCAGTGATAGCGGATTAGGATGCCTAAAACCACCATTGTGGTAACCAACCAAAGCACACGAACGCCAAACAAAATCTTCCCGTCAGCCGCCTGAACATAGTTGGCAGAATCCCCATTGTCATCGGATCGCGTTTTGAACAGAAACACCCGGTCAAAGATCTCTCGGAATGGAATCTCAATCAAGTAACCAAAAGCGGCAATGAGGACAATTTGCCGAAAGCAATCCCAGGCCAAACCGATTTGAGCTTCGTCGAAGTTCGTTCGCCCCAATGGGATTCGGTTGAATTTTAAAGTCCACGCCATACTCTCGGTACTGTAGGCAATAACGACAAAGATCAGGTTCACCAGCATAATCGCAAAGAGAATCATGGCCGTGAGTGGCCGTGTTTTGCTTTTAGGCGGTGCGGCTGTCAAAGTATTTAACTCTTGCTGCAACTTCCAAGCACGTAAGGCATCTGCGAATTCTCGCGCATTTGCGTAACGTCCTTCGGGTTCCGGCTCGAGACATTTGTTGATAATCAACTGCAAATCCCGGGATGCAGAGCAGGTGTTAATCGAGGGAAAGAGAATTCCGCTCTCCATGGATTCGACAATCGTCGTCGTTTTGGATTGCCTTGCAATATCGAAAGGAAGTCCACCATTCAGCAGTTGATAGAGCATCACGCCAAGACTCCAAACCTCGCAGCGAGGGGAGAGTGCGGCCGATTGCTTCCTCACTATTTCCGGCGCCATGTAATTTAACGTGCCTGCCCTCACGCTTGATCGAATGCCTGGTTCCCGACGGTCAAAGGAAATTCCAAAATCAATCAGCACCGGTGATCCGTCCTCACGAATCATAATGTTGGCAGGTTTCAAGTCTCCATGCAAAATCCCCAACCGATGTGCGTCGTGAACAACCTCGCCTACATCAATCAACCAATCAGCGATCTGTTTCAATTCTTCGGAAGATCGCGGCTGGAGCACATTTGAAATCTTGCTTTCAAGAGTGGAACCATCGATGTACTCCCGAATGAGAACAGCCTCGGAATCGACCTCATACAACTCATACACCTGAGCAATTCCAGAAGACGAACCTCCTGATTTCTGGAACTGCAAAACGCGTTTAGAATTTTGAAACTCATTGCGACAAGTTTCAGCATTGCCAAATAAACCAATTGTATTCGCTGAACAAAAATGCTTGACAACGACTCTTTTTTGACTGGCTCGATCCACCGCCAGATAAACCCGTCCTTGGCCACCCTCTGCGAGCTCCCCCGTGAGCTGGTACCGTTCACCACTCATCGTATCCAACAGCTGCTGTAAGGTATGACGACTTGGAGCAGTCAAACTCACATATCTCTGATAACATTCCGCACAAACTGAAAGATGCTCAGCCACAATCTTAGAATTTTCCAGATCGAGGTCACCACGGACGTACTCTTCAAGCCCAACATCACTAAGCTGATTAACACAACTTTTATTTGGCTCGTTCACAGTTAGCTGCCTTTAAAGTTTTAAGCAAATTTAGGAAGAGATTCCTCAACGCAAAAAATTACCAGCCCGTGTCATCTCGGTTTGTCAATTGCCAGATCCAGTAACTTTTTGAACTCGGCTTGAAAAGCTGCATTACCTTGAGTTTCAAGCTTGTGAGTTTTACCAATGGAAATTTTCATTTCTTCAGCCAACTCCCGAAGCGTGGGTGGGTTATCTTCGCGTCTGCGGGAAAGAATATAGTAAGCGTCAGGCTCCATCTCTTTCTGCAGTTTCTGCAATGCCTGCTCTTCCAGATAGGGATGTCTCGCCCACGTTGACTTTGCTTCTATCACGGTATCCCTCGGTCGCGGTTCGCTAACCCCCGCCATTTTTATTTGTGCATCCGTGCCTCCGACAGACTGCTGCTTCCATTTTTTACGACCACGATAATCACTGATCCTCTTTTTCATGATGTCGATCAACACAGGCAGAAGAGAATCGCTCGAGTTGATTTCATCTTGAGGCTTCTGCAAAAAATGCAAGAAACCCAAATACGCCTCCTGGATTAAGTCGTCATAATCTTGAGGGCAAACACCTGCTCGCTTAAGCATATTGCGCAAATGAGGTTGGGACACTTCAAATAATCGCGGACCGTCACCGGGAAAATTTACTAGCTCAGCAATGTTGTTCGTGATTTGAGACAAGTTCGCTCACCAATCTTTCTCAAATTAATGGAGGGAGGGACGCTTACTATAACACAAATTTTAAGGAGACTTGAAATACTATCTCCTTTAACAACGCTAATTCCGAGGTTGGATCAATCACCAGGATTCGACATATAAACAACGGTGATTTTGGTTTTTTAAGTTCGTGAAGAAAATTTTCTTTCAAGAACATGATCAACTATAATCCCCCAAATGTGCCGGTCAATCATTTCGGGCACTGACTCCTAGTAGAGTTACTTTTAAGTTCCTCCACTTCCCGCCGCGTTCACTCCCACCCCTAAAATAGTTAACCCATGTCCAACCACACAAAATCTGACAAAGAGAGTCGGCACGCTTTAGCGGGAACGATTGGAAATGTACTGGAGTGGTATGACTTTGCGGTCTACGGTTTTCTCGCGCCGGTCATGAGCCCTTTGTTCTTTCCGGAAGACGATGTGATTTCCGGATTAATTAACACCTATGGTATTTTCGCCGCCGGCTATTTAATGCGGCCGTTAGGGGGTGTCATCTTTGGCCACATCGGCGATCGCGTGGGTAGAAAAACGGCACTC
The DNA here is from genome assembly GCA_029251085.1 of Mariniblastus sp. Taxonomy (GTDB): domain Bacteria; phylum Planctomycetota; class Planctomycetia; order Pirellulales; family Pirellulaceae; genus Mariniblastus. The sequence goes on from JAQXDZ010000048.1 coordinate 3,277, forward strand.
CAACTTTCAATTGCGATGATGGCAATCCCAACGGTGTTGGTGGGTCTCTTGCCGGTCTACAGTCAAATCGGCGCAAGCGCGGCGATCTTACTTATCTTACTACGACTCCTGCAAGGCATCTCGGTTGGTGGAGAATTAATTGGGTCGATGTCCTACTTAGTTGAAACCGCCCCACCCCATCGCCGCGGACTCTCTGGCAGTTGGTCGGTTTGTGGTGGCATTGCCGGCATCCTCTTGGGCTCACTCATGGCTACCGTTCTTACGAACAGTTTAAGTGAAGCTGCGATGCAATCCTGGGGCTGGAGGATTCCCTTTTTATCGGGCGTCGTAATCTTCGCGGTTGGAAGTTGGCTCCGCCGGACATTGGTCGAATCCCCCGATTTTGAAAAGTCAAAATTGAGTGGTGAAAACGAAGGCAACCCACTGCTCGAAGTCTTAAGAACCATGCCTGGTCGGGTGCTCCATATGTCGATTAGTATTCTGCTATTCGCAACCAGCTTTTACCTCCTGTTCGTTTGGATGCCAACCTACTTAACCAAGTTGGTTTCTCCGCCAATCGAACACGCACTGATCATCAACACAATTTCAATGGCATTGTTGCTATTATTGATCCCGGTAGGTGGGCGATTGTCCGATGCGTTTGGACGAAAAAAAGTGATGCTGACAGCGACCGCGCTAATGGGAATCCTCGTCTATCCATTCTTTTTAATCCTCGACCAGGGCGTAATGATTCATGCCTTGGTAATCCAAATCATCTTTGCAATTCTGCTGGGCGCAATTCAGGGCCCCCTGCCCGCGTTCATGGTTGAGTGTTTCCCAATTCGAGGGCGATACACCGCGATCGGCTTAAGCTACAACATCACGCTTGCTATTTTTGGCGGCACCGCTCCTCTGGTTAGCACTTGGTTAATCAAATCCACAGACGATCTGGCTTCACCGGCGATTTATCTCGTTGTCCTCTCAGCCATTAGTTTTGTGAGTATGTTATTTTTGAAGCCAATTGACGGGAAAACCGATAACAGCTCCATCAGCAGCCAATAATTCGCCTGTCAATTTCACCTGTATCTATCCCTTCCACGTCATGACGAACACCGCTGGCACGATCACAATCTTCGCAATCACCATTCTTCTGTTTTGCGATTCAGGCAACGCTGATGACTGGCCACGATTCCGCGGCATCCAAGGATCTGGCGTCGTGACGGATTCCGACAAAACACCCAGCCTCTGGTCACCTTCAGAAAATGTCGCTTGGAAAACGCGTCTTTCCGGCCCAGGTGCATCGAGCCCAATTATTGTTGGTGAGAAGGTTTTTGTGACTTGTTATTCTGGCTACGGAGTTACTAAAGAAAAAGAGAGCGATCTTGAAGACTTGGTCAGGCACCTGATTTGCATTGACTTAGCATCAGGAGTAATTCTTTGGCAGAACAATATCGAAGCCTCGTTGCCGGAGGACTCTTATTATAAATCGGGGGTTTCCTCCCACGGCTACGCTTCCCACACGCCAGTCTCGGATGGCCGTAACGTTTACGCTTTTCTTGGCAAAGGTGGCGTCTATGCGTTTGACCTCGATGGGAATGAACTCTGGCGTGCCGACGCCGGCAAGGAATCCGATCCTCCCAAGTGGGGATCCTCATCGAGCCCAATTTTATATCGCGATACGCTGATTGTGACGGCCTCCGCAGAGAGCCAGTCAATCATTGGTTTTGACACCCAAACGGGTAAAGAGAAATGGCGACAATCGGCAACGGGTCTCGACGGAATGTGGGGCACGCCAATTTTGGTTTCCGCCAACAAAACACGAACCGACCTCGTGATGCTGGTCCCCGGTGAAATTTGGGGGCTCGATCCAGCGACCGGAAAATTACGCTGGCATGCAACGGCTACAAAATCGCAACAGGCCTACACCAGCGTCATTGCTGATGGAAAACGCGTGTATGCATTTTCTGGACAGGGAGGAGGCAGCATCGCTATCGATGCAGGTGGAACCGGAAACGTCAGCGACACTCAAGTGATTTGGAAGGGGCCCGTGAATGCGATTTACGGATCACCCGTTCGCTACGAATCAAACTTATTTATCATTGCCCGTGGAATCCTCTCGACGGTCGATACTGGAACTGGCAAGAGAGATCTGCAAATGAGATTAAAAGGCGAACGGACGACGGGAAATTCCCGCTTTGGTTCGCTCGACTACGCTTCACCGATTGTGGTGGGAGATCGTTTGTTTTATCTCAATGCCAGCGGGCAAGTTTATGTCTTTCAGTTGGGCGAGGAAATCAAACAGTTGGCCATCAATGAGGTGACATCTGAAAAAGAAGTCTTTTGGGGCTCCCCGGCAGCCAGCAACGGTCGACTCTTATTACGAAGTTCAAAGTATTTGTACTGCATCGCAGATGGCGATCTTGCCAACTCCCCTGCTCCGGTGATCCCCAAAATCCGTACGATCTCCGCGAGCAAAGGAACCAATTCGGTTCTGGCCAATTCGGTTCTGGCCAATTCGAAATTGCCGACACCAGCCGAACGCTCTCAGCGGCCCGCCCTTGCTAAGGATAACGAGTAACGTTGCAGAGGACACCCAACCTCCGTTAGACGCTCCAATCGTCTCGATAAGATTTTGTTAATAACGCATTGGCTGCTTCGTCGTTGGTAAACTTCATCGACTCCGCATCCCATTGCAGCTTCTTTCCAGCTCGATGAGCGACGTTCCCGAGCAGGTTGTGCTCAATCAAAGCGCCGGAATAATCAAAATTGCAAAGAGATTCACCACCCGTTTTGGCGGCATGAATCCATTCTTTGTAGTGCCCGAGCGAGGGTTTGATCGTCGCTTTGGGACGGGGAACATCCGCGAAATCAGCGGATGGGCTGAGAACCATTTTCCCATAATCAGCAACCAAGACTCCTCGGTCTCCAATGAACGCGACCCCTATCCCCCATTTACCAAGGTCAGTATCACTGCCCACTTTCGGCTGAAGGTATTCCGCTCGACGTTTCATCCCCTCATTTCCGTGATACCAAACGACCTTGCAAGCTGCATGGTGCGCACCATCGCCGTCGCGGGCCGGATGCTCCCAGGTCACCTGCTGCCACGGCGGACATGCTACGGCGTCAGGCTCAGGACCTTCGGACACAACGGAGGTTGGACGATCAAGCTCAAGAGCCCAGTAAGGCAAATCAATCAAGTGGCTACCCATGTCGCCAAGCACTCCATTGCCGAACTCCCAGCGACGGTTCCAGTTCAGGTTCCCACCGGACCAATAACTTTTGTTGTATGGCCGATTCGCAGCCGGCCCCAACCAGACATCCCAATCAAAGGTTTCAGGAACAGGCTGTTCCGGCAATACAGCCTGACCGACAGACGATATTCCACGACTACACCACACATGTGCTTCGGTCACAGCGCCAAGCATTCCACTTTGCACAATCTCGACAGCTCGTCGATAATTTCCGGTTGCATGAATCTGCGTTCCCATTTGAGTCGCGATCTCACCCTTCCGTTTTTTATATTCATCTTGCATCAATCTCGCTTCGCGGACTGTATGCGCCAGTGGTTTTTCACAATAGACGTGCTTCCCTGCTCGCATCGCGGCGATAGAAACCAAGGCGTGGTGATGATCGGCCGTGGACACAACAAACGCATCAATTTTGGGATCGTCAATCAAGGTACGCCAATCCGTCGTCACAATGGCGTCTTTAAAGCGCTGGCTCACTTTGGCAGTTGTCGATTTATTGATGTCGCAAATTGCATAAATATTTTCACCCGAACAACCATTGAGATTCGCACCGCCCCGGCCGCCAGCACCCACCACTGCGATATTCAATTTATCCTTAGTCAAATCAGGTTTAGCTGCCAGAAGGTGAACGGGACCTAAGGCTGCCGCACCTACAAGCGTGGAAGCTTTGATAAAATGCCGGCGGTTGGCAGAGCCACGGTTGAGATTAGTCGGACTCATACAAGAACCTCTCATTGAAGAAATAAAAATCATCGACCCACACTGAAAATGTGCAGCGATTGATTTTATCCGATCTGCCGCTGCACTTCATCTTTTCCATTCAAAAAAGCAAAAGAGAGGATTCCTCGCTCAATAGCCAAAGATCACCGATAACCGCTCGCCTTTGATTGATTACAAATCTTATTCGCTTATTTTTTGCCCTGTTCAAGATCGGCAGTCGCGTTGGCGAATTGGCGCCCGAGATCAATATAGCCGGGAGAGTCATAATGCCACGGATCTGAATATCCGTATTGATCAGTCGTGGTCACCAGCGCCGCTGCTGCATCGGCTTTAACATACTCGGCTTGCGCCTCTCGTACGATCTCTCCATGTTTCCAACTGGGTGGTTCTTTCTTGGAGTAAGATATTCGACCGATCACAACTGGAAGATCATCTGCCCGAAACGCCGCTCGAATCAAGTCCATCAATCGCTTCAAATTTGCCTGATAACGCTTAGCAGTTTCGGGTGTATGGTGTGCGTCACTTTCACCTTGCATCCAGACAATCCCGGCAGGAATCAAACGATCGGGCTGACCATCATTATCAATATCCGTGTCCGCATAAGCGTGACGTACCGTAGCCAAGAAATGATCGTACTGATTGACCCCCGCAGTACCTTTAAAATCGGGCTCCCAGCATCCAAACCCTCCAGCGGCCGCCGCATCAATGGACGTTCCGCCTCGCGAATACTTAACAATCGCAATTCGGCGATCAGGAAAACGTTTCTGCATCGTCTCTGCGAATGTCAACTCAACGCCAAACCGCTTGGAATACTGATTGGTTTTGCCATCTGATTTAAATCCAACGCCATGCCCAGGCTGCAGTTTGCTCCACACACCTTTCCCATCAACTGCGGCTTTATCGGGCGAAGTGTTGCCATGAAAAATCATAACATCGTTCTGTGCACCAGCCTCGGTGGCAGGCAATTGATTGACATACCCGTAGCCATCCATATTGGACTGACCTCCTAGGTAGTAAACATAAAAGTCAGTCGCCTGCGCAAAACTTTGAGCACTCACTACCAAACAAACCACCATCCAAATTTGCAACAGCTTCATCATTCATTCTCATTCAAAACAATTAATGGTTTCAATCGACTGACTCAATTCTCTAAATGCACCGATTGCGACAAGCGTTCAGCCTAGGGATTTATTTAGACAAGTCAAAAACTGCCAGCTGAGGTAAGTGGTCGCTCAGGGAAAATGAACTGGGATCCTGAATATTTAAACGAAACCCACCTTCAAACAGCGGTCTCGATTCAACGACTTGATTGGCAATGCCCCCCGCCGCCAACACATAATCTATCCGCCACTTGGGAATATCAGCTTTGATGGTCGGCCCTTCACCGACGCCCACTTTTGCGAACGTATCAATCCAGCCAGCCTCCATCCACAATTTATATTCCTCTGTGCCTGGGCTGTGGTTCAAATCCCCAATTAACAACATCGATTTCCCACTTTGCAAATCGGCCTGCATGGATTTCACCATCGCACGAATCTCGGCCAGACGATTGACCGGATCCGCAGTAGGGAAAAGGTGCGCAGAATGGACAACCAATGTCGTTTTGTCCGGCATCAACAATTCCGCTCGCCCCCAGTGGCGGGTAAATAGTTTTGGCGGACGCTGAAAACCTAACGGAACATTTTGAGATCGAGCAACCTCGAAACGACTCAATAAAGTCCCAGGCCAGCTCCCACCGCTAGGAAAGCGGACATGATTAAGCCCGAGACGTTTGGCAATATCTTGCGTGATTGATTCTGACGGAGATTCAGAAAAACAGATAATGTCGGGAGCATACAATTCCAACTCTTGCGCCAACCGGGCAGCCATTTGTTTTTTTGCAACGGCCTGCCTCGCCAAAGGTCGCTCTTTGGGCCAACCTTTGCCTCCATAAATATTGTACGCAATAACACGCAGTGTCTTCTGTGGTTCGGGAGAATTAGAAAACGAAAAAGCTGGGCTTAACAGTGGCAGAGCGACTCCGCCAGCAATCCCCGCAAATTGCCTCCGTGAAATTAAATTTGCCACACCAATCCCCTCCACTGCATTCGTTACACAACCCAAGAATCGTCAACTCGATACCCAACATTGAATAACAAGCCGTCCCAAGTCTAGAGGATTACGAACGCAGGAGACAACTATTTACGACAATTAAGAAGACCTTCCCATTTGAGAACTCAATTACAAAGGCTCTTCCAGCGTCAAGACTTTACCTTGAATGACCGGCAATGGATTTTGAACCGGAGGCATGGGAGCGACCATATCTCCCATAGCCATTGCTCCCCCCATCGGGATGGCGTTCCCCGGGGCAGTCGGGAAAAATCGCTCGATTAACGGTTGGATTTTGGTGCCTATCCACGGAGCACTTGCGGCCAAGCCAGCACTGAATGTGACGAGTACCATCAAAAAAGCCATCGAAAATTGAAGTGGTCTTCTCTTGCCGGCCAACGGTGAATTTGAGCGAGGGGGACAATCCGAGGTAACCACCGTCCCATCGTCCCGTCGATAAATTCGGGCGCACACTTTTTCACCCGAGTCCTCGAATAGTGAAACTGCTTCTGCTTCTGTCATCGCCTTGATGTTGAACACATTCTTTTTACAGCGGCCACAAAAGCGAACTTGGTCGTTACCCTCCATTAAATCCCAGTCCATAGGACAAGGCGTGCGGATCTCGACCCGATCAAGCGTTCTCGACATTTAAGACTCCCGTAAATTCATTGAATCGACTGTCTAGCTGCGGGGTTAACGCACCAACGACAAGGATCTTAGAAAAAAGGGGCCAAAAAAATCGTTTTTAAATGATTGACTACTTTAAAACCTAAGCCTGAGAAAGCTCGGACGATTGGTTTGGTCTTTTTTATTTGGTCTTTAATAGCGAGTTTAATTTCTCACGATCGGGCTTTCCATCAAGCCACCCATTCGCTGCTAAAAAGGCATCCATTTTTAAAACAGTATCGAGAAATGATTCCTTGCTTTTTCCCTCGTTGAAAAATCCATGGGGTTGATCTTCGTAAATCCAAACCTCCGACTGGACGCCCGCTGCCTTTAGGTCAGCATCAAATTTCTTTGCAGTCTCTACTGGAACTAAGCTATCCTTGGAACCCAAAAAAACGATGGTAGGTGGGTCATCCGGACTGATATTATGTGCCGGCGAGATGGCTGGAAACCATGACTTGACGCGATTATGACCGTAGCCCTTTGGGCCGTTGTCATAGACAGGATTAAATAAGAGAAGTGCGTTCGACTTGGAACTTATCTTGGAATCCACTTCGGCAGGATCATCAAGCCCGTCACAGATCCCCGTTGCTGCCGCAACGTGACCACCAGCAGAACCTCCACCGGCAGCGATCCGATCAGGATCGATTCCAAGTCGCTTAGCGTTTTTACGAACCCAGCGAATCGCTGATTTGCCATCAGCAACACACGCATCCGGATTTGTTTTTTGTCGTTGCTTCACTCGGTAGTCAGCTACGAATGTAATCATACCTCTCGCCGCTAGGTATTTTGCCTGCTGCTCAAACTGCCCAACGGTTCCGCCATTCCAACCACCCCCAAAGAAAAACACAACCGCGGGCCGCGAATCACTCTCAGGTTTGTAATTGGCAGGGTCGAATCGGTAAATCCACAACTTATCTCCGGATGCTTCCTTATAAACTTCAGCAACCGCCGCGCCTTTGAAGTCATGCTTTTTCGTATCCGCAAAAGCAGTATTAAAAACAAAGAGGAAGAACAACAATGTTAAAATAGGTTTCATAGAATTAATCTCGTGCAAAATACTTGGTCTTTTAGATCGCCTCGCCAATAAAATATTCCATTAGCCTCGCAACCACCACCAGTTCAGGCCATCACAGGCATTCCCCGCTAAGTTCTTCTAATCTACCGCCGATCGTTTGAATTGTCACGTTTCCCACGGTTCTATCCGCGAGAACATCGGATGTATTCTCGAGAGCCAGTGCAGCAGGCAAGTTTCCGCTAACACTTCCACCACAAGCAACGCTAAACTTAAATTCTCTCAGACCGCTGATCGACAACCAGACATTGCAAAGCTTCCTATGAATACGACTTTCTTCACTTGGTTCACGGCAATCCAATCCCTTCAAAAACTTGCCTTCCAATTAATCCATAGGCTTTTAGGGGCTGGCTTTACTCCATCGAAAAGATCTCAAATCTCACTTGCAGTTGCCGTCATCTACACTTGCGGAGCAATCTTCCCCCTCCTCTGCAGTGATGCCATTTCCGCCGAAGAACGGCCGAATGTAATCCTCGTGATGACAGACGACCAAGGATACGGTGACCTTAGCTTCCACGGCAACCCGATCTTACAGACACCTCATTTGGATCAATTAGCCAGCGAATCGATTCGGTTTACCAACTTTCACGTTAGCTCCTTCTGCACTCCAACGCGTGCTGCATTGATGACGGGGCACTACCCGGCAAGGACGGGTGCCTATCGAACCAGCAGTGGCCGCACACTGATGCACCCCGACGAACAAACCATCGCCGACTTATTTTCAGCCAATCAATATATCACTGGCATGTTTGGGAAATGGCATCTTGGTGATAACGCGCCTCACCGGCCACAAGATCGCGGGTTTCAAAATGTACTCTGGCACCGATGTGGCGGCGTTGGGCAAGCGTCTGACTATTGGGGGAATGACTACTTCGATGACACCTACGAACGAAATGGAAAATTCGAAAAATTCACTGGATACTGCACCGATGTTTGGTTTTCCGAAGCCATCAAGTTCGTCGAAACCAACCGCGACAAACCATTTTTTCTTTACCTAGCCACCAACGCACCACACGGGCCTTACCGAGTTGATGATCGTTGGAGTGATCCTTACCGTGAACAAATCAAATGGAAAAATGGACCTGAATTTTATGGCATGATTGCAAACTTCGATCACAACATGGGGAAGTTGAGAAGTAAACTTGTAGACCTTGGACTCGCCGAGAATACAATACTAATTTTCATGACTGACAATGGCACATCCAATGGCGGAACATTTGAAAAACCGACCGGCTTGCTGACCAGCGGTTACAACGCAGGAATGCGTGGCAAGAAATCATCAATTTACGAAGGTGGACACCGAGTTCCTTTTTTCATCCGCTGGCCTGGAGGCGGGCTAATCGAAAACAGAAACGTCTCTCATTTAGCAGCACATATTGACGTCCTGCCGACCCTTGCTGAACTTTGCGATTTAGAATTGCCCAATTCTTATCAGCCGGACGGCATCTCTTTTGCAAAAAATCTAAAAGAGGTGGATGCCGCTGGTCACCGCGACCACCTCATCGTCCAATACCATGGCGGACCCGGGTTCAAAATTTCACCGGAACCATGGTCCTATTCGTGCATCTTGAAAGACCAATGGCGTTTAATTAACGGCGAGGAACTTTACGATCTGCGATCCGATCCGGAACAGAGAGTCAACGTCGCTGATCAGCAACCCGACATCGTCAAAAACCTGAAATCCTACTACCTCCCGTTTTGGGATTCCGTCTCACCCAAAATCACTCCGGTTTCCATTGTCCTTGGAAGCCCCACCGATAATCCGACCGTTCTTTCTTCCCAGGATTGGTACATGCCTAGAGGCAATCCTCCCTGGAATTTTGGACAGATTGGGAAACTGCCCTCCGTTACGGGACCATGGATGGTAGACGTCCAAACGCCCGGGCTTTATCGGATTACACTCCGCCAATGGCCCGCTCAGGCTAACAGGCCCATCAAAGCGGTACGAGGGAAAATCGAAATTGCCGGAGTTACACGAGAATCAGAAATCAAACCACAAACCCTTGGCCAGGTCTTTGAAGTTGAACTCCCCCAAGGAAAGACACAGCTTCGAACATGGCTGTTTGACTCCAAAGGCAATGCGGGGGGCGCCTACTTCACCGATGTCGAGCTAATCAAAGAGCGATAACAAGAAAGCCATGCTGTTACTTCAGCAAGGCATCTTGTTGTTAAAAATCATCACTCAAAATTGCAGACATTTTTGATTTGCGATTGGACTTTTATGGCACCACCTGCTCATAATTGTCTGCTTCTAATAACAGGTTTTCTTTGATTCACTTCCTTGAAATCTAACTAACAACCGGACACCCCATGACTCCAAAACATATTGTTGCATCGACGTTAATACTAATTTCATTATTAACGTCACCCATGTTTGCCGATGTACGGCTTCCTAATGTCATCAGCAGCCATATGGTTCTCCAGCAGGAAAAGCCTGTTCACATCTGGGGGTGGGCAGAACCGGGCGAGCAGGTCGAAGTTTCTTTCGCCGGACAAACAAAAAAAACCAAGGCCGATGCGAGCGGCAAATGGCTAGTCGCATTGGATCCTTTGAAGGCCAACAAAACTCCGGCAACGATGAACATCACCGGCAAAAACACGATCAAGCTGGATGACCTTTTAGTGGGTGAAGTCTGGGTCTGTTCAGGTCAGTCCAATATGGAATGGAGCATGACACAAACCGAAAAAGGGAAGGACGAGATACCAAAAGCCAACCACCCTCAAATACGCCTCTACAATGTCGTCGGCCACATTAACAAACCACAACCGCAAGAGGACGCTCCTGGTACATGGCAAGCCTGCACACCAGAATCTGTTAAGAAATTTTCGGGAGTAGGTTACTATTTCGGAAAGGATCTTCAGGCCAAACTCGACGTGCCGATTGGTTTAATTGGATCTAATTGGGGTGGAACCCAGATTGAACCATGGACCCCCAAGGTCGGTTTGGAACAAGTCGACTCCCTCAAAGCCAACGCAAAAAATGGCGGGATTTACAACGGCATGATTCACCCATTGGCTCCGTACTCTTTCCGAGGCATCATTTGGTATCAAGGCGAATCCAACTGCGTAAGTGGCGACACAGACATTTACACCGATCGCACGATCGCCATGGTCAAAGGCTGGGAATCAGTTTTCCAACAAGATGACCTTTCGTTTTACTTTGTGCAAATCGCACCTTTCCCGTACAGCACGAAATTTAAAAATCGAAACAAAGGAATCAACACGGAATCACTTCCCCGATTTTGGGATGCACAAACAGCGTGCCTCGATGCAATCCCTGACTGTGGGATGGTCGTTATTACCGACATCACCGGGAACGTGAACGACATTCACCCAAGAAATAAACGAGACGTCGGCGCACGTTTAGCTCGCTGGGCGATGGCTAAGAACTATGGAGATTCCAACATGGTCTACTCCGGTCCAAAATATAAAACGATGTCCGCCAAGGGCAATCAGGCCATACTCGAGTTTGATTATTCGGGCTCCGGTTTAAAATCACTCGACGGAAAACCACTCTCTCAATTCATGATTGCCGGTGGCGATAAAAAATTCGTCGAAGCCACAGCTAAAGTTGTTGGCAATACAGTCGTAGTCGAGGCAGCGGGAGTCGACAAACCAACCGCCGTCCGATTCGGCTGGGAGGAAACCGTGATTGGAAATTTAGGAAACCAAGAAGGACTACCAGCGATTCCTTTTCGAACTGACAGTTGGTAATACGGTAGATTGGCGAGCGTCTGGATGACCAAAATCCCGGCGCTCCGCCAACTTGTTTTTCGTTCAAATCTATTTGGCCAAAACCATCGGCGACGACGATTCAAGTGTCGATGCCGATCGCTGCTCGGAACCGCGACTGGCATCATTACCAAGTCTCTCGATCGCTTGCCGTGCAATGGTCTGCATTTTCGTCACCACTTCCGGGTTCGATTTGGAAACGTCCTTCAGCTCCCCCGGATCGTCTCTTAGGTTGACTAATTTTGCGGGACGTCCGGGCCGCTCAGTTTTTGGGGTAGTCCAATTCGGATGCGTCGCCTCCAACGGCAAATGATACTTCCAGTCACCCATGCGAATCGCCTGCAATTGCCGACGACGATAATATAAAAACGACTCATATTCTGATTCCGCGCCCTCGTTGCCTAGCATTAAATTCGTGATATCGAATCCATCGATTTTTTGTTTGGGCAGTTCTGCGCCTGCCAATTTGCAAAAAGTTGGTAACAAATCCATCGTGGTTGCCAATTCAGTGCAAACGGTTTCTGGCTTAATTCGGCCTGGCCATTTCGCCAGCATCGGGATCCGCATTCCTCCCTCCATCGTCGACCCTTTTATTCCTGATAGAGGTTGATTCGAGCCTCCATTGCGACCATTGGATCCGTTGTCAGAAGTGAAAATCACCAACGTGTTATCGGCAATTCCCAAACGATCAAGACTGGCTAGGATTTGACCTGTCGACCAATCGATTTCCTCAATGGAATCGCCGTACCGACCGTTGGCACTTTTTCCCAGAAAATCTGGAGAGGCAAATAAAGGAAGATGCGGAAACGTGTGCGGCAAATATACGAAAAACGGCTTCGATTTATTTTCCGTAATAAACTCAATCGCCGCTTCGGTGTAACGCTTGGTAAGAGTCGATTGATCAGCGGGCGCTTCGATCACGGTGCGATGTTCTACCAAAGGAAGGGGGGGATCTCCCCTGCCCTTGGATTGCATATCGTTGGAATAAGGAATCCCAAAATAGAAATCGAATCCGTGCTCGGTGGGCAAATGCTCGGGCTGATCTCCTAAATGCCACTTACCAATACAGGCCGTCGCATAACCTGCCGACTTCAATGCTTCAGCAATCGTAAGTTCTTCGGGGTTTAAACCTCGCCGACTGCGCGGGATAAGGACCCAGTGCCCCGTATAATCTTCATGCATCCCAACTCGACGAGCATAACAGCCGGTCATCAAACTTGAGCGTGACGGCGTACACACAGGACTGGAAGAATAAAAATTTGTAAACTTAACTCCTGCCTTGGCCAGCTGGTCAACATTGGGAGTTCGATTCTTTTCAGACCCATAGCAACCAAGATCTCCATATCCAAGATCGTCGCAGAAAATGACAATTAGATTAGGCTGATCCCGCTCTTGCGCGATACCGACTCCACTAAGTAAAGAAAAGAATAAAATCAGGATTAGCTTCATTTTGGTTTCCCTTGGACACAGGTTCCTGCACCGGAGCGCAACGTCACATAAAAATCGTGATTGGCTTATTACTTTGATGATTCAGGCTTCTCGGACGCAGCCTTTTGATTCACCGAAGGGGGATTCTCTTTTTTCCGCATAACAAATTCTACCGCTGTGAACTTATTCAACTTTGGAATGCTGACTTCGAGAACTCCGTTTTGAACGACGCCCCCTTTGGTTTCAAGGTAGCGGACATCGCGATCCGCTCCATTTTTTCGGTCAATATTTTTTGTGATCACGCGCGCGTAATATCGACTGCCATTAGGAAACCCCTCTCCCTTGAATTTACCAACTGACGATTCATTGTTGTAGTATTTCCCAGCCTGAACCTGAGCGGGAATCTTAATTTTAACAGCTTCTTTACCATTAGCACCGGAGGAGTAAACGAGCACGGTGAATCGATTTTCCGACCGGTTATAAGACGAAATTCGATAACGCTCATTGCCAGTAAAGCCTCGCCCCGTCACAGCAATATCATTCCCAGTCTCACCCGCCATTGCATGCCGAATGACTTCATCCCGACCGCTCGAAATCTGGGCGTACCACTTCCAAACGTAATAATGCAAGTGATTGGGATCAGGTGGATTAATATAATCATCCACGGTAAAAACATTTCCGCCGGCTTCGCCAATCTCGAAACGATCGTCAGGGCCTCGCAGACCGACTTTTGTTGTCACGACCCCTGCACCACCATCGTTTGCCTCAATGACAATCTCCGGTTGAAGCTCGGCTATTCGACCGTTGTAATCACGACGCTTGGTAAGTCCCATCGACCAACCACTGGAGTTATCCGACCACGGCAGATTAATGGTATTGAGGCCTCGCTGGAGGCACTGACCGATGATGGTAACTGCTTTGTCATAGGCATCCACCTCGTTTTTTAAACCATCGCCGTTGACATCAACTGCACTCGAACCGTCATCCCAGGAAATCCAGGATTCCGCCGAAAGCATCGCCTTCGCTTGGTATCCCGCCGCATCGAGTTTACCGCGAGCCAGATCATAATTCCCCCAAACTGACGGGACGTAACTACCATCCATGTTTCCAAAACCGTCGTTTTGATCGGAAACATTTAGATTTAATGCATCGACGAGGTTCATCAACTTTGGATTGGAAACCATCAAACTATAAAACTGATCCACCGCAAACCCACCTTTTCCCGACAAACCCTTTGTCACGGGACAATTTTCACACGGCGACATACCGTTTGTTGAAACGATGACGGGTGTAGCCGGCTCTTGCTCATAAACAGTGCGAACCGCTTGAGCCCCCGCGATCAAGATGTCGTTAATGATAAAATCAATATCAGCTCCATTCATTAATCCTTGCAAATTGGATTCATGGGAAAGCTGATACGCATCGACTCGTCCTTTAAAATGAGTGGCGATTCGTTTGACATACTCCTGAAACAAATCTTTCTTCGGTTTGAACCCACCCGCTTTGCCGCTCTCCGACGCCCACGCGGGGCAATGAAAAAATACGAACTCGACTTTGATTCCTTTTTGATTGCAAACCTCGACTGCCTTTTCAATTGTCTTCAAAGATGGCGAGGGGTTATTGACGTAATCGGTAAACGCTTTTGTTGGTTCCATCGCCGACCAACTCACCCAAAACTGAGCGTAACTACTAACGACAGATATGACCGGACGCTTGGCGTCGTACGCGTTGGCCAGCGGACGACCAAAAAACGGCTGCCACCTTACCCCGACGTGCATATGATCCTTGGTCCAGGCATAGTCTTGGACTTTCGCGTCTTTATTGACATCCTCAAGGAAACAGGCAACGTCATCCACTTCGCGATCCTGCCCCAAAATCATCGAAACATTGCCAAACAAAACTGATAAAAACAGAATTGGGAACAGAACCAAACAATTGAATGGCTGCATTACTTTTCTTTCGATCGGGTTGGAGTTCATCGTAAGATTTCGCCAAACGTCTTAGAGTTGTCAGTAACCTCAAGATAATCTTTCGGCACATAGATAGCTGTGAGATCTCACTTTATCAACTGAGCAATCTTGGAGTAGCATGAGATGACATCAAAATAGTTTTTTCTTTCGGAAATAGCTTGATACAATCCGATTAAATAGGCGCACTACTAATCAATTTTCCCAATCGCGCCGACCGCTAATTTATCGAAAAATTAAATCCAAGCTCTGAGATAAGTGCCAATAGGCGAACTTCTAAACAAGTTGGCATGAACGAATTAAACAGCTTACAATCGGAGTACTTCTCGAGCCCAATTTATCAACACCAACCATTGCCCTTCTGAAATTGATCATGAAAAAGAAATCGTCTCCCATCTCACGCCGAGCACTTCTTAGCACCGGTGTCGCCGCTGCTGTCTCCGGTAAAGTTGCTCTTGCCGGAGCGCAAATAAATCAAGAAAAACAAGACGTCAAGCGTGCGTTCGTGGATGGCTTAGCCCCCGGTTTTGAAGCGCTCGGCGAAGAACACTTCACGCGTGTCAACTCGAATGATGACACCTGGACATTCAA
>JAQXDZ010000010.1 GCA_029251085.1 Mariniblastus sp.
GGCTGCTCTGGGTCCGAACCAGGAATTTTTTGTTGTTATCCACCAGCCTGTTTTACAACCATTGTATTCATCTCCAGAAAAATATACATCACCCGACATTCCTTCCACCCACGCAATCGCAACCTTCTCCCTTCTTCGCTGATCCAATTCCCAGTCGACCCACCCGAATACTCCGGCAGCGAGCGTGACCAGAACAAGCAAAGTTCGCAGACGAAGTTGAAACCAGCGACGTTTGGGTTTGGGGAGTTTTTGTTTTTCAGATGACATTTTCAGCCAATTAACTCTAGGTTTTCATAACGATGAATTAGTTCTTTAAATCATACGTCATCGGCGGATCCATAAGCCCTATCTTCTTGCATTAGCGCTCGAGTTGCAAACCCGCCCATTTTGGGAGGGCTCGGTAAGTTTCTTTTGGTATAGAAACCAAGCAATATTTCCAAAGCGTTTGACCTCACCCAGTTTCACACCCATTTTTCGTATCCCGCAATCTCGGGCTAACTTATGGAACCTATGCGAAGGGACGGGGGGTCGTGGTTAGGATTCTGGGGGAGGTGATTGGTGGTAGGCTAGTCCCAATTACCTCCGAGCGCTCCTAATAGTCGAGGACACACCGCAACAACTGGCTGACCCAATCCAACGTTTACTTGTCATCATCCAGATCGAACAACCAACGCCGTACATGATCGGTCACGGCCTCAAGCCTAGCGTCGCTAATCTTACCGCGGTAATTGTCACTGATTGAGTTCCTGCTGTGTCCCATGATCACTTGAGTGGCAACTAAGTCCACATTTTCATCAGCAACAGTCTGGAAAGTATGGCGCAAACTGTAAAAGGACAAATTCTCCCTTTTGACACCAGCTTTTCTGACCAGATTAGAAAATCCTTTTGTAATAGGATTGTGTGTTCCAGCAGGAATAAGCTTAGATCCTTGCTTGCTATGAAAGATTAATCCATCTTCGTGTTTTGGCAACTTAGAAATCGCTTCGAGCGTTTCAGGCCACAGCTTAAAGCGACGGTACTCTCCTGTCTTGTTTCTAGCCTGTTCAACCCAGCCACCTTCTTCGATATCGCTATGCTTTATCATCGCGACATCTGTATTTCCACTCCCTGAATTAATCGCCAGCAAGAGCATTGCATTCCAGGTATCATCGGCTTCCTCAAGCAACTTAAGAATTTCTTGACGTGAAGCGGTCTTGTCTTTTTTTTGTGACCTTGCTTTTTTAATCGCTTTTTTGGTTGGCAACTGAAACGTCTTGGCTCCCCAAGGCAACTTATCGATCCACTCCTCAGCCAATGCAAAATTGAAGAACATCCGCACATGTCGCATTTTTGTCGCCAATCCAACAAGGCTTAACTTTCTCCCAGCCGCTTTCTTGATTACCTTGCCATTTTTTTTAGTCGCCTTTGGCTTAGCGAGATCTGCTTTAAAGCGAGCAAAGTCAGCGGGGGTTAAGTCACAGACCAGTGTTTTTCGGCCGAAAAAATCAGCAATCCATTTGCCATACCGAACATAAAGATCGAATGTAGTTCGCGTTAACTCGCCACTATCAACATCCAGCTCCTTGCAAGCCAGAACCTGATTGCACAGCTGCTCAACTGTCAATTCTCCAGTGGTCTGCTGGGCAAGCGGGTTTATCAGCACCTCATCGTGCTGAGTGGTCTTCGCTAGCCATTGACTCAAAACACCCTTCGGATCAGAACCAAGATAGAGAGTCTTGCCCTTATGCTTCTTGCGATATTGGCCTGTGGGCTTATGCAACCCAAACTGGATTTTGCCACCTCGATACTCAAGCGTAAGTTTGCTAGGATGTCTCTTCGTTGCCATTTGTGCCCACGCAGTGCGAATGGTGATTGCCGGCGGTGGGCTGCTACCTGCCATCGTCAATCTTCAAAGGTGTTAGTAGAGGGTGTTAGTAAGCTAAAGCAACACTACTATAACGCCCCTAAAAATCGCGTCAATACCTTATAAAAACCGACTAAATGCCCCGATAGCTCAGCTGGATAGAGCAATTGACTTCTAATCAATAGGTCGCAGGTTCGAATCCTGCTCGGGGTGCTTTTTCACCTTCGCGAACTCAGAGCGACCCGCGGGTTAGCTCAGAGGGTAGTCGTAGAAGGTAGCTAGTTATCCGCAGTGTTCACACACTTTGCGATCACCCTCGCATCGTGTTGGCGCTCTCGCTTTTCTGTCGTGGAGCGACAAAGGCAAGGGTTGCTTCCGTCTGACCGAAAACATCACTTTTTTCACGCGAATGCCTTCACCTGCATTATGCAACCCGAAATCGCTGGCGATACTTTAGCGGTGTGAGGCCCGTGCTGGATTTGAAATGTCTGGTCATGTGACTTTGGTCATAAAAACCACATTCAGTCGCAATATTGCTTAACGCTAGGTCGCTGCTTTCGAGTAGATGCCGGACCACACCGACGCGCACCTCCCGCAAATAGCGACTTGGTGAAATACCGAAACTCTTAGAAAATTCCCGCTGCAATTGGCTGACGGACAGGAAAACATGTTCAGCGATATCAGAGACTTCTATATCCTTAGTGTAATTCTCCGTCACAAACTTAATGGCACTGACGAGTCGACTGTAGCCTGCTGAATCATCAGCTGAAAATTCATAAGGCCGCTTCAGTCCGGCAATCCCCACCACTTTGTCTTTGCGATCATGTAAAGGAATCTTACTGCAGAGATAAACTCGCGGAACACCATTTTTCCCAGGCACTATCCAGACTTGATCCGATAGCGATTCGCCAGATGTAATCACTCGCTGGTCTTCCGCCACATACTGCGCAGCGATTGCGGGTGGAAAAAAGTCGAAGTCAGTTCGGCCAATTAAATCACTCGAATGCGTGACTCCGATAACGTCACAAACGACACGGTTCGCTTGCACAAACCGACTCTCAACGTCTTTGACGTACATATATACGCCGGGGATTGTGTCGAACAGATCAAGTAGCGTATGTGGACGTGCTAGGCGTTTGAAAAACTTATCTTGCCACTGGATCGCTTGACACGGTGTCAACGTCACTGGTTTTGTTTTTTTTGCCATGCGGCAAATGTACAATATTTTGCGAGCTTTCTACAAGACCCTCGAGTGGTGCGAAGGAATAATCTTAAAGCTGAGATGGCGTTGTCGCCGTTCCATTTAAGAGAAGATATCGCATCACGTTAAGTAGATCGCACAAAGAGAACAACACGAAATGAATGATGTAGACGCTCAAACAGCCAACAAACTTTTAGCGGCTGCGACCAAGAAGTCCTTTGAAATCGGTGTGAAGATGAACATCGCAGTTGTCGATGCTGGAGCCAACCTGAAAGCATTCCATCGCATGGATGGAGCTTGGCTGGGCAGCATCGACATTGCTTGCAAAAAGGCTCGAACGGCTCGCCAATTTGATATGGCTACTGGTGAAATAGGCTCACTGTCACAGCCGGGCGGGGCGCTGTTCAATATTGAGCATTCCAATGGAGGCTTGATCTCTTTTCCCGGTGGATTACCACTGGTCAATAAGAATGGCAAAGTAATCGGTGCGGTTGGTGTGTCAGGTTCCAGTGTCGAAGACGATCATGCTGTTGCCGAGGCAGCCATTGCATCGGCGACTGCGGCCTTCACCTAGAAACCAATTTTAAATGAAAAATATCGGTCTACAACGTTATTTCACTTGATTACCTTTCCGTTGATTGATGCTAAAAACAATTTCTGGCCTTATCCTGTCTAGCAGGTGTTTAGCCTTTCGCTTTGGCAACCTTGACCAACGATGCAATCCCAATACCCAACCAATCCTTACTAAGTACTGCCTTGCCTTTAATGGCTTCGGTGGCATCCGTTGCAAGACTAATCTGAAACTAAAACTGCGATCAAATCTGGTGCTGTTGGTCAACGAACTGCTGATATCGATCATAAATGTAGTCGCTAGAGTGTGCATCGCGAGCGTTGACCTTACCCCAATACGAGTTTGATGAAACAATGAAATTACTACTTTGCCTTTTCACGATCTGCTTAATCATGCCGACTCGGGCGGAAGCCCAGTCCGTATCGACGTCGGCGTTCCCGGTGTTATCGACGCCTACGCCTCTCACCCCGCTCATGGAGCGGGAACTTCGTGGGTGCTTCGATTTCTTCTGGAATGAATGGATGTCAGACCCAGCCAGCCCCGCCTACGGCTTTACCATCGGCGACTACGTCGGCATGGAGGATATTTACAAAAAACCACCGATCGCCATCGAGTCCCAGGGGTTCTATTTTGCGGCCATCGTGATTGGCGTCGAGCGAGGCTGGATCACCCGCGAAGAGGGCGAGCAACGCATCCTGATCACCTTGATGTCGCTTAAACATTTTCACCGTATCAAGGGCTTCTGGTATCACCTCATCGATCCGGCAACGGGGAAGCGGGCTTGGAACGATTCCGCAGAGGTTTCGCTGAGTAACGCGTCCGGCGCCACCATGATTCTCGGTGCTCTCGCTGCCGGAGAGTATTTTGGCGGAGAGATCAAACGTCTGGCGGAATCGCTTTACGCTGAGATGAACTGGCGGTGGTTCACGAATCCTGAGACAAACCATCCCTACATCGCCTGCTTTCCGGAGGATCTTCCTGCAAATCCACCCGCTAACATCACGCCAGACGGTTTGTTTGGAGGATGGGCAGCCTACAGCGAACACCTTTTCCTCTACATCCTGGCGGCGGGCGCGCCGAATCCCAATTTTTCCACGGCGGCTGAACCTTACTATGCCATGCAAACTTTTCCCGGTCGCTACAAAGGCGAGGAGTTTATCATGTGCACCACTGGTGCGGCATTCACCTACCAATGGACACACGCATTCATTGACTTCCGCAACCTCCGTGACCGGCTGAACCGCAATTGGTTTGAGAACTCCCGTCACGCAGCGGTGGCAGCCCGCCAATACGCCATCGATAACGCTGATCGTATTAAAGGGCTCGGACCAAATTCGTGGGGCATGTCGGCCTGCATCAGCCCAACCACCGGCTACAGCGGTGCCTATGGATCGCACCCAATCGGCCCGGGTTACCAGCTTCTCGAGGACGGCACAGTGGCACCCTATGGAGCTCTTTCATTTCTCCCTTTTACCCCCAAGGAGTCAGTAGCAGCGCTGGAGCGCATGTATCAAATCCCGGGCCTAGTCGGGAATTACGGACTCTACGACGCCTACAGCTATGAGACGAAAGCCAAGGACGGTCAGCCGTGGATTGGCAAGAGCTATCTCGGCATCGACAAAGGGCTTGTGCTGCTGATGTTTGAAAACCATTCCACTCAGCTAATCTGGCGGCTCCTTCATCAAAACGCACACATCCAAAAAGGGCTCCAGCGGCTAGAATTCCGTCATGTAACCCAATGAATTTTGTGTGCCGTTTGAGTACTGAACCTTCTCTCGAATGTGCCCGCTAAGCGAAAATTAGCCGATACTGTACTAGCATGGTACGATTCGAATGAAGATTGAAATTTTGGCTATTCACTTGTTCGGACGGAACGATGCAGAACCAAACTCGAAGAACCGCGCTAAAAATATTTGGAACCTCCTGCGCCGCAATTGCTCTGCCTTCAAAACTAAGCGCGTTCGATCCAACACTCGGTAAGCCAATTCGCTTAGGTGTGATCACTGATTTGCATGGCGGGTTAGCTACTGATGCGGAGTCTCGACTCGATAAATTCTTAAACTCAATGGCAAAACAAAAGGTTGATGCACTAGTTCAACTCGGAGACTTTGCCTATCCCAACCAGAAACATCAACGCTTCAGTGATAAATTCAATGGAGCCCACGAGAACACCATCCATGTCATTGGAAATCATGAATTTGACTTTGGACTGGGACGGGAAGATTGCTTTCAAGCGTGGGGGATCGAGTCGGCGTATTATCAACGCGACATCGGGGAAATTCGAATTCTTGTTCTCGATGGTAATGAAAAAAACTCGCCCACCTATACAGGCGGCTACCATTCGTACATCGGCGTACAGCAACAGGCATGGCTGGCTCAACAACTCGAACAAACTGACCGGCCAGTCCTAATCCTCAGCCACCAACCGCTCGCAGGTCAATCTGCGATCAACAACGCTACTGAAATTCAGCAGTTACTGGCAAAATATAAAAGCAAAATCCTTCTCTGCATCAACGGACACGCCCACGTTGATTCGTTACTTCAGGTCGATGGCGTTACCTATTTGCATATTAATTCTGCATCCTATTACTGGGTTGGCGGAAAAAAACGGATGGCGTACTACCAAGATCCGTTGTACACCACGCTTACCATCGATCTTGCCAACTCGATTATCCACGTGGAAGGAAAGTCATCTCACTGGAAACCGGGCGACTCTCCCACAACTATCAACTTCTTCGAACGCGACAACGCGGCACCTGAATCGATAGTCGTTCCAGCAATTCGCGAAAGGAAAATCGCTCCTTCCACAACAGGTCAAAAAATCACTACGTGGCCTCAGGAAATCGACACTCCTGAATTCACAAAAATCGCGAAGCTAAAAGTGATGACTTGGAACATTTGGGGACGGCTCAATCAAGATCCGCGTTACACGCTTAAGGACAAAACAGCTCGCGAGCGAACGATCGAGATAATTCAGGCCAGCCAAGCGGACATCATTGCCATGATCGAGACCTACGGGTCGGCCGCTGAAATCGCCAAGTCGCTTGGATTTTTCCATTACTCCCCTTCGGCAGATGCAAATCTTTGCATCTTCAGTCGCTATCCACTTTCTGATATTGAGCCGCTTAAAGGCCTTTCTTCCTTTTCTTTTATTGCTGCAACCGCCACGCTACCGAGCGGACAAAAAATCAGGGTCTACGACATTTGGCTGACCAGTGGCGGCCGCCATATTGTCGAGATCAAAGACAAAAATATCTCGGATCAAGATTTTTGCGATGGCGATAACATTCGATTTGAAATGCTCCAAAAATTTCTCGACCACGACGACGTTCAAAAGCATCTTGCCAACTCACGAGAAGTCCCCGTCATTGTTGCCGGCGATTTCAACTGCGTTTCGCACCTTGATTACACGGCAGCGACCCGAGACAGTAAGCTCAACCAATCGCGAATCCTGCCAATCAAAGCTTCCAAGGCAATGCACAAGCTTGGATTCACCGATACATTTCGCGATGCGAATTCAGATATTCTTACCACTACGCTGGGACACACCTGGACCACAGTCGGCCCTGATTACACCTACATTTCAGACAAAGGGTTTGTTCCCGTCCAAGAGAACCCTGAACCTGAGTATCGAGATCCTTACACAAGAATCGATTTCATCTATTCCACTGGCTCACGGTTAAGGACCAACAACTCGAAAGTCATCTCGCATCATTCTTCGCAATCGAAAAGAAGTTTCCCCGAATTCCCGTCCGACCACGCCGCGGTTTTGACTGAATTTGACTTAGACAATCGATAACGCGGGGCCAACTTGGGACGAAGCCAACGGCAAAACCGTTAAGTAGCAAGAAGATTTAAATTCTGATCACCGCTGCCAAATCGACCTACGTCCACGTTATGTTCGTTAAGTAATTCCAGCCACAAATTACACAAAGGCGTTGGGCGATCCAACACCGAGTGTGCTTGATGATTGAATCCGCCACCGGCCACAATCGTAGGGAGGTTATTACAGGTGTGATTGGACGCATCACCGAAATTACTGCCCAACACTACCGTCGTGTGATCTAGCAGCGTTCCATCACCCTCTTTGATTCCATCCAAGTCTGCCAGAAACTTATTTACATGCTGGATGATGTCGCTCTCAATTCGAATTAATTTTTCGAGAGCATCCTTTTTCCCCCCGTGATGTGAGAGCGTGTGCCAACCGCCGGTCGCACCGGGAACTTTGATCGCGCCGTAGATCCAATCCATTGAAAAGGTAATTACACGTGTGGAATCTGTTTGAAAGGCGAGCTTCGAGAGCTCAAGCATATTCTTTATCTTGGCCGAAAAAGCATACTCGACATCGGTACTCAGGGTATTCGCCACGTCTGGTTTTTGTGCATCCAACCAGAACGCGTCGTGCTCAAGCTGTTTTTCAAGCTCAGCGATTACGACTCGATAAGAATCAATCTTAGCAGCATCACCACCCGACTTCTCCAGCGTTTTAATATCGCGACAGAGACATTTCACCACCAGTTGATCATTGGCAATTTGCTCGCGCTTGGCCACTAAATCTTCTTTCCCAAAAAGCTTATCGAAGACCTTCGTCTCGTCATGCATGGGAGGAATCGCAACTCCTCTGTTATTCCACGAACATCCCCAACCTCGATCGTAAATGCTAAGGGGAAGAAATGGCAACCGTGTCTCGTTTCCTATCTGTTGTGCAAGGACTTGATCTACGGAAACAGAATTGCTGAAACTTGGAGCCTCAGGTTTAGCGACTCCCGTCAAAAATGATTTTTCCGAATCGTGATTACTGGTCTCCATGCCCGGATGAAAGAGGTTTTGAAAAACAGTTAATTTGTCTTTAGTTTTCATCTCAGCGAGATACTTCGAACTCGACAAATCACCTCTAACACGAGGGAAGAAATCAGGGCTATAGAAACCGAGTGAATTGCAGATGAACATGACGCGTCTTGGTGGCGTTGCTCGCTTTGGCATGTCTTTGCGGAGATCAAGCGAATGGAGAGCTAACGGCAGAGCTGCACCAAACTTCAGAAAGTCTCGTCGACTTGTATGGTTCATTTTTCTTCTCCCGCAAGCGAGTACACCACCACCTTTTTGATCAAGCCGCGGACTCGACAGTCATCCGGATCGTTTTCAATTAAATTATACAGATCCATTCGCTGCCTAAGCGTTGGCTTGTAGCCATTGGCAAACTCAAATACTTTTTTCGCGAAATTGTATGCCACTTTTTTATGGTCCGACAACAAAACCTGTTTCAGACCAAAAACATTTCCAAACTCCTGATTTCCAATTTCCCCTGAAGCGTCTACCTCTTGGGCAAGATCGTAGTATCCATTCAGACGGAATTGGAACGTTCCGCGATGCGGTTTCTCAACTCGGTATTCCGTTCGCCACCCACCCGTGGCATCAAAATTCTCAAGCGCGAAACCGTATGGATCGATACTCTTATGACAGGCGTAACACGCGGGGCTACTTTTGTGTCGTTCTATCTGCTCCCTGAGCGTAGCAGCAGTTTTGCCATGCTCGGGCTCAATCGCCTTCACCTCTTCAGGTGGTGGCGACAGTGGTGTACCTACAATGTTTTTTGAGATCCACGCGCCTCGCAAAATCGGCGAAGTATCAAACCCATCGGTAGTCACCTTCAATACGCTTCCCATCGTCAACAACCCACCGCGTGGAACTTCGGATGAAAATGAGACCTTACGCATCTGCTGCCCAACAACACCCTCGATTCCGTAGTGCTCAGCCAAACGCTGATTTAAAATTGAAAAATTTGAATCGATCAAGTTACCCACCGGCAAGTCTTCCTGAATTAAATAACGCAGATAGGCAGTCGTTTCCATGGGCAGGTAATAATTTAAAAGATCGTCATACTCCGGATAGAGTTTTAGAGAAGGGGCAATCGTTCGCCACGACCTCAAATTCAGCCATTGCTCGCAAAACGACTCAATCATTCGGTCACTTCTTTTATCATTAAGCATGCGGTCAATTTGAGCAGCAATTACCTCGTCGCTCATTGAGCCTAAGTTCGCTAGGCCAATGAGTTCGTCATCCGGAACCGACAACCAGAGAATCCGCGCGAGTGTAGCAATTTTGGAATGCGACAAACTGGAGTGCTTACCCGGTCCCATCACAAAACGGGGCGACAAAACCATGGCTTTCAACGCCACTTTAGCCGCTTGAGAAAACTCTTGATTCTCCGCCAACGGCCATAGCCCAAGGCCGAAATAAGATTCCAGTTCGTAATCACTCAAATTGGACGAAAAGGCACGCTCAGAAAATCGGCGAATAACTCGTTTTAAATCGTCTGAGGAATTCGAGTCAACTATGACTCTATTTTTTGGATGGTCTACCTTCAAACCTACCACAACATCGAGCTTACCAATCGACGCCAGAGACCTTCCATCCAAACTAAAAGAATCTGTAATTAAAAACTTGATGAATCGTTTTGTTGTCGCTTTGGCGAAATGAATCGGTTGCTCATTTGCCAATCGAATTTCAAGATCACCTTCGACAACTGGACCGCCCCATGTTTTGCCGTCATCTGAGACAAAGACTGAAAACTTTTGAACTTGCCCATTACCATTGCCTCCCGACCACGTCGCGTAAGACAGTCCCTCTATTTCGATCTGCCGTGGGTTCTCCAGAATTACAAAATGGGGCGAATCGGCGATCGAGGGTTCGAATCGAGTGTGCCAGAACGTTCGGTTAGAACCGTCCTGCATTCTCTCTTTTCCCATTCCCTGCTGGAAACTGCTAACCGTTAACTTTCCACCAATCTTCTGCAAATTGGATTGAAACCCCGAAACAACGGTTGGTTCAAGCTCTCTATTTTGAGCGGGCTTGGGTGAACTTTTGAGAGGCAGTTCGCCAAATACAGTTGGATACGATTTTGGCGGCCATTGATTTTGAATAGGCCCTCGTACTTTCAATTGCTTAATGTACGCACCCTGATTGGGATTTTTATTGCGGTACGTATGCTTTGAGTAACAATGCACCGACACGTTCTCTCCTGGATTCAGGAAAACACGGACGGAGTGAGATTCTAATTGCCGATTGCCAAGCGAAATAACATCGAGCAATCTCTGAGGTTGCGGGCGATCATCCGCGTAGTAATATTTACCCGCGTGAACTTGGACACTGACATCACCCTCGAATTCACCAACCTTCATGGCATCAAAGGTTAGGTCATACCACCCGGCTGCCGGCGGCTCAAAGTTATCGTAGAAAAATGAATAACTGTTGCCATTATTTGCACGGGTCCACGATAACAGAGTGCCGTCCTTGTAGTCGCGGACATAGATATTGTATGTCTCATGACTATCTTTCAGTTTGTTGGTTATCCAAATTTGTTCTTGCGGAAAACCATCAACCGGAAAGGCGTGCTCAACCATCTTATCTGCAACCATAAAATAGGATGCGATCTGTTCCTTGCTTAGCTGAATTCGCCGATCAGAATCAAAATCGTTTGTACCACGATCTTCAGGAATTTCACTCGCCAAGTCGAGATTTGTTCCCAGCAGATCATTTACGCTATGAACAAACTCATGTCTGCTAATTCGGCGGAATGAAATTTCAGCCACCTCATCCTGGCGTTCAGCGAGCCATTTTAATATCACCTGTTTTTCAGCAACCGAGGGCTGCTCCATATCGCTTGGAGGCATCTTCGAAGTGATCAAGTTTTCAAATAAGAGCGTGCCATCAAAGCTATCTTGCTCCAACAACCCGACAAGATTAAGACCGCCTTCTCCTCCCTCGCCGTGGCAATCAAAACAGTAGGCGGCCAACAGCTTTTCCGCCTCCACCTGGTTTGAATTGGCAGATACGACGCCCTGACATGCCGCATTCACCTTCGTCGAAATCGTGATCAAGGCCGCGGTACAAACCGCGACGAAAACAACCTGTTGGTTTATTTTTTTCATACACACAATTTCTCTGATCCAATCTATCACCTCAAGAACCATCTTTGCATCTATTTTAGCTTAGGGCTCACTTCGCTCTCTTTCGAGACCGTTCTGATTTGGTTTTGAATTCGGGTATCGCCCTTGCTGGCAACCACTTAAGCAACCGATCTTGAATCACTGTGTATTGGGGATTGTCTGCGAGATTATGAAATTCGTCTGGGTCATTACGGTGATCGTATAATTCTTTTGCTCCGTCTTCATAGACAATTAACCGCCAATCCTTACTACGTATGGAGTGATTCCCGTAGTACGAAGATGTGATTGCTGGTCGATCTCTTTCTGATTCCGAATCGAGGAGCTGCGGGACAAGAGAAAGCCCTTCAAGGCATTGGTTCTTCGGCAACTCGCACAAATCGATTAACGTCGGATAAATATCGAGCAAACTGGCAGGTTGTTGGCATGGCTCACCCGGCTTGATTCCCGGCCCTGAGATTAGCAAAGGAACCCGCGTCGATTCTTCCCAGAGCGTACGCTTGGCCCAGTGTTGTTTTTCGCCGAGATGAAAACCGTGATCACTCCACAACACAACCACCGTATTTTCAGCATGCGGACTGGATTCAAGCGCGTCCAAAACGATGCCCACGCAGTGGTCCGCAAAACTAACGGTTGCTAAATAGGCCTGAGTCAGGCTTCGCTGTTTACCATGCTCAACTACTTCAGCGTGAGTCGGTGCTACCGCATAGTCGTTGATGCCCAGAAAGTTATTTGGCAAGTCGTCGAGATCAGACTTTGGATTATTTGGCAATGCTAACCGGCCCGGATCGTAGAGTTCAAACCATTTGGGTGGAGCGTAAAGTGGCACATGAGGGCGAAAGAAACCGACTGACATAAAAAATGGTTTGTCAAATGTCTCTTTTAATGCTGCCGCAGCATTCTTTGCCAATTGAAAATCCGCCATCTCGGCGTCATCCTCTGGATACTCACCCCAATCCCAGGCTCGACTCCAGTCGGCAGGCCGGTTGAGCGGTTTTGGAGAATTAGGACCTTTCCTTCTGCCAAGAGAACGATCGATGTCCCCAGCTAAACGCCCACTAAATCCGTGGTGCAAGACTTTGCCACCTGAAAGCGTGTAATATCCATTGTCTTTGAAATATCGCTGCATGGTTGGAATGTTGTTCAGTGCCGGCAGGTCTTCGTACTT
>JAQXDZ010000011.1 GCA_029251085.1 Mariniblastus sp.
TAATATGGAGCCCGCATTGTGAAGCAAATCTTGAGACAAAAGCACGAACGGTAATTTCGCAAATATGATCGCTGAACAAAATCCTGACAGCAAAATAAATACTTTATCAGGGGCCGAAAGCTTGATTCGATCGGCGGTATATTTTGAGGTGTATCTGGACGCGATAGCACCCGCAATGCAACCAAGTAAAGTGAATAGTGGATAGTACATCGTTTGGATTTACTGTTGCAGAAAAGGTCTCGACAATTAAGAAGCAAAGACAGTTACGAAATTCAAAACACTTCCGAAATCATTAACAAACCTGTCAGTCGATTTGAACTAAGGCATTGTCCTGCGTCTGTGTTAGTTCAGGAAGAGCAACATGTCCGTTGCGATAAAGAACATTGTAGGCCGAAAATGGAATGAGATGGCCCGATGGCAATATGTGGTGAACGCAAGATTTCATCAATTGCCGAATGTCAAAGTTATAGGCGTCCATAAAAGAAGTCGTCGTGATTCGGAGCATGTGTTCGGGCTCCAATTCCAACTTAAGCGCACTGTTTAAAAAATCCTTCGCTAGAGAAACGGTGTTGCCTGCGGAAAGATCCGTTTCAGAATCAGAATTATTCGCCTGCAAGTGCTGGGCAAACAAACCTAACGCACTATCTATTTGCTGTGGATCGGCATTGCCCAGTCCACATCCGAAGGCCTCTAGAACGGTCGAAATTAATTCCTTGGCTCTCGGTCGGTCAAACGTTATTCGGCCGGATAATAAATCAATATGTCGCTCAATGTCAATGAATCGAGCTAGCGGGGTAAATTCTAAATCCGGAGCAAACCGTCGATAGGTATACGCAAGCGTGTGTCCGTTGGGGTGCGCGCAGGGCAGTGGCGAGAAATCAGAAGCACGCCACCTGCCGTTCGTTTGGGCTTCGAGGCCGTGAAGAATGTCAGGAAACGTAATGCGTTGCTCAAGTTCATCGGGAAGAAAATACCGGCCTGTGTAAGTCGTTGGCTGGAAACTTACGCCAGTGATCCAAGGTCGCTGAACTGCAAACTCTGTGATCGCCCCCATTTCGTGATCGTTAATTCCTGCTTGCAACGTACAAACAAGCGTCGTTCGGATCCCCAATTCCCCAAGCCGATCGATAGCCTTAAGTTTTGTTTCGACGAGTGAAACGCCACGCAGGGCTTCCGTTTGCACGTCTTCGAACGAATCAAACTGGAAATAAACTTCGCATCGCGTTCGATAAGATGCAAGGAATTCGGCAAACTTTGGGTCCTTGGCTATTCGCAACCCATTTGTGTTGATCATGACGATATCGATCGGCTGATCGCACGCATATTGAAAAATTGTCTCGAACTCAGGATGAATCGTTGGCTCACCGCCTGAGAGTTGTAAAATCTCAGGTTGGGTCTCAACCTCAACGAGACGGTCGATGGCGCGTTTGCATTCTTCCACAGTTAAGTGGGTTCCTCCAGGACCGCTGGCGGCGAAACAGATGGGGCATTCAAGGTTGCAATGGGAAGTGATCTCCAGCAGACCGATGCAACTGTGTTGCTCATGTTCGCTACAGACGCCACAGTCATAGGGGCAACCAAGCTTTGGCGCTATTCCAAACTTGGTTGGTTGTTTACCGGGTAAAGTAAATTCATTTCGATCAAAAAGACTGGCGTCGCTACATACAAAGTCCTCCCGAACTCCATGGTCAGCGCAAAACTTCCGAAAATAAACGCGGTTTCCTTTCGTGATTATTTTAGCATCAACCACCGCTAAACATTGAGGGCACAGACTTTTGGTCGTGCCAAGGAAGTTGTGTTCACGGTATTGATGCATTCGTATCACTCAAAGTTACAATTGGACGACTGAGGGAAACAATAATTGATTATCTATTGCTTGGGTGTAAACCATGCAATTAAACCTTTTCCACCAACCAAAAGAGCTGCAAACATAGAAAGCAGTCCCGCTCCACAGCAAATAGGCAGCAATAATTGACTGCCAACTCCACGGCCTTCGAAAACAATTAAAACTCCAGAACAAGCGACGAAAAAGGCTATCGCTGCTAACAAAATAGAACTTAAAATCAAACAAAACCAAGCGAACAATTTTACGATGATATTAACATTTTTAGGTGGAACCTTCTTCTCTTCCACCTTTGCGTCGAAATCGCTTGCGACTGCGTATGGATTAAGAACCTCCTTATCATCAGGCTTATTGGAGTTTTTCATCGTTGAAATCTTTCAACCGTAGTGCGTAACGAACTTGGTCAATGGGAGAGTTCAGCAACCGAGTCAACAGTATAGCGAATTGGAACGTCATCTTATACTGAGTTAAACACGCTTGCATCGCTTTCAAGTGTATTTCAAAAGCATAGCGAGGTCCGGCCCAAGACTGGCGCTGGCAATGTGCTGTTTGTTTCGGTGGAACTAGCAGAAATATTACACGCAAAAATCGAAGAAACGTTGGTGCAGGGGCTGATCAAGCCTCACCACAATAAAAATTGCATTGGTGAATTGGTTCCCAAGCGATCCGAATCTGCCCGAATAATCATTCAATGGATATGCGCCGTTAAAAATTCTTTTTGCTGAAAAGGGAGCAAACATCTGCTGCGATTCGTTAAACTAAAATTTCGAACTGCGATGAAGACTGCATATTTAAAATTAGATCCAGACTTTCGGAGTTGTTTTTTTATTGGAATGTAGATATTTGCAAAAAAACCGCACCTCTCAAGTGTAATTATTGCCGATTTCATAAAGGATCCTACGAATTAAATGAATGCAAAAAATGTCCAAGATTGAATTGCTGTTTGAGGAAGCCGTGCAGAAGCACCAAGCGGGTGATTTGACAGCCGCCGCGATTGGTTATGCTGCCGTATTGAAAGAGAACTCACGTCATTCGGATGCCTGGCATTTTGCAGGTCTGATTGCGCACCAAATGGGCAACGCCGATGACGCATTGCAGCAAATTAAATATGCCATCGAAATCGATCCCACCAATCCAGAATATTTCTCCAACCTCGCTTCGATCTTCAATTCGATGGGAGAACAGGAGTCGGCATTAGTATCAGCCGATAAGGCCATCGAAATTTCACCTGAGTTTGCCCCCGCTTTTTTTCAAAGGGGAATTGCGTTGGGGAAACAAAACAAAAACAGTGATGCACTACTTAGCTTTTATGCATCATCTAAGGCTGGATTTTCGGAGGTAAAGGTGCTTGCTGAAACGGCCAGGATCAAACAGTTTCAGGGCGATTTCTTAGGTGCAATCGAGGATATTCAAAAAGCATTAGCAATTGATGATGACAATCCCCAAGCCTATTTTCAACTGTCGCAATTTGTAAATCTTGGAGAGTATCAGTTCACCGAAACGCAATTAGACTCTTTGCGCAACCTTCTGGAATTGCCAAATCCAAACCTAACGTCGTCGAATCTACTCAATGTCGCGATGGCCGTACACTTGGAAAAGGAGCAAGAGTTTGCGGGAGCTTTTGAGCACTACACCCGCGCTGCTGGAGCGACGCATGCCCTGGGAGAGGGGAAAGGGCAGTTATTCAAGGAAGGTCAGCGTCAAAGCGTCATCGACGATTTGATTGAGTTCTTCACCCCAGAGACCATCGAGAGGTTCGCAAAAAATGGCAACCCGAGCGCAGCACCAGTCTTTATCGTCGGAATGCCGCGAAGTGGCACCACACTGGTTCAGCAAATGCTCTCCCGTCATTCTGCTGTCGAAGCTGTTGGAGAACTAGATTCCCTTGATGATTTAATTAAGTCAAGATTTGGTGATGCTAGTCAGGTTCGTTTGCGGGAAATGTTTAAAACGCTTGATGATTTTTGGATTCGAGCCGGCGCGCAAGGGTACATCGATCAACTGACGCGTTATACCAGTTTTGATGATTTGGGTGAGGGTGGTGGCGCCGATTTTGCGATGCGTTTTATCGACAAGATGCCTGCAAACTATTTCCATATTGGGTTCATTACGATGCTGTTCCCCAATGCGAGAATAATCAATTGTATTCGTGACCCAAGAGACGTTTGTTTGTCTTGCTACTTTCAGTCTTTCGCCGCTGAGAATCTGCAGTTCATCACTTCTAGGTTTGGGTACCTTACGACTATCTATCGCAATTATGCAAGGTTAATGAATCATTGGCGTTCGGTTGCTCCAGATTCCGTATTTGACGTTTGTTATGAGAGCCTAACGGAAGCACCCGAGGCGATTATCAAACCGGTTGTTAAACACTTGGGGTTGGACTGGGAAAGTAGTGTGCTTGAGTTCCACAACAGTGATACGCCTGTCAGTACTGCGAGTGCCGTCCAAGTCAGAAGACCAATCTATACGACTTCGACAAAAAAATGGAAGCGATACGAGCCGCAACTGGCAGAGTTTCTCGAGATGCTCGGTCCAGAAATTGCAGATTATGAATCTGCAAAACAATAAGCAGCAGGTGCATAAGCTTTTTTAAAGAAGGGAACTTGTAATCGTAAGTGTCTCGTCTTTCGTGATTGACTACCAGCAAATAATTCATTGCGTGGGAACAATAGGCATGTAAACCGCGAAATTTTGTTTTCCTAGGTTGACAAGATTTATCGGCAAATTAACCACGCTTGGTTTGTTTTGCATTAAACTGGTGCCAGTGGGTTTGCCACTTTACTTAAATTTAGAAGACAGTTTGGAACCAACTCAAATGAAATCTCCTCGGAAAAGCACAGTACGTTCATCTCGGCGTGACTTTATCAAAACAGGTGGTGTCCTTGCAGCAGGAAGCAGTTTTTTAATATCAGGTACGAAAGCATCTGGAAATATCATTGGAGCCAACGACCGAGTGAGAATGGCGGTGGCAGGGCTTAATGGTCGAGGTGGAGCACACATTGGAGGCTGGAATGGGCAAAAGAACGTTGAGGTGGTCTCTCTCATCGATCCTGACCAAAACGTTTTGGGGAAAAAGCTCGAGAAGCAAAAAGGGGCGAAAGGCTATGCCGATGTTCGTGTCGCCCTGGAAGATAAAAACCTCGATGGCATCTCGATTGCCACCCCCAACCACTGGCACTCTTTGATGACGATTTGGGCTGCTCAGGCGGGCAAGCACGTATACGTTGAGAAACCGATGAGCCACGACATTGCTGAAGGAAGAATTGTCGTCGAAGCTCAAAAAAAATATAACGTTGTTATTCAACACGGTACCCAGCGAAGAAGTTCGGCTGGAATTGCAGGTTTACATGAAGCTCTAGAATCAGGTGATTTGCCCCGATTGAAAATTGCCTACGGTTACTGTTGTAAGCCACGTGGTGGTATTGGAATTAAACAGGCGACTTCGGCGCCTCAAAATCTCAATTGGGATCTTTGGAAAGGCCCAGCTGCCATTGATGAGTACCATCAAAATTACGTTCATTACAACTGGCATTGGTTTTGGAAAACAGGCAACGGTGACCTAA
This sequence comes from Mariniblastus sp., assembly GCA_029251085.1. Classification (GTDB taxonomy): domain Bacteria; phylum Planctomycetota; class Planctomycetia; order Pirellulales; family Pirellulaceae; genus Mariniblastus. Next base: position 5,407 of record JAQXDZ010000011.1, read on the forward strand.
ACAATCAAGGGACTCATCAATTGGATGTCGCTCGTTGGGCAATTGACAGCGACCAATCTCACCCTGTTCGAGTAATGGCTATCGGTGGTAGGTTCCAATGGAAGGATCAAGGCGAGACGCCCAACACGATGTTTGGGATCGCTGAATATCCAAATGGTCAGTACGTTCTGTTTAATGTTCGAAACGTCAATTACAAGGGCTACAAACACCAAGTCTTCAATGAATATTACCTTGAGGATGGCAGTGTAATCACAGGCGAAAATAAATATAAAATTCGGCGACCGGGAAAAAAAGCGGAAGACCTTGTGGTCAAGCCCGGCAAGGTAACACCTGGTGGCAATTGGGGGAGCTTCATTGCTGCTGTACGGGCGGCGGATCCGAATATGGCAAACGGCAATGCTCTGGATGCTCATTACGGGTGTGTAATGGGCCATCTCATTAACAATTCTTACCGACTTGGCAAACAAGTTCCCTTCAATGAAAAAGCTGTGTCATTTGGAGACAACAAAGATGCAGCTGAACATTTCTTAAAATTGCATGAGATTATGCAGGGTGGGGTTGGGATTCCTAAGGATAAAGCTGAGTATACGGTTGGGCCTTGGTTGACTTTCGACTCGAAGACTGAGCGGCACATCGGAGACCATGCAAAAGAGGCGAATGCACTTCTTAAGGATCAAAATCGTCCCGGTTTTGAAGTTCCAGATTTGAAATCCATCTAATCTCATTAGTGCTGCTCAAAAACATTGGGCTATCAATTCACCTGACCAATCGTTGGCGGGCGATGCGTGGGTAGGTTTTAATAAATTAGCGAATTGCAAATTCATTTAACGCTCCTCAAGATCGTATTTTAACTGTTTCTCGTTGAAATACGGATGAAGAATCATTTTTAACTTCATCACAAAAACCGTAATTTCACAGACATTTAGCCTGATGAATTTTATAGAATGGGCTTGGGTGCGAGCGTTTATCACTTGGCAAAGTTAACCTGTTTTGTGATTACTGCGACTTGCTGCCTGCATCAAAAGCTAAGTACAGATTGTGTTACCACCAATTTTGGTTAGGTAATTCAAATTCAACAGAGAATTCGGGTACCAATGAATTATTGTCGATTTGCGATCGCTTTACTTGTCTTTCCTTGGATTGGACTGGGGGTCGGTTTATGTGACGACGTCCCCCCTCATGCTGTTTTTGTTGTGGGCACTCCCCACTACAGTCCTGAACGATCGATGCCGGTTCTGGCCTCGCATTTACAAAAGTTAGGGTTCAAGACGACGATCCTAAAATGCGTTGGAAATCCAGAAAAAAACCCGGAGGGAATTCAGGGCTTGGAGGCTTTGGAATCGGCAGATGTTGCAATCTTCTTTGTTCGGTTTTTGACTCTCCCTGACGCTCAGTTGCAATACATCGATCGGTATCTAAAATCCGGCAAACCCATTGTTGGATTCCGAACCTCATCCCATGCGTTTGCCTATCCGAAAGGTAGTAAGAACTTCCATTGGAATGATGGTTTTGGGTTAAAAGCGTTAGGTGTCAAATATGAAACCCACCTCACCGGTGAAACCACAGTATCTTTGAATGCTGCTGGTGAAAAACATCCGGCGTTGTCAGGGCTAAATTTTAAAAAACCGCGAGTTGCGACCGGTACGCTTTACCTTGCGACACCGCCACCCACGGCGACTGTTTTGTTGAACGGAACCGGGCAATCGAAAAAAGTCGGTAAAGTTAGAAATGCTTTTGGAACTCATGAGTTAACTGCAACCATGCAAGAACCCGTTGCCTGGGTATTCGAAAACGAATTTGGCGGGAAAGTATTTGGGACGACGCTGGGTCACTGGGAAACCTTCAATGACGCTCGTTTTGTCCGCCTATTCGTAAACGGCATTTGTTGGTCTGCCGGGATGAAGATACCGCTTCGTGACGAGTTTAAAGTAGTGGGTCTGGCCTCCTATGAACAGGAATTAAAGAAACGAAGCACAGCAAAGACCGGAAGGCAGCAAGACGCAAAAAACACAGCAACGAATGATCCTGTGCCTGTGGAAGATCCCGACTACAAAAAATATGGCATTTACGCAAACACAGCGCCTCGTGCCAAGACTGTTTCTCCGAGCACCACAAGTTTGCCAATTTCGATTAAACCGCGCAGTCGAATTGCTTTGGTAGGAAATACATTATTTGAGAGGTGCCAAAATCATGGTTATTTCGAGACATTGCTGCACCAGTCATTTCCTAACCATCAGCTCGTTGTGAGAAATTTAAGCTGGTCTGCAGATACAGCGACGATACAGCCGCGGCCAAGCAATTTTGCTGACCAAGATCAACATCTAACACATGAAAAAGCGGATGTCATTTTTGTCGGCTATGGTTTCAATGAATCTTTCCGAGGCCAAGCCGGGATCTCTGCGTTTCGGGAAGAACTTAGAAACTACCTAAAGCGAATACGGTCAAAAGCATTCAACGGAACTTCGTCGCCGAAACTGATTTTGGTTTCTCCGATCGCCTGTGAAAATATCCAAGGGGTCGATGCTGCAGATCTAAACAACCAAAATATAGCTCTGTACACAGCCGCCATGAAGGAAATATCGGCTGAGCTTGAGATTGGTTTTGTCGACGTGTTTCAAGATACACTCGCGGCAAGCAATTCGAGTGCAGAAGACATCACAACCAATGGCGTGCACCTAAACAATCGAGGGTATGAAATTTTCGGTCGCTCGTTGGTTCGTGGAGCGTTCAATAAAGCTCCGACGACGGTGAATGAAAATTTAAGAGAAGTCATCATCGACAAAAATCGACAGTATTTTCGGCGGTACCGGCCGCTCAACACCTTTTATTACACCGGCGGCCGAAATAAGTCTTACGGTTATCTCGATTTCCTACCGGCTATGAAAAATTTTGATTTGATGGTCGAGAACAGGGAGCGTCGGGCATGGGCTTTGGCGGCCGGTGAAAAAGTCGCTCCTGCGATAGACGACTCGAACATTCCCCCCCTCCCAAAAACAAAAACTAGTCGAGGAGCGAATCGGTGGATGTCCGCCGCAGACGAACGGAAGGCTTTCAAGGTTGATCCTCGGTTTGAACTAAATCTATTTGCCAGCGAAGAGGAGTTCCCTGATATCGCGGCGCCAATTCAAATGCGTTGGGATAGTCGTGGGCGATTGTGGGTGAGCTGCTCAACAACCTACCCCCACGTTTATCCAGGAAATGAACCAAACGATAAACTGGTCATTCTCGAAGACGTTGACGGGGATGGAAAAGCGGACAAATCGACTGTGTTTGCTGACAATCTAGATATTCCTCTATCCTTCGAATTTGGTGATGGCGGTGTTTACGTCTCGGAGAGTCCGCAACTAACTTTCCTTAAGGATACCGATGGCGATGGGAAAGCGGATGAGCGAAAGATATTGTTATCGGGTTTCGGCACGGAGGATTCCCATCACGCGTTACACGACTTCATTTGGACTCCCGACGGAGATTTAATTTTCCGTGAGTCCATCTTTCATCACTCACAGGTGGAGACGCCTTATGGCCCCGTGCGCCAGCAGAACAGCGGATGGTTTCGATTTGATCCTCAGACCCATCGTTTAACAAGTTTTGGAACTTACCACAGCACCAACCCGTGGGGAGTCACGTTCGATGACTGGGGCCAGCATATGGCAAGTCACCCGATTTATGCTGCTGCCTTTCATTCGCTCGATCCGCCCTACCCAACTCAGCATGCCAAGCCTGCGGGACTACAAGCCTACTCCGGTACATGCGGGCAGGAATTCGTCGATTTCAGCACGTTTCCTGATGAGCTGAGCGGGCACTTTATCAAAGCTCGGTATAAACCGACGAACCGGATTGAGATTTTAAAATGGAAGGAAACTCCATTTGGATTTGAAGAACAGTACGTCAGCGACCTGATTTTTTCATCTAACCTGAGTTTTATACCGGTCGATTTGCGTTTCGGACCTCGTGGAGCGATGTACGTATGTGATTGGTACAACCCTGTCAAAGGACATGCGCAATACTCCCTAAGGGATGACCGGAGGGATCGCCATTCGGGACGAATTTGGCGAATTACCACGAAAGGCAAACCCGTTCTGCCTATGCCCTCCATATACGGCTCTTCTATTGATTCCCTATTGGATTTATTGAAACGACCTGAGTTTCGGGTACGGTATTTAGTCAAACAGGAGCTGAGAAAGAGAAACCCTGAAGAGGTAGTAATTGCTTTAGATAAATGGGTTGGGAACTTGGATTCCAGTGAAGCTCGATTTCGTCACCATCAGCTAGAAGCACTTTGGTGTTATCGCACCGTTCACGCAAACGGACGAGGGGTGCCTCAATCACCCAGTCGAACCGATTTAGCCCATCGCTTACTTCTAGAACTATTGGCTTGCGAGCAGCATCAGGCGCGTGCGGCTGCAGTAGAACAACTAAGATTTTGGCATTCGGAATTTGATGACGCTCTCGATTTATTATCCCGAGCGGCCAATGATCCAAGTTCGATTGTTAGAATGCAGGCGGCGATTTGTTGTAGTTATGTCGGAACAAGCGAGGCACTCGAAGTCTTACTCCAGACTCTAAATTTACCAGCGGAAAAACATGTTGCCTACGCGATCCAATCAGCTCTCAATTCTCACACCATTCAGCGGCACTGGAAGGGCAATCCGAACTATTCGATCGAACAAATCATGAAGCGACTCGATCGAACTCGCGAGCTTAAGGAACCGCCACCGAGTGCCAAGCAAGCACAATTTGACACGCAAAAAGACTTAAAAGCGGTCAATATCTCATGTATTCCGGAGCGAATGCTTTTTAGTGTTAACCAGATCGTTGCTAAGACTGGACAACCCTTAAAAATCGTATTCACTAACCCTGATGCGACCGACCATAATCTTGTGATTGTCAAACCCGGAGCATTGGAAGAAGTAGGAATGGCAGCCAATGAAATGGCTCGGGATGCAGCCAATGCGAATTCCGATTTCATTCCTCAAAACAAAACAAATTTAATAATAAATTCCTCGCCAATGATTGGGCCAACACGAGACTCACTTGTGCACGTCATGAGGTTTGAAGCACCACAGGAACCAGGGATTTATCCATTTGTCTGCACGTTTCCCGGACACTGGGTAATCATGAAGGGAGACCTCGTTGTCGTTAACGAGCTTTCCGAAGCAGAAGCACTCATTGCTTCGGCTGAGCCCAAAGTGGTAAAGGAATGGTCGATGAAAGACTTTGAGGAAATTCCGAAAAGAAAGGTGGACGACACAGTCGTAATGCGAGGAATGCAGAGTTTCGTCAAAGCGAGGTGTAATCAGTGCCATGTTGTATCCGGACACGGCATCAACCTCGGCCCTGACCTCACTAAAATATCCGAGCGATTTACAGGAAAAAAACTGCTTCAGCAAATCATCGAGCCATCGTTGGAGCTAAATAAGCAATTCCAAAATCATCAATTTATCTTATTGGATGGCACGGTCGTATCCGGCGTAATCATTGAGGAGACTCTCAAGCAGTATAAAATTGCGAGTAACTTACTCAACCCAAAGGATGTGCAAAGAATTGACAAAGATCAAATTGATGAACAGATTCCATCTAAAATTTCAGCCATGCCGAGCGGGATGCTTGACGTGTTAACACGGGCGGAAATCCTGGACCTATTAAGTTTCCTCGAATCTGGTGGGCATCAATCGAAAGCACACAATTCCGCCGGTCATTAACGCGACAAACATGAAGCAACTTGTGCGAGGTTAAGCGTAATAGATTGAAACCAGAGTTCCCGCTGGCAACGCAAACCCCGTTTTACCGAGCAACAGAAATAAGGCAAACGAACAAGGAAGCCTTGCCGCCTTTAATTACCCGCAGTATCCGATTGTTGAGAGACGTGTTCGAGATAGCTGATTAGGCTTGCCAAATCGAACAGTGTGTTTTTTTCAAGGATATTCTCTGGCATTGAAGACAATTTTGATTCTTTGCGAGAGTCAATATCGTCTTTCTTAAAAGTAAACTCTTTGCCTTCCTGATCACGAAGTACGACTTGATCAGCCGACTCCTCTGTTACATATCCGCTCACCAGTCGGCCATCGAGGTCGAGTATGATGTTGGTTTTGAATCCCTGAGCAATTGATTGGTTTGGCCTTAAAATCGCCATCGCTAATTCGTGGGGGCGATAGGTCTTGGTTATATTGCCAAGATAAGGGCCCTTTTGTTTTTCCGTTATTTTTGTGGTGTGGCAGGCAATGCAATTTGATTTTATGAAAATTGTCTCGCCATGGCCGCGATCACCTGAGATTTGCATGGCTTGGTCGACCGCGGATTTCGCGTCTAGTGAGCCAAGTTTTGCAGATCGATCGACGAGCATGGTGAGGTTTAATTTCTTCGCTGCCGTTTTTGCAGATTGAGCAAGTTCTTGACTGTCTGATTTGAGTGAAGCCAGGATGAAATCATCAATTGAATGGTTTTTTAAATAGGTTGCTGCGGAAACTATTCTGCACTGCGATTGCGGGTTTAAACATTGCCGCCGAATCACGTCACTGCATTTGGTTTTATCTTCCGCGGTTAAGTTCTTTTGGGTCGCTAATGTGAGCAATGCGCAATCCGCCCAAAAACCAGAGTTTCCAATTTGCAACGAATTGTCTGCAAAATATTGTAGATTCGATTTGCATAGGTTGGAGTTGAAAAACTGATCGCGAGTCTGATTAATATATTGGCGTGGATGCTTGGGATCATTGAGAATGTCGAGAGCCATAAAAATGATCGGAATGGTTTTGGGATCGTTCGTTCTGGTCAGCAGAGAAACAACATCTTTTAGTGTGGTGATTGGAAGGTTGGGGCCAACCGAGGAGATCAGAAATTCGATTGACGCTGGCGTAAGTTTTTTTGCCTTAACTAAAACTGAGACGGCTGGCTCAGTCAGTTCCGGATTAGATGTGGCGAGTGTTACGATTTGATCGATGGAATCCGTTAGATCTACTCGGTTTTTCGCCAGTTCATTCATCAAATAAGCGGCCACCTTTGGATTGCACGTTTGCAGCTCTCCCATTAAAAGTCGATGAATATTTTCGGTTTCTTCCCATTTGACCGGCTGGTAATAAGGCCCGCGAGTGTCTGGGCGTGTGCCCCACGATTGGCCTTCCCACGCTGCTTCTTTGAAATACAGTCGGCACAAGGTTTTGAGAATTAATTTTTTGTGTTGTTCATTAGACTGCGTCAGTCGTTGTTCTAGTTGCCTCACTGTTGTGGATCGATGCATCATCCCCAGAGCGCGGTAAAGGTTGCCGGGATCTTTTACAGAATCCAGTTTCGAGAGCGTGAGGTCCAACAGATTACGCTTGGCGGTTTCTCGGATAGCTACGTGTTGGATCGTTGGGTCCCTATGACTGATTGCAGAAATAACTTTCTGCGAATCGGTGGTGTTTTGGATTTGGTGAACAGTGCGGCGAGGGGTATTCCAAGTCGCGACGCCCCGATCAATCAGTTTTTGACTTGCGGGATTTTCTCTTCGCATAAGCTCACGTTGGGCGGCCAGCCGGCGGCGATGGCTTGGTGAGTCGAAAAGTTGAACCAGTTGATCGGGTGTTAGCGTTTCAAAGTCGGGAAGCGGTTTTGGGACATAATCTTTTGGTTTAACCTGTACGATGTAGCCGACTTGCGGTCCGGCCCATTTGAATGTCGCACCTTTCCAGCTAGAGCAATACAGCCGACTCATTCCGTCTACGTCACAATCGGTAGGGCGGGGCAGTTTTACGAATGCCTTGGGCTTCTCGGTCTCTTTGAACGTCGCCCCAATCGGTGAAACGCTGTGGTGATAAATGCCGCCGGTGCCCCAGTCGGCCGTAAAGGGCGCGTGATTCCACTGGCCAAATCCAGGCTCGTCTACATAGGCGGCTCCACAGCCAGATCCTCCCCCGTAATCGGCCAGCGGAGGGATACACTCATCAGCAAAATTTTTATAAAGTCTGGGGTATCCATGATCGTCGCCTCCGGTGAAGTGGTGAAAGCGAACATCCCAGCCCCCTCCGTCATTGGTATTGTCTCTGGCAAATAAGTCCATCTCAGGGCTTACCGCGACTTCAAGAATATTTCGAGTGCCAGTTGAGTACAATTCCAAACCAGTGCCATCGGGCCGCACACGAATCACACCACCACCACGGTGCGTCAAAGTCGTACCGTCAGTTCCTTCGGCTTTCATGAATCCGAAGTCGCCGCCTGCTATGTAAAGATAGCCATCCACCCCAAGGCTCAGTCCATTAGTGGTGTGGTCAGCTGGCCGTTTGTCGTAACCAAACGCAAGGTTGCTTACGAGAATGTTCTGACGGTCAGCGACTCCATCCTTGTCGTCGTCAATAAATTCGGATAGGTGTGGAGGATGAACGAGGTAAAGTCGATCGTGATCCCAAATCAACCCTCGGGGCGAATCCACTTCACAAAAAATTTTTGTCTCATCGGCGCGGCCATCCCCGTCCGTATCCTTAAGGCGAATGACCCGTCCACGCTGCGGATCTCTTCCAAGTGATCCATTGCCATCGGAGCTGACGTATAGTGTCCCATCTGGTGCGGCAGCAACAAATACAGGGTAATTGACAGCGGGAGGGGCGGCAAAAATAGTTGCTTCGAATCCCTCTGGAATTGTCACCTCTTTTAGAATGGCAGCCTCTTGTTGCGGCGTCAAAGGCACCATTTTGGCCGGTGCGTTACCTTGCTTCTTGTAAGGGTCCGGCTTGGGGGCAGGAGTTGGTTCAAATGCGGAGTTGAAATTTTTATCAGCGGGCCAAATGTTTTTTAACTGTGCCCCCGATAACTTAATCTCTCGGATGCTGCACCATCCACCCGAAGAGCAGCCTAAACCCTCGATTCTGATTTTTTTGGTTAGCTGCATTTCACTTGGCAGGGACTCTGGTTTTGTAATTGCCTCCTGGCTTTTCGAATGATCCAAAGCAACGACCATTTTCCCCTTGATTTCTGTCAGCACTCTATACTGGTAGGCAGAATTACGCTCCCAATCAATTTTGATCTGCTTGACAGATTGAGGTTTTTGAAATTCGAGTTCAATCCATTGCGGGTAACTTGCGTCGGAAGCGCACCAACGTGTGTTGATTTGCTGGTCGAGGCAATGGGCAGGGTCGTGCCCCGATTGAACCGTAGAAGACGTCACCGCAACCAGCGTGGGATTTTTTGGGGCTTTCGCCTGTTTTTGCTTGGGCTTACTCTCCTCCGCTTTCTTTTTCTCAACGAAGGTAATTGTATTTTTGCCGGTGAAACCTTTCGCGGTTTTTGGAATGTCTTTTTTACATGCCCACAGGATTCCGCGGGTTACCAAATCCAGATAGCGATCGTCAGCGACACCTTCGGTATAGTGACCAATCGACATGCTAAAACTACGGGTTCCCTTGACCTCATTGCTCCAGATAACAATCGCGTCTTGCTTATTGATTTTTCCTTTGCGTTCATAGGTTTGCGTCCCTGTGGCAATGGGTTTTGCACCAAATAGCTTCGCATTGTTGTAGAGTTCGTCTTTTTCAATGGTCCAATCTTCCATGCCTTGCACAACCGGGTGGTCTTTGTCAACAAATTTGACATCGATAGGTTCGTGAGGTCCATGTCCAGTGGACTGAAGCCCAAGATGTTTAAACCACAAGTCGGTTCCATTGCGAAAACTATGCATCGCACAATGAAGATGAACGGCCGGTGTTTTCTCATGCACCTTTAGAATCCGTTTAAGAACTTCAACATTCGTGTTCCTCGCCGCGCACTCATCGTGGATAATGACGTCGTAACCGTTTGCCCAGTTAACATTGTCATAAACTGTTAACGGCGGATTTGTTGATTTGTCATCAGTCCACCAAACATCAACTCTAATATTTGCTCGCGATTGGATGCCGTCGGACAACACTTTATGCTGCTCTGTATAGTCATGGCAGCAGCCACCGCAAATTAACAAAGCTCTTAAAGGCTTTTCTAATGTGGTGTTTTCACCGTTTGATTTGACTTGAGAAAACAGCATCTGCGGAAACAACATCGCGGTCGCGAGAATCGTAATAAACTTAAGCATGCGTAAGTCCGTTGAAGAATTGGGTAATCCCCCATTGTGCTTGTTTTTACTATGAAAAGCCAGCCGATTTGAACTTTGCATTTAAAAATCGATAACTTTTACTACGAAGCAATAGAGCCCCCCATCAAGGTATCGAAGAGGGTAGGATATATGAGTCATAATAAATAAATTTGGTTGGCGTGAAATGAGTTCGACGAAATTCAGAAATCCTTTAAGAATCAAATTAGCAATACTTATTTTGTTTTTGATTTCGGAATCAATAGTAGCGGATGACGTCTCCTATTCACGGGAGGTTCGGCCGATTCTGGCCGCTAAATGTTTTAATTGCCACGGTTTTGACGCGGGCAGTCGCCAAGGTGATTTGAGGTTGGACAAGCGTGAATCGGCTCAGCATGTGCTTTCACTGTTAGACGGCTCAAACCTACTATTGGATCGAATCACCTCCGACGATCCTGATGTTCAAATGCCTCCCCCTGAGAGCAAACTGAGTCTTTCGAAGGAAGAGATCAATGTCCTCAGCCAGTGGCTAGACCAAGGTGCGAAGTACGAAAGGCATTGGGCGTTCCAGCCACCAACCCGCCCGGAAGTTCCAGTTGTCGACTCCGCCAATCTTCGTAACCCAATCGACAACTTTATTCGCTCGCGGTTGTTGGCAGAGGGTTTAACCGAGTCTGAAGAAGCTGATCCGACAACGTTGATCCGGCGTCTGTCACAAGATTTACACGGGCTTCCCCCGGCGGCAGATTTGGTGAACGATTTCTGCGAAGATCCGAGCGATAAATTGTATGCGGAATTGATTGACCAGTTAATGGCTTCACCCAGATACGGCGAGCACATGGCAGTTCCCTGGTTGGATGCCGCCCGTTACGCCGACACCGATGGTTATCAAAACGATCGATATCGATACATGCACGTATGGCGTGATTGGGTAATTCATTCCCTCAATGAGAACTTACCTTACGACCAATTTATTTTAGAGCAGGTTGCGGGCGATATGATCCCGGATGCCACCCTAAAACAACAAATTGCAACAGGTTTTTGTCGCAACCATCGAATCAACTCTGAAGACGGTTCAATTCCTGAAGAGTGGCATGTTGAGAATGTTGTAGACCGCATTGATACGATTGGAACAGCGATTCTTGGATTGACAGTCGGATGCGCGCGTTGTCACGATCATAAATTTGATCCAATTTCCGCCAAGGAGTACTACCAGCTATTTGCGTTTTTCAACAATGTTCCGGAGTGGGGAGTAGGCCCTAATAATGGCAACAGTCCACCCTTTATCGACGTTCCAGAGTCATGGCCTCACCTTTCACCAGAAGAAAACGTCGCGGTTGTGCCCGATCCCGTCAAATTACGTGGGGCCAGAGAAGGTCAATTGGGGAACGGTCTAAAAAGACCACAGGCTGGCAATAATAAAACGGTGATGGTGATGCATGAGATGCAAGTCCCGCGAAAGACCTATTTACTCAATCGAGGCGAGTTCGATAATCCTGACAAGTCGGAAGCTCTTGTTCCAAGCGTACCCAAGGCCTTGCATACAACGAGCGATCCGCAACCGCGAACTCGTTTGGAATTTGCTCATTGGCTCGTCAACGACGAAAATCCGCTAACTGCAAGAGTTGCGGTGAATCGGGTTTGGCAACAGATTTTCGGTCTTGGTTTAGTCAAGACTAGCGAGAATTTTGGGACGCAAGGTGAATTGCCAAGCCACCCAGAATTACTTGATTGGTTGGCCATCGAACTAATTGAAAGTGGTTGGGACATTCGCCACATTCAAAAATTAATTCTTGCGAGTTCAACCTATCGGCAGAAATCAGATATCTCACCCGAGTTAGCTCAGAAAGACCCCCAAAATAAGTTTCTCGCGCGGTCGCCGCGGTATCGACTGCACGCCTTCGCCTTACGCGACTCGTTATTAGCCAGCAGCGGACTCTTGGTAAACCAAATTGGTGGAGTGCCAGCGAAGCCGTACATGCCGCCTAAAATTTGGCGTTCGATTTCGAATAACTCTTACAAGCAGGGGACGGGTGACGACCTATATCGCCGGAGTGTTTATACCTTTTGGCGTCGAACCATTCCGCCCCCCATGATGGTGAACTTTAACTCTGCTGATCGAGAAGTTTGCAATGTCCGCAAAGATCGCACCAACACGCCTCTGCAGGCTTTAACACAAATGAATAACGTCGCCTTTGTCGAAGCCGCACGGTGTTTAGCGGAGAAAATGTTAGCCCACTCCGAAAATCCACGCCTCGCTATTGAATTCGGCTTTATGGAACTGATTACACGAAACCCCAATGAAGTCGAATTGGATCTGTTATTAGCCGCACATCGAGAATTTAACGATAATTACGGGGCAAAACCAAACGCAGCGAAGGAGTTACTGGCAGTGGGTCAAAAAAAGAGAGACGAGACATTAGATGTTGCGGAGCATGCAGCGATGACCATGGTTGCTTCATTGCTAATGAATTTAGATGAGGCGGTCACACGGGAATGAAATCTAACGAAATAGCTAATCTGGAACACAATCGGTCACTGATCAATCGAAGATTCTTTTTAGGCCGCGCCGGGGTCGGCCTCGCCGCTCTCAATGGCTTAATTGGAACTCAGTGTGAGGCATCGGCAGATGATCACCCGACGTTACATTCCGGGCCGGTAACCGCTCATTTTCTTCCAAAAGCGAAACGGATTATTTATCTCTTTCAATCAGGTGGTCCGTCGCAACTAGATCTATTTGATCCAAAACCGGGACTCATGAAACGTTTTGGAGAAGAAGTCCCCAAGTCGATTTATCCGGATGAGCGGAAGACGACGATGAGCAATGCGCAAACTAAATTTGGAACTGCACCAAGCGCGTTCAAATTTAACAAGTGTGGACAATCGGGGTTAGAGCTCAGTGAGCTCTTGCCAAATGTCAGTCAAATGGCGGACGACATGTGTGTGATTCGATCTATGCATACACAGGCGATTAACCACGACCCTGCGATCACATTAATGCAGTCAGGGTCCCAAATCCCTGGAAGGCCGAGCATGGGTGCTTGGCTTAGCTACGGCCTTGGGTCTGAAACTGAAAACCTTCCCACGTTCGTCGCGATGAGCTCTCGAGGCTCCGGCAAAGGTGGTCAACCCATTTATGATCGGCTTTGGGGAAGTGGCTTTCTTCCATCCATCCACCAAGGCGTGAAATTTCGAAACCAAGGTTCGCCAGTTTTAGACATTTATGATCCTGCAGGTGTAAATTCAAAAGTCCGCCGCACGATGTTAGATTATCTAGGAAAGCTGAATGAACTGAAATTTCAAAGCTCTGGCGATGCAGAAATTCAAACCCGAATCGCTCAATATGAACTCGCAGGCAAGATGCAGGCATCCGTTCCAGAATTACTTGATTTCTCTCAGGAAACCAAGTCTTCCCTGGCGATGTACGGCAAAGACGTGCGGCGTCAGGGATCCTATGCGTTCAATTGCTTAGTTGCTCGTCGACTTGCTGAACGCGGAGTCCGCTTTATCCAGCTATTCCATCAAGGATGGGATCAGCATGGAAATTTACCGAAACAAATTCGCAAACAGTGCATCGACACCGATCAACCAACCGCGGCGTTGATCCGTGATTTGAAATTACGGGGAATGTTTGAAGATACCTTGATCGTTTGGGCTGGTGAGTTTGGCCGAACGGTCTATTCCCAGGGGGCTCTCACTCATCAGAATTATGGTCGAGACCACCATGGAAACTGTTTTTCAGTTTGGCTGGCTGGAGCCGGAATCCGAGGCGGCATGAGTTATGGTGCAACCGATGACTACAGTGTGAATGTTGTCGAAAACAAACTAGAGCCCCATGATTTGAATGCAACCATCCTGCACCAAATGGGCATTGATCACACCCGACTCACCTATCCATTTCAAGGCCGGGACTATCGTTTGACCGATGTGCACGGGACTGTGGTTCGCGACATTTTAAGCTAGGGCGAAGGTCAGAGTCGGTTTAGCCGTTGGCGCCACTAGCTCGCACGTTTGAAATAAACATCGTCCGCTTGTGCTGAATCGTGGGAATAATAGCTCAAGCTCTCAGGTTGGTTGGGTCTGAGCTTTCGCATAAAAAGCCAACCCGTCAACAAAATAAACAGAGCGGCAGAGACTGCGGCAATGACTAGCGTCTGTTTCGCTTCGTTCATTGCCAAAATCAGAAGTTCCTCACCATAGAGAGCAGCTTCATCGGTCCGCTTCTTCGATAACTGATCGACAGCGGTAAGAGCTTCCTCAGTCCGTTTCTTTGATAAACCATCCACGGCAAGGAGAGCTGTGTCGAGTTGTTTTTTAAGATCTTCTGTGGCGATAGCTCTCTCTTGGTTAACGGCAGCCAGAACGATCTTACGTTCCTGTTGCAGTTGATCGATCGTTTCGACCCGCATCGATTCAATTTGATTGACAGTCGTTTCCCGCTGATCATTAATGGCGATCTCGACAGATTTTCGCTCGTGGTCAATCAACGCGGGTATTTGTGAGACAGTTTGAGAAATCGACTGCGCTGCCAAGGTGGCTTGGTCGATGTTTGCAAGAGAGTCGGTTAAGGGTTCCAACTCGATTATATCGAGTGATAAAAGCTCCGCTTGCCATCGAGCCTGTTTTGGCAAAAACTCTGCGTATAAACGGACAAGACCCTGAAGTTCATCGATGTTACCTTCTAAGCGACCAAGGACCTCCATTGTCTCATGGGATTTCTCTCGAATTGCCTCAAGATAGTGGGATGTTGCCGATTCCCGATCAAATTGCAAATTATCGATAGGATACTTTGTTGCGAAATTGTTCGCGAAGCCTTCGCCCAATTCCGTACCGTTCGTGAGTTTGGGAAGTTCCTTCCCGATCGTTTTTTGAATGCGTAGCAGACGATTATTAAATTCGTCGTGTCCGGAAAGCAACGCCAGCGGAAATGCACCGAAAAGCTCTGTGCTTTCCCTTTCGAAAAGGTCATCCGTCTGTTTGACAAGAATCCAGAGATCCAAAAACGCACCCATTGGATCTTTGCGCCCAGACGCCCTCAGCGTGGCGTTTATGCCATTGATCTTCCAAAGAAGTGCATTTCGACGGACATGAGTTGATGGAGCCTGGGCTAATATCTGATCGCTAGTTTGCTCAATGTGGCTCGCATAACGCAATGTAAAATCGTCGATAAGAAACCGCAACTTGTTTGACGAAAGCAGATCGCCTCCGCCAGATTCCTCGAGGAATCCACGTTCCTGTACTGCTAAATGACAACCACTTTGAGATAAAGCGATCCCAATGAAAAAGGTTGCTAGCAGTGTTTTCAAGTTCGAGGAAATCATGTTCGGTGATTACCAAAACCAGGTACCTCTTACAAGGTCAATCAAATCGCCGTTAAGAAGCTAAGGTCAATCAATTTGGGATATCGCGGTAGACGTTGTGATTTTGTGTTGAAGCGAGTGGTAACCAAGCTGAGGCGATCTATTGGAAATCAATCTGGGATACCCTCTGATTCTGGTTTCGAAAATTTAATTGCAAAACCGAATTGCAATCTGAATCGCCATGGAGAGTGCGGGCCTTGAGACGGAAAGGCTCAGAATGAAAAATTTGAATCATAATGAGACGAATCAGGGGTCCGTGCTGGGGTACGAAATCAAGTTAGGGTGATTTTTTTTCATCGGTGTAGGTTTTTATTTTTTTAAAAAAGTAAAGAAACTCGATAGAAATCAAATTCTCATCATTTATTTTTAGCCTTTTGATTTTGCAGACTACTTTTGGCTCGCCATATGCAAATAGAGATTGGTAATGCACGCATTGCATTGTCGTTAATTGCCTTAGGGAAGAACTGAAGGTGCAAGCGAACTTTCAAATGGTTCAAAACGATCGCGTGAAGGTTAATACAGATCTAAGCCCTATTGCTATGGAAAGTGATTATGACGATGAAGAAAATTTCTCAAAGAGACCCGTTGCTGACATGCCGAACCGCCGTATGTTTTGGTCTTGCGTGCTGTTTCCTGGTTTTAGGATCTCCAACGAATTCTCTTGGCGACGACCATCACTCAAAAAAGAAGTCACTTGATCGGCGTTTGATTCAGAAATTGCGACGCAATGATGTTCACGCCATCGACCTTGGCCCGACAGCTTCGACTGAAATGGTCGAGTTAGGGCAAGCACTATTCTTTGATCCAATTTTGAGTGGCAATCGAGACACGGCGTGCAGTACCTGTCATTTTCCATCTGCTGGCACAGGTGACCAATTATCCCTGGGCGTTGGTACGGGGACTACCACTCCAGGCAAGGTGAGTTTCTTTCGAGAGAAGGGAGAAGGGCGGAGTTTAATTCCACGGAATGCTCCAGAATTGTTCAACAAAGGTTCGGTGCTTTGGGAATCTCAGTTTTGGGACAGTCGAGTCGCTACGGCCTATGGCTCCATTTCCTCGCCTGCTGGTGAAGATCTGCCTCCCGGATTAGCTACTCCTCTGGCTGTTCAAGCCATGTTCCCTGTTACCAGTGGCGATGAGATGCGGGGATCCACGGCTGACTTTCTCGATCCACACAAAGATAATGAAATCGCTGACCCCGCGCTCGATGGCGATCTACCGGGAATCTGGAATGCCCTGATGAATCGACTGGAACAAATTGAAGGTTATGCAGACCCCGTTGATGGCTTATTTGTAAAAGCTTATGGAGAGGTGCCTGCTAATCTTGGTTTTGAAAGTGCAGCGACGGCGCTTGCAGCATTTGAATCAACCGTCTACAGCTACGACGACAGTCCGTTTGACGAATACTTGAAAGGGAACCGTGAAGCGATGACAGAAGCTCAAAAGCGTGGAGCACTGTTATTCTATGGGAAATTACAATGCTCAAGCTGCCATTCAGGTACTTTGTTGACGGATCAAAATCATTACAACCTGGCGATCCCCCAATTTGGCGATGGAAAAGATGAATCTGGGCTGGATCTTGGAAGATACTTGGTAACTGGCGATGAAGAAGATCGTTTTAAATTTCGTGTGCCCGGCTTACGAAATGTTACGCACACCGCACCCTATATGCACAATGGTGCCTACTATAATTTAGCGGACGCGATTGCTCATCACCTTGACCCAGCTCGAAGCCTTATGAATTACGACGCAGACGAGCAGTTAATTCAGGGCGCGGAGCTTGCTGATACCATCATCAAAGAGCCCTCCGTCTTGCGAGATTTAATTAAGACGGCAGATGTCAAGCGGAAGAAGATTAAGCCTGCGGAAATGGCAGATCTTTTGGAGTTCATGCAAGCTCTCACTGCACCCAATATTGAAATCCGACTGGAGTCAACGATTCCATCGAGCGTCCCGAGCGGATTGCCGATCGATCATTTTGGGGAATAGCCCGACCTATTAGTTCCTCGTCAAAAGTTGGAGGCGTAATGTAATCGACTGAATTCAGCCAACCTGCATACTGTTTTGGACGTCCGATTTAATAACGGCTACAGATAATAACCGCAATCGTAAAGACTCTGATGTTCGCATAGTTTCGGACACGGAGTCTTTTTTAATTCCTTTCGAACTGCGAATTAACTGGTAACTAGGTTACAATTAGGTTTAGACCGGTGCCAACTGTTTGATGAAAGTCTGTAATGAGTAAAAAGATCCACCTGCTCGATATCGGATTCGTATTTTTGTTGCCAGGTTTTTTGATGGTTTTTTTACAAGTGGAAACGGTCGCCCAGGAAGCGGGTGGAGTTAACGTATTAAAACCGGTGCGCGTTTTCATTCTCGCTGGTCAGTCCAACATGGAAGGCGCCGGCGTTGTCAGTGGCGGAGCCAAACCAAGAAATGATGGAAAGGGGACTCTCGATTTTCTTGTGAAAAAAAGCGAAGTTCGAAAAAACTATCAGCATTTAGTTGACTCAGGTGGAAGTTGGATTGTTCGGGACGATGTTTGGATTTGGTACCTCGGAAAGAAAGGCAACCTGACCGTGGGATACGGATCAAAGAGTGATCGTATCGGTCCAGAGTTTCAATTTGGCAACGTCATTGGTAACGCCATCGATGAACCTGTTTTGTTAATTAAAGTCGCATGGGGCGGAAAAAGTCTTGCTAAAGATTTTCGCCCACCCAGCAGCGGCGGAGAGGTTGGCAGCTATTATCTCGAAATGTTGAAGCATATCGAATCAGTTTTAAATAACCTTTCAAGTGATTTTCCAGAACTGGCAAACCGCAAGTGTGTCTTAAGTGGTTTTGGTTGGCACCAAGGGTGGAACGACGGTTGTAGCAAAGATCAGACTGCTGAGTATGAAGCGAATCTCGTCCATTTCATCAAAGACGTACGCCATGATTTGAATGCTCTAGAACTGCCGTTTGTGATTGCGAATAGCGGCTTTGCCGGTTGGGATCAAAAAGTCGACCGAAGACTAGGTATTATGAAGGCTCAAGCCAATGCTGCGAAGCGTCCCGAATTTAGCGGCAACGTAAAATGTATTGAGACTCGCGATTTTTATCGTGGCGAAGATGTCTCTCCATCTCGCCAACGTTATCACTGGAATGGCAATGCTGAAACTTATTGCCTAATTGGTGAGTCAATGGCGACAGCCATGATCCAATTGATAAAATAGATCGAACCACTGAGTCAGTTTGCTGATCCGGTCACGGAACTTATCGTTCGTTTATTCTAAGTTACTCGTGGCAAGCAACTAGAAACTAAATTGCGACCGTCCTATTTAATCGCCTATTGGAGTGCCGTCTTGTCCAACGATCAACATCGAAAATTTTGTTTGGTCGTTAACCCTTTCGGAGG
Source organism: Mariniblastus sp. (assembly GCA_029251085.1). GTDB lineage: Bacteria > Planctomycetota > Planctomycetia > Pirellulales > Pirellulaceae > Mariniblastus. The sequence goes on from JAQXDZ010000011.1 coordinate 24,194, forward strand.
CAAGCAGCAAGGACTTGCCATTCTTGATAGTGTCAAACCGATTTTTGATGCTGCCTCAATTGATCTTGAGGTAATTCGCACGACGCGTCCCCGCCACGCCTATGACGTTGCAAACACTAAGTCGTTTTCAGATCTTGAGGGAATGATTGTGATTGGCGGTGATGGAACAATCCATGAAGTCATCAATGGAATGCTGGATCGATCGGACAATATAACGTTTCCACTTGGTCTGATCCCCGGCGGATCTGGGAATTCATTTCTCACCGACCTAGAGGTTCTCGACCCAATAAAAGCAACCGAAGCAATTGTCAGCGGACGGCGTCGCCTAATTGACGTTGCTAAAGTTAGCCTTAGTGATCAAATCCTGTATGCATTTAACATAATTGGCTGGGGACTGGTTGCAGATGTAAATGTTCGTGCCGAGAAATACCGCTGGATGGGTCCCATCCGTTATACGGTGGCTAGTCTCGTTGAATTAATTCGTGCCAAAACTAGAGCCGGAACACTTAGGTTTGATGATCGTGAAATAAAAGGCGAGTTTTGTTTTGTTTTGGCGTGCAACACCATACATACCGGAAAACAAATGAAAATGGCCCCACGGGCAACGCTGGATGACGGCCTAATTGACTTGGTTGTAGTAAAGCACGGCCCGGGGCTATTTAAGATGTTGTCTTTGTTTTCAAAATTATACGACGGCAATTACATTAACGATCCTGCGGTCGAGTATCACCAGGTTAAAAGTTTCATTCTGAATCCAGAGATCGCCGGACCACTAAATGTCGACGGCGAATTGCTTGGCACCACACCCGCGGAAGTGGTCGTAAAACCCGCGGCATTTGAAGTGTATTGTGATACAGGCGCACAATAAATCACCTCGGCCAACTAATGAACTGACCCACTTGAGAGTTTTGCGAGAACGAATCACAGCGGAAGCTGTATTTTTAATTGCGCAAACTAGAACTCAATTTTCAGCAGTCGCGCGCACAGTTTGTTAATTACCTAAATCAGGAAAACATAACTAGGCTTCTCCCGGCAACAATCGGGGGGCACACACAATCACTTGACCGTAGCAATTAAACCAATTCACCGGCAAGCTAACAGCCTCCGTGGTGGCTCTAAGAATTCCCAACGAACCCTGTGAAATTGCCCAAATAGCAATGCCCATGAGAGGATGCGTTACATTCAAAGCTCACAACTTTTAAAAGTGAACCTACTTCAAATGGATTTTCGAGAACACGATCCTTTTCAGCGTGGTTAATCAAGATCCTATTTCCTGCAGCGGCCAGCCGCGACTGGGAGCTAAATTCGCATCGCGGCTTACTGAGGGAATCATTTCAGAAAACAGTTTTGGACACAAATCTGCAGAACAGAATCAAAACAAATCAGCTTCAAAATGCTTGGATTACAATTGGTACGATATATTTCAATCCAACGCCGACATTTCAAAATCCAATCATTGCGTCCGCAAAGACGCAGGTTTGAATCCCGAGGATTCAATCCATGGCTGACACCTCGTGGCATTAGCCTTCTCTCAACGGAAACCAATTAAAATGATGGTTTCAGTCATTGCTTTAAAAACCACTCCATCGCGGAGTTTTGTTCTTCCAATCAACCTGCTTTCAAGTCAAGTAAAATCAATAACAGGCACTTTCCCATCAACCAGAGGGATTTACACGCAGAATTACCTGTATAGTCGACAGATAATCTTGACTTAGCTACCCTCGCAGTTTCAAATTTAAACCCTAAAGACTTCGCCGATGCAAATCGCCGGCGAGAGGTCGCTCGGCTTAAGCACTGCGACTTAGCGTTGGTTTTGACTTAAAGCAGTAAATCACACTCAAATAACAACAAGACGTTTCCTATGAAAAGCACGCTCTGCCTCCTTATCGTTCTCTTGTTTGCAAATTCCAACTCCCCATCTGAAAAGGGGGTTGATTTACTTGCCAACGGATTAAAGGGCTGGAACGTCGCCAAATCCGGAGCTTGGAAAGTTGACGACGGAGTTCTCCATCCATCCGATAAGCCGGGCGGTTACATTTGGACCGAAAAAGCTTACGAAAATTTTGAGCTTACTCTTGATTACAAAACGTCAGAGAAATGCAACAGCGGTGTGTTCTTCCGCACAGATCCCAAAAACCCAGTTCAGGGGGGATTTGAAATTCAAGTCGCTTCACACGGTCTTTACAGCGGTAAACATATTGTTGGCTCTCTGTACGACGCAAAATCGCCAACCGAGTCTGCTGGGAAACCGGATGGCGAATGGAACCAAATGAAAATTACCTGCGAAGGTCCAATGATTCACGTCGTGCTCAACGGTAAAAAAGTTCTGAATGCTGACCTTGATAAATGGACTACGCCCAAGTTGAACCCTGACGGTACCAAAAACAAATTTAAAACCGCGCTGAAAAAGTTACCGCGATCGGGCAACATCGGATTTCAATACCACGGCCATCCCGTCTGGTTCAGAAATGTTGTGATCAAAAAGAAGTAAGTCCAACAGTTTCGCGTACCAAGTGATTGGATTCCTTTAAGCAAAAGCAATATGCCTTCGCTACACCAACACGAGACCGTGCAAAATTCCTCTGGCGATGGGACATCCGCTTCCACGATGAAAACGCAAAGTTAAATTTCGAAAAAAACGACATTGTTTTCTTCGCTTCACTCGAGGCTGTCGGATCGTGGGAACGTTACCCGCCTCAACAGCTCCGATAAACCAGCCACTTTGGAGCAGAGCAGGGCACAACACGTCCCGGCTGGTCCGCCTAGTCAACTAAGAAGTAGCGTCAGTCTCTACTCGATTGCGTCCCAGTTCCTTCGCTCGGTAAAGCGACACATCCGCTCTTTTAAGCACCTGCTGAACTGACTCATCGGATCGGAAACTAGCGACACCAAAACTAGCTGAAACTCTCACATCTATTGAAAATTCTAAGCTTTCAATTGCAAGGCATAATTTTTCAGCAAAAACGACCGCACCTGTGTCACTCGTTTGAGGCGCAATTATCAAAAACTCTTCTCCACCCCATCTACCAGGTGTATCAGACATTCTGGATAACACTTTCGCAATTTTGCCAACACCCGCAATTACCTCATCTCCCACTTGGTGCCCCCGAGTGTCGTTCACCACTTTAAAATGATCGATATCAAACAAAATTAAGGAAAGTTCGCCGCCGTAGCGACGCGCTCTCTGAAATTCATTTTCTAATACTTCATCGAGCCGCCTTCGATTAGCTATTTCGGTCAACGGATCGATCGACGCCAAATTTTCCAGTTTTTCGTTCGCAATCCTTAGCTCAAGCGTTCGCTCCTCTACTCTCTCTTCCAATTCGGCTGTGTATTTGTTAACGAGATCGGATTGCTCAATCAATGCAAGTTTCGAAGCCATCAACTTGGAAACCGTTTCGAAAATTTTTCTATCCTCGTCATCATAGCCATCGATGACTTTTGATTCGCTATCGAGAACGCCATAGATTCGGTCTCCAAACATAATTGGAACGCATAGCTCGGAAAGACAAGGCTCCACATCCAAAACGTAGTTATCGAAAATACTTAGATCAGAGATTAGAATCGACTGTTTCGTTAAGGCGACCTGCCCCGTTACCCCAGCCCCAACTTCGATTGTCAGAGGATTAAGAATTTGCTTCTCTACGGGATTTTTGATTCCAGTCGCTGCGACCTGTTCGAGACACCCCGTGCGATCGTCCAAAAAGTAAATAACACAGTCTTCGTATCCGAGGCTGCCAACAATCTCGCGGGTGACGAACCACGCCAAATCCTTGGCGTTAATGACCGATACCATTTTAATCGCAAATTCATTGATCAGATCAGAACGCGAAAGATCTTTAGTGTTTGAAGTCTGAAAGCACGTCAACGATAAATATTTAGAAAGACCGATTGCAAGATTGCTGCGCCGAAAAATACGCAAGCCGTTGCGAGAGTTTAGTTCAAAAAAGTTTTTGACGCCAAATCTATTTCGATTAAATTACTGATTTCCCCCAAAAGGTTAACTTCTATTTGCAGGATAACTCAAGCTGGAAAATGAAGAAAGGTTCACATAAAACTACTGCCTCGCAAACGGTTGCCCTCTCTAAAAAGAAAGGCAGTCAACCGAAACGAATTGACCAAAACGTTCCAGTAAAACAACACTCCCTTTTCACGCAAAAAGTTGCCCGAATTCACTAGGTTCGTTGAATGGCCTCCAACGAGGAACCCAAAGGTGCAGCTTTTTCGCTTTCCCGCTGGAAATCCCCTTTGACAGGTAGGCCAAGGCTGCGAGCACTGAGGCCTTAAGCAGTTTGAAACTCGTAGTGGACAAGAGAGGAACTCATCAGTGCCTAACAAGGATTTCTGAGTCAGTCACCGCTTCTTCAGCATCGTTATTGCGAGGTCACCCGCTGCCGTGCCCGACGTTACACAAGGGGCAATTCCCCCGCCCATTGAATCCGCCCCGCAAAACAACAACCCGTCGATGGGCGAGCGAGTCCCCCACCGTCCTGATCCAATTTGGCTGGGAATATGATCCATCCCGTATATGCTTCCATCGGGTGTGTTAGCAAAGGATGAGTTCGTCAGTGGTGATGAAATCTCAATAACCTCAGCCCTGGCCTCCAGCCCTGGAAGGTATTTTTCCGCCGCACCCAGCAGCCGCTGCCCAACCTCATTTTTAAGCTTCATGTAGTCGGCATCCCGTTTTAGAACTGGCTGGTCATCCCATGGTTCAAATGCTTTCCAGGGCGCGAACGTGATAAGCTCAACCGTATGCTTGCCTTGCGGCGCGTGGTTAGCGTAAGGGTCTTTGAGTGTCGGTACCGTCAGAAAGAAAGCCATATCTTCCATTTGCCGGCCTTCTAAGACTGGTCGATAGAGAGAATCAATGTCGTAAGACGGATAGTTCCAAATATTCGCATCATCCAAACCAAACTCATTAGGTTGCTGACTCGTCCCCACAAAAACACAAACCGAACCAATCGAATATCGACTACGCTTCATTTTCTCAACCGGCCTCTTCGGAAGCTTTGAGTAGCCAATCATATCCCGTAAGGTATGCAACGCACTGGCGTTTGAAATTACTACCGGAGCCTGATAGTTTTCGCCAGTTTTCGTTCGTACGCCAGTTGCCTTTCCATCCTTTAAAGCAATAAACTCGACTGGGCTCCTCCGTTTTAACGTCGCCCCATTCTTCTCAAGATGTTCAACATACGTATCGCGAACTTTTTTTGAACCACCGATTGGGTAATAAGCCCCGCGTGAAAAGTGAGCGATAATTCCAATCATGACCAAGGCTGCCGCGCTTCCGGGCGGAAGACCAATATCTCCTCCGGGGCCGGAAAGCGCTGCCTTCAATCGCGGGTCTACAAAATATTGATCAAGCAACTGCTTATAAGTGTAGCCTTTGTATCGAAGCAACAATGGTATTTTCGGCAGCAGACTTATCGTCGCCCATAACCCTTTTCGTTTCTGCAAATCTCTTAAGCTTCGATCGATCTCTTTAAATCGCTTAAAAAATTTATTCAACGCGTTTTGCTCTGACGGGAAATCCCTCGATAGCTGATGGTGAAAATCATCAAGAGAATTACCAAGCCGAATTTCATAATCAGGAAAGACATAACGATCAAACCCCTGAGGGTTCAGCTCCCGAAACTCTAAATCATCCAGCAAACCTAGATTTTCAAATTGCCGATAAAGCGACCTCCCCTCGCCCATCTCTCCCACGTAATGGATTCCAGTATCGAACCAAAATTTCTTCCTGGCAAACGGATTAATAAATCCTCCGAATTGTCGCTCTGCCTCTAACACGAGCACACTTTTCCCTGCACGTGCGACGGTCAGTGCTGCACTTAAGCCACCGATCCCCGAGCCGATGACGATCACGTCATATTGAGACATAGATTCCTTCCAAAGGTGATGTTTGCCAAATCCGAATCGCAAATATTAATTGAAAATCTTGAAGATTCAGGTTGTTAACGGCATTAAAATTTAATCGTTACGGAGATCAGGCAACTTGTGAATTTATTATTCTGCAACGCCTGCAAAGAACCATCCAGAATCCGGCAGCACACCTTTTTGCCGACCTGATACGTGCCCAAACCGAGGGGAATGCCTCAACCTATTTAGGTTTCTTCTCCGGTGTTAATCGAACATAAGCCTCCAACTGTTTGCTCAGCTCAACAACCATTCCCTCGTATTTGGCTTGGTCAGCAAGGTTGTCAATTTCTTCAGGATCCTTCGCGTGATCATAAAGTTCACGGCCAGCCTTTCCTTGGAGCCACTCTGTGTAGCGAAAGCGTTCGTTACGCAAAGAGTACCCCCAGGCCTTGCGGTTGTGCCAGATTTGAGTCACAGCGGGTTTATCCCAGCTCGGATCTTTTGGATTGACTAGCAGTGGCCTGAGCGAACTACCTTCTAAAGCACTAGGAGCCTGTAATCCGCATAAATCTGCAAGCGTAGGATAGAGGTCCAGTAATTCAACAGGTTTCTGCGACGCCACGTTCTTACTTAACCCGGGCGCTGCAATAATCATGGGCATCCTAGCTGATCTTTCAAATGCTTTATGCTTATACCACAATCCTTTCTCTCCGAGAAAGTAACCGTGATCCGACCAAAAGACAATGATCGTCTTTTCCATTAAATCCGCTTCTTCTAACGCATCGAGCAATCGCCCCACCTGAGCGTCTACGAATGAAATGGTAGCGTAATAGGCTTGCTTACACTTGCGTGCCTCCTCCACCGTCACATCCTTAAAGTAATACGGCCAATTCCTTTTATCACGCATCACTGCCATCGGAGGCACATCCTCTAAATCCTTTTTAGCAGATTCCAGATCTGGCATCTCAATAGATTCCAGAGGATAGAGGTCGAAGTATTTTTTAGGTGCCACATAAGGACAGTGCGGATTGAAAAATCCCGCCGCGAGAAAAAACGGCTCCCCTTTTTTTTCCTTAATTAGCTCGACTATCTTTGATGCCACCATCCCGTCTGTATGCTCTTCGTCGCGACTGTCCGGATCCCACCATGCCATGCTGATCCCAAGATTTTTATCCTTCTCTCGACCAGCACCGTAACGTGTAATCTTTTCCTGCTGCGAACGATCAATGCCAACAGGATTGTACCGTTGGTCCCACGTCTGAGGATCGTCGTTTCCGTCAGTCCCAATCATACTCGGATTACCATAGTGATAGATCTTTCCAGCCCGAGCGGAAAAATAACCCTGGTTCCGAAACATCTGGCCAAGCGTCACCACATCGGGATTCTTTTCCCTTAACTCATGCTTGAGTGTGTGCATATCAAGCGTGTCTGGACGCAAGCCAGTCATCAAACTAGCTCGGCTAGGGCCGCATAGGGGTTGTTGACAATAGGCATTGTCAAATCTCACACCCATCTCAGCTAGTCGTTGAAGATTCGGCGTCTTAACTTGCTGATTCCCATAAATACTAAGATCGCAATTCATGTCGTCCGCGGAAATAAAAAGCACATTCAGCTTTTCGTTTTCATCGCCATCTACAAAATCGCCAAACAAGGGAACTACAAAACAAAACAACAAACATTTAAGAAAAATAGTCTTCACAAATTCGTACCATCAAAAATTAGTCTCGGGAAATTCTGACTTAGAAAAACGTAATCGCGTTGCTCCAGTCGACCCAAAATATAACGAATTGATCAATGGCTTTCAATTTTTAAACACCAAGCCCAAAACTGATTGAAATGCCCGCAGTCTCACCGCGTTCGCCAACCACCAAAAATTTACTCACGCGTTAATTATTGGTTCCTAAGAAATTCTGCAACCTGCTGGAAAAAGTCAACTAACGCTTCTTTTTTCGAAGTCTGCCATTCAAGTTCGTCCATTGCCTGGTTCATTAACGACAGCCAACGATCTCGCTCCGGAACACCAATAGCGAACGGAGCATGCCGCATTCCTAACCGAGGATGCCCGCGACGTTGAATATATTGGTCGGAACCACCGAACCTGTAAATCAAAAAATCTTTAAGGCGCAGCTCGGCCCCTTCCCAATCGTCGTGAGGATACATGGGACCGAGTAAATCATCTTGCTTAACACGGGAGTAAAACTCGGACACCAGTAAGGCAATCTCCGAATCCGAAAACTCTAATTCAGCAAATGGATCATTCATA
>JAQXDZ010000012.1 GCA_029251085.1 Mariniblastus sp.
CCGTCAAATAGATCCTCATCAACGTACACGTGTGGATCCTGATCATTGGGAAAGTCGTAGTAGATCAACGCTTTACCATCGACCCACTCTGCACTGGTGACCCACTTCGAGAATCCTTCCGTGACCGGTCCGTGATGGACCCAGTTTTTCATGTCGCGACTTTGCCAAGCATGGTATCCGCCTTTCCCGGTTTTCAGGCCACCTGGAGCGTCAAACTGGTTCGCATAAACTGTTGTCTGTAAAGGCATGTCGAATCCATCGAGCGTTGCCGCCTCTGGTTTAAAAGGCGGAACGGGCTGGGATTTTTGCCCCTTCTTTCGAGTAGGTACTTTCCGGTAACGTCCAAACATCCAATAATTATCGGGCCCCACAGTCAGGAGTACAGGAGCATCGGCTAAATTGAGAGGGCCGAGGTTTTCAATCGGATTCCAGTTTTGCCAGATTGCCGACTGATTCACAACAAGCGATTTGGCAGAACGTTTCACATCCGACGTGTGAATTTTTGTGGTGATCAGCGCTTTCTTTGCTTTTGGTGAAACCGAGCCATCAGCAACCACGGCTCCTTCAGCGGATTGAATATTCTGCTTCCAGTCTGCTGCACTGTCGATCGTCCAGTCATCGGCTTGAAGCGGTGCGCCAACCAACAGGGCGGCGACCAAAAGAAGTGCTAACATTTTCATGATGCTATTGATCTCTCGAATCATTATCTGGTGTTTTTTCATAGATCTCATCCTATCACTATTCAACGTGATCAGCCAATCACTGCACGATGTGACTGTTCATCGAGCATTTTAATTAGTATTCCAAGGAATAACTATTTCACGGGGATTGCACAAAAGACCAATCGGCATGTTACGAACCAAGGATCATCCGAACGTCTCGCTGATTTCACGCCGCCGCAATTCCGCTACAATAATTAATTCAACAGGCATTCATTCTTGCATTGCGTTTGACCACTGATTTGAGAAATCCCATGTACCCAAACACATTTTCCTTTACTTTGCTCGTCACACTCAGTTGCCTTTTCCTTCACGATTCAACCGCGGCAATGCAAACGCCGCCTCCCGAGAGACCAAACATTATCTTGATCATGGCCGACGACATGGGCTATTCGGATATCGGATGCTATGGGAGTGAAATTAAAACACCAGTACTCGATCAACTGGCTGAATCCGGACTGCGACTGACTCAGTTTTACAACACATCCCGCTGCTGCCCGACCCGCGCTGCGCTACTAACAGGACTCTACTCTCACCAAGCCGGCATTGGATTGATGACAGGCGACCGCGGGTACGATGCCTACCGAGGTGACCTCAATCGCCAATGTGTGACCCTTGCCGAAGCCCTCGGCAAGGACTATCAGAATTACATGTCAGGAAAATGGCATGTGACCCGACACGTCAACCCGCAAGGACCCAATTTCAATTGGCCTCTTCAGCGTGGATTCGATCGGTTCTATGGAACCATTATTGGCGCCGGCAGTTTCTATGATCCGGCTACTCTGTGCCGAGGAAACCAATTCATTACACCCGAGAATGACCCTGAATATCAAGTTGAGAATTTTTACTATACCGATGCAATCAATGACAACGCTATCCAATTTTTAAAAGATCACGAAGCGAACTCGAAAAACGACCCATTTTTCATGTACGTCTCATACACCTCAGCTCACTGGCCCATGCATGCCCCGGAAGAAGACATCAAAAAATACGACGGCGTTTACGACAAGGGCTTCGAGGATATCCGTCTGAAACGATATCAAAAAGCGAACGAACTTGGAGTCCTCGACTCATCCTGGCCAATGTCACCGGCAGCGCGGGATTGGAGCAAAAACAAACATCAGGAATGGGACATTCGTTGCATGGAAGTCTATGCGGCGATGGTCGATCGAATGGATCAGGGAATTGGACGAATCGTCAAACAGCTGAAAAACCAAAAGGTATATGACAACACTTTGATTATTTACCTTCAGGATAACGGAGGCTGCGCCGAGGGATTCGGTCGTGCATCCAATGCCGACAAAATTGCCGGCAAATCATTTCCGCCACTGGGGAAAGACGGACTCCAAACTAAAATTTGGACACCCATGCAAACCCGTGACGGACGCCCCGTTAGAACTGGCCCCGAAACGATGCCCGGGGGCGAAGATACATTTGTAGGTTATGGACAAGGTTGGGCCAACGTCTCCAATACACCGTTTCGAGGATACAAACATGACGGCTTTGAAGGCGGCATCAGTTCTCCCTTAATCATCCACTGGCCTGACGGCATTGCCGCAGCTCAGCAAGGAGCCATTGTCGACACGCCTGCTCATTTAATTGACATCATGCCAACGCTACTCAATGTCGCCGGGATAAAATACCCAACGACTTATCACACAGACATCGAACCGAACACAGAACATAAAATCAAGCCCGTAGAAGGAATCAGCCTTGTTCCTCTATTTACGGGAAGACCAATCAAACGCTCAACACCGCTTGGATTTGAACACCACGGAAATCTGGCACTCCGAGACGGGCGTTGGAAAATTGTTTCAGCCTATCGAAACAACCAACCTACCCAGTGGCATCTCTACGACATGCAAACCGACCGAACGGAACTGAATGACCTTGCTGAGAAAAACCCGAAAAAACTAGCCGAAATGATCGCGCAGTGGCAAGCCTGGGCCGACCGAGTAGGTGTCCAAAAGTGGCCATTTAAAAACAAAAAATAACCCACTTACTGTTTCGTCACTTTGCAATTTGACAAAACAATTTCTAGTTTTCACTTCCAAACGAGATTCCTAATAACTTTAGAAACTCTCGCATCCAGGCAGGGTGGGCCGGCCACGCTGGAGCAGTGACGAGATTCCCCTCGACGTGAGCATTGTCAAATGTTTCATTCGGACCAACCAATGTCCCCGAGGCGGAACTGACATCCGGCCCAACGGCTGGATAGGCACAACATTCCCGCCCAGCCAACACGTTTGCAGTCGCCAGAATTTGGGGGCCGTGACAGACCGCGGCAACCGGCAAATTCCGTTCGAAAAACTGACCAACGATTTCCAGCACGCGTTCATTTAAACGCAAGTATTCCGGTGAGCGGCCACCTGGAATCACCAAACCGTCATATTCATTGACATCAACTTCTTCGAAATCAAAATTGATTCCAAAATTGTGACCGCGTTTTTCGCTGTAAGTCTGGTCGCCCTCGAAATCGTGAATTGCTGTCGCAACCGTTTCACCCGCTGTTTTCCCAGGACAGACAGTATCGACCCGACATCCCACCATTAACAAAATTTGATAGGGCACCATGGCCTCGTAATCCTCAACATAATCTCCGACCAACATCAAAATTCGCTTGGGATTCATCGTCAAAATCTTTCTCTCTAAAGTTGTTAGCACAGGTCGCATTCGGGCCGAACACCCGCTTTGATGGCGGCGATCTTTCATCACCGCCTACTCAAAATCCTCCCAAAGGCAAGAAGGAATTAGATACCGCGTTCGGAGCGAGGTCTATTGTGCCGGTTAATCCAGGTCTTCGAAACAGCTGTTTGGATCGCTGATTTAAATAATTCGTCTCGATTTGAGGCAGCGGTCTCAATTTGATTCAGTTTCCATTCTCTTTGCGTTTGAAAGACGCGAAAAAGGGTTGTTTTTGAACTGGCACACAACTTGCTTAACCTATTTCGCCACTTATCTCTTCCACTTTTTTTTGGAGTCAAATTATGCCACGCTTTCTCATGCGACTAAAAATTTCTACGGCCCTTTTCATGCTTATTCTGGGGCTTGGAATTCCCATTCCCACCATGGGCTGCCCCCAGGACATGGTTCGCCAACCAGACCCTGAGCTAATTAACCTTTACTACGCCGAGCTAGGACGTAGCCATTGCGACCATCTTACCGTTGCGGTCCTTCAGGGCAGCAAAGAGGGCGTTGTTGTTGACCTGTTCCCGCCTGGCCGCACAAAAAACATGCCCAAAGAGGGCGTTGTTGTTGACCTGTTCCCGCCGACGAATGACGGTACTCGGAAAAACAATGATCCAGTCCCGGGAATCGACATCATCGTTGAAAGGGATACCGAAGAAGATCCTGGTCTCTCAGATGCCTCCAGCATCATTAGCGAAAGCACATCCAAAGCCGATGTCAAGCAATGCGAGGACTGCGGTGCAACTTGTACCGAACCATGTCGCTGCAACCCAACCGGCATCGAGCTGATCTTTGGCAAAAATGACGATCAAGCAGGAATGATGCAGGCGTCGGCAGACTTCACCTATCTCACTTTTCAAACGTCTTACGGAATGCGGTCAGTCACCTTGATTTCTATGGGGCCCGATTCCAAACTGACGTTGGTGATCGCGAAAGGGTGGGGCGGACATTCGAGTGACTGCGATGATAGCAAAACAAATGTTAATCCCGGGAAAATCGTTAATTCCGAGGGAAACGAATCGCTTGATCCCAACCCACTTGCCGCAGTTGGAACTATGCACAACGAGGCACTCGACTACCTGACCCCCGACCTTAATCTAAATCTTTTCGAGCTGCCCAAGTTAGCCGGACAGGGTGATGACAAAGTCGTGCGAAAAAAACCAGGAATGGCCAGACAGAGCGATGATAAGGTCGTGCGAAAGAAACCAGGAATGGCCAGACAGGGTGACGACATGTTCGTGCGAAAGAAACCTGGAATGGCCAGACAGGGTGATGACATAGTCATACGAAAAAAACCTGGACGGAAGACCTACGCTAATATCTCACTGGAACCGGCCCCAAGTTTAGATACAAAATCATTGTTGCAGCATACTTCGCTGTTTTTCATGCAGGTCTACGATCTTGCACCCACTAAAGCGTTGGCTTCCGAAGAACTGGCTTCTGAAGTATGCCTGTGTGCGCAGGATGGATACGGTTACTTCGAGAATTTCCAAAAACAAATTTCAACCAAAGGTCCAATCAAAGGTGCGTTTCAAAAACTCGAAGAGACAATTATGTTGAGTCCGGACCTAAAGTCGTTCAACCGTTCAATAGACCAACAGGTCCTCGAAATAACTAAATCGCAAGCCTTCACCACCAAGGAAACTATCCTAATGCTTGGCTCTCTCTCCCTTGCGAAAGGAACCGTTGCCTACTGGAATGCCCAAAACGACATCTTTGAGGGTGACGTCATGGAACGGATTCGCGGAAAATTCTGGGCTGATCTCGGTGGGTTTATTATTGGCGCTGGAGCTGAATTACTTTCTGAAGAAATGAATTATGGAGATGCAATATTAACCGGGCTTGAAGCCGGGGCAGCCGCATCCGCACTCTATGAAGAGTTCTGAGGATAGCCCCTATGGCCAGTTGGCCATTTAACAAAATCCATCTAGCGAACGACCAGCTCCATTGGGGGCTGGTTGTTTTGGAAAAGCGAAGGGAAATCAAAACCGCAAGCGCAGCGCTCACTTCTGACTCACCACTGGCTGAAACGACACTTTGGCAAACCAATAAACTCGATCATCATCGGTGGCCAAATCAGTAAACGTGATCCGGGCGTTTTCATCATTCCAGGGCCCCGAAAAAGTAAACTCTTTCTTTTTCCATTGCTCGAAAACTAAAATCTCTTGCTCGGTTGAGTGCTCCCAAGGCTCATGATTCTGCATACAGATGACCTTAATCGTTCCTTCGTAATTTGACTTCACCCAAAACGTCAAACGATATTTCTGATCCTCTTTAACCTTAAGGTTGCCTTGATAGAGTTGTAGATTCCAGGGTTCCTCGCCGACATCCACCACGTCCATGCGAAATGCTGACGCTCC
>JAQXDZ010000082.1 GCA_029251085.1 Mariniblastus sp.
TTTATTTACCCTCTTTGTGATTACGGCGATCATCGGTGGTTTCTTTGTAGGGCAACGCAGCGGACATGAATCTGGCTTGTCTAACTGGCGGTAGGTATTTGCGTACCGGATTTGCGCACGGGTGAAACAGTTCATACCGCGTTTTACTGCCTATTAGTGCGTGGAATTGCAATCGTTAGAAACGTTGGTAGACTGAGGTTCACACGCAAAAAAACGAGTCGAAAGTTGATGCTGAGGATGTTTTGAGGGCCTAATGGGAGATAATCCCGTGGAAGTTCGAATCTTCTCAGCCGCACTTTGTGTTTTTCGCGTAAAAATTCGGTCGAATCAATGCTTTGATTGTTCCCCTGCCGTCTGCAACTTTTCGGAATTGCGTATCGATGTCTCGGACGGAGAAGGGGCTGCCGAGATCGCAACCGACGATTGCTCGGCCCCGATGGCAAGGTGGTCAAGGATTGGACCGGAGAAGAGAAACTCATGAAACCCTCCATCGTTTTTCTGATAGCCTTCTTAAGCGTGTTTCCGCTTCGTGGGCAATCCGAAGAAAGACCGCCCAACATTGTCATCATCATGGCCGACGACCTCGGCTGGAATGGCCTTGGATGCTATGGCTCCAAACTCGTACAGACACCTTGCCTTGACCAACTGGCAGCAGAAGGAATGCGGTTCACAGATGCCTATGCCTTGTCACAATGCCTCCCAACCAGGGCAGCCCTATTCTCCGGGCAGTATGGTGCGCGAACCGGGCTGACATCGGTTGAAACTAATTCGCCCAGCTATGCACCAATGATTTCCCCGGGTCGCCCCAAGGCGCTTGAATCTGAAGTTTACACCCTGTTTGAGATGCTGCGGGACGCCGGCTATAAAACCGGCATGAGCGGGAAGCTGCATCTTGGAGGGCCCCTGAATACGAATTCCGCATTAAAGAATAAAAATCGTGGAATGAAGTACTTACATGAATATGGCTTGCAATGGGCCGGCGCGGCGACGCCAAATCGAAATGACAAAAATGTCAGCGCTATCACGGACGACATCATCGAGTTTATTGAAGAGAACCGTGATAGCCCATTCATCGCGTACGCTGCCCATCGCTCGCCACACATGCCTTTGGAGGTTCCGCCAGCCAGTGTTCAACGGGTGGTTGACCGCGGGTTCAGGCGAAGCAGCAATTCTCGCGGCCTCTATTCAGAACGGGTCACTGCAGATTACGTTGCGATGATCGAATATCTCGACAGTTCGATCGGACGGATTACCGACAAGTTGGACGAATTGGGCATTGCAGAAAACACGCTCTTGCTTTTCCTATCCGACAATGGGGGACTCACCCGGGTCTGGATGAATGATCCGCTTCGCGGTGGAAAAGGGCAGCTTTATGAGGGGGGAGTCAGGGTGCCGTTGATTGTTCGCTGGCCGACCAAGGTGAAGGCTAGAAGCATTTGCACTATCCCCGTGCATGTAGTCGATCTGTTTCCTACCTTCATGGACCTGGCGGGTGCCCAACCGAGAAAGGATCAAATTCTGGATGGCTTAAGTCTCGTTCCGCTATTCAAGCAAACAGGCTCTTTTGCACGCGATGCCATTTTTTCTCATCATCCAGAGTATGTGGTTGGCTACGCAAAGACACCTTGCTCGATGGTTCGCAAAGGGGACTATAAACTCATTCACTACTTCGGAGACTACCTTGATCCCACTGGCTGTGTGCCGGGTGGGGCAGGCGCACTCTACGGGAGATTCATCCTCGGAAGCAGAACGGAGTTATACGATCTCAAGCAAGATCCAGGCGAAACCAAAAACCTCGCGAATGACATGCCTCAGGTGGCGGAAGAGCTGATGGCCGACCTCGAATCATGGTGGTCGTCAACCGAAGCAAGGATGCCAAGGCCCAATCCAAATCTGGATCGCAGCAAATGGAAATGGAATAAGAATGATTAGACACGCTTCGGGCCACCTGCAGGTCAAGCAAGTGTTAACCCATTTGCAATGCCGGCGAAAGCTTATAGCAACCAAACGGTAACCCACTTCTCAATCAACATTCGTGCTTCTGCTTCGCCGCACGAAAGGCGGTGACGATGTGCTTCCGGTTTTAGCAATCAATCGCAATTCGGTTGGTCTTGCTCCAACTCACGCGCGACCGTTAATCCCGATGAAATAATACCTGCCGGCAAAGAAACGAGTCCGAGGCCGATTAGTAAGACAGGCTTGAAGTTTTGTTTGGGCGAAAGTCCTCGGCATGCAAGCCGGTGGTAGATATTTGCGTGCCTGATTTGCGCACCGGTGAAACAGTTCATACCGCGTTTTACTGTCTGTTAGTGCGTGGAATTGAAATCGTTTGAGACGGGGGTAGACTGAGGTTCACACGCAAAAAAACGAATCGAAAGTTGATTCTGAGGATGTTTAGAGGGCCAGCACCGTCGGATTTCGTTCAAAACTTAACACACGCGAATTCTACTGAAGTTGACTTCGCCATTCTTTCGTTTAAGCTAACTGACACCCCAAACGCCCCTCCCCCAAATCAACTAAGTTGCGAGAGACTCATGAAAACAAATCTCCTACTCCTTATTCTCGCCATATTTCTCTTTGCCGCACAGTCCGCAAGTGCCGATCTTATTATTATAGAAGATGCGGCTTTCTCGCGGTTGTTTTCTAGAGCGCAAAACGGTGTCGGAACTGATAGCGTAGTTCATGTCCTAAACGTCGGCACAAAAAACAACTCAAATGGCTGGGATATGCATGCCGGGTTAGTCTTTCAAATGACGGGAGCAAGTGCTGCAGATCTGCTTAATGCAGACTTCTCGATTTCAGTGACGGGAGGGCAAGGCACTCCCATTTACAATGTTGATGTATACGCAAACCGTGTCGCGTCAACGGCTGATTTTCTGGTTAGTGATTTTGAAGCCGGAACGAAGCTGATGGATGATTTTGTGACGACCGCTGATGGCACGACCGCGGGGAATTATTCCCTTGATTCAACCGGACAAGCGAATCTTCTTAACTATTTTAAGAATAACTGGGTGGAAAACGATTACGTCTTCCTAACGTTGAAAAGTGACCAAGCTGACTTCATTATGGGCGAAGATGCTAATGCAAACTACATCTTTGGTGGACATCCCAACGGAGAAGCTACGGATGCGGATGCACGTTTGACTTTGACATCGGTACCCGAGCCAACCTCCACTGCCCTCTTCGGCCTTGGCCTTGGCCTTAACTTCTTGCTGCGGCGCCGTCGTCAGAGCTAAGTGGTTGGTATTTGGTAATTCCTGCCAGTGGTTCCAACATCCTCTTTCTGTTTTATTTTTTAAGTCCTAGCGTAGTTTACGAAGTACCATCGGTCTGAGACAGAAGAGAGACGAGGTCGGTAACGT
>JAQXDZ010000103.1 GCA_029251085.1 Mariniblastus sp.
AACAGACTATGTACATTCCAAACCACGTAGCGATTCTTGGCGTCAGACTGACAATGTGTCTTGCTGTCGCCATTCTGTCGAGCGAGACGACCCCTGCCGCTAAGCCGCAGGACGCCCAGGCGACTTCATCGCCGAAGCACCAGTCCGTCATACCTGCACCTCGAATCGCCGAGTGGTGGTTCGCCCGCCAAGCTGAAAAAATCGGTCTGATGAGCGAGGGTGATATTGATCTGTTGATGGTCGGCGATTCGATTACGAACAATTTTGAAAATGAAAAGGTCGGCTTGAAAGTTTGGGAAGAGTACTTTGTGCCGCTCAAGGCAATCAACTTGGGATTTGGCGGCGATCGAACCGAGCACGTGCTTTGGCGATTAGATCACCTTCCCGTCATGAAGGTGGCACCAAAGGCCGCGGTTGTTTTGATCGGCACGAACAACATCTGCTGGGGAAGTGACACACCGAAGCAGGCCGCCGATGGCGTTCAGGCGATTGTTAGAAAACTGAAAGCGATCTATCCCGACATGAACGTCTTGGTGCTTGGAGTCTTTCCGCGAAGACGCAAGCTCGATCATCCCCACCGCAAACAGATCATCGAACTCAATTCATACCTGCCGGAACTGCTCAAAGACATTAACGGCGTAACCTTCCGAGACATTGGCCCCGCGTTCCTTGACGACAGTGGATTTTTGTCAGAAGAGATGATGCCTGACACCACGCATCCAAGTGAGAAAGGGCACCAAGTCTGGGCCGAAGCCATCTCGCCCGAACTAAAGAAAATGCTCGGCAAGTGAAGTCGGATAATTACGAACTAGATGGTTGATTTTACATATGGAATTTGGAATGGGTAAGCATCTGACTTGGACTATGGTCTTTTTAGGCCTATTGTTCGTCGCATTTCCCAAGGTAATGCTTGGGATGGAATACGGCATTATTATTGACGGTAAGCTGACAAAGCACGGCGCGATCGTAGGCAGATCAACCAAAACAGGCGACGGGATAGATGACCAAGCATTTATACTGAATGGCCTCTATAAGTTTGTCTCGCCGAAGCACCAGCCCGTCATACCTGCACCTCGAATCGCCGATGAGAATCGACCGTTTGTTGTGATTCACCGGCAAGGAGATCACGAATGCCATACCTTTCGCATCCCCGCAATCTCAATCACCAACAAGGGCACTCTGCTGGCAGTCTATGACATGCGGTACAATAGTCGCCGCGACCTGCAAGGGCATATGGATATCGGTCTGTCCCGATCATCCGACGGAGGCAAGACTTGGGAACCACCTCGCCCGATCATGGATATGAGTAAACATGGAGGCCTTCCCGAAGATCAAAATGGATGCTCCGACCCGAATATATTGGTCGACAAAACAACTGGCGAAATTTTTGTAAGTGCCGTCTGGACCCATGGCAAGCCTGGCACACATCAATGGCGAGACAACGGGTCGGAACCAGGACTTGGACTCGAACAGTCATCCCAGTTCATGGTCGTTAGATCAACGGACGACGGCCAAACGTGGGCCAAACCGGAAAACTGGACATCAAAATTAAAGAATCCCGAATGGTATCTATTCGCACCCGCCCCAGGAAATGGAATTACTCTCAGTGACGGTAAACTTGTTATGCCTACGCAAGGTCGTGACGCCGACGGAGTCCCGTTTTCGAACCTTATGTGGAGCGAAGACCACGGAAAAAACTGGACACTCGCTCAACACGCGCGCTCCAATACAACCGAATGTGCTGTTGTCGAGCTCGAGAATGGCACACTGATGTTAAACATGCGGGACAATCGAAATCGCAAAGATAAATCAGACTCCAATGGGCGGGCGGTCAGCATTACTGCAGATTTAGGTAAGCATTGGACAGTCCACTCTTCTGACCACAAACAACTTCCCGAGCCTGTCTGCATGGCCAGCCTGATCTCACACTCATTGCCCGACGGTCGGAGGATCTTATTTTTCTCAAATCCCAACCACAAATCAAAACGCAAAAAAATGACGGTTCAAATGAGTCGTGATAATGGAAAAACGTGGTCGAGACAGATTCTTCTCGACAAGGACGGTGGTGCCTACAGTTCTTTGGTCATGGTAAATGATCAAACGCTTGGCATCCTCTATGAGTCCTCCCGAGCAGATTTGATTTTCCAAACTATCGATCTCAGCGAGTTTGGACTTTGAACTCTCACACTCCTTCCGGCTCCTAATAAATCAAACTGCACCAAAGAAAAACTAATCATGAAACGACCTGCACAACTCGTGAGTTGCTTTTTCTCTTCCTTGGTTTTCTTCACTGCGCCTCTTCAAGCTCAGAAGGCAACGGAGGATTCAGCGCAGACTGCGGAGCCTTTCACCATCGCAGTTTTGGCTGACACCCAATACTACTGCGATTGCCGCCTCAAGCTATCTGCCAAGTGGGGCAATGGAGACCTACGGCGCTACTTTTTTGAGCAAACGGAATGGGTCCGCGACAATCAGAAGCGACACAATATCAAGTTTCTCGTCCACGAAGGAGATATCGTCCAGACGGACGATCCTGAAGAATGGGCCATCGCCAAAGAAGCCATGTCTGTATTAGACGGGAAAGTCCCCTACTGCCTGTGTCTGGGAAACCATGACATGGGTTTTGAGAAGTCGGACAATAAATACGGCGGTAATATCGGCGTCAACCGGAGCACGCATTTCAACACCTACTTCCCTCGCGCTAAATTTGCAAAACGGCATGAGTTTGGCGGTACCTTCGATCCGGATCGCCATGACAATTCCTGGTACCACTTCGAGGCCGCCGGGATGAAGTTTCTGATCGTCGCTCTTGAGTACCACCCCCGCGACGAAGTTTTGGATTGGGCAAACGGAATTGTTGCCGAGCATCCTGACCACCGCGCCATTGTCCTGACGCACGCCTACCTGAAAGGGAATAAGACAAGAACCACTAATAAGCTGAAGCTCAAAGGCAACAACGGCGAGCAGATGTGGCAAAATTTTGTCAGGAAACACAAGAACATATTTATGGTTCTCTGCGGTCACTTCAGTGGAGAGGCCGTTCTTACTTCGACTGGAGATCATGGCAACCAAGTCCACCAGATTTTGAGCGACTATCAGGAGATGAACAACGGTGGAGAATCATGGTTGCGTTACATGGTCTTTCAACCGGACGCGAGCAAAATCAGCATCCACACCTACAACCCCGCACTCGACAAATTCAAGAACGGCCCTTCCAGCAAGTTCGACCTGGACTATCCCATGGCAGTGCCCCTCGTTCCCGCCCCTGGACTCGCGCGACCTAATGATGCCAACGCCGCTGCCAAGGCTTTAGAACAGCCGGCGGCTTCTTCAGACAAAGAATTCAAACAGGATGCCAAGCCCTTTTCGCTGATCGTTCTGCCTGACACGCAAGGTTATGCCGATGTTCGTCACAAAGAGACACAGAAACACTGGCCGGAGATTGGTGACCAGCGATCCTGCTTCCTCAAGCAGACGGAGTGGATCAAGGACAACCAGAAGAAGATGAACACGGCCATGGTGGTCCACGTGGGAGACATTACTCAGACAGACCACGAGGAAGAATGGAAGATAGCCGATGCCGCGTTCAAGACGATTGATGGCCACGTCCCATATATCTTGTGTTCGGGCAATCATGACATGGGTTATTCACCAGAACATCGAAAGACCAGCTATTCACGCGCCAGCCATTTTAGCTCCTATTTTCCTCCCTCTCGCTTTACCAACAACCCTTTGTATGACTCACATTTCGGAGAAACCAAGAACCTGCACTTCCACGAAGAAAGGAAGATCGAAAACTATTACCTGCTTCTAAATAAAGGAGGGATGAAATTTCTGATCCTCACACTGGAATTCAAGCCTCGGGACCAAACGCTTACTTGGGCGAACACGGTTGTTGCCGAACACCCTGACCACCGGATCATCGTTGTCACACACAACTACCTCACAAGCGAAAAGGGGCAACGGTCGGGGGATGACACTTATTCAGTGAAAGGTCATTCAGGGGAATCAATATGGGAGAACTTCGTCAGTCGTCACAAGAACATCTTTCTAGTCCTCTCAGGGCACGCTCAGGAAAACCAGCTAACCAGCCAAGGCAAACATGGAAACACCGTGCATCAGATTCAGGCGGACTACTGGTATTTTGACATTCCCAGGATCAAGGCAGGAAGCGGTTTCTTACGCATCATGACTTTTCATCCCAATAAAAACCTTATTGAAGTTCAGACCTATTCGCCTGTGCTCGATGAATTCCTCACGCGTACCAAAAGTAAGTTCTCGTTGGAGTACACCATGTCGGGTAACGCCGAACAAGACGACGCCAAACAGGGTCGCACCGATCCGCAACCCGCGACCGCTACGGAGTCGCCAGCAGCGGAGTCAATTCAATCTCAGGGCGTGGCAAATGGCTTTGAAAAAAAAGCGGTCAAAACTTTAGCGGATCGCGTCCGCGGAAAGATTAATCGTCAGCCGCTCAGATTTCCTAATCAGCACTGGGTTCGAGGTGCGTATGATGCGGGGCTGATGGCCATGTATGAAAGCACGTCGGATCGTGCCTATCTGAATGATTGCATGAAATGGGGGAAGCAGGTTTCCTGGCATATTAAAGAACAGGGGGGCGGGCCGTATGAAAGCGGGGACTATCCAATAACACTGCTTCCCAAAGCCACTGATGCCAATGCTTTGGATAAGAAACAATGAGAATATCTATCAAAAGCGCTCTCGCTGTAACTGAACAAAGGACAGGAATGGAAAACGATCCAACAGGAACTCGACCATGAATAGATCAAACCCCTCGTTTTTAACAATCATTCACGTGTTTCTAATTTTCTGCAGTACCGCGGTAATGGCAGAACAACAAGTCAGACCACTCGACTGGAGCAAACTCGAAGGTGGTGTCGGAGAAGACGAACTGGGAGCCATGTGCAAAACAGTTCTTGAACATACACAAGAAGGCATGGGGAAAGACTGGATTGAAAAAGTAGAAAGCGCAAGGCGCGTGGGAGAATTGCTGGATTTTGGATACATTGAGCCCTCTCGCAAAAAGGGCAGACGACGCGCAATGGAGGACTGTATCCGCCCCATTACTACGTCATCGCGCACTTTGATTCTGGCCATAAAAACTGATCAGTATCGGGAAGAAATTGCCGGTGCTCCCGCTGCAAAGATAAAGGAACTTCTCCCTCTGGTAATTCGGTCAGTCGCCAAAGACCACAT
>JAQXDZ010000108.1 GCA_029251085.1 Mariniblastus sp.
TTCAACAAGCCGTAGTCGATTGTCTTGTCGCAAAGTCAATTGCGGCGCTCCAGCAAACTGGGTTGAATCACTTGTGCGTGGGAGGTGGGGTCGCTGCCAACCGCGTTCTGCGAGAGCAATTACAAACTCGATGCAAAGACAACAATCTCAACCTTCACATCGCTCCGCTTGAGCTTTGCACAGACAATGCCGTGATGGGAGCAATTGCTGTCGAACGCTACAAAGCCGGACTCTTCGAAGATCTCGATCTCGATATCAAGCCCGGTCTAGTGCGGCACTAAACTTGCCGAATTAAAACAGACGAAACATCATTTTCTGCCAAAAAAAAAATGCCAGTCATGAGACTGGCATTTGAAAAACAGTTTAAAAAATCGAGCAAATTGAATCGTCGACCGTTAGTAGACTTAGCCCAACCCTGGTGGTTTAGTTGACTACTTTAAGGCGATTAATAACCTTGTAAACTCCCGGCTCGAGTCTTAGCTGCCGAACCACCCGATCGCTTTCTGCTTTACTTCCAACGGAACCACTAAGCGTGGCCGTTCGATTTTTAAGAGAAACAGAGTAACTATTCGCACTCGCGACATCGCTGGGCTGCAAACCCATTCGCCGCTCAAATCTTCCAGACACTTGAGCTTGCGACAGTTTAGGAGCGTCAAAACTTGGACGAACTCGCGATCGCATGCTCCGCCGGATAATTTGAACTCCGCTTCCTGTGGCCCCGAACCCGCCTCGTCCACCAGCAGCTGTCCCCCCGATATTTACCTGATTGCTATCGACATCGTTGACACCACCTCCAAAACTGGCTCCCTCAGCCAATGGGCTACCGAGCAAAACGCTGCGGCCAATAAATCCCGACTCCTGAATTCGATCTGCGGTCGCCCCAACAAAACCTTGATTTCGGGTGTCATCAAATTCTTCGAATTCAACCGCAGAACCTAATTCACCAACGCCTTCACCAGCACCGGTCACGCTGGAACCGCCTGAGCCGGACGATGTATTTTGATCGAGATTGGAATCGACAGTTTCAAATTGCCCCGTCGACCCACCCGTTTCTGGTGGACGGGGTTCGGTGTCCCCACCACCGCCTTGCCCGAGAGTGACTCCACTGGCAAAACAAAGAAAAAAGCAAGCACAAACAAAGGACAAATTGAATGAGATTATTTTAGTAGACACTGTTTTCCCCGTGTTGCAGAAAGCCAATGGACCCGCAATCCAACGTGCATAAATATGTTAAAAGACACCGAACACGAGACGTGCAGGTTGCCTTCCCATTAAACCCAGCCGAAGCGAAAAGTTACCTAGAATAACCAAAATCGGCCTATTCTGTTTATCGACGTTAGGGAATCACAAGTCAAAACGAACTCGCCGGGGTGTTCAAACTCAAAAAAACCAATCGTTACCGGCCGATTTTACAGAAAAGCGAGCCTCACGGAAAAACTGACCCCAATACGCAAACCTGCCGTAACCGAAATTATTGCTTTTCCCACGCTACGTCCGAAACAATTTGCCGTTCAGACGGGTTTATAAAGCGGAGAGAGTCGATCAAACTAGGCCAGGTTGCCAATAAATCGATGCTCCCATGATTACGGCCAATTAAATCCCAGGAATAACCATGCTTTCCCGAATGTGCATTTCTCACAACCGCTGTTTCTCTAAATTCGTTGTCAACGCCTGCTTCGTCTTTACTGCGCTCTTCGCTTTCAACGCCTCGGGGCAATTTGCGGTTGGTCAGGAAGCAGATCCCAGCAATCGGCCGAGAACTCAGGAATTGCTGCCGGAAACCACGGTGGCGTTCATCCAGATCGACGACTTCCGAGATATGGTTGGAAAGCTCCAAGAGACCTCGTTCGGGCAGATGACTCAGGACGAATCGCTAGCCCCACTTATCGACGGGCTTTGGGATGAGGCAAGACTCGCTTACAACGACGTTGAAGCTGAAGTTGGAGTTACCCTCGAAGACATTCAAGAACTTCCCTCTGGCGAAATGACTTTTGCAATCATCGCTCCCAGACGGCAAAACCCGGAATACATGCTGATTATCGAACTCGACACTGAGTCCGGCGCAGGCGAGCGAATTCTCGAACGAGGTCGTGAGGTGATTGCCACCGAAACCGGAGAGCCGATTACCACCGAAGAAAGCGAAGATGGAATTGAATACGAAACCTTCAACGCCGCAGGGAAAAATTTTAAGTTTTTCGAAAAAGACGGACTGATGGTCGGCTGCAGTTCCGAGGAAGAGCTCGATGCTTTTGTCGATCGCTGGATGGAGCGAGAGGTCGAAAAGGTTCGCCCCCTCACTTCCAATCGTAAATTTGTCACCATCATGAATCGGTGCTTAGGGAACAATGAAATCGAACCAGAAGCACGCTTCTTTATTGATCCGATCGGTCTCGCCCGCAGTGCCACACGAGGCAACTTTGCTGCTCAGGCCGCAATTAACTTCCTACCAATCATTGGACTTGATGGACTGCTTGGAGTTGGCGGAAGTATGCTTTTGTCAGAAGACGATTTCGAATCTGTTGTGCACGGTCATATTCTTCTCTCGAACCCCCGCAAGGGCGTTCTGGAAATGTTGGCACTCAAGCCAACGGATTACCAGCCTGAACCTTGGCTGCCTGCGGACACAGCCACCTACATGACCACCAGCTGGGACGTCGATCAACTTCTCGCCGAGTTGTCCAAAATGGTCGACCTTTACCAAAATGGAGAAGGCTTGGTGGACGAGTGGATTGATGGCAACATCAACGAACGGATTCAAATGGATCTGAAAGAAGACGTTCTCGCACACCTAACCGGCAGAGTGACCTACGCAGATTGGTACGCACCACCGATGGCCCTCAACAGTCAGGTTCAGTTGTTTGCAATGGAACTTTCTGACGCCGAAGCGTTCGAAGAATCTTTTGAAACAATCATCCAAACTGTCACCCGCCCAAACAATCGTGAGGGAGATGACGATAACGCAAGCGACGATAACCAAAGCAGCTGGATGACGACTTCCGAATATAAAGGCTTCAAAACGTGGACCATGTCTCAAGCTGCAATGGACAGACGAACTTCTCAACGCAACGCTCGGCGCGACGCTCGCCGCAAAGCTAGCGGCGAAGACGAAGAAATTGTTTCTGAAGTCCAAGAGATTTCCTATGAGATGAGGCCTCGACCTGCGATGGCGATCGTTGGAAATTATTTACTCATGTCCTTTTCACCACGCAGCATGGACTTTATCGAACATGCCATCAACACAGCGGAGGGCGAGGAAATGCCAATGTTCGATGATGAAAAGTACATGGAAGTTCAACGCAAAATGACGCGTCTCCTTCGAAGCGATATGCCCTGTGCAATGACTTACCAAAATCCGGAGCAATCCTTCCGAATGTTGTTCGAACTCGCCGGTTCAGAGCAAACTTCGGCCCTTCTTGCAACGCAAATAGAGGACAACCCCATCCTTTCCGGAATCCAATCCAGGTTCGCAGAAAATCCACTTCCAGATTTCGACGAGATGAAGGGATACTTCCGCCCGACAGGTGGGTTTGTCGTGAGCGATGATACGGGCTACCACTTTTTAGCATTCAGCATGAAGTCAGAGAACGACGAATAGCTTTTCAAAAAGCAGTTTTTTTCCGCCCCCTGCAATTGAAAGATATTGTCCGGGAACGTCCGATTGTCCGCGATCCTCCGCTGGCAAAATTTCAGTGCCACCGATGCTTTCCATCGGTGGCATCTCTGTTTCAATGATAAAGATCCCTCCCTTTCACATTCCCCCCTTTCGCTGACGTCGGGGAACTACTCCAATAATGCTCGGTTCGTTATCGGTATTTCAGATTCATTAATCAGGTGGCCTCGTGAATATTGCGATCCTCGGTGCAGGACGCGTCGGTTCTTCAATTGCTGACTTGCTTTGCCGGATGGAGCACAGCGTGACGGTAGTGGATAACGACCCTGATAGAGTTGCAAAAATCAATGAAGAACTCGACGTCCGCGCGATTGTCGGTTCAGCATCCGATTCGACAACCCTGTTTCAAGCCGAAGTCAACAATGCCGATATCTGCCTGGCGATGACTGGGAAAGATGAAGTCAACATCATCGCCGCCAGCATGGCAAAAGAGATTGGTGTCCGACGTGTTGTTGCCAGGGTCTACGCTCCCGTCTTTCGAGACCTTAGCAGTTTTGACTATCTCAGCCATTTTGGCATCGACTGTATGCTCTCGCTGGAACACCTAACCGCGATGGCGCTTGCGAGGGGAATTCGGGAGCCCGGTTCGGTCGTCGTCGAGCAATTTACCAGAGGAGGATTGGAAGTCCAGGAATTCGTCGTCGGCCAGGAAGGAAAATTAACTCGCAACACGCTACGCGATATCGGCATCTCTTCGAATGTTCGAGTCGGTACAATTCAAAGAGAAAAACGCATGTGGATCGCTTCGGCAGATGACCAACTCTGCATTGGCGATAAAGTGACCGTTTTTTGTCGACCCGAAGACGTTAAATCCCTGCGCGCTTTATTCCAAACCGGCTCGAATCCGACTCGGCGAATTGTCATCGCAGGGGGAGGGGAGACGGGATTTCATCTTGCCAGAATGCTTGAACGAGAAAGTTTCAAGGTCACGATCATTGAACAGGACGAAAGACGCTGCATTGCGCTAGCCAGCATGCTTGAGTCAACTTCGGTCATCAACGCCGTTGCAACTGATCCAGAGAACCTTGAAGAACAGCGAGTTGGCAATGCAGACATTTTCGTTGCCTGTACCGGTGACGATGAAGACAACCTGGTAATGGCGGTAAAGTCAAATGAGCTTGGCGCGAAACAGGTGATGTGCACCATTGGTCGTCCCGACTATGCAAGTGTCACCAAACGTTTGGGAATTGACGTTGCAGTCAGCTCTCGCGACGTGATGGCGAAACAGATTCTATCCTACCTGCACCAGGGAGTCGTGATCTCACGGGTGAAAATGGAGGGCGGCCTGATTAACGTAATCGAAGTCGACGTCATGGAAGGCTCACCTGCAACCGAATCAATTCTGGCTGACATTGGCATACCTGAGCGATGCTTAATCGCCGCGGTTATTCACTTTGACTATGTCCGCGTCCCCGGAGCAAAGGATCGACTGACCGCCAACGACACCGTGATTCTGATCGTGGAAGATGACGTTGTGGAATCTGCACTCGCGCTTTTCTCTGCTTGACCCAGCCACCGAACCAATCACGCCTCCAACCGCCAAACACCACCCAAAAGTACTTAGGGCTGGTCTCCGATACCTGAAGATCCTTGAAGACCGCGATCAATCAACGTATCTGGATCCGTCTCATTTTGAGTCAAATTTCTCATTTCGAAACAAAGAGGTCGCTTTTTTTCGTGTATTCTCGGTAATTTTCGTTAGGCACGCGGTTTGCATTGTCTTGATTGTCCAAAGTTAACAAGGGCAGAGGCGGGGTATTCCGCCTAGAAAATCAAAACTATTTAATGTGAGAATCCAATGAATTCAAAAAGAATGTTACTAAACGCGGGCACCATTTGTCTTTTGGCAACCGCCGTCTTACTTTCTCAATCTGCTTTGTCAGGTTCAGCATCGGCCACGCCGGGGGATGCCCCTGCCAAGGGCGATAACTTAAGACAACGAGTAAAGATCCTCGAGTTGCTCCAAGAAGAAGATGATAAAGAATTCCTACTCGTCGACGCATCACTAAGTGACCTCAATGCACGAGTCGAAGCCAACGAAGAACGATGCAAACGAACCTCAAACCGGCTTGTTCAAACTGATAAACGAGCAAAAAAGAGAACCCAGCAAATCAGTGACAACCGAGCTGGAATACGGATGATTCGTGGAACCATTGAACGTCTCAAGGCTGACCTTCGTGCCAACGGAATTAAGCTTTCAGACTAGCGACCCTTCCTTTTGCATGATCTCAGTTTTGTGAAAATACGGTTTGGCGAGGATTTGATTCGATGAAAACAACAACGATTGGCATCTTGTTCGCCCTGTTAAGTCTGATCACCTTCTTCGCCAAACCACTTTTCGTAAGCGAACCAGTGCCAGCGATGCTCTCCGACGTTGGCACCAAGATAAAACTGGTTGTGTGCAGTGCCACTAGCGCACGAAAATCTTCACTTCGAAATACTGAACTGGTTAACAACATCGTCAACGGACTCGACGAAGATGTTCACGTCATGCTACTCGTCAACGACCGAGCCGCATTTAAACAATCGTCAAACAACGGCCGCGTTACATTTGTCGAAGTCCCAAATGAAAGCGACATTACCATTTGGCCCCAAGATCCATTTGTCGTCGTTAATGATAAAGAGAACACTAAGCTGATCACTCCCGGTCTGTTTAAACGAAAAGACGATCGGTTAATGGCCTCGCAATTATCGGCCATACTCGGTGTTGAAGTTGTAAAATCAGAACTCCTTTTCGAAGGAGGCAATATTGTCTGTGGTGAATCCGAGGTATTCATCGGGTTTGATACAATTTCTATCAACTCTCAAGTCTTCAACCAATCCGTTGAGGAAATACAAAAGAGATTTGCTAAACTCTTCGGAAGAAGAGTCGTCACGATCGGCAACGAAACTCAAGACATCGGTCATATCGATTTGATAGTCACTCCGCTTTCCAACAACCGAATTGCCGTTGCTGACAGCCGGCTGGGGGCGGAGATTGCGAATCGCACCCTCACACAATCGCCAGATCGGATTACCCGATTTGAACGTAATTGCGAAAGAGGATTCTTTGGAGATGCGTCAATTAATGCTTTAGTCGACGTGGATGGAAATTCAATCGACCGCCCCGAAGTCGTCGGACAAACCGCGATCGCCATCCGCGACAGTCACAAATTTGCTGATTCACTCGACAAGATCGCGACTCAACTTGCTGGACGAGGTTACGACATCGTCCGAATTCCCGCCTTGATTCCGAATCAGGACTCCGAATTAGAAACGGAAACCGAGGACAAACCTGCTCCAGCCTTTCCATTTATGTCGTACAACAACGTTCTTACCGAATCGGTCGCCAATCTATCCATTGTCTACTTGCCGCAATACGGGATTGCCGAACTCGATACAGCAGCGATTGAGTGCTGGGAACAAAATGGATTTGAAGTCCGCCCGATCGAGGGTTTCCAAACCAGTGCCATGCACGGCGGGGCACTGCGATGCTGCACCAAAGTCCTGCTTCGAGAATGACCGATTCAAGAAGCCATTCCAACGAATCCGCCGGATAAGATTTGCTCGTAAAACTCTATTTGCTTTTGTGATTGAGCATTCTTTTCAAACTCCTGCTCCATCATTTTTCTTCCACGAGCCCCCATCTCACGTCGCTCATCTACGTGAGCAACCAGCCAGCTAATTTGTTTAGAAAGATCCGCCGAATCTCCAACCTCTGCCAATAATCCAGTTTCGCCTGGACGAACATACTCGGGAATTCCTCCGGCATTAAACCCGACCACCGGCGTTCCGCAGGCCAATGATTCCAACCCAACCTGCGGCTGGTTATCCTCCAATGACGGCACCACCACAATATCGGCAGCAGAGTAAATAAGCGACTGTCTCTCCAGTGAATCAACGTATCCCAATTGATGAATGTGCGGCAAGTCCTCGGAAACATCCAACACTCCGGAACCGAACATCAGGCACTCAACTGCCGATTTATCCTCTAGCTTCTCTAGCGCTGGCAACAGATGCTGAACCCCTTTTCGTTGGCAATTGATATCCTCAGCTCCGAAAGCGATCAACGTTTTATCACCCGAAATTCCTAATACTTGACGGGCCCGCTGTTTGCCAACTGACTGAAACAAATCGAGATCCAGTCCATAGTGAAGTGTGTCAAACGTCGTTCCCTGCGGCCAAACTTCACTCTGCTTTGCTAACTCACCCAACCATTGGCTGGGTGTGATTACGTGAATTGATTTTCCATTGAGAGCACGACGTTTCGTGCGAAAACTAAAGTCTGAAACGTCACTTGCGTGTCGGTTTTCAACCTGTGGACAGTCCCCACATCCGTTTGTGAATCGCTCACAACCACCAGAATAGTGACACCCGCCTGTGAAGGCGTTCATATCGTGTAACGTCCACACGAGAGGAACACTGTCGGGTATCGACTTAAAAAAAGATTCGTAATCTGCAAAAAACGACATCCAATGCAGATGAACCAAATCCGCTCCGATCGCTGGCCATTCGAGGGCCGTTGACTCAGGCAGATCAGCCATTGCAAACGTTTCCAATCCGCTTTGGCGACCGGCGATGTGACTGTCGTAAAGACGATGGATTGTTTTTTCACGCCGGCGACCTAGACGCCTATCAATCGCGCCCAGAACCCCGGAACGTGGTTTACAAAACTCCACACAACGAAAACTATCGTCCAACTGAATCTGTTTATCATTGAGGCGGTAGTAAAAACGGCTTTCAACATTCCGTTGAAGCAATTGCTCGTGTAACCGCTTTGCTGCAGTCGCCGCGCCACCATAGGGAAACGTGTTGAATTGCGCAATTTTCAAGGTCGTACTGTTTTCTCTAAAAGCAAATTGCTATTCCAGATCGTAAATAACTTACGCGGCTCGACCATTGGGTTGATAAAACATCTTGGGATTTTCGGATTCAAATTTCTGCTTGGCTAGAAACATATTTTCCAACATTGCCCGGCGACCCTTGCGAACGAATTGGACTCGCAATTTCCGTTTGGCCGTCTCAATTTTATTTAACATCGAATGCCAGGCCCGATGCTCTAATTCCTGAGACGTCAACGGTTTTAAGCATTGCTCAATGAAAGGATCTTTTTCCTGCATAAATCCATGCAGCAATACCTTGCTCGAATCTGCAACATCCCGACGCACTCTACCCAAAGTCGAAAATGAAATCTGTTGAGTGAATCGGGCTCGATTCAGCTGCTTGGCATACTGATAAACAGCCATATCAAAAACGCCTTGACGAGCTTCATCAGGCATTTGATTTGCAAAGTCCATCGAATAACAGGCTCCGCCATTAATGTGCGGATGTAAAATTAGCTTGCGTTTTTTCAGCAGGCGGTGCTTGTAGACTTCAGGGACGAAACAACCCATCATCACGGGCACTTCGTCTCCCGAATACCACTCCTCAGATAAACGGTCGAGCCAATCCGGCTTGACTGGAGCCATGTCAGATTCCAGCCACAAACTGAAACCATCATTTCCCTCATAATTCTGGTCTATGTACTCCATGCAATCCCAAAACATTGCCCCAGGGCCTTCGGGATAACCAAAAATTTGAGTGGGACACGCAAACGCAATGGTCGTTCCTAATTCAGAAAACGCAGCGACAAGCTCTTCACTGGTTTCGGTGCGCGGACTCGAGGCAAGTAAGAAATCACACGACACATTAGGAGCCGGAAACGACTTCATTCGCTCCGCAATCGCAAGATACCGTTCTACTTCTTCCTGACAAAAATACGGAAGAATTACAATGTGCTTCTTTTTTTTCTGCATAAAACCAGCAACTATCAAGGGGATGAATCGTTCGTTGCTATGTTCTATTTTATCTTCCGGAAAACAGTCAATTCCAATCGCGAACCAACAGCTAGCAGTTTCTCATCGGCCATTTGCCCCTCGATTATCGGCTCCACCCTTTCCGTCCGTTTCTGAGATGTTTGCAATTGACTCCAATTTGCCACTCGAATTAGATTTATGACAGGAAGAGTGAGGGAACCGTGGAGAGCAAGACGCTTTCAGAGAACGCCGAAGGGATTACCGTGGCTAATTTTTACTTAATCGACCACTCGCTTCGAACGCGGGGAGGGCATCATTTTGATTATGTCCGCTGTCTCGCCGAGGTCTCCGAGCAAAATGGTTTTAATACGCAAATTGGCACGCACCTTGACTTCGCCAAAATGGGGCAAGATGACGAGAATGAACTGAACCATTTAGGCGCAGTCAAAAGCGTTTTTCGTGACACAACCTATCAATCAGACAGCTATCTCTCCGGGCTACAACATTTGACCCGGGGAAAATCCCATCAGATCTTAACCGATCCCCCGTCCGGCTTAGGCCAGCGTGTTAGACACTCCTTTAAAAAGCACCGACACCACCGTCGCCGGGAAAAATTCGTTTGTCGTTTTGCCATGGATTGCGAACGTTTCTTCGAGGGCAATTTACATCGCCCGGGAGACCATGCATTCCTAACGACTATCTCCGAACTAGAGTTGATGGGACTCGCTGTTTATCTACTGAACCACCCTGAGACAACCCAAACTCAGTGGCACCTTCAATTTCACTACAACCTTTTCGAAGGTCGTACGCCAGAATATGAATCACAATCAAACGTGGCAAAAGCAGTCCGAGCCTGTTGCGTTGCTGCACTTTCTCGTCTGTCGTCTCATTCAATCCATTTGTATACAACTTCCACCACGCTCGCCGACCAATACAACCAACTAGGCATTGGCCAGTTCGAATCACTTCCCTATCCGATTGCCCCTGCTTTTCGAAGGAAGTCCGCAACGAACACAATCCGGATCGCTCAAAACCAGCCTGAGCCCCAGATGGATCCCGCCATGCACGTGCCAATTAAGATCACCTGCCCGGGCGAAATGAGGCGTGAAAAAGGGCAAGGCTCCTACTTGCAGTCTTTAATTGACAACATCTCAGAGGATCTCTTGGCAACCGGCTTGGCAGAAATTGCCGTCCAACGTCCCAAGAAAAAATTGCTGTCAACCAAACAGAAAATAGAACTCCGTGCTCCGACAGTCCAAAACGAGCACGCAGCTCCCCAGCCGTCAATTAAGTATTATTCGCATCCGCTACCGGACCAACAATACGTAGAACTTATCAAGAATAGCGACTGTGGTTTGCTGTTTTACGACAGCCGCGCCTACTTCAGTCGCAGGGCCGGTGTTTTAGGAGAACTTCTCTCGTGTGGCAAACCAGTCATCGTCCCTGCTGGAAGCTGGTTAGCTGAACAAATAGCAGAACCGATTTTCGAACACGGCGATCAATTGATTCGCGATTTCAAACCCATCCGCACGATTAGTACTCGGGAATTCAAGTGGGCTTCCGATAACGTCCCGCTTCCAGGAAACATACTCTCGTTTGACCAAGCCAGACATCCATTTGAATTCTCGCTCAACAGGCAGGCCGATGAGAATTTGATGATCTTCGAATTCGATTGGCATTGGCCCGAATCGCCAGGTACCTTCTGTCGGATCGATTTCACGCAACAGGACCACGCGGGGAACACGATTAAAAAGATGAGTCGCGTGGTTGGCCATCGCAGAAACAATAAAAAATCAAATACGACCTTCGAACTCTCCCCCGACACCGTCAAGGTTGAATTTAGTTTAACGAATGCATTCCATGAGTCGACAGCCAGCATTCGACGCGTCCAAGTAAAGACAACTCAATTAGACACTGCCCATTTGTCGCAACCCGTGGGAGCAGTCGGAATAATTGCATCTGACGAAGCAGACTTAGCCAACTGCGTCCGCGAAATGGTGATGCACTTTGATCACTATCGCGAGACAGCCGAGCAATTTTCAATCCAATGGCGAGCCCGCCACGAACCGCAAGCGACCTTTAACTTTTTAGTTGACACCCACCAACAAAGCAGTTCGTTTAAACGCGAATTTGCCTAAACCGAACCTCACAGCATCCCAACATAATTTTGCCTGACCAGCTGCGTCACGACCCAACAAACCACCCGGAACCAGATAGCTCGATGAATATTTTAGTGATTGGCGGAGCTGGCTACATTGGATCACACATGGTCCGCCAACTCGATCGAGCTGGGCATCAGGTTGTGGTCCTCGACAACTTGTCGACCGGTTTCGCGGAAGCGGTGACCGCAGGGCAATTGATCGTTGGAGACATGCAAGATCGCTCCCTCGTTGAACAGACACTAGGCGACCACCAAATTGAATCCGTGATGCACTTCGCTGCTTGTGCGCTGGTTGGCGAATCCGTTATCGAACCGGCAAAATATTACCAGAACAATGTCCTTGCCACGCTTGAACTGCTGGAAGCAATGCGACATTGCGACGTAAAGAAAATCGTCTTTTCAAGCACCTGTGCTACGTATGGTCAGCCCCAAGTTGTCCCTATCACTGAAAATGAAAAGCAGGAACCCGTTAATCCTTACGGATTTACAAAGCTTGTGATCGAGCGAGCTCTCCAGGATTATTCACACGCCTACGGACTGAATTTCGCAGCTTTACGGTATTTTAATGCCGCCGGTGCATCTCCGGACGGCGGCATTGGGGAAGATCACCAACCCGAATCACACCTGATACCGATCGTGCTCCAAGTCGCGCTTGGCCAAAGAGAAAAAATCACGATTTACGGCGATGACTGGGATACGCCTGACGGCACTTGCGTTCGTGATTACATTCATGTCGATGACCTGTGCAAAGCACATTTACTTGCACTGGAACGTCTCGGAAACGGACCAAACCTAAAACTAAACCTTGGAACGGGCAACGGGTGCAGCGTGCGGCAGATCATCGAATCCTGCCGCGAGGTCACCGGTTGCGACATCGCGGAAGTCGTCGGCGACCGCAGACCAGGCGATCCTCCAAAATTGATTGCAGACCCATCACTTGCAAACGCTATGCTTGGCTGGGAACCCCAATACCATTCGCCCAAATCTATCATTAAAACTGCTTGGGCATGGCATCAAACGCACCCCAACGGGTACACCGGCGGTTCGGAATAACTACACCGAACAGTCACAGAAACTAGCAAGAACAGTGCGAAAGATTCTTAACCAAGCAACCAGAACGCACCGGCCAAAATCAGAACACCAATCAAGATTGCGATAACGTTCTGAACCATTCGTCGGCGACTCTTCTCTTTGTCGCTACTCGCCACCAACGATACTTGCTCGCCCGCATGGCTAACACGAACGACTCGATTGTCCACTTGCTTAGTGCCACCATCGCCATCAGGCAGCAAAACTTTAAATTCACTTTCTTCGCGACTCATTTTTAAACGCGAGGGATCGAGAACATCGAATCGTGGTGGGAGTAAATGCGCAATTGAATCCCGCGTGTCTTCTTTTTCCACAACGGCGACTACCGGCGAGGTATCCACTGGAGCCGAAGCAACATGAACTTCAGCATCGGCCGCAAGACCATCAAGTTCTGCGCCAAGCTGTTCGTTCGTTACAGTATCAGCGAGGGTTGAAACATTTTTATCTAAATATTCTTGAGGACTTGGCTCGTTGCGATTGAGGTCAACCGAATGAGTTTTAGCTACGCGTTTCTTTTTTGGAGGAACTAAATCGGAACTGCCGACTCTTTCGCTACCACCCGCCTTGCCAAGGTCCGCCGGTGGAGAAGAGGGGTTTTTGTCGGTTGAGGCAACAGGTTCAACACGGCGCTTAATCTTCACCGGTGAATCACCGGCCTCGCCACCATCCTCAATCGGCTTGATTTTCGAAACTTTCTTTCGATATTTTGCCTTGGAGGATTTAACTTTCGAGCTTGACTTCCAACGAGTCTTTTTACTCTTGATATTAAAATCCAGCTCAGGAGGCTGCGGAACAGGGGAGTTCTCACTACCGTCGACTCCAATCTCAACCACCGCTTGACAGTGAGGGCAGCCGACTGCCATTCCAAACATATCAGGCGTGATTCCAAACTGCCCCGAGCAGTTGCCGCAGGTCTGAACCTGTTGTGGCTGAGCTACAGTTTCCGGCTCAACAAAAGCGTCAGCAGGGATTTCGATTGGCTGCGCGCACGACGGGCAGGCAACCACCTGTCCAGCTTGCGTTTCCGCAACCTGAAAAGGCTGTTGACAACTCGGACACCCTAAAGCCTGGAGTTTCATATCTCGAAGTCCGCCAAAATCTCAACCGAATAACTCTTTTATCTTACCAGTTTCATCGGCGATTACGAAAACGAGAATGACTGGTTGATTCAATCGAAGGCAAAATAATGCCCCGAAAATTCAGATTCAATGCAATGTATTAAAGATTCGGTCGCCAGCGTCCCCCAGTCCGGGCACGATGAAATTATCTTCATTTAGCTTCTCGTCGACAACACAGGCATGAATTTCCACGTCTGGAAACTCGGAGTTTACCTTTTGGATACCCTCAGGTGCCGCAATTATGGAGAGAAGCTTAATCTTGGAGACGCCCCAGTCCCGCATTTGCTCACAGGCAAGTGTCGCCGATCCTCCCGTAGCCAGCATTGGATCTAAGATCAAGGCAACGTCCACCGGCGCCGAGTCCGGCAATTTACTGTAATAGTGCACAGGCAATGCAGTTTGCTCGTCTCGATAAAGCCCCAGGTGCCATACTTCCGCTTCGGGGATCAGGCCCAACACGGGCTCGACCATGGAGATCCCCGCCCGCATAATCGGAATCAAACCGACCCGACCTAAAATCGCCGTCCCCTGCATGCCTTGAATGGGAGTCTCAATTGCGGATGCCGTGGTTGGAAAATCTGCCGAAGCAAAATAGGCTAATATTTTTGAAAGCTCAGCAACCGAGTGGCGAAATGCCGACGGTGGTGTCTGCTTCTTTCTCAAGTTCGTCAAATGACAATCGACTAACGGATGATCAAGCACTCGGGCCTTACTCATTACGACGCTCCCAAACAACAACTCGCTGATGCAAAAATTCTTAGCTAGAATCATAGACCCATACCAGCGATACTTAAACCCGCCAACGCGAGATACCGGTTATCAAAACTCACTGCGGCTTGACCAATTACGGTTTGTCCAACGTAGAAACGAAAACAAATCCAGGAACTTGATGCGAAACCGCGCCGTTCAAATCCCAATGTTAGCCATTCTGGTTCTCTCCCTTAGTGGAGTTGCAGGGTGTAATCCCTCTCCACCGCGGAAGGGAAAAATTGTTGGCAGCTCCATGAGCCCTACCTTACGAGGCGCCCATTATGCGATTGATTGTTCGGGGTGCGGAATTCAATTTAGTTGCGACCCGAAGCAGGCAGATGAACGAGCAACCCTCATTTGCCCAAACTGCGGTTCCACTGCCGAGCGTGACCGCTGGAAAATGACTGCCGCAGACCCGGTCTCGGTTCTACCTGATTCGAAAATTCGAAGATGGGACATCATTGCGTTCGAGCGAGACCGTTCCACTGGATCAACAACCAATTACGAGTTAATGACAAAGCGTGTGGTCGGTCTGCCGGGAGAGTTTATCCAATTCGAGAATGGAAATGTATTTGCCAACCAAGTTTTGATCAGCAAACCACTCGAAATCCAAAAACAAATGCGCATCCTTATCTGCGACTCAAAATTCCAATCCGCTCCTTCCTTAAATTGGTCCCTAACACCAGAGAACCAATGGGAATTTAATAACGGACAGTTTCAAATGCGAACACCACCTATCCCAGGTAAATTCGCTTGGCTTGATTTCGACTATCAAAAAAATTACTTTCAAACCGAAGCAAGTACAGGGTCGCCAGCCCTCGAAGACTTTTACGGCTACAACCAATCACTCAGCCGAAAACTGAACCGGATGGATGAGGTTTTCGTAGAATTAAACACTCGATTAAACGGGGGAACTCTTGGTTGGCGTTTTGGAAATCAAACCGAACTGTATGAGTTCCAGATCAATGAAGCCTTGTCTGAAATTCAAATCCTTGTTGGCGAACCCAATGAAACTCCCAAAGCGTTACTACACAAAGCGAACATTTCGGCCGCCCTAAATGACGTGCAACAGAAACCAATCCAGATTGAGTTTTCCTCATTCGATCGAGTTTTACGAATTGCCGTCAACGGCTCTGAACTATGGACCTATCCCTTGGACCCCGCCGGCGTTCCAGTCACCCAAACAATACTTTCATTCGGAGGGAATAGCGATGTTGTAAAACTCGATCGCATTCGAATTTGGCGGGATCTGTATTATTTCGATGCTGACGCCGCCAAGCCTCCCCAAAAGAGGGCAATCGCTGGGTTTTTCGTGATTGGCGACAATGTACCACTGTCTCACGACAGTCGTCATTGGGAACAACCGGGGGTCGCCGTCGAGAGCGTCAAAGGAAAGGTGATTTTTCAATAATTCCGCCAATTTTGACCTCTCCATCAACGTAGGCTTAAAACAGAATTAAGGTTACAATTTAGAGTCTTAACGTCAAAACAACCGAGCCATATACTGCGGAACTCCATGAGCCGACGATCGAAACGAACGAACTCCTTTCCAGATAAAAAACGGGCGAAGATGCCCCCGATCAAGGAAACCATTGTCGCCGACGAGCCATCACGTGGCATTTTTGGTTTCATGCGAGACTTTGGTGTGCGTGAGACCATCGAGTCTATCATTGTCGCGATCGTTTTGGCGTTGATGTTTCGAGCTTACGAAGCCGAGGCATTTATTATTCCCACTGGATCGATGGCACCTTCTCTCCAAGGCCAGCACATGGATCTCGAGTGCCAAAACTGCAAATTGCGATACCGCTCCGGTGCGAGTAAAGAAAATTCAGAGACCAACCCAAAACAATTCGTCGACAGCACTTACTGCCCCATCTGCCAATACAAAACAAAAGTCTACAACACAAAAGAACCGGACCACAAATCCAACAATGGCGATCGAATTCTAGTCAACAAGTTTGTTTACGACTTCAGCGAACCAGAGCGATACGATGTTATTGTTTTCAAAAACCCCAACGATGGAAAACAGAATTACATCAAACGCCTAATCGGATTGCCCGGCGACAATCTCCTTATCGAAAACGGCGACATTTACGTCATGGATGAAGTCGATGGAGAGTACGAAAAATCAATCACTCGCAAGCCGCCAGAAAAATTAAAGAATGTCCTCCAGGCCGTAGACGACACCAACCACATTGGTGAGTTGCTGAACGATGTTCAATGGCCTTCACGCTGGCAGGCCTTTGACGGTTCGAAACAGTGGACCACAGACACTACAGGAGAAAATCCCGTATTTCGCTCTAGTGCTCAACCCGATGCGCACTGGCTACGCTACCGCCACTACCAACCATTCAAAAACGAATGGAGCACAATCAGTTCCGGGTTATTGCCAACACGCTTTCGCAACAATGAACTGCCACCGGGAAGACTCATTGGGGATCAATACGGTTACAACGATGGTGTTTACCAAAACAATGAAGCACTCGTTAGCACGCAAAACCTTGGCTTGCACTGGGTTGGCGACCTTGGACTTGAATTTTGGGTCGACATCAAATCCTCGGATGGCACACTGATGTTTGATGTTGTGGAGGGCGGCGTGCACTTCGTCTGCGAAATTGACATTGCCACGGGTAAGGCTACTCTTAGTGCCCAAGACGAAGCGTCCAAAACAAAAGTCACATTTCAAGACGCGAGCGGTACCCCAGTCGAATCGCCATCAGCCAAAACAAAGATTAATGGGTCAGGTTCTCACCACATCATGTATGTGAATGCCGATGACCGTTTGAATCTTTGGATCGACAATAATTACGTCGAATTCGATGCCGCTGCTTTCATATGGGACGGAATCCCTATTCCAACCTACTCCGCTGACGATCCGGGAGACGCTGAACCCGCCGGGATCGCCGCGAAAAATGCCGAATTGGACATCACTCGGATCAAGGTACTCCGCGATCTGTACTACACCTCCGTTAAAGGGCAGGGGCCTCTTGGTAGCCAGATCTCTACAGAGAACGAAACTGGCGAAAGCATCTCGATTATCGAAGCGTATCACCGCGACCCGGAATCGTGGAGCTCCGACGGCGCGGCAGATTTTTTCACTGCCAAAAAAGGCCAAACAGAACCGATGTTTCGACTTGAAAAGGGTGAAACGCCGGACAAAGATCAGTTCCTTCCGATGGGAGACAATAGCCCTCGCAGCCTTGACGGTCGTGTTTGGGATGGGGAAAAATTTGTCGAACGCGATATGCTTATCGGTCGTGCAATGCTGATTTACTGGCCGCACACGCTAAACAAACCGATCAAGTATTTCCCTAATTTCAGTCGAATGGGATTCATTAAGTAAACTCAGGCTCAACACCTCGCGGTTCTGGACTACGAATCGCCAACGTAATTTCCAGCCACATACTAGCTGCCAACTACACCCCAATGTTCACGGAGGAACGAAATGCCAATACTTGAAGCAGAAGGCTTGGTGAAAATTTATGGTCGACGCAGGGTGGTCGACGGAGTTTCTCTGCAAGTCGACCCGGGGGAAATCGTTGGCCTTCTGGGCCCTAACGGAGCAGGCAAAACGACTTCATTCAAGATGATGTGCGGCCTCGTCCGACCCGACCGCGGCAAAGTTTTCCTTCAAGATGCGGACGTAACTCAGTGGCCGCTGCATGAACGAAGTCGCAGTGGCGGGATGGGTTACCTTCCGCAACAGGCCAGTGTTTTTGGCAAACTTTCAGTCGAGAAAAACTTGAAGGGAGTCATGCAACTGCTTGGATTCAGCCGAAAGCAACAGAAGTTCCGAACCGAAGAATTGCTGGAACAATTCAAAATTGGCCACATTCGAAAAACCCGCGCAGGAAAACTATCTGGCGGAGAGCGTCGACGGTTAGAGATTGCTCGCTGCCTGGTTTCCGAGCCCAAGATCATCATGCTCGACGAACCCTTCGCTGGGATTGACCCAGTCACAGTTCAGAGCATTCAAATAATCATCAAGTCCCTCGCAACCGACGGAATTGCCGTCTTGATAACAGACCACGCGGCTCGTGAAATTCTACAAATCACTGACCGCACCTATGTCGTCAGTGAAGGGCAGGTCCTGTGCAGTGGAAGCCAAGAAGAGATCCTTTCCAACCCTGACGTGCGAAATAAATATCTCGGCGACATCGAAATACAGGGCACACAGCCTGCTCAAAATCAAACTTCGCGACCGACCTCAACTCAAAACACACCAACAGTGAGCGGGAAGAAATTGGAGATCAATCCAGACAGGATCCCCGGTGGTACGGACATTCAATCAAGCCATCCCAAGGCGGAGCAACATTCACCGCCAAAGTTTTTGCAACATCCTCACGAACAACGAGGACTTGACGCCGCAGAGCAGGAGGTCGTCGCTGCACTTAACGCGGCAGGCCGAGACGCCCCTGGCGGCAATGAGCGAATTCCCAACAGACCCAAAATTGTCTTCGCCGATGCAGACCAACCAGAAAAGAAAAGAAAGTCTTTCTTTAAATCCAACGACCTTGATTAGCCTGATCTAAATTCGCCCCAACTTAATTAGATTGCAAAACCTAATTTACCTGGGTCAGCTTTTGCGATTCCGATTTAAGCTGGCCACACGCGGCTAAGATGTCCCTTCCACGAGGGGTTCGGATGGGCGCTGGAAGTCCCTTGGAATTGAGATAGCTGGCGAACTTCTCGATTGTTTTCCAATCTGAACATTCGTAGGCAGTACCCGGCCAGGGATTAAAGGGAATTAAATTTATCTTGGCCGGTATCCCCTCCAGCAATTCAACCAGTTCTCGCCCGTCTCGCAAACTATCGTTTACACCTTTGAGCATGACATACTCAAAC
This sequence comes from Mariniblastus sp., assembly GCA_029251085.1. Classification (GTDB taxonomy): domain Bacteria; phylum Planctomycetota; class Planctomycetia; order Pirellulales; family Pirellulaceae; genus Mariniblastus. The sequence continues at coordinate 19,408 of JAQXDZ010000108.1, forward strand.
GTAATGCGACGCGCGTTGGAAAGTCCTGGATAATCTCGGCAGGCAGCCATCAGTTTTTCAAGCGGATACTTTCCGTTGATTGGCACTAATTCGTCGCGCAACTCATCACGAGTTGCATGCAGTGAGATAGCCAACATGACTTTGATTTCTTCACCGGTCCGGTAAATCCCCGGGACAACGCCCGATGTCGACAATGTGATTCGTCTTCGGGAAAAACAAAGCCCGTCACCATCCAAAGCGATTAATAACGCACTCTTCACGTTTTCAAAATTAAACAGTGGCTCGCCCATTCCCATCATCACAATGTTGGATATTTTGCGGCCTTCTAGGGGTGCGATCATTCCTGGAACGGGATCCATGCCAACGAAGTCTGCAAGCCGGTGCCGAGCGAGCATAATCTGGCCAAGAATCTCATCCCCTTGAAGGTTGCGCACCATTTTTTGTGTCCCTGTATGGCAAAACGTACAGGTCAACGAACAACCGACTTGGCTCGAGACACATAAAGTGCCGCGGTCGGTTTCAGGAATGTAAACCGTTTCGATTTCTACAGGCGCTCCGGCTCCCCGCGGTGGAAATCGCAATAGCCACTTTCGCGTTCCGTCTTTGGAAACTTGTTCTTCCACAATTTCGGGATGCGTAATTAAATAAAACTGATCGAGTTTTGCCCTGAGCTCTTTGCCAAGGTTTAGCATCTCATCAAAATCAGTTACGCCGCGGACATACAGCCAATGCCATATTTGATGGACCCGCATCTTCGCTTGGTTTTCGGGAACGCCAATCGCTTGAAGCTCTTCCTTAAGCTGTGACCGGCTCAAGCCGATTAAACTTTTCTTTTGCTCTTCCATTTCCCATCAATCAATTCTTGAAGCATTAAGTTGCCTCGTAAACAGCAAATCGCTTAGGACCAATTGAGCGGTTCCACAACGTGTCCCCACTCCTCATCGAAAACCACCCAATCTTGCACCCAGACTAATTCAGACAATCGATCACTTGTTGATCAAATTATAGTCTGCTGGCTTCTTTCCCTTTTCGAAAGTCCCGAAACCGAAGGCCGTAGGTTTGTACTCATCAACGTAGTTCACATTCGCCTTTTCAGGAATGTCTTTTTCCATCCCCACACACCAAAAACTTGCATTGACAACCAATCGACGAAGACCTTCGCTTTCAAAATCGGTCGAAGCTCCCATGGTCGTACAAAAAATTCGTGATTTTCCGGCATCTTTACGAGGATGGGACTGTACCCACGCGATTGGCATCATTGGATTATTCTTTGGGCCGTCAACCGGTTTTGCATCGGGAGTCATCCCCGCAAGCACCGCGCCGTCCAAAAGAACAGTCGCCGTTTTGGGGAGATTCCGAATCCCATAGACATCCGAAGGCCCCCAAACATCCGTTATTCCCCGAAGAATGGGATTTGACTTGTTGGCCTCAACGATTACTCCACGACAACTCTCAGATTTATGTCGCCCGTGATGGTTGATCCACGTATCTCCAAGAATCTGTTGGCCAAATCCACCCTTCCACTCTTTCGAGTTAAATCCATATTGCTTGTACGAACTTTTGGAATCACCACCAAAGTTAAAGGCATGGGTTGAAGTACGTGTACCAATGATCGGTTTTCCCGCTTCCACGTAGTCCACGAAGTGCTTCATCTGCTCATCTGGAAGATTGCGAAAGCGGAGCCCTAAAATCAGCAAATCGGCAGAGTCGATCATTTCCATACCTGGTATGTTCTTTTGATACGAAGGGACGATGTCACCTGATTTAGGATCGATGGGAAAAAGAACAGTACATTTGAAACCAAACCGAACTGCAAGTATTTTCCCCAGCATCGGCATCGCTTGCTCGCTTCGATATTCGTCATCGCCCGCAATCAGGACGATGTGCTTTCCGTTCCCAGGTCCTTCAAAGCCATCGTATTGACACCACAATGAATCCGTTCCGGTCTCGCCACGATTGAAATCATTTTCCATCGCTTGAACTTGTGTCTGATTGGTTAACGCAACAAAACACATGACTGCCAGAGCGAAAACTCCCGTTGCTCGTCTTAAAAAGTGGTTCATTTTCAGTCCTTATCTTGCCCTTGATTGAAATCTGGTATGGGATTCTCTTTGCCTAAAATTAATGCAAACTCGGTCTCTAACTGCAACGCTTTTTCTGGGTTCTCTTTCAAAAGATCCACCTGTTCTTCAGGGTCACTGGAAAGATTGTACAACTGGAATGGTCGCTGAAACGGCTTTCCTTTTGGCAACTCACGTCCGCCAGATCCGTTTCCAAGAATCAACTTCCAGTTTCCCTTGCGTATTGCGAAAGTGCCCGCACTTGAGTGATGAATCACTGCCCTCTTACGATGATACACTCGATCAGGCAATGCAAGCGCTGACGGTAAAAAAGAAAAACTATCTTCCGATTGAGTTGAATCCACAACGACGCCCGCTGCTTCGCAAACCGTAGCCAAAATATCGGTAAGGCAAATCACACTGGAGTTGCTAACACCCGATTTAATTTTCCCCGGCCACCGAACCAAAAAAGGCACCCGGTGTCCGGCCTCGTAAATATCAGCCTTCGTCCCCCGAAAAATTCCATTGGCTTGATGATGACTCGCCGAATAGCCCTGAACCGTATCATCATCCACATGATCCGCCACGGAAATCCCCTCCGGCAGACGCTTCATAAAAGACCCATTATCGCTGGTCACTAACAGCAGTGTATTTTCAGCCACGCCTGCTCGATCCAAAGCATCGACTATTCCTCCAACAGTCCAATCCACCTGAGCGACAAAATCTCCGTAAGGACCAAGGGTTGTTTTACCTTGAAATTGTTCCATCGGAATAACGGGTTTGTGAGGCGCCGGCATTGGGAAATAGAGAAAAAATGGCTTCTCACCGCGGGCGCTTTGACGAATAAAACCGGTAGCCTTCTCCAGCAAGTGACTGAGACTGGCCTCGTGATCAAAATCATCACTTACTTCACCCGTACGCAAATACTGAGGGAAGCCGCGTTTCTCGATGACCTTTTGCGGTACAGAAGTGACGCGGCCATTTTCCAAATACACGTAAGGGCTCATGTCCAATGAAGCTGGAATAATGTACGAGTAATCGAATCCATGCTCGCGAGGCCCATCATCAACCGGTTGGCTGTAGTCTACCCAGGAATCTTTTTTATTACGAAAGTGACCCGCTTTTTTGGCGTGTTCGACTTTACTTGGCCACCCCAAACCGAGGTGCCACTTTCCAATACAGGCCGTCTCGTAACCCGCCGAACGCAGAAGGGTTGCGATGGTAGGCTGTTCCGCTTCGATCAACGGCTCGGAATAACCATTCAGAACTCCCTTTTTCAGACGGGTCCGCCACGCATACCTCCCACACAACAATCCGTATCTTGTTGGTGTACAAACACTGGAACCAGTATGCGCGTCGGTGAAGCGCATCCCCTCTCGAGCCAACCGATTGAAGCCTGGCGTCGGAATCCCAGAGGACGAATTGTTCGGCTCGATGTCACCAAACCCCAAATCGTCAGCCAGCACCAGAACAACATTTGGCCGCTGCAATCCCTCGTCCGACTCACCCGCCACCGCAGGCCCCTGCGAGCCAAGTAGCATTAGCACAATTAACAAATTGAAAAACTGGCCCATGAAAGCAAACTCTTCTTTTCTAAATACTTTGCCGTTCAAATTCCGCTTGAGAAAATGGAGTCTTCCCTGTTCGTGCGAGAAATCACTGGCAGCGATCAATTGAAGTCGATCAAACTAAAGACCGGATACTTTTCCAGTTTTTTGAGCCCCTCAAGAAATTGAAGGTGGATCAAAAACGCACAACCAGCCACTTTCCCTCCGCAAGATTCAATCATCTCGCAGCAGGCCTGAACCGTTCCGCCAGTTGCCAACAAGTCATCAATCACCAACACATTTTGACCCTCTTGAATGCCATCCACATGCATTTCAAGAGTATCCGATCCATACTCGAGATCGTAGCTGAAACTGTGTTTGTCGAATGGCAGTTTCCCAGGCTTTCTAATTGGAACCATTCCAACACCGAGACGCATTGCAAGTGGCACAGCAAACAGAAACCCTCGCGCCTCAGCGGCAGCAATCACGTCGATCTTTTCGCCCTGATACTTTTCCACAAACTGATCAATACATGCGGTTAACGCAGCATGACTTCCCAACAGTGGTGTGATGTCCTTGAAATTGATTCCCGGCTTGGGGAAATCAGGCACGTCACGAATAAAGTCTACTAGATTGATCGAATTTGAGGTTTGCGTCATCAGGCTCTCAGCTAATTCATACGTGCTAAAACGAAATGGTCTTAATCATCTCAGGAATCACTCCCGCGGAGTGATCATTATATCCCCAAAATGAAAATGACACTACCACTTGGTTTGGCGAGAGTATTTGACCAAGCCTCACAGCAGACTTCCGGTCACCTATTGTTTGATAGCTATAGTTGGATGGATGAGGAACAAGCCAATCCAACTGGGGTTAATCAAATCCTTAGCCCCAATTTTCTCCCGCCACAGTTTGAACGTGACGTAGCTTAAAAGCCCATTCGAAGGTAGACTTAGCGAACATAAGCAGGTACTTGGGACTCGACTGTGGCTAACTCAAAACTCAAACGTTATACCAATGCCACAATTGGGCTTTTGTTCGTCGTCGTGGCTGCGGTCGGCGCCGTACTGCCGGGAATTCCCACCGTCGGTCCGCTGATGCTGGCCTCATTCTTCCTTCTGAAAAGTTCACCCGCATTGGAAAAACGATTGGTAAGGAACCGTTTTTTCGCAAAATACCTGGCCTATATCGACGGCACCACCCCCATGACCAATCGAATGCGAATCTCATCCATTTTGATGATGTGGTTAAGCATTTCGATCAGTGCAGCCGTCTCTATGGCCGCTGGAAATATCAAGTTCTGGCTAATAGGAATTTTGGTCACCGCCGGCTTGATCGGCACCGTTTTCATTTGGCGTTACCGAAGAGGCGCTTCGGTCGACCAAAGTGATCCCGATTAATCTCCGGAACATCTGAGAGAGCCAGGAATCACAGTTACCACCGGGCTAAAAAACGCCAGAGCCTACGCTGCGTCACCCTCGGTTCGCTGCAAAGCTTCGTCCGAAATATGACCGTCTTCGCTGACGTCTTCGAACCGAACGCTAACCCGCTTCGAGACCCCGGATTCCTGCATTGTAATTCCGTAAAGAGTAGTCGCAGCCGTCATGGTCTTTTTTGAGTGTGTCACAATCACAAATTTCGTCCACCCGAGGAAACTCTTGAGAACGTCAACAAAACGACCAATGTTAGCTTCGTCAAACGGAGCATCGACCTCATCAAGAACACAAAACGGACTTGGACGGAACTGAAAAATTGCCATCAACAACGAGACCGCCGTCAACGCCTTCTCGCCACCGCTCAGAAGGCTATTACTGAACTCTGGCTTGCCTGGCGGCGTCGCAATAATTTCAACGCCCGCCTCCAAAGGATCGACGTCAGCCTCAAGTATAATATCAGCCTTACCGCCACCAAACGTTTGCCTGAATAACTTCTGGAAGTTCAAACGGATTGCCTCGAGCGTTTCAACGAACAATTTACGACTGTCGTTATCAATTCGGACAATAATTTTTTCCAGCGTTTCTTTGGCTTGGACAAGGTCTTGGTACTGCTCGTCCATCGCAAGGTACCGCCCCTCCAGTTCCTCAAGCTCTTTGAGTGCATCAAGGTTAACTGAACCAATGGAGCCGATCTTTTTTCGAAGCTGACTGATCTCAGCATCAACCTCATCACGTTGTTCCTGTTCCTCGTCAGAAGGCGAATCTTCCTGAGTGGCGAGATCGATTCCATAATCATCAAGCATCCGTTCGGCCAACTGCGAACGCTGCATGCCAATTTTTTCGATCCGCATTTTAGCTGAATTGATAGACTCTTCTGTCGACCGCAACAAATCGCGTTCTGAGTTTAACTCCGATGACATTTCGCGACGCGTCTTATCTACCGCAAGTCGATCCTCGGTGAACTGAGTCAACAAATCTGCAAGTTCATTTTTCCGAGCAGCCAGTTCACTGATTTCGGAATTGGAGCGTTCAATTTCCTCTTTTGCAGCCTGAGTAGCAGTTTCGTCGCCTTCCCGCTGTGATTCAAGCTGGGCTTCTACTTTCTGTAACTCTTCATATTCCAACCGGATATGGTTGACGCGAGATTGAGCGCCCGACATAACCTGCTCAGCCTTAGCAAGCTTTACCTTCGCTGCAGTTAACAGCTGCTCAACTTCAGATCGCCTTTCAGCAGATTGTGTCGACTCGGCTTCATCACTATCAATTGCCGATTGCAATCGCTTGATTTCAGATTCACTCTCAATCAAACTTGCTCGGTCTTCTTCCAGTTTTCCACCGACCGCTGTTAGCTTTTCATCATGCTGAGCAAATTCTTGATTCGCTGTCTCCAGTTGAGACTCAGTTTGCTGAATCTGTTTTTCCGCCGCCATTGCCTGATTCTTTTGATCGGACAACCGTGTCGAAAGATCACTGTTGGTATCAATTTGCGCCTGCACACGCTCCTGAGCGTTGGTTTCTTTTACAGCAAGATCCTGAACCTGCTCACGACACAAACCGATTTGCTCGTCCAGCCGAATCAACTCACGCTTGAGCGCCCGTAGTTCACTTCGCCGAGAGACCAAGCCAGATGTAATTGACTTGGGCCCCACGACGAGGGCTCCATCAGATTCAACGATTTCCCCATCGAGTGTCACGAACCGGACTTTTTCAGCATTGGGATGATTACCGTGCAGCTCGAGTGCATCGGCAAGCGTCTTGACGACCCATGTGCCACCTAACAATTGTCGAATGAAGGCCACATACGGCGGCTCGACTTGGACCAAACGATCAGCGCGGCCAATCACTCCAGGTGCGCCGTTCAAATTGACGTTCGGATCTGTCCCAAACGTGGGCGGCGAATCGAGCTGAATCAAACCAACCCGCCCATTAAGTTTTAGCTTCTCTTCTGCAATCTCACTCGTTAAAAGCAGACCATCAACCACCACAAATTGAGCTAACTCACCGAGCGCAACATCAACAATCGCAGCGTGCTGGACATTGACCGAAACCAAATCGGCAACCAACCCAATCACATCTCCCATTGGCCCAGCAGGATTGAGCTTAGCCTCCTGCAACAATTCCTTGGCTCCCGCGTTGATCCCTTCGAGGCTTTTTTCTAATTCCTCAATTACTTCGGCTCGCTGAGCAAGACCGGATTGCTGGTTAGTGAGATCCGACATCCGCTCGCGCCGACCGGCGAGCTCTGATTTCAAATGATCATATTCCTTGCGAGCAATCGCCAACGCGGAATCATTCGATTCCGCTTCCTCTTGCAACCGATTTCGTTTCGACGTGAAGCCTTCCCAGGCTTCTCGATGAGCGCCAAGGGTTGCCTCCAGACCGTCTATTAATTTGGCAGTTTTGGATTTCGACTCACGCAGCGTTTCCACCTGGGATTCCGCTGCACTGACAGAACGCCCGACAAGGGTTGCCGATTCTAAATGTTCCGCAACCTTGCTCCGTTTCTCTTCATTACCCGCACGCCAAAGCTTTATTTTTGAGTCCAACTCGTTGAGCTCAGTTTCAAGCCCGGCCAGCCCCTCGGATGCACTTTCGAAATTCTCATTGGCGGACTGCGCTTCTTCTTCAATCGCTTGGATACGATTTTGAAAATCCTGAGCCCGCTGACTCGAACGCTCCAACTGCTCCCGCATTTGCGTTTCACGCGTAGTGAGATCTTCAAGCCTCGACTGATTAAGAGTCAGGCGTGATTCAACCTGGGCAAGCGTTTCCCTTACTTGCGTCGCTGATTCCTGATGCTGAGTCAAACCATTTGAAATTTCGTCGAGACGATCTTCAATTGCTTTCGTTTCAACTTTCCGGGAATCAATACTTCCGGTTAACTCTTCCGCCCGTTCGGAATCAGCCGAGAATTCCAATTCAATCTTCGCAAGCTTATCCGTAAAGGTTCGGTAATCTTTCAGCCCAACAAAGGTTCGCAACTGCTGCAGACGGTCAGAATACTCCTTATACCGCGCTGCCTTCGAGGCTTGAGATTTCACACTGCGGTAACGACTACCAACCTCGTCAACGATATCCGCTAAGCGAACCAGATTCGCCTCGACCCTGGCAAGCCGGCGTTGGGCGTCGACCTTTTTTGCTTTGAAACGACTAATACCGGCCGCTTCTTCGAAAATGGCGCGGCGATCCTTCGCATTGGTCGAAAGCATTCGCTCGACCTTACCCTGCTCAATCAAGCTGTAAGCATCGGTTCCAACTCCCGTGCCGCGAAAGAGTTCACGAATGTCCTTTAACCGGCTGGTCTCACCGTTAATAAGATATTCAGACTCTCCGCTGCGATAGACGCGACGACTAACGTGAACCTCGTCCGCATCATAAGCGAATCGCTGATCGGAATTATCCAGAACGATCGTGGCGGTAGCAGAATTGGACGGACGCCGAGAATTTGCGCCGGATGAACCTTTGAAGATGACATCCGACATGTCCTTACCGCGCAGACTCTTCGCACTTTGCTCACCAAGCACCCATTTGATCGCGTCGACAATGTTCGACTTTCCCGAACCGTTGGGGCCCACGACAACCGTGATCCCGGGTGGGAATTCAAATCGGGTTTTGTCAGCAAAGCTTTTGAACCCACTGAGTTCAAGCGCCTTCAGCATGCGTTGATACCGTTTTGACTAAAAGCTGCGAGTTTACTCTTCACTATCCGTGAACCAATTCATCATCTTATCCCACTTGGAATCATTGTTACTTTTTATCTCAGCCTCAATCTCACCGACAGTCTCCTCGTCGACTCGAGGAACAACAGTCACTCGCTCATTGCCAGTTCGGAACAATTCAGGCAAAGCCTCGGCAACGTACTTGTCGGATTTCTCAGCTGGAATCTCATCACCGTCCGGGGAATACTCCCGGCCTAGCTTAGGAACCGCATTTACAACTAAACGCGTATTTAACATATCGGACTTCTTCGCAGCACGAAACATTTTCATCTGCGGACCATATCCATAGCCCATGTCGGCGAGTGTTTTAACCAAATCACCAATGCGGTTACTGCAAACCTTCTTCTCTTCCTCGTCCGTCGAATAACGATTCACAGAAACGGTTCCATTACCATTAGCCCGTACAGTCAAACCGGTTTCGACATGAAGGAAGTTATCTGCGACTGTCTGATCCGTGCCGAATACGATAATTTCAGGACGTTTCGACCGAGAGAAATGCAGCAGTGGCTCTGCCTCCGAAGGAACAACATGCAAGAAAAAATCACTTGCCAACCAGTCACCGTCAACTAACGAGTCGTTCGGTGACTGAGCACGCAACGCGCGGAACGCTCCATAACGGGTCTCTGCACTTTGCAGATCCAACAAATCAGCCAGAGCAATCGAAGCACTTACGTCATTGAGAGATGCCAAAGCAGTGAGAGCATTCCAGCGAAACGCAGGCTCTTCTTCTGCGGCTTGTTTCAAAATATCAACGCCATCGTCGTGCTCCATGAACGCCAACGATTGTGCTGCATGAAACTGAACCTCCAGGTCGTGATGTCGCAAGGCCCGTTTTAACGCAGGAACTCCGTCGACACCAAGTGCCTCCAACCGAATTGCCGCCAAACCTGATCTTGCCGGCTCCCCAATCTCCTGCTCCAACGCTTCCAACCGGTTCACCCGATCTGTAGCCGATTCGGAATAAGCAATATTCTTAATAACTCCCAAATAACGTCCGATGTTCTGCCGGTAATTTTCAGGCACCAACAGCACGATATCTCGATTCGTCTTCGGCTCCGCTACACCTTTCTTACCCGTCGCATCGTCGGTGTCAAAACGATCATTAATCGCTCGTGATATCCGCATCGAAGTACTGGCGGGGACGTTGTCTTCACGGACTTTCAAACCGAGCGGTCGGTCGACTTTCGCCTTACCACCCCCGAGCACAACTCCACGAAGTTCATTAGAAGGAACCTGCTCAGACTCAAACAGAGAATCCACGAGAATGCGGCCTTTCCCGTAACCCGTTGCACGCCCTTGCTTTAAACCACCACCCAGCCTCGCCATTGGCTGCATTCGGGTTTGTAAGATCATTCCATTTTCTAAACTTTTCGCCACGGAACCTCCGACTGTCACCACCTCCAGATCGTAATATTCACCCTTCCGAATCCCTGGCGGAAGCATGCCCTTGATTACCACGATCTCTGTATCCATGCTCGCAATTAACTTGCTCGGATTATCGATGCTTGAGTTCGAACTGAGCGATTTTAAAACAAGATCTCTTTGCATATTTGGTTTAGCACTACTACCCGTTCGTTCCAAATCATAGGCCAAACCGACCCCTTCAACCTTCGCAAAATTCAAACCATAAATTCCGCATAGGTCACCAATATATTTGGTCGTCGACTCCTTCTCCTCATATAACTGACTGATCGATTTCGCTTCGGGACTTTGCCCTCGCTTGATCAAGTTCTGACAGCCAACCAAGGACATAACGACGGAAACTGCCAGACAACAGACTCCCCAACTGAGAAAACGTTCATTTCCTCTGGCAGCATCTTTCGACTCAAATGCAATTCGCAATGTCATATCGCGCCTTCCCTGGCTCGCTCGTGCTTTAACTCTATTTAAACGCAATCCATGCGCTAAACGTTTAATATCTGGATGGAAATTACGTTCATTCGCAAACGGGGTCAACGTCAAACATCCGGCAGTGCTAACCATTCTCGCGAAACGGTGCTTTAGGCAAACAAGGGAGCCACAGCAACGCTAGCACCCCTGTCTATTTGCACCCGAAACGGGTCACCGCCGCAGTTAGACCGATCGAGCCCGCTTGAAACAAGAGTGTCCGCGGCTTTTTTTGTTGCCACATCTGCGATAGCATGTAATTTGCTTGCTCATTAATTCTGCGGTTCGATCACCTAGGACACTAAACCAATGCGACCACTCAAAATACTTGGTCTGATCCTGATTACCTTCCTCTCTTCACACTCGATTCAGCTGACCCAAAAATTAGAAGCGCAAACGAAAAAACGGCCGATCGCACGAGTGTTCATCCTCGCCGGCCAGTCGAATATGCAAGGTCATGCCGTGGTCGATTTGGATCATCCCGAACATTACAACGGCGGGAAAGGCATCCTGACCACTGTGATGCGATCCCCAGAAAACAAATTAAGGATGTCGCATCTCTTGAATGCTGACGGCAGTTGGCGAGTACGAGATGACGCCTTTTGCTGGTATCGAACCGATAACGAATTGAAAACCGGTGGAGTTTCTATTGGATTCGCAGCTTACGGGGGCGAACCGCACCATTTTGGTCCGGAGATGCAATTTGGCCATGTGGTCGGTGACGCGTTCAACGACCCGATCCTAATTATTAAAACGGCATGGGGAGGAAAGAGTTTAATGACTGACTTCCGCCCACCAAGCTCCGGCGGGGAAGTAGGTCCGTTTTACATCCGCATGCTTGAGCAACTTGGGGAGGCGATGGAAGAGGCGCCTAACAAAATTCCGGCGTTAAAGAATCACGATTTAGTTATCTCCGGATTTGTCTGGCAACAAGGCTGGAACGACATGTGCGATCAGGACGCAATCAATGAATACACCGACAATCTTGTAAATTTCATTGCAGACATTCGCAGACAAGTAGGTATCCAAGATATGCCTTTTGTTTTTGGCGAACTGGGAAATGGCGGACCTGCAGAAAATGGCAGCATGAAGAAGTTTCGTGACGCCCAGGCGGCGGTTGCTGCAAAGGGAATCAACAACGTTTCGTATGTGGAAACAACTGACTTTGCTCGCCTTCCGGAAAACTCACCCAACCAAGGTCATGGGCACCACTGGTACGGCAACGCAGAGAGCTACTTTCTACTTGGGAATGCGTTGGGAGAAGCAATGGTTCAGCTTTTGAAAGACGAAGTCGACACTGACCGGAAACAAAAAGCGCGTGTGCTATTACTCGGCGATTCAATTTCAATTGGCTACACGCCAACCGTTCAGAAACTATTGGCAAATGACGCCGTGGTGTTCCGGCCAATGCAGGGCGAAAAAAAACCTGAAAACTGTGCCGGCACCGACAATGGAATTGCCAATATTGATCGCTGGTTAAAAATTGACGGTGGCAACTGGGACGTCATTCATTTTAATTTCGGACTGCATGACCTTAAGCATGTTGATGCTAAAACTGGAAAAAATTCAAACAAGGCGACTGACCCTCTGCAATCTAATCCGCAAGACTACCAACGGCAATTAAAAGAGATTGTGAGCAAGCTAAAAAAGACCAACGCCCAGTTGATCCTTTGCACAACAACACCAGTTCCGACCGGAGCGAGGCCACTTCGAGAAGAAACATCTCCCCCAATTTACAACGAAATTGCCAAGAAAATTGCTCAGGAAAATGGGATGGAAGTCAACGATCTTTACCGTTTTGCATCAGATCGGCTCAGTGAAATCCAGCGTCCTGCCAACGTTCACTTTTCCTCAGAAGGCTCACAGGTGCTTGGCAAGGAAGTCGCCAAAGCAATTACCCAAGCTCTCGCCAACCAAAACCAATAAGGACGGATTCGGGCTATTTCACGCGGCGAGCAACCGCAAACACCAGCTGTTCTTCAACAATTGATTTCGCAGACCAGTCAAACTCGATCACCTCCTTGGTCTTCGTGACGTAACGGTTGGTAAACCCAAACACCGGCTCGCCGAATTCCAGTTTCGCCATTGCGTCTTTCGTCATCTCTCGATCTTCGGGATGCACAAAATCTAAAAATGGCCGGGCAAGTAGTTCGCGTTCGGTATAGCCAAGAACCCGATTGAAATTACCATTGACTCGGCGGAAGTATCCGTCGAACCCAGCAATACAGAACAGGTCGAGAGATAACTCGAAAAACTGACTAATGTCGTTTTTTAAACGGTCGAGTGCCGAGTCACTGTAAATCGCCATTTCCTTCGCCAGAATCGCAGCATCCCAGGGGCGATCAGTGGGGCTTGGCTGAAGGCATAATTTCGCCAACCTAATGAGTGCTTTGTCATAAACCGAGCGATCCAGCCGAGCATATGCATCCGCCAGCTTCGCGTCTTTTGCCAACTGCAAAACCTCTACCGGACACTCGCCTAAATAAGGCGGGTGACCGGTAAGGACTTCACACAAGATTGCCCCCAAACAAAACACATCGGTCCGCTTATTAACTCGCTCTCCGTTGGCCTGTTCGGGTGCCATGTACGGCAGCGTGCCATGCACTCGCCCACTCTCGACTGTACTTTCCTCTGAATCAGGCGTTGCTAAAAATTCAGTCGCTGACGGATGTGGCACTTCCTCTGAATCAACTGACCGCGCAAGGCCCCAGTCCATGAGATGAATTTCACCAAACTCGCCGACCATGATATTTGCTGGCTTGAGGTCAAGATGAATGAAGTGTTGCGAATGAGTGTACGCCATAACCTGGCAGACATATGAAAACACACTCAGTAATCGAGCATCTGGATTCTCTCGATTCCTGCGTTTTCTGATGAGCGAACCGAGCGTTTCTCCTTCAACGAGCTTCATTACATGAAAGGGCCGCCCTCCAGTCGTTCGCCCAAACTCATAAATGTGCACGACCCCCGGATGCTGTAAGCTCCCCATAATCTTTGCCTCCTGAATGAAGGCTTTCACCGCTGCATCTGAAGTACCGAGACCACAACTCAGCAGTTTAACTGCCACATCCCGATTCAGATCAAGATCACGAGCCCGAAACACCACCCCCATCCCGCCACGGCCAATTTCACCGATGAGCTGGTACCTGCTGGTCGCTTCAATATATTCGTCCGGATCCGCATCAATAATTTCGAAATCGTCCGAGGTTCTGGTATCCGAAAGGTTGCCATGTCTAGTTGAATCCATTTGCAGCTCCGACCTGTATTTGGCGAACGTTAGTTGCAATCCTTAATGCTTGCTTACGACTAGACCTCGACGAGAATCTTTATCGGCATTTTAAGTGGCCTAGTTCTCGGAGCAAAACAAAAACAGCAGAAAATTAATTCCCGTCCCCAGCTTATGAATTGGCAACAAACTCTTTCCAACAGCCTATCGCCCCTAAAAAATCCAAAGAATTTTCAAATGAGCAAGCTTTCACTTGTGAAAATCAGCGACCACTGGCGATCGAGAAACTAAGAAAATGCAAAACACAACTGGAGCGGCGCACGTGAAAATTAAGTTCCTCGCGGCTGTTGATAATTTGGGTGATCGGCTTTCCCAGTCAATTCATACAGGAATCGACTTGGTTTAGTATCCCGTGGCTTTCCCCACTTTAATCGCGTCAGCGACATCGACAAAGTCAACCTTTCTTCAGCACGCGTCACCCCAACGTAACAAAGCCGACGTTCTTCATCGATCGACGCATCGTTTTCCAACGAGCGATGATGAGGCAGAATCCCTTCCTCCAACCCAACAATGTACACCTCAGGAAATTCAAGCCCCTTCGCGCTATGCATGGTCATCAACGCGATTGCATTCTTTTTCAGTTGCTTCTCCTTTTCATCATTCGCATCCTGTTCCCCGAGCAAAAGCTTGTCGAGAAAGTCGTCCAATCGAGGCTTGGCTGCGGACTGTTCGTATTCGCTTAGTGAATTAACAATTTGCTCCACGACTGCCCAACGCGATTCCCGCTCTTCGGGTTCAGAATAAATCCGATCAATTTCACTTCGATATCTAATATTTTGAATTAGATTTCTGGACAAATCGACAAGAGAATCATTTTCCGTTTGATAAAGCGTCTCCTCAATCTGCGAAGCCAAATCTTCAATCCCCCGCAACGTTTTGGCATTGAGAGTTGGCCTTTCTTCAGCCCCCGTCACCAGATCCCAAAGCGAAACTTTATTGTCGATTGCGTGCTGAAGCAAAGTTTCAATCGACTTTTTCCCAATTCCGCGAGGCGGTGTATTGATTATTCGTAACACAGATACTTCGTCCGGCGATCCACCGATCAAACGGAGATAGGCCAACAAGTCCTTGACCTCTTTCCGATCAAAGAAGGACATCCCTCCGACTAGGATATAGGGAAGTTTTGCCTTTCGCAGCTCGGTCTCAAAGATTCTTGGCTGCTCATTGGTGCGAAACAAGATGGCAAAATCGCGTGGCTCTCGTCCTTTTTGCTCAAGCCGCTTTCGGATGCTGTGAACGGTTTCCTGCGCCTCAACGGTTTCGTTTGGAAACTGAAGGATGGCCGGCTTCTCACCACCCGACCTAGCAGCTCGCAGGACCTTATCATGCCTTGTCTTGTTAAACTTAATCAGCGTGTTAGCGACTTCTATAATTGCTTCCGTTGAACGGTAATTATCTTCGAGGCGAACCACCTTTGCATCTGGCCAATCGCGATGAAAACTCAAAATATGCTCGACCTCGGCCCCCCTCCATCCGTAAATTGACTGATCATCATCGCCAACAACGCAGAGATTTCGATGCTCGGCCAATGCCTTCACGATCCGATATTGACTCGTGTTGGTGTCTTGATATTCGTCGACAAGAATATGATCAAACCGAGCCGCCTCGGCCGCGCGAACGGATTCGTGTTCGTTGAACAGCTTTTCAGTCAGCAACAACAGATCATCAAAATCGACGGCTCCCATTAACTTTAGTTGCCGCTGATACCGTTTGTAACCAATCGCTGCGAGATGCTGAGCGTCGGTCTCACACGCCACCTCCGCCTGGGCTGGCGACATCGACTTGCACTTCCAATGCCCAATCCAATAGAGTAGTTGATTCGGCGCGAGCAATTTATCCGACACATTAATTTCCCGGAGTACATTTCGGGCCAACCCTTCCTGATCGCCCCGGTTGTAGATCGCGAACTTTAGTGGATAACCCAGCGGCTCAATTTGCCGCCTTAGAATCCGAACACAAAGGGAATGAAAGGTCGAAATGGTTGGGGTGTGGTCGACTGGGACCTTACCATTTTTCTTCGCTTTGACGGGGTAGGACTTCCCCATGCTGATGCCTAGCATCTTGCCCAATCGCTCTTTCATCTCGTTGGCCGCTTTATTGGTGAACGTCATTCCAAGAATACGTTCTCCGGGCACACCAGATTTAATCAGTTTTGCGATCCGAAAGGTAATTACGCGCGTCTTGCCCGTTCCGGCCCCAGCCAGAACCAAAAGTGGGCCAGATAGGGTATTTACGGCTGCATACT
This sequence comes from Mariniblastus sp., assembly GCA_029251085.1. GTDB lineage: Bacteria > Planctomycetota > Planctomycetia > Pirellulales > Pirellulaceae > Mariniblastus. Next base: position 35,588 of record JAQXDZ010000108.1, read on the forward strand.
GATCGGGATTCAGTCCACTCATTAAATTTCAAATAGATTCAGGTTTTCTAATTACTAGGCAAACAACGACACTGAATAATATAAAAATAACAGCAATCGCCGCTTAACAAGCCGAAACGGACTTTTTCATCCCGCCCACACTAATGTAACGCGTGATCTCTTGTTAGATGAGGGGGCGGGAGATGTTGGGTCGCTATTGACCATCGGTTCAAAACGCCCGTATACTGCGTTCTTGAAAAAATTCCCCAAAAGCATGCGGTCGATTTTCGACCCATCCACGAGACAGGCGACCAGCCCAAATGGCCAAAAAAAACAATAGAAGATCTGGAAAACCACCGGTTGAAGAAGTCGAAGAACTTACAGCAGCCGAGCAATTCTACGAGAATATTAAACCTCATATCACGACCATTGTTCTGGTTATGATCGCAGGTACGCTTGGCTTTATCGCCATCGTTTTCCTTATCAACAGTAGTCTCGCTAAGTCAGAAGGAGAATGGCGAGCACTCGCTCAGGCTTCTTCAATGTCTTACGTTTCCGGAGACTTTAACGCCCTTGATATTGTTTCGACTGAGTACTCCGACACCAAAGCGGGGTTGTGGGCGCTGCAAATGTCAGCAGACAATCGACTGCAAAATGGCGTATCAGAAATGATGAACGACAAAGTGGCCGCGCAACAACTTCTAGAAAAAGCTCGGGATGACTTTCAAACAATTGTCGACGCCCCCCAAGCAAACAAAACATCGATGCTTCACCTTCGCTCACTTTATTCGCTGGCCTATTGCCTCGAGACACTGGGCGATCTGCCGGCGGCAAATAAGAACTACCAAACGCTAGTCTCCGAAACTGACAACTCCGCTTTCGCTAGTTTGGCACAGCAAGGATTAGAAAGAACTGCAGACGAACGTTACGCAGCCATCTTTGAAAAGTTTAAGAACTACGAAGAAACGGAAATTGGAGAAGCCCCCAGCGAAGGAATTCTCGAGCGGCCGTCGGTGGATCTGCCTCCGGAACTGCCTCCCGCGCCAGTGGCACCGAACAACGATTTCGTCCCACCTGCAACAGAGAAACCTGCAACAGAGAAACCTGCAGTAGAGAAACCTGCAGTAGAGAAACCGGCGAATAAAG
>JAQXDZ010000109.1 GCA_029251085.1 Mariniblastus sp.
TAATCAACGCGTCCTTTTCCGATTCTTCGCTTTGCTCTTCTCCTTGAACGCAACTTTCCTTTTCTTTGCTTTCACAGATTTTTCTTTCTCTTTTGCAGCAATGCGTTCGACAGTTGCCGCTTTTTCAAACACCATCATTTCCGGAGTCTCAAGCGTCAACGCTCCCAATTTCCCCGCTCTTAATTCCGTCACAAAAATTTTAGAAGCACGATCGATATCAACAATGCCAGCCTTCCTTAAACACCCGCGTTTCCTTCCTAATTCTTCAATGAATTCCATCGCGGAGGCAGGAACGGATTCCATGCCATAGCGATTCATCAGCCGCGACTCATAATGCTTAAGCATAAATTCAGCGGAAAAGAATGCGGCGTCCGCATAATCCATTGCCGTTTCTTTAATCGAGCCAATCGTTGCCAAACGAAAACCGCTGTAGACATTTTCAACGTTAGGCCAAAGGACACCTGGGGTATCCAGTAGCGTCACCCCATCACCAATGTTGATACGTTGTTGCCCTTTCGTGACAGCAGGCTCATTTCCCGTTTTCGCAACCTTCTTATTTGCCAAAATATTAATGATGGTGGATTTGCCAACATTGGGAATTCCAGCAATCATCGTGGTGATTGTCTTTCCTTCTCCTTTTTCAGGAAGCATCTGAGACATCAACGGGGTTAACTGACGAATTGACCCCCGATCTTCAGTGCTCGTTGGCCGAGCTTTGATCCTTTTTTGTTTCTCGAAAAACCTTAGCCAAACCTTCACTAACTCAGGATCTGCCAGGTCAGCCTTGTTGAGAATTTTCAAACAAGGTTTATCTCCCCTCAATTCAGCCAGCATCGGGTTTTCACTGCTGTACGGAATCCGCGCATCAAGCACCTCGATGACAAGGTCAACTTTGGGTAGGGTCTCCTTTATTTGAACCCGTGCTTTGTGCATATGCCCGGGGAACCACTGAATCTGCATCCGATCAACTTTCAATTAAATTTTTTTTCATTATATCGCAAATCTGATTTCTCGCAGGTCTCCCCCCGACTAAGCCAATATTCGGTTTTCATCCGCGAAACAGGCGGTTATATTGAGGGAACGCCGTAATTCCAACCTGCCCGACGTAATCCCTGTAATTCGTGGCTCCATTTAATGAAAATCTCGTTCACTATGAATTTGACTCGCGCCTTTTCCCCGCTCCTTGTTGTTTTACTTTTTGTCATCTGCGGCAATATCCAGGACACACAAGCGGCTGTGTTTTTCGCCCCCCGACCATTTCAAACACTTCAAAATTCCAACCAAACTAAAATTCAAACACAGGATCCGCAGGAAAAGAAGCAAGAACCGGAACCGAAATGGACCTCCAAACCGAAATCCCTGTTTGACGGAAAATCACTTGAGGACTGGGAAACCATTGAGTTCGGTGGACAGGGAGACTGCGAAATTAAAGACGGTCGAATTGAACTTCAGGCGGGAGATCCTTTTACAGGGATCAGCTCTACACGGGATAACCTCCCAAAAACCAATTACGAAATTTCGTTAGAAGCAAGAAAGACAGATGGAATCGATTTCTTTTGCGGTCTGACTTTTCCTGTCGAAGAATCCCATTGCACTTTGATAGTCGGCGGCTGGGGAGGTTCAACGGTTGGCTTATCCTGCATCGACGATCAAGATGCTTCGCGCAACGACACCTGCTCGTATTTAAAGTTTGAAAAAAATCAGTGGTATAAAATAAAGGTTCGAGTGCAACCAGAAACCATTCAGGTCTGGATTGATGGCGAAAAGGTTGTCGACAAAAACATCAAAGGCAAAAAAATATCACTTCGCGGAGACACCACGCTCTGCAAACCGATCGGGCTCTGTAGCTTTATGACAGTCGCGGAATACAAAAATATCAAACTCCGGAAATTTGCTTCGATCCCAAAAAAATAAAGCTCTTACGAACGAGGTAATTCGTTTAGGCCTACACTGAATTAATTCAATTATCGAAAACCATTTATGAATCTTGAGATATTCCCTCACGAGCACTTCATGAAGCTCGCGTTCGACCAGGCCCTTGCAGCGAGTCAACTCGATGAAGTTCCAGTGGGTGCCGTGATCGTAAAAGGCCAACGAATCATTGGAGCCGCACATAATTTATGCCAACAACTGCGAGACCCAACTGCTCATGCGGAAATGCTGGCAATCACACAAGCGGCTGAGGCCGTTGGTGACTGGAGACTGGAAGATTGCGTTCTCTACGCAACACTTGAGCCCTGCCCGATGTGTGCGGGCGCCATTCTTCAGGCACGGATTCCGACCGTCGTCTTTGGAGCATCCGACCCTAAAGGCGGAGCAGTACATTCACTTTACGAACTGTTGACTGACCCACGCACAAATCATCAAGCCCAAGTTATTCCGGGAATCCTTGGCCCCCAGTGCGGCATGATTCTTACGAACTTCTTCCAATCGAAACGTCAACTGGGAAAAAAATAACCCGTGCCCACCGATCCAACCACGCCCGGAAATCAACAACCCGCCTCGTGGCCGTTAATCACATCTCTTTTGATCTGGATCGCGATCGCTTGGGCCAGCGTGACCTCTTATCGCCCACCAACTCCATTACCCAGCTCTATTCCAGAAGAAAGTTTCTCTGCGGAGCGAGCCGATCGAATTCTTCGATCGATAATGGACGACACTATCCCCCACCCTCCAGGCAGTCCTGCTCACAGTGAAGTAAGGGATAACATTAAATCTCAGTTTGAAGCTCTGGGATATGAAGTCGAACTTCAGCATGGCACTGTATCGGTTCCCCGCCTAAACCAACTCATTCTGCCTGCAAATCTTGATATCGACCTAACCAACATCATCGCCAGGAGAATCCGTACCGAACCGCTATCCAAAACAAAAAAGCCACTGCTTTTGGTAGCACACTACGATTCGGTAACCAGTGGCCCTGGAGTAAGTGACGACGGTGTAGCGGTCGCTTCGCTGCTGGAAATCGCAAGAATACTTGCCAGCAAACCAGCTTCTGAACGGGAGGTTATTTTCTTAATCACCGACGGAGAAGAACGAAATCCTAACGCTCAATTTGGACTACTCGGAGCCAGAATGTTTGTCGACGAACATCCACTCGCTCTGCAGATCGGTGTTGTGATTAACCTTGAAGCTCGCGGAACCAGCGGACCTAGCTGCATGTTTGAAACCAGCCTTCAAAGCTACGACTTGCTGACCGTCTTTAGCAGGATCGACGGCCCAAAATTTGCATCCTCACTTTTTTTCGAAATCTACAAACGCCTTCCCCGAGATACTGACTTTTCCATCTTTAAGCGTGCCGGCATGCATGGCTATAACTTCGCCTACATAGGTAATGTTAAGTATTACCATACAGCCGAGGATAATTTTGAAAATCGAGATCTCGGAAGCATGCAGCACCATGGAAACAATGCACTAGGCCTAACGCTGGCACTGCTCAACTCTTCACAAATTGAGCAATTCGATTCCCTCCCTCCCGCGACCACCAGCGAAGCAGTCTATTTTGATCTTTTTGGAAAATTGATTCTCCGCTGGCCTGCGAACTGGTCTATCTACATTTCCGGACTGGCGCTGTTTCTATTCTTGTTTGCGATCGTAATGCGCATCAAAAATCCCACCCGACCCAAAGACGATGTTTCGTCTTTTGACTTTCGAGCAATTTTAATTCCAACTACGAATCTGATGCTCCCCGTAGTTACCATTGTTTTGACGTACATTGTCCTATTTGAGTTACAAAAACTGGTTCGCCTAGACGATCACTTGCAACTCGATTGGCCAAAAAATCCTACGGCTATTTTAATTGGATACTGGGCGGCGGGCTTTGCTATGGCTGGGGCGGCGGCGACCCTGGCGACAAGATTTATAAAAGCGGAACTGCTGCTGATCGGGATTCTTTCGATCTGGATCGGCCTCAGTTTTTTAACCTCAATTTACGTCAATGGAGCCAGTTACTTATTCATTATTCCAGCTGTAATTACAGCATCCACCTACTCCAAAGCGAGGAACGGGGGTGAGTTTGGCCTGAAGATAGCTCTGGTCGTCGGTGCCGCCACGCTGGGGTTAGTCTGGCTGCCGCTAGAACGTCTTTTCTATGATGCTGTCGGATTCAGAATGCCAATGATTATGATGGGCCGTATCGCCTTCGTATCGACTACCCTGCTCCCTCTGTTGGCCCTCGCTTCACCATGGATGCGATTCTCATTCGCCATCCTCGCCACGTGCATCTCAGTGTTAGCCTTCTCGGTCGCAATCCTACTCACTTAAAACCATTCTGGTTTTTTATATCTCACTTCAACAAGTCGAACTATTTTTTCGAATTGAGTTCGATCCACTCGGCAGCCGAGTCTGCATCTCGATCAGATTGAAAGCTTGACTCCATTCGGCCGAGCACTTTTTTTAATCGCCGAGTCACCATCGTGCTTGTGATTAACTCTTGGTCATTGAATCCCATTTGCTGCAAAATCTTCAGCGTTGCATCGTTGACTACCATTTGAACCACCGAATCGTCAAGCGCGAGATAATGACCGTACTCGACGCGGATTGGAAAGGAACGTGCGATTCTTTCAATTCGAAGATCATGCTCTAGCAGCGGATGGCGTTCGAGAACGATCACCGCTAGAGATCGCTCTAAATCCGTATCCGAACTGGCGTGGTCGCCGACAGACAAGAGCGACTTGGCGAGCACTAACCGAATTCCATTTTGAGTGACAATTGCATCATAGCCTAAGCGCTTAGCATCTATTTCCGATGTCTCAATCTCGTAGGGGATGCCACTTTCATCAAGCCGGTCTTGCAGCCAGGTAAACGTGTCAAAAAAATGAACGACAAGCCAAACCGGCTGGTTTGCGTAGCGTTCAGACTTCAATGTGCTTTGCAGTGAATTCCAGAGCGATTCGCGAGTTAAAGCATAGGCATCATCAAAGTATGTAAATTGACGCTTACCGAACAAGACTTTCCAGAAACTCATATCGCCTACCCTGAACCAATCGCTGTATTATCAAAGTCGTATCTAGCATCTAAGGTATCAACGTAAAATTGGCTTGGAACCCTGAGTCATATTTTTGGGGTGTCGGTAGATTGGAATCTCGAAAACGAGATTCTCTCCACTCTCCGGCGATTTACGGCTCTCCGGCGAAGTGGCAATCTGTTCAGAAAAATTAGTTTTAGCTCCACCCATATTCAGTGCAGCAACCTTCTCAGATGGCTTCGGGTTGATTGCGAAGGTGGATTCTGAACCTTGTTCGGAAACCATTTTTGAATACCGATTTCCAGCCGTTTTTAAGGCAATTTCATTGCTACCATCCCCCACCCACTTAATCCACGAAGTCTGCAGTTCAGACAAATCCTTGTACCCATAAAATTCCGCGGTCACCGCGCTCCACCCCGCAGAACCGCGATTCATCTCATCCTGTTTTAGCCCCTTGCCAATGTACTGAACAAACCTTTGCTTACCACCTTGATAGATTAGAAATTTCGCTACGCTGTAGCCCTGTGCGTAAAGCGGAAGAATTTGACGTGGATAAGATCGCATTACAAACATCCGATTAAACGGGATCCCCATAGATGGCTTAGAATGTAAGAACTCCATTAGCAATTGGTGATTCTTGTTTTTTTCGAGTTCATGCTCAACCATCGTGCACGCACCTTCATCGGCCCACCTCGGTAGCGGCTGTCCAAAATGCGTTGCAAATATAGTATGTGTAATCTCGTGAGGCAGAACCGAATCTAGGATCCGCTGATAGGGGCCCCGAATCTTCATCTGCCATTCAATGGGATACCCACGTCCGTTGGATTGATCCACAAACGCAAAACTGGTTTCGCCACTCGAGGCGCCCCCTAGCTCCACTTCGATCGGGCACTTCTGACTCCAGGGAGCCAATTCTCGACCGGTCCATTCAATTGCTAAAGACTTACGATATGCCTCAGCTCTCTGACTGACCTGCGTGGCTAAACGATAATCCGAAGCATAAACAACGAAATTTGTACTCTCGACTCTTCCTCGCGACTGCCCGCGCCCATCAAAACCACTGGCCATTTCAGAAGCGGCGAATCCAAGCACTAAACTAAACAGACAACAAACTTGAATCAGTCGCACGCTCATGCGCACTCCCTTCCATGGTGGTGAGGCTAAATATTCCAGCGTTCCGATCCTTCGGAAACTACTTCTCGTCCCCGCTAAAGATTCCTCTCTAACGAGTCGAGCTTCTCATCGAACTTACCTAAACAACAGGTCGCCGAGTTGCCTATAAACTAAATCAAGTACCGTCGATAACCTAGCCTGATTTCTTGGTCGCTGGCATCTGGTACCGCAAGTGAGAGTAAACACATACCCAGAAACAACTTCTGACGCTAGCAGTTCACAAAGAGGATTTAGCCAACGTCGTCGACATACCGATTCACCGCTAAGAATTTAAAGTGTCAATGCAGTTGAAGTACAAAAATCCAAGCACAAAAAAAGCCGATGATTTTTAGCAAACCATCGACTTATCTAAATTGAAAATATCACGCCAAACAACGATTATTGCGTGAGCTGTTCGTTTCTCACTCTTCAAAAATATTCGTAGCATTTCCATCGTCGCGTTGGATCGCGTTTTTATAAACATCGAGGTCGACATTGCGTCGAATAAAATGAACTGAACCATCGACAAAGACCATATTGACTCCGCCAGGGTGGGCAGACCCAAACCGATAGTCAGCACTGTAGGCCTCTCGATCGGAACAGGGCAACTGATCCCCCCACCGAACAATATCCCAGTCCCAACCAGAAGTGTAACCTTCATTGTCAGCAGTACTGAATCGATCATAATCCATGGGATTAAGAGCCTTCTCACCGGCGAGAATTGTATTGGAAGACCCGTCAGTGACGGAGCCAAAAGTAACTTTGGGAGCAAACCCGCCTCTCACAATCACACCGCCATTCTTGCCATCCCCCCAATTACCGAGCCCGCCTCCGTTGAGCCTTAACCCAGCATTTCCAGCGTAATCATTGACTGCCCGAGTTCCTCCCAAAACCGTAGGTGGGCGACGTGAAGCACAAAAATAAGCGGGAACCGGCGTCCGTCTCACGATTGCATTATTGGGTTCTTCATAAAGATTATTTTGCTCGATGAAGGGTAGAATTTGATAGAGCCAACCCCAGTTTTGATCGGGCGCCATCCGCGGAACGCCCCCTTGCTTTCTTCGCCCAGCCCACCAGTTCTTGCCTCCGTCAGGAAACAACTGCAAAGAGCTTTCATAATCGTGTACCGCAATTCCGATTTGCTTTAAATTATTTGAGCAAGCCGTCCGTCGGGCGGCCTCGCGGACTTGCTGCACCGCCGGCAACAACATCCCAATCAAAATCCCAATGATGGCAATTACCACTAATAATTCAACTAAGGTAAAACCCCTACTTCGTGAACCGGTCATAGATTAACTCGCTGCTGAATAAAAAAATTAATGAACTCAGATCTCTCGACTCACCGATCACTCCGGATCAGTCAATTCGGCTGGGGCAACATGGCCCGAGGGGAACTCAGCGTCCTGGAATTCGGACGCCGACATCGCGACTACCCCCATTGATGTCATGACCACCCACTGGTCATCCAACCCGGACGACTCGTGGCCAAGTACAACATTGACGCCCGACTGAAGATCAGGCTTCACTCCCCAGAAAATCACAAAATCTGTGCCATCTCTCGAAGAACGAAAGACATCTGGCCCCGTTAGACCGGCCTGCTCAAGGAGTGGTGCCAAATCGTCGGGCGATGCCGGTGCCTTGTTGTACTGCATTGAATACTGCAAATAGCACGATTGAATTGAATTCAACTGCCCAAATACATCGCCCTGTTGTTTGTCAGAAACAGGCGGTGCTTCGCAACCGATCGTCATCAAAAAGAGGCAAACGAGAAAATGGCACAAGATTGAACCCGCGAAACGCGGGAAACGTCGGTTTTTCATATTAGATTCAAGGCTAAACAGCGTTTTTGGAAGTCCGCAGAGTATCCCCCAAAACGTTCACCAATGCAAATTTTCATTTCTCGCTTAGCACCCTTGAAGAGTGACTGACTGGCTTTCATCACGCCCGTACTAATCAAATTGATCCTCTAGCGGCTAACAAATCACCGCAATCAGACAAATTAAAAAAACAACTTAGAGTCGATCGCAAATCCAGTGGTAACGTTTCTGATGCCTAATACTTTCTCCAAAGGCGATCAAAATGAACGCAAAACCGGTTCACTAATTTAGCGTCATTAGTGACGATGAAATTTTCTTCGTTTCGAAAAGCCGCACTACGCGTCCAGTTGTAACTCCCCGTTAAAAGTCGCTGGCCGTCAAACAAAGCGTATTTATGATGCATGTGATCAGGGTCTTTATCCGTTCGCACCGGAACCCCCATTTCTTTGAGGTGAACAACATCGGAACCGAGATCCTCCGCCTTTTCATCGTCTGTAATGATTCGAATAGCAACCTTGCGTCGATGTGCATCAAGAATCGCGGAAGCAATTCGATCGTCAGTGATTGTGAATACGCAAATATCAATCGACTTACGGGCGAGCATTAACAACGAAACTAATTTTGCGACACAGTTGTCTTCGGGGCTAAAGAACGCCTCGGACTGCACTTCAGACGACGTAGGCTCCAGCACCAACAGCTTAACGACCGATTCGAGCCATTTCGTTATTTCAACTGCTTGTGGGCTAGTCAACTCTCCTCGCGCCAACTCAAAGGCCTCGTGACGTAGACTATCTCGCTCAGATTGAGAGCGACCGTCGACTCTTTCTTTTAATGCTCGCTTCTCACCTCGCGTCATTCGGTAATCTTCCAAGGTGGCTCTCAAATTGGCCACGAGTTGCTGTTTATCCATTGCTGATTTCCCTAAAAGCATCGAAGTGAGCGGTTGAGACGTTGATTATTTTTTTTGATACCATGCTGGCGTGCCAAACCAGTCATGCATTTCTTTTTCGAATGGAGCAACAACCTCGGCCGGTTCCGGAAAATTGCCGCGGTCATTTGTTTCAACAATCCACAAATCCAACGCCTGTCGCATTTGCAATAACGCGGCCTGATGTTCCGGCAAATCAGATTCAGCTAAATTATTGATCTCGTGGGGATCATTCCAGGTATCAAACAATTGTTCCGGGGCAACTGTGGGAGCCATTAAATCAGCCGGGGGCCCCGACAATTTCCCCTCGGCCATTAACTTTCTCATCAATGGCTTGATCGGAAAACACTTTTCCTTATAGCGATTGAGCGAAGTAAAATGTCGATCGGGATAGTAGTTTTTAATATAGTGGTATCGCTCTCCACGGACGCTCCGAATTCGGTTGACCGTCTCATCGATCCGATCCCTCGCCGAGAACGCATATTTCCGTGGCGGCGGTAATTCCGTTCCCATGAATTTCCGCCCCTGCATTCCCAATGGCGGAGCAACTCCAGCAAATCCCAGCGTCGTAGGCGTCAAATCGATCAAGCTAATCACTTGTTCATTTACCGTTCCCGCTCGATAGCCGTTTGGCTTTGGAAAATTTTCCGGCCAGTGAATAATCATCGGAACATGCAATCCTGTATCGTAACACCAGTGGATTCCTCGAGGTTCAATTCTGCCGTTATCACCGAAAAACATAACGATTGTATTATCCGAGAGTCCGTCTTTTTTTAGCTGGTCAAGTATCTTGCCAACCGAACGATCCATTCCCGAAATTGAGTTGAGGTAGCGAGCCCATTCCTTTTTCACAACGGGATGATCTGGATAATAGGGTGGGGGTGTAACATTTTCTTCGGTTGCAATTTTCTCATGCGTTTTCTCTCCCTTCCATTCTACGCGAGGCTGCCGCCATGTTTGTCGATCGTAAATGTCATACTCGGCTTCCAGCGTATTCACTTGTGCAAAAAACGGTTGATTCAATTTCAAATCTTCCCACCGGTTCGAATCATACAGTTTTCCTTCTTCGACAAAATTCAAATCCAGTTTCCCCGAACCGACAACTTCGTCTCCAATCGTTTTGATGTTCGCTGTAAAATAACCAACATCGCTTAGGCGGTGTGTCAGAGGCCTCACCCCTTGCGGCAAGCGGTATCCATCCGTTCGATGAGACCGCATATTGTGCATGTCCGTCGTCGTCTGATACATCCCCACAAAAAACGCGCTCCGGCTAGGAGCGCATACGGGGGAAGTTGAAAACACCCGAGTGTACATTACCCCCTTGCTTGCCAATTTATCGAGGTTCGGAGTACGGACATTCCTGGCCCCATAACAGCCTAAATCGAGCTTTAAATTCTCTCCCACGATCCAAAGAATGTTTGGTTGAGCCCGCGCTTTTGCCGACTCATCTGCCAACAAACTTGACCGACTACCATGAACGATCGTTAAAGCGATTACACCGCAAAGAAAAAAACGAATCATAAAGCCCAGTCCTTTTTTCAGAAAACAGCGATTCCTACACCGACTTGAAGATCGACGCCCCTCGCCCGCGTCCCACACCTCGCCATCGCTAAGAAACCCACACAACAGGTAACCTAAAGATCGAAGATTACTATAACGGGTAGTGCAACAACAAACAGCAAACTTCGCCGTTTTTTGGCCGCACCGGATCCGACGAACCAGTCCGAGAACAGAAGGGGCTAAATTGGGATGCTTATTGCCGACAACAAGCTCCAACAATCTGGTGGGTAGGTCACAACATTTGACACTGCGATTGGCAATTCGACGCGTTTCAATCTCAACAGAACATTTCTTTGCCCTCTACTGTTGCTAGAGGCCCAGTTCCCTATCATTAAAAATTGTCTGAATGGCCTCTGATACCCGACCAGCATTTGCCTTCAATCCACTCTACCCTGCCAACTCGCCCCGCGATTTGACAAGGGTTACGACTCCATCCAATATAGCTCTCCTAGCTCGACTCTATAAAACTCCCAAAGACCCTGTAATGACAGACGAAGCCAAAGCAAATCAATTTGTTGAAGAAGTATTTCCAGCAGAACTTGACGAGGTGAGACGTCGAAGATCCACCGTTGGCGATCCGCGAAAGTTACCGACGGATGCTGCTAAATCCGGCCCCAGCGTTGGTAACGACTTAATTGGACTCGCTCTTTCCGGCGGTGGCATTAGGTCTGCGTCTTTCAGCCTTGGTGTGGTTCAGGGGCTCATCAAAGCTGGTTTATTTAATGCGGTGGACTATCTGTCCACGGTTTCAGGGGGCGGCTATACCGGTGCGTGCCTTTCTTCTTTGACGCACCGTGGTCAAAACGGAGAAAGACTAATCGTTGACCACGCCGGTGAAACCGAACCCGCTGCACTTAACCACTTAAGAAATGGCAGTAACTTTCTAGTGTCGGGCGGGCTTCTAAACCAGCTTCGCATGCCAGCCTTATTTATTATCGGCGTCTTTCAGACTTTACTGCTATTCGTACCGATCATTATCTTTTTCGTTTTCTTATCCGAAATATTTTTTGAACTCTCAAGCCTGACCAGTCTTGGCGTTCCGAGGTACCTCTTAGCGGTTCTTGGAATCCTACCTTTAATCGGCACCGTTTTCTTACGCCCAATCACTCACTCTCGACGACTAACCTGGCAGCAACGTAACCGAGCTGAAAAACGAGCCGGGGTTTTTCTCGTCCTGGCTGTCATTTCAATATTGACCATCCCACTTTTGGCAGGTCTCGAGTTTCTAGTGAACAGTGACGCAGAAAACGTAATTCGAAACATCAGTGAATCCGTTCAGTACCACGCTCAACTTGGAATACGAAGTACCGTTCTTTGGGGATTCCTTGCCCTCGCAATTTTGCTGGTCTTTGGACTCATTCGATTTCGCACCACGGTAATTTACTGGAGTGTCGGAGCTATCGCCCCCGTTATCCTTGTCGGGTTTTATCTTATCTGCTGCGTCTATGTTATTAACTCGCCGGACGTCAACACAGCGACCAGTCAGAATTACATCGCTGCTCTGAATGGCTATGCGAAAGTGATTGATGACCCCGAATCGACCATCGATGATGTCATTGAGAGAAAAAAGGAACTGCGTACAGTCGTCAACAGTATTTTAAAAGAGAAGCAGTTCGATCCCTCGCATTACGATATCGATTTTCAATCTGTGAACCCCGGCAACGTTGAGGATTCAATTTTAAAGATTTCTCACAACCATGCGATGATTCCCCATAAAGATCTACTACCGGTCTATCGAGCACTTTCAACACGTCACCAAAGTGACCTTACCCTGGACATCACCTCGTACTGGGATGATGTTGTTTCGATTCCTGAATTGTCCATCCTCAGCCTGAGGACAGAATGGGACATCTATTTGATCGCCGCATTCCTCGCCCTGTTTAATTACTTGTTTGCCAACATCAATCACATCTCACTGCACCCGGCATACAGAGATCGACTTAGCAAAACTTTCCTAATCCAACCTGACCCAGATAACGAAACAACCAGCGGTGATGAAAACCTTATTTCCGCCGATGCGATACGATTAAGCGAACTTTCCCAGAATGGCAGTAATGCTCCCTATCATTTGATCAATACGGCATTAAACCTCCAAGGCAGTTCCGACCCCCAATTAAGGCAACGCAAAACGGTTCCCTTTTTACTTTCCAAGCGATTCTGTGGAAGCAACTACACTGGATTTTGCGATACAAAATCGATGGAAGAATTTGATCGCAACCTCGACCTTGGAACAGCCATGGCGATTTCCGCTGCAGCAGCAGGTCCGATGATGGGCGCAAAAACGGTTCGCTCTCTCTCGTTTATCATGGCGCTTTTGAACTTTCGTTTAAATTACTGGTTGCCCCACCCAGGCAGGACCCATCGCAAAACAATCACCCAGTGGCTTTTCCGGCGAAACCCCGGCTTGCTCTCTCTAATGACTGAAGCAAGCGGAGCCGTCAGCGATCGAGGGAAATTCGTCAACTGCTCGGACGGTGGTCACATCGAAAACCTGGGGGTTTACGAATTGCTTCAGCGTCGTTGCAAAACAATCATCTGCGTGGATGGCAGTGCTGATCCAAATTTTGAGTTCTTTGACCTGACCACGATTCAGAGATACGCCCAGATCGACATGGATACGAAAATCAAAATTGATGTAACGGACCTTCTCCCCAACAAGGATGGAATCTCAAAACAACACTTTGCAGTCGGTGAAATCAAATACCATGACGGCACGACAGGAGTCTTTATTTATATAAAGCTTTCGTACTCAGGGGATGAATCCGAGTACGTAAAGTTTTACAAACGGAAGGTCACCAGCTTCCCACACGAATCTACGAGCGATCAATTCTTCAATGAAACTAAATTTGAAGTCTACCGCTCTCTTGGAGAACACATCACCGAAGATCTGTTCCAGCAATCAGAAATTCGCGACAGATTCCCCGCGTAAACCGATCTCATTTTCTCCAATCCTTGGCAACTGATAACAACTGGCTATCCCAATGCTTTCATTCCAAATTAATGGTGAACTTTGGTCTTTGATTTTCATTTCGATCATCTTCATCATTTGGGTATTGCTCTTAATTTTACAGAGCAAACGGGATAAGGCACGAACGAAAGGCCTCCAGGGAATCGCCAAAAAGATGGGACTGAATTTTTCCCCAAAAGGAAGTCAACTGCTTCACAATCAACTCGACCGTTTTAACTTCCCAACCAGGCGAAAGAGATTTGGGTCTAGCTTTTGGATCACCAACCTCATTGAAGGCAATACTGGAAAAATTCATATTTCAATTTTCGATGTCCGCCATGGAGTCAGAAAACACACCAAGCACCATGCATATTTATTGTTGCGATCGAAAGCTCTCGTGTGCCCGGAGTTTCGCATTGAGCCAGAATCGTTCCTCGACAAACTTGACCATGCTATCGGGATTGGCTGGCATGACATCGACTTTAATAAATATCCGGAGTTCTCCGATCGCTTTTTAGTGAGCTCGTCAGACGAGGAGCATTTCCGAAGATTTTTTAACGTAAACGCAATTCCGTTTTTCTTGTCACACCCGCACATGCGATTAGAGACCCAATTAAACGCTTTCCTCTTTCCCCTTCCAACTAGCTTCTTAACGGCCGACATTGTCGAAAAACACATAGCCGAAGCGATTGAACTTTATAATTTATTGATGGTGCCTAAACAGACATCCAAATAAAACCTCGCCCAAGTCAGCCACCTAATAGTTGATTGCCTACCTCCAACGCTCTTTTGCAGCATGATTAATCATTAGTTTTAGTTGCTGTTCGGCCTTCAAAAAATGACAGGTTTTCGTAAACCCTCATGTACGTTTTACTCGGAAAGAGCCATTCACTCGTAGCCTGATTATGGTAAACTGGGCTCGGAAACGTGACGCTGGCCGCTGACGTTACATTTGCGGCTCGGCCAACCTGATCGAGGTTTGAAATCTTGGTCGTCACGTTCGCCGTTTTCGCAAGAGACAATATTGGTCGTTTTTTAAAGACGTTCCGGTAGCACTAGTGAGAACCGGCAAACTGGAGGATAAGCGAATGGCTAGCAGGTTGATTCGAAATCAATTGCCCGCAAGGGTTGCGGGTTCGACCCCCGTGTCCTCCGCTGATGTATTTGAGACGTAAAAACTAAGGTTGAAGTAGTAATCTACTTACCTGCCGAGGGTCGGCAGCGCGACCCGTCGAGGTTATGCAAAAACGGTAACTACCGGATTTGCTCATGAACGGGAGTAAACGCAATGCGTGGATCATCAAAAGCACCGCCGAAATATCGCAAACTCAAAGCATCTGGCCAAGCTGTCGTCAGCATTGACGGTAAAGATTTCTATTTAGGACCACACGGCACTCTTGCCAGTCACACCAAGTACGACCGCCTAACTGGCGATTGGCTTGCCAATGGGCGGCAACTGCCTACTTGTAGTAAATCAATTACTATCGGGGAATTGGTTGCACAATACTGGAAAAAGCTATCAAGATACAAAAAATGCGTGGCGCAAGAGACACGCCACGCAAAATTGAAACGCAAACCTTACTGGTTGGGAACCGCCTTAAGCCGGTCGAACGCATCGCCAACCGTAAACGATCCTGGCTTCTGAACGGGAGGGAATTCTTTGAAGGATTCCAGGAACGGACCAACTACATCTCCCATTGGATACATAATCCACGCGTGATCAAATACCCAATCCCAGTATGTATTGGATGTGATTCTTGCGAATTCGTAGGGATCCGTGCGGAGATTAAAGATGTACGGTAGCCGCAGACCACGGAACTGGCGCTGCCAGATTTCCAACGTGCCATCTTGATCCTGAACCATGAAGTGGAGCTTCCAATTTTTGAAGCGTAATCCCATCAGGTTTCCATCATCGGAAAAGTAAAAGAACTCTTTCCGAGGTCCTTTCTCCTCTTTGCCAGTTAGGTAGTTCAAAAAGCTGTAACCATCCAAGTGATTCTTGTACGTTCTGCCGTTCGCCTCGTAACCCTTGAGCAATTTTTCCTTGACCGTGGTGTTACCAACGGCGGCGAGTAGCGTTGGCGCCCAATCGAGTTGGGACATGATCTCATTGCAGATCGTTCCTGCCTTGATCTTACCAGGCCATCGCACCATTTGCGGAACGCGGAAGGCCCCCTCCCACCCAGTGTTCTTTTCGCTGCGGAACTTGGTTGTTCCGGCATCCGGCCACGTGTTACGGTGCGGCCCATTGTCGGTGCTGTAAATGACGATCGTGTTGTCGGCAATCTTTAATGTATCGAGAAGATCGACAATCTGTCCGACATTCTTGTCATGGTCAATCATCGCGTCGTGGTAAAAGCTTTGGAACTCTCCAGCTTGCCCAAGACTCTTCGGTTTCGTATGTGTCCGGGCATGCATATGGGTGAAATTGACCCAGGTAAAAAAGGGCTTCCCAGCTTTGACTTGTCGTTTGATGAAATCTTCTGTGCGGGCAACGATTTCGTCATCGACAGTCTCCATTCGCTTCTTGGTAAGCGGTCCTGTGTCCTTGACGGTTTGTTTCCCGATTCTTCCAAAACGCGGGTCAACTTCTGGGTTGTCTACATTGGTTGCCTTGCAGTCCATAACTCCACGTGGCCCATATTTCTTAAGGAACGCAGGGTCTTTGGGGTAATCAGCCTGCTCAGGCTCCTCTTCGGCGTTTAGGTGGTAGAGGTTGCCAAAGAATTCGTCGAAGCCATGGACGGTCGGCAAATATTCATTGCGATCCCCCAAGTGATTTTTGCCAAATTGCCCAGTGGCATAGCCCTCTTTTTTTAGTAGGGTCGCAATGGTCACGTCGGCGGATTGGAGGCCCTGAGTTGCCCCCGGCATTCCGACTTTGCTGAGACCCGTGCGGACCGTGCATTGTCCAGTGATGAACGACGATCGTCCCGCCGTGCAACTCTGGTCAGCATACATGTCAGTGAAGATCATGCCTTCACGAGCAATGCGATCTATGTTGGGCGTCTGGTAACCCATTAATCCCAAGCTGTAAGCACTGATGTTGGATTCGCCGATGTCATCGCCCCAGATGACGACAATATTTGGCCTATCATTTGGCGCTTGTGCTAACAGGCTATTATGGCCACTCGCAATAGTAAGCAGCACAGCGAGGCAAATGCAAAGTCGCATTCGAGTCATCTTCATTTCGTATTTCTCCAGTCGTGTAATTGAATGTCGCACAAGTAGATCAAGATCTGCGAAAATAAATACCCATCTCAAATGGACTTTTCCCCAGTTCGGAAAACCCTTACTTGTTGTCTGTTCATTTAAAGGATAGTTCGACCTTGGCACCCACAGGCTGTGGCACGGATTTTTCCGCTTCAAAGCGAGAGATTTCCCGGTCCCAGGAACTGACAAGTTTTATCAATCTCTGAATACGCCCTGAATTTTACCGCTCTAGTTGAAAGTACCCCTGCCAAGACTACTACAAGTGCCAAACTGATAAATATGGGTATTACGCACGCATTTATCAACCCTTCCATTCCTCCGGGGCCACAGTCCTCCCATCGTAAAGATCAGGGCGACCAAAGGTATAATTACAATAAAAGCGGGGATTCTACAACCAACTCCTGCGTTAGAGACACGTTCGGGCTTATCTCCACTCATTTGCAAACACCCTGAACATCAAAGCATCTGTTAGGTGTAGAAACAATTCTGTCTTAGTTAAGTGGGGATGTTTGACAGCAAATACTAATGCATCTCATCCCATCGGCTGAATGACATTTTCACCGAGCATGCGCTGATAACGAGACACAACATCGCCTATCGTGTAATTACGAACGTGCCCCATATGCAAGCGACCGCTGGGGTTTGAGAACAACCGCTGGGTGGAAGCTAAAACGGGTAGGAAATGACCGCTCTTTGGGGCAACAGGACTACTGCTGCACAGTTCTAGTCTCCCACGAACGATACCATTCTTTAACTTAGAGTAACCAACTTCTCAAGCAAGCCGTTTTTAAATTGAGCGTAGTGAAATTTGAAAAACGGCTTGCATCATCGTCTTAGGTGCGGGCGAGCGGTAGCGTAACGAGCTGTGCGGTCGCACTTGGTTGTAGTGCCTTCTCCATCGTTCGATCAGCACCTGAGCTTCGGTCAACGTATCAAACAATTCAAGTTTCAGTAGTTCGTCTCCAAGCTTTCCGTTGAATGATTCGATATACCCGTTCTCCCATGGATTGCCTGGGGTAATGAAAAGAGTTTTTACGTTCACTTGTTCAAGCCAACTTCGAACATTGTGGCAGGTGAATTCCGCGCCATTGTCGCTTCGGATGTTCCGCGACTACAAAACAGTTGGGGCCATCGCTGGTTTGATCGCGTACAAAATCATAACTCCAAACATGATCCCAGCAGCGGTATGACGTTTTCGCCCCATTGCGTTCCCCCTTAATGACTCCAAATTCTAACAAAATCCTAGGTTCTGTTGTGGACTCGTTCTCGGGGGTCAGGTCATTTTGAAGTTGTCACTTGGTTAACATTAGAGAGTACCTAAATTTAGTTAATCAGGAAAAGATAGTACCAATATTTCTATACTTTGTGACTTCGATTCCAAGTCATCGAACATGGATGCCCGTGATTCGTATCTTGAATTTGTCATGAGTGATGGAACGATCTCGCAACAACTTTTCTAATTAACGCAACGCTAACCGGAATGCGAAATAAAGTTCGGTGCAAGCTGTTTTAGTTTGGCATCAGCTTTCGTCCGTTCAGCATTAAGTGCTTTCGCATCGTGGCAAGATCAAAATGACACTTGTTCAAATCCCGACATCCAAGACATCCCAGCGGACAGGAAAACCAATTGCAGGTAGAGTTAGTCGACGTGGCGTCATTCGCTCAAATTTACCGAGGCGGTGCACTTAGTCTGAATTACCTCTAAGAGGAATTGAACATCGTGGGGCACAGCAAATCGAGCTTAAGCAAACGGTAAGAACTACGCGAAAATGCATGTAATTATTGGCTGTTGACATCCATAAAACGAAGGCGATTAAAATAGAGCTGGATTGCGGAGTTTCAATTTCCGTGTTTACAAATCCAAAATTGAAAAAACTGCAGCGGACATTTACGCCAGACGGAATTTATGTGGGCTGTGCTGGTGAGGGCGAGACTGGACAGACCTCACCTTTGTCGCGGATTTGATCGCAACAGGCCGAGTGAATCCAGTGATAAGAATCAGCGTGCGTTTTTTGCATCGGCACGAATTTATGATCAAATAGCGTCAATGCCTCTTCTGAATTTGTTTGCACGATTGGTGAAACCATGAAGCTGAATCTAATTATCACCTTGTTCCTCGTTGGGGCATTTCTTGCACTGGAACTTCTGGGCTCTCAAGTCCAAGCGCAGTCAGGCAAATTCGATGTTTTGCTCCGTACACGCCAGCCGACCGCCGAAGGATCTTCATCGTTCAACGTGGTGGAGGCTGCTGAAAGTTGGAACCCAAACGAGATCGCAGTCATCGTCTGTGACATGTGGGACTCGCATCATTGCTTCAACGCGGTAGGCCGCGTTGAAAAGCTGGCCGTTGAAATTGACGAATTCGTGGCGGTGACTCGGAGTGGCGGTGCGACCATCATTCACGCGCCAAGTAGCTGCATGGATTACTATAAAAACCATTCGTCTCGGAATCGCGCGATCGCGACACCGATGTCAACATCTTTGCCAGACCAGATCGGCCAATGGTGCTACGAAATTCCGTCAGAAGCAGCCGGGGAATATCCGATTGATCAAACAGATGGAGGCGAGGACGATGACCCGGCTGATCATGAACGCTGGGCAAAAGAACTTGAGTCACGGGGGCTTAATCCCAAAGCGCCTTGGAAGAGACAAATTGATACGATCAAGATCGATCAAGAAAAAGACTACGTCTCGGTGGATGGAAAAGAAATCTGGTCGATCCTGGAAGACAAGAAAATCAAACATGTCCTTATGGTTGGCGTGCACACGAACATGTGTGTGCTAGGTCGGCCATTTGGTTTGCGGCAACTGGCCAAGAACGGACGCCAAGTCGCGCTGGTCAGAGATTTGACTGATTCGATGTACAACCCTGCAGCCAAACCTTTTGTCGATCATCATACGGGAACCGACCTGATTGTTCAGCATATCGAAAAGTATGTTTGTCCAACGGTCACACGCGATCAAATTGACACTTCGAAATCTACTTTTCGATTTCCATCTGATACTCGAAAGCGTATCGCCGTTTTGATTGGGGAGCGTGAATACAAAACAGATGAAACCTTGCCGCGATTTGCGATCGACTCGTTAGGCAAAGACTACAAAGTCGACATCATTCACGCGAATCCGGAAAAGAGAAATGACTTCCCTGGTATCGCACGTCTCTCGGAGGCTGACGTGTTGTTAATCAGCGTCCGCAGAAGGACACTGCCCAAATCACAGCTAGAGGTTGTGCGGAAGTTTGTCGCTGCAGGCAAGCCTGTGATTGGAATTCGAACGGCCAGCCATGCGTTTTGTTTGTTAAAAGATCCAACACCTGAAGGATTGGACGCTTGGCCAGAGTTTGACGCAGACGTTTTTGGTGGATCGTATCATGGCCATCACGCTAATAAGACGAAGTCCAAAATTCTTCCAATCGATCAAGTCAGCGAGCACGAAATCCTGAAAAACGTGTCAATCAACGGATCGTTTATCGGTAACGGTTCGCTTTACAAGGTCGATCCACTTGCTGATTCGGCAACGTCACTGTTAATGGGACAGATCGCTGACGCATCCACCCAGCCTGTAGCTTGGTTCAATCGTCGGGCTGATGGTGGCGTCTCGTTTTATACATCGTTAGGACACGTCCAAGATTTTGAGAACCCTGAGTTTAGGAAGATGCTCAAACAAGCCATCGATTGGACGGCTAGGGAAACAGTAAACGATCGAAAGTAAAGCTCCGTTGAGAACGCGCTAGGACCTGATTAGATCAGTGTCGCTAAGCTACCGATGAACACGGATAAACCCACCGCCAGACAAACCGCCAAACACAACTATTTGCAGTTGAAAAAATATTTATGATGACCGACTTCAATACAACACATTCAAATGGTCTTGTTTGCAAGTTTTTTTTACTGGTTCTATTTTCGTTTCCGAGCCATCTCGTCTATGGCCAAGATTCAGTGGCTGCGCCGAATTCGGAGGCATATCGAGACTGGCAAATCATGCGTGTGCCGGGGACTTGGGATGAACACTCTGGCGGTGACCTGAGAGAATACGATGGATTCGGTTGGTATCGATGCGGGTTGACGCTCCCAAAATCTTGGCGCGACAAAAACGTCCACGTCCGTCTGGAAGTTGGCAATATCGACAACGCTCATGAAGTCTATTTCAATGGCACGAAGCTTGGTGGGGCAGGGTTGTTTCCGCCGAACTATACCAATGGCTTAGACAAAACCAATTCGTATCCAGTCGCTACGGAATTGATTCGAAAAGGGGACGGCGAAAACGTGGTCGCAATTCGAGTATACGACCATGACGGCCGCGGTGGATTCAAGTCAATTGCGCCGTTGGTAATCGCTGGTGAGCAAGCCATCGCGATGAATGGTCGTTGGGAGTTTCGAATCGGCGACTCTCCAGAGTGGGCCAGTGGGAAAATCCACCGGACTGATACTGGGATTTTTTACCGAGAAATGACGCTGCGTGAAGCCCGATCGCGAGCGTCGGGCAGCGATTCACCCTTGTCGCCCGCGGAAGCGTTGAAAACGTTTACTGTAGCTGACGATTTCGAATTGTCACTGGTTCTATCTGAGCCAGAAATGACTCAGCCTGTATTCTTTAACTTTGATGAACGCGGCAGGATGTGGGTCATGAACTACGTACAGTATCCCAACCCTGCCGGTTTGAAAATGCTTAGCCGCGACGATTTCTGGAGAAGTGTTTACGACAAAGTTCCGCAAGCTCCCCCCAATCATGCCCGCGGTGCCGACAAAATCACGATCCATGAAGACACCAACGGCGACGGAAAATACGACTTGCACAAAACGTTTGTAGATGGGTTAAGTATTGCGTCTTCGTTTGCTCGCGGACGTGGCGGCGTATGGGTTTTGAATCCACCCTTTTTGCTTTTTTATCCAGATGCCAACGGTGACGATGTTCCAGACGGAGATCCGCAGGTGCATTTAAAAGGATTTGGAATCGAGGATACTCATTCGGTGACCAACAGTTTACGTTGGGGACCCGATGGTTGGCTTTACGCCGCGCAAGGCAGTACCGTGACAGGCAATGTGGTGGTGGTTGCTGGGGCGAGTGGCAGTGCAGATGTGGAACCAGAAGTTGTTCGTTCGCTTGGTCAATTGATTTGGCGTTATCATCCTGAGCGGCATGACTTCGAGATTTTTGCTGAGGGTGGCGGCAATGCATTTGGAGTGGAGTTCGATCGAACAGGTGCTTTATTTTCTGGTCACAATGGTGGTGACACGCGGGGCTTTCATTATGTGCAAGGCGGCTATTATCGAAAAGGATTTGGAAAACACGGCCCGTTGTCAAACCCTTACGCATTCGGATATTTCGAACCGATGACACACCACTCGGCGGCTCGCTTCACTCACAATTTCGTGATTTACGAATCGGATTCGTTTTCGGAAAAGTATCGCGGCAATTTATTCGGTGTCGAACCGATGCAAGGCAGGATCGTTCGTGCACAAATGACGGCGGAAGGAAGTTCGTTCCAAACGGAAGACTTGGATCGCCCTGTGATCTCAGACGATTCTCGTTTTCGGCCCGTCGATATCAAAGTTGGTCCAGACGGAGCCCTCTACTTCGCTGACTTTTATGAGCCTCAAATTTCGCATCGAGAACATTTTGCGGGTCAGGTTGAGAAAGATAACGGGCGGATCTATCGGCTCGGTGCAAAGGGATCAAAGTTATCGGTTCCCACTGATCTGACCAAAGCTTCAAGCCATGAGTTGTGGCAATTCGTGAACAATCCAAACACTTGGGTTCGTCAAACAGCGCTTAGGTTGCTTTACGACCGAAGCAATGCCCGCAGGAGTGATGGCGCGAATCAATGGACTGGCGCGGCAAGCCAATTGTTATCCGTTGAGGATTCCAAACTGGAGAATCTGTGGGCCGAACAAGCGATGAGTGAGGGGCGGACGATACGAATTGAGCGTGCCGTTGCGTTCTTACGCAGCCCTGACCCAGTGATTCAGGCCTGGGCGGTGCGGCTTATTGGTGATCAAGCCAATGGGGCGACACCAACCGGCTGGGAGCAAGGGATGTCGTCGCTAATCGTTTGTGCAGCCAATGCGACAGATTCAAAGTTGCGGAGCCAGTTGGCTTCGACGGCCAAACGGTTGCCGTCCGCGACCGGTATGAAAGTTATCCGAGAACTTCTACTTAATGGATCAAACGAAAAAAATGAGTCGTTGGTAGAGCCAGACATTCATGTGCCGATGCTGATATGGTGGGCAATTGAAGAGCACTGCAGCAAACCAGAAGTTGTAATTGAAACCGTTCGAGCTCATCCCGAGTTGTATTCCAATTGGACGTTTCTGGAATTTGTGGCGCCAAGACTGATGCGAAGATTTGCGGCGACTGGCAAGCGAGCCGACTTGGAAATTTGTTCGCAGTTGTTGGAGTTGGTGTTGAACGCTGGCTCGGGACCAGGTGGATTAGCCGAGACTGCCAAGGAAAAGTATCTGGACGGTTTCGAGTTGGCATTTAAAGGTCGTTCGCTTGCTGATCTGCCTGAACGGTTGGGCGGATTATTGACTCGCGCAGGAGGTGGGTCGGAACTGTTGAAGATCCGTCGAGGCGACCAGGACGCGATAGACGCCTCGCTGGGGCGACTTGTCGATGACAAGACCGAGATGACCAAACGTGTAGATCTGATTCAAACTCTCGGCGAAGTGCGATCCCGAATTGCGTTACCGACGATCTTGAAATTGTTCGATAGTGCCAACGATGAAAAACTAGAATCGGCATTGCTAATCGCACTTCAGAATTATTCGGATGCAGAAATCGGCCAGCGGATTGTGAGTCGGTTCGACTCGCTTTTGCCGGAATCGCAGTCCAACGCTGTGGCAGCTTTGACGATGCGAAAGTCATGGACCATGAATTTGCTTGACGAAGTTGCCACCGGAAAGGTAGCTCCCGAGGCAATTTCCAAAGGCAACGTCCGCAGAATGATGATACATGATGATACTGCAATCAATTTACTCGTCGCAAAGCACTGGCCGGAACTCAAGCCAGCGTCGTCGCAGGAGTTGCAACTGAAGATTTCCAACTATTTTGAGCAGCTCACTGGAAAACCAGGTGACCCATACGCAGGTCGAGTCTTGTTTAAGCAGAATTGTGGGAAGTGCCACCAACT
Source organism: Mariniblastus sp. (assembly GCA_029251085.1). Lineage (GTDB taxonomy): Bacteria > Planctomycetota > Planctomycetia > Pirellulales > Pirellulaceae > Mariniblastus. The sequence goes on from JAQXDZ010000109.1 coordinate 23,713, forward strand.
GTTTGGTGATGGAGGAAATATTGGGCCGGATTTGACGGCGTTCAATCGGGACGACACGCTAAGCATGTTGAATAGCGTTGTCGATCCGAGTTCTGAGATTCGTGAAGGGTTCGAAAACTACACCGTTCTCACTGAAGATGGTCGAGTCGTGACCGGTTTTATTGCCGATCAGGATAGTCAAGTGCTTGTGCTGCGAAATGCAGAAGGCCAATCCATTTCCATTGAACAAGAAGCCATTGAGGATAAGAAGGCCAACGAGAAATCGGTGATGCCTGAAGGATTGCTGGACGGTCTAAGCGAAGCGCAAGTTAGCGATTTGTTTTCGTTTCTTCGCAGCAGCCAGCCTCTGAACCGTTAAGCGGTTTGTAGCGTTAGCCCGTTTTCTAATCAGTCGTTTGAGCGATCGCCTAATGGCACTTGACCTGCTGACCTGACCGTGGGGTCAAAAAACTCAATATTGTGATGAGAATTCGAACAATTTCTGCATCATTCGAAAGGGCGATGAGTTGAAACTTCTAGCCAAATCTGTGTGGGAAACGCCGGCTTGAAGCAAGTACTGATAGGGATTTTGATCCGAGTCTTTCGATGTCGTCATGGCGTTAACGCAGGCTCCTATCGTCGAGCAGCGTAGTTTCCGCAAAACCGTTTCCCTTTCAACCCGCTAACTCAAAATAATAGGCCGGTGGTCGCTGCGCCCAAGCTGAATTTATCTTCGGATTTGACCACCTTGGGCGAACTGCTGAAGCGATCTCGACCGAATTTTCGTTTTCAAAAGGATGGCCGAGATCGTTTTTCATTGCCAAAGTGACCGATTGAGCTTCGACCCCACGGGTTCGCGAGAGACACCTGCAATCGATTCGGCTTCGTTATAGCCGGCCAAAGCACTTACCAGATCGGTCGCTTGCTTTTTTAACGCGGCACCAAGCTGATCATCGCCGAGAACCATTCGAGCCTGTCGAAATCCTTTGCTCTTCGATGTTAAAAAGACCTCTTAACCAAAACGAGCCAACGGCGAATCGCCTTCGCTCCTTCTGATGCCTGCCCAGAATAGACGAGCACGCCTCCGAGCGAACTGCTACGGGGAATCAACTGAGTCGCGCAGGTCGACGCATCAGAATCGTCTCATAAAACAAATCCAAAAAAACTCGAATGCTTGACAAGCTACCGATCGTTCGGTAACCTATTACAGCTGCCTTATTAACTCACGTTTTCGCCAGTCTAAGTGCAGCACGTCGGTCGCGAATGCTTGCCGATTCCACAAAACGACAACAAGACAAGCACAGGTTTCAGTACATCAAGCTACAAAAACACCGAGGACAGATTTGAAATTGATAGCCGGAGAGGCTCCAACTCGCACCGAGGAAATTTACCGTACCGCCGCGGAGTTAATGGTCGAAAAAGGGTACGGAGGAACATCGATCAGCGATATTGCTCAGGCGGTCGGTATGACGAAGGCGGGGTTGTATCACCATTTTTCTGGAAAGCAGGAGCTGTTGTTCCAGATCTTGAATAGTGCAATCGACGAAGGGGACCGCGTCGTCTCCAAACCCGCGCGATCGATCGAAGATCCGGAACAACGGTTGCGGCAGCTGATTCGATTACAAATTCAAGGTCAGATCAGCCTCGGACTCGCGTTCATCGTTCTGTTCTCGGAACGCAACCATCTTGAGCCGGCACAACAGAAGAAAATTAGCGGTCGCATGAGGAAATTCCATGCACTGATTAAACAAGCGCTGCGGGAGTTGGCCGAGCAGGATCGACTCCGCAACTTGGACGTCGACATTGCTACGATGCATATCATGAATGCGATGACCGGAGTCGCCCGCTGGAAACACCAAAACTTTGCCAGTGATCCAGAACATTTGATCCAAGAGACCATCGCCTACACGATGGCCGCTCTTTTAAAACCGGCAAGTTGAACCATGATGATCACACGATTAACACCTATTAAAAATTCGCTCTTGTCGACTTGCTTCAGCTTCGGCATGATTTTTTTCCTGACTGATCACACGTTTGCAGACGAACGCAATCGCGTGCAAATCGGCGGAATCGAATTTAGCCTTCCAGCTGGATTGAAGCTCGAAAGAGCTGTACCCAAATCTCTGGTCAAATGGCCCGTGGTGGTTGATTGGGATTGCGATGGACGCTTGGTTGTTGTGGAGGCCGGCGGGGCTTTCAAGCCGATCGTCGAGTCCAACAATAAACTTCTGGATAAGATTGTTCGCCTGGAAGACACTGATGGAGATGGGATTTTTGACAAACGGATTTTGGCCGCGGACAAATTACCCTTTACCGAAGGCGTACTTTGTTTGGGCAAAAGTATCCTTGCCGCTGCCCCGCCTTACATTTGGAAGCTAACGGACAACGACGGCGATGGGTATTGCGAGAGTCGCGAAGTCTGGTTCGACGGACAAACGATCACCGGATGCGCTAACGACTTGCACGGCCCCCACCTTGGAATTGATGGTTGGATCTATTGGTGCAAGGGCGCGAAGGCCGAACAGACCCACCAATTGACCGACGGTTCGCAACTCAAGGATCGTGCCGCCCACATCTTTCGCCGTCGGCTCGAAGGCGGTGAAATCGAATCGGTTATGAGCGGGGGCATGGAGAACCTGGTCGAAGTTGCCTTTACGCCGACTGGGGACCGATTCTTCTCTGCGACTTTTGTTCAGCTACCAGCCAATGGAAAGCGTGATGGACTTGGTCATGCACTTTACGGTTCGGTGCATGGGAGGAAGCATGCGGTCGTCAGCCCCAAGCAAGTTGTCCGGACGGGACCACTGATGCCCGTGATGACTCATTTGGGGCCCGCCGCCCCCAGCGGTCTAATTTGTTTGAGCGAAGGTAATCAGTCCCTCTTACCGAACCCCAGCATTTCGGATTCCTCCGTGTTGGTCACTGCTCAATTTAACCTACATCGAGTTTCGGCTCATTGCTTGCAGCCCGATGGCGCAGGATATCGGGCTTCGGATCATGTCTTGCTGGAAGGTGACCAAGTTGATTTTCACCCAACGGACGTTCTGGAAGACGAATCTGGAGGTCTTTTAGTTGTCGACACTGGGGGCTGGTACGACCTGTGTTGCCCAACTTCCAGAGGTGATCAGAAAGTTGCCAATGGTGGAATCTATCGTCTTCGCCGCACCGAAACAGAAAAAAAGGAAGCCGCCAAAACGCCAAATTCTTCCAAACCAGTGAGGATTGACTGGGACAAGGTGTCTTCTCGTAAATGTGTTGAGTTATTGGGTGATCCCCAACCGTGGATACGCACCCGTGCCGTGTTGCGCATCGGTGAACTTGGCGACCAGGTCGTGCCGGAAATCAAAGCCGCTTTGTCGAAGAAGCAAAACTCGCCATCTTCGCTTGACTTGATTTGGGCGTTGTCCCACATCGGGTCAGACACAGCCCTGACTATCGTGCACGATGTCTTGTCCGATCAAAACAACCAATTAGATCAGCGACTCGCCGCTTGTCATATCCTCGGGCTCTATCGCCATGCCCCGGCTGTAAGTACTTTACAAGCGCTTTGTGGAAATTCTGAAATTCGTTTGGTTCGCTCCGCAGTCGAAGCCTTAGGACGCATCAAGAACCCAGACAGCGTAAAAGCCTCCATGCAGGTCGTCGGCCGCACTAAACAGGACGCGGCACTGCGACACACGCTCATCTATGCATTAATCGAAATCGGTGACAAACAGGAACTACGAACCTACCTCGATGGCAGGAACGACGTGGCAACGAAAGCGATCGCTTTGGTCGCATTGAATGCGCTCGACGACTCCACGATTTCTTCTTACACACTCAACGCCATTCACTCTGAACAGCCGTTGCTAATCAATACGGCTGTTGAGATTTTAAAGCAACATCCTGGCTGGTCATTACAGGCGAATGATCATCTCTCGCGACTTTCCGAGGCAGCCATTTCAAAAACAACTGTCAGGACGAAATCCAACCAGGTTGCTCAGGACACATTGCAGACCTTGCTGCGGGCGTGGCAATCACAGTCGGCGGCACGCGAATTCGTCGCCAAGCAACTGCAGCGTGAGGACCTGGATTTAGATTACAAGCTCGGAATGCTAGACGCTTGGGATGGGCTTGAACTTCCCAGAGCCTTTAATCAACCGCTCAGTCGTCTGTTATCGCGTGATGCCGAGTTGGTGGGAAAGAGATTATCCAGTTTCAAGCTATCCACAAAAAAAAATCAGCGACTTGTCGTAGCAATCAAAGACCAACTTGAGAGTCTGGAAACACCCCGCAGTTTTCCAAAAGCGGTGGCGTTACTCACTGCACTGCCGAATGATTCAGGGTACTCCAATGATCAAATCCAAGAGTTCCTCCTCCGCATCGACTCCTATTCACTCCTTTCAAAAATGCAGATCGACAAATCGTTTGGTCAAAAACTTTTGCAACGTTTGGATTCCATCAGTCCGGCAAACCTGCCCGATGCTGTGACCACAATTAGTCGTGCAAAACGAGAAGAGCTCGACCTTCAGTTGCTGAAACAGCTTTCGGTGCTGCCCGCAGCGAGAATGTTGGACATCGGCTTGCTGCCCAATTTGTATCGCGACCGCGGTGACTCATTACGCCAGTCAGCCACTGAACTGGAGGAGCAACTTCACTCGGCACCCGATAATATTGCGGCGGCGGTGCAAGCTAAGTTGGCAAGTCTCCCGGCAGGCGATGCGGTTCGCGGCCTCAAACTTTTTCGTAGCTCAAAAGCAAATTGCGCTGCCTGCCACAAGCTTGGTCATGTTGGCGGCGAGGTTGGACCGGAACTGACAAAGATCGGCGGGACACGCTCCCGAGAGGCTTTATTGGAATCGATTCTGTTTCCAAACGTACGCATTGAGCAAGGATTCCGCCCACTAAAGATCCTAACAATCGATGGACAGGTGTTTAGTGGACTAGCAAATCGTGAGGCCGGCATCGTGCATCTGCAAACCAATGCAGAAAAACGAGTTTCCATTCCCGAAAACGAAATCGAACAAGAACAGCCCAGTCAAGTTTCCATCATGCCGACCGGTATGCTCGAGCAACTTACCAACCAAGAGTTAGCGGATTTGCTCGCCGTATTGAAAAATGCCAAGTAGTCACAGGAGAGCCAGTAGCGATGGTCCCGGCCAACGTCTCCACAAGCTGCAAGGTAAAAACCGGTCCTACGATAACACACAAACCAAGAACACGCCTAACTCAACAGCAAAGGCCTTTCAATGACTCATCAACAAGACCAAAATGAACCCAACGAACCCCGTGAAGGACTGCGGCGACGTGAAGTTATCAAAGGAGCTGCGGCTGCCGGACTAGGCATTGCAGGGGCAAACCTCCTTCCAAATGTCGCCCAAGCTTCGCCGGCAAACAAATCTGCCTCGCAGAATTTGATTCAAGAAGAAAATGCCAAACCCGGAACCCGGGACTGGTTACTGACCAAAACACGCACCGTTCCTGGAAGAATAAACAAAAATCTCGACAACGGACGCTGCGATGTGATCGAAGGCTACTGCAATACGAACAGCATTCGAGCTGGCGAGAAGCTGCAGATCATGGTCAGCACAAATCCGGAATCTAATTTCAAATTGGAGATCTTTCGAACAGGCTACTACAACGGCGATGGGGCTCGGCTTGTTAAAACTTTCGACTCGCTTCAGGGAATGACTCAGGCCGATCCGCCCGTTGGCGAAAACTACGTGCGCGAATGTCAGTGGGTGCCGACGGTCGAGCTAGAAATACCTTCCGATTGGCTCAGCGGCGTCTATCTTGGGAAGTTAACCGCAGCGAAAAGTGGTATCCAGAGCTATGTCATCTTCATTGTTCGCGACGACCGTCCTTGCGATTTTCTGTTTCAGTGCAGCGATCTTACGTGGTCAGCTTACAACCGTTGGCCCGCCGACTTTTCGATTTACACCGATCACGAAGGGTTTTCCACAATCGGCGTGCCCAGCGGGACGGTGAGTTTCGACCGGCCTTACGGTTTGTTTACCCATCCGGTGAACAAGTTGAAGAAATCAGGTGGTTCGGGCGAATATCTACCGTGGGAATTTCCGATGGCGTACTGGATGGAGAAGCACGGATACGATGTCTCTTATATCTCCAACGTTGACACGCACGCCGACCCTCAAGGCTTACTTCGCGCAAAAGGTTTCATTTCCGTTGGACACGACGAATACTGGAGTCTCGATATGTATGACAATGCCATCAAGGCGCGTGACGCAGGAGTGAGTCTCGCGTTCTTCGGTGGCAATTCAGTTCTCTGTGTCGTGCCGATGTTGCCTTCAAGTAATGGAACGCCGAATCGCAACATTCGCAGGGAAGGGTGGTTCATACCAATGCCCGAGAACATCCCGGAAGCGGCTAAACGACGCCTCATCCAAAAGAGACTCAACGACAAAACCTTCGAACCAAATATGGGACCTGATGGTGCCCAATTAATGGGAGGACGACTGGACAACCAACAACCCAGCGGGCGCGGCATGGGCGTGGGCGACTGGACCTGTGCGATGCCGGAGCATTGGCTCTTTAGCGAAACCGGCATGAAGAAGGGAGACTCGATCAAAGGTCTCTTGGGATGGGAGTGGCATGGGGCTCCGGCGATGAATCTCCCGGGAATGAATATTGTCGCAGAGGGAGATGCCACGATCAAAGGAAAAACGGTTGGGCGCTACTCCTCAACGCTCTACGATGGCCCCAAGGACAATGTTGTTTTCAACGCTGCCACGATCTGGTGGGCCAACGGTTTGTCCAGCCCGCCGGGTCATGTTAATCCGTCAAGGCATGGCGTCAACCAACAAGGCCCAGACAAACGTGTACAGCAAATTACCCGCAATTTGTTTCAGCGGATGATTAGTTGAAACTAGCCAATCACTTCGCAGCTTGGCCATGTCCTGACAACTCACCTTTCAATCAACAAATTGAAGCAGCGGAGAGCCCGTGCGAGGAAAGTTTTTCGTCGACTGAGGGTTTTGAAAATTTAAAGAGAAGATCTTGAAATGAAAACAAAATATCAAAAAACCATCCTACTACTTGCGGCTGCACTAATCTGCCTCGTTAGCAGGACAGGCGAAGCCAAGGACTCTGGCCAACCCAACGCGAAGCCTAACATATTGTTCATCGCGATTGATGATCTCAATGACTGGACAGGCATGCTCAAGGGGAATCCTCAAGCCCTGACGCCGAACATGGACCGACTGGCTGCCCAAGGGATGCTTTTCACTAATGCGCATTGCGCAGCACCCGCCTGCGGTCCATCAAGGGCTGCAATAATGAGTGGAATCAGGCCGTCGACCTCAGGTAACTACGTCAATAAAAGCTCGTTTACACATAATCCCATACTGAACAATTCGGTTTTGCTGCCAGAGTTTTTTCAAAAAAACGGTTACTACGTTGCCGGTGGCGGAAAACTGTTCCACGGCTATCATTTTAATGAGGAGGTCAAAGGTCGAGGCTTTGATGAATATTACCCAAGTAAAACGCAGGATCTTCCTTCGTTCGCGGGGCTCAAGTTTTCTTCCAAGCTTCCCTTAGGCGGGTGGTCGAGGACGGCGGATTGGGGACCGTGCCATCCTGATGTTACCCTGGCTGACCACCCCGATGGTAAGACTGGCAACTGGGCAACCAAAAAGTTGCAAGAAGGCAAGCTGAAGGAACCATTCTTTCTAGGCGCCGGGATCTTCATGCCTCATTTGCCCAACTATGCGCCTCAAAAATACTTTGACCGATTCCCTCTTGAA
>JAQXDZ010000126.1 GCA_029251085.1 Mariniblastus sp.
TCTACCAGGAGTCGCACAAAATCTTCGTAACGCTGATTGTCGCTCGAAGTGGTTCGTTTTTTGGGAGATTGATCATCCACAGCCTATCACTCCCGCTCAAGTGCAATCTGGACAGAGAAATTTAATGAAAGTAATATTTTGTCGTCATGAATCGATGGGTATTCAGTGAAGAATTTTTGTCATCACGTTTCCATGCACGTCGGTCAGTCGCATGTCGCGCCCCCCATAACGGTAGGTCAGCTTTTCATGATCCATGCCAAGTTGGTGCAGCACCGTGGCCCACAGATCATACACCGTGGCCTTGTCTTCGACGGCATGATACCCCAGGTCATCGGTGGCCCCGTGCACGCTACCCCCCTTGATTCCCCCGCCGGCCATCCACAGACTGAAACCATAAGGGTTGTGATCGCGGCCATTGTTGCCCTGCGAAAAGGGCGTCCGGCCAAACTCGCCGGTAAAAATAATCAAGGTGCTCTCCAGCAGACCACGCTGTTTGAGATCATTGATGAGGGCCGCAATGGGTTGGTCGACCTGGCGGGCCATTTCCTGATGACCATGGGGCAGGTTGCCATGTTGATCCCAGGGGTTGGGTCGTTGCCCGTCTCCTTTAAAGTTGGAGCAAGACAACTCGACAAAACGCACTCCCTGTTCCACCAGGCGACGGGCCACCATGCACTGCTGCCCATAACGGGCCACCAACGGATCTTGGTGCTCGAAGCCATAAGCCCGTTTGAGATAGGCTGGCTCTTTGTCGAGGTTCATCAATTCAGGTACCGCCGATTGCATGCGAAAGGCGGTTTCATAATTTTCTACAGCCGACTGCACATCCCTTTCTGCGGCCGAGCGTTGGGCAAAGGCACCATCCAGCTGCTTCAAGAATTCCAAGCTCGTACGCTGCTCTTTCAACGAGCGACGTGGCTTCACACGACTCACCACTTCTTCCTGATCCAGATTGAAAAACGAGGCACCGGTCGTGGCAGGCAAAAAGCCACTGCCGAAAACCGATTTGCCCCCGTGGGGAATGCCGGTTTTGTTGTTGAGCACCACATAACCGGGGAGATTTTCATTCACACTCCCCAAACCGTAATTCACCCAGGCCCCTGCCGTCGGTGAACCGAGGAAGGGGAAGCCGGTATGCATGAAAAAGTTCCCCTGGGCATGTTCTGAAAAATTTGCCGTCATGCTGCGTACAAGGGCAATGTCATCGGCGCAGCCTGAAATATGCGGAAAAAGGTCGGTCATCTCCAAACCCGACTGTCCATATTTTTTTGCCTGCCAGGGCGACTGCATGATCTTGCCATTGTTATCAAACTGGGTGCGCAGTACCTCCCCGGGCATTTCTTTTCCATGCAGCTCTTTCAGGCGAGGCTTGGGGTCAAAACTGTCCACGTGGCTGACACCACCAGACATATAGCACAGTATCACCGAGCGCGCCTTCGGTTGATGATGATGGGGCTTCTCCTCCGCCCTACTCAATTGACTCAGAGCCAGCCCTCCGAGGCTGCCAAACCCCAGCTGCATAAAGCGTCGACGGCAAAACGGATCAGTGGACATAGATCAGCTCCTTGGAATTGAACAACGCGGCAATCAGCCGACGCCAGTCTTCGGCATTAGGGCTGTCACCTAAAAATTTTTGGCATAGCGTGCGTTCGCTTGCCGTGATCTCACGGGCATAAAACTTCACGAACAACTCAGCCAACACAGCATCTACTTCCCGGTTTACATCCACACGGCTCAACAGATGGCCAGACAGATCCTCTGCCAAGCCATTCATCATGCTCAAGGCCTGGGCTGGCACGTTGTCGCTGGGCCGCCGACTCACCGTGGTCACTGGCACCGGTCGGTTGAAGGCGGTTAGGAAGGGGTGCAAGCGATTACGAATCACGCTGTCATAAATCGCGCGTTTGTTCTGCCCCGCCACAAAATGCAAGCTGTCATAAATAGCCTCCGCATCGAGGCGACGTGGTGTATAAAACGACAAGTACTTGTTGACGGGATCAACCTCTTTGGCGGTTGCAGTACTCTGACTACTCAATTTAAAAGTACGGCTGGTCACCATCAGCTTGAGGCTCTTCTTTAATGACCAACCATTCTTCTTGAAATCACTGGCCAGAAAATCCAGCAGTTCGGGGTGCGAGGGTTGCTCCCCCATGCGTCCGAAGTTGTCGGTGGTGGTTACTAGGCCGGCACCAAACACGTAATTCCACAAACGGTTGACCAGCACACGTCGTGTCAGGGTGTTGTTGTCACCCACAATATCCTGCGCTAGCTCCAGCCGACCACTATTTTTGTTGTAAGGTTTGTTCGCAAATATTTCCAAAAACTGCCGGGGCACCGCTTCCCCTTCACTTTTATGGTCACCACGATTCAGAAAGGGGGCATCCACCGGGTCAGCCTCGTATACTCCGGGGGCGCGGGTGGGCACGGGGATTTCATTCTCAAGCCTGCGATACTGCTCGACCAATGCCACTAGGTTTTCTGGTAATTGGTTGATGTCGTGGTTCAACACATTGCTTCGCAGTAACTGCCCCAAAAACTCCGCTTCGTCGTCGCTGACAGTGCCGGCCATCCATTTGTTCAAAATACTTTGGATGGTTGCTTGATACCCTTTCAACAAAGAAGCTTTGTCCACCGGGGGCTTGGCCACCCACAAACTCAAAGGGGTTCCCATACTCTGCGGGGCTTCAGGGCCCATCAGAATCTCGCTCACCCCCCACCAGCTACGCTCGTTCCCCTCTTGGTTGATCAAGTCGCGAGCGGTTCGAAATTCATAATGGATTTTTTCACCCTGCCAGATATCCATCTTCCGGGACCCCTGCCACACGGGTACAGGCTGATTGAGGCGATGATTATCGTGCAACAAGCCCCCAAATGGATAATGCCTGACTGCATAACGCCTATTGGCTTTATCACCGGCTGCGCGTACCCAGAGATTGTTAGCTGACACCGTCATCCGGGGCGAACCCATCACCGCCGCATGCTTGTCGCTGATGAGATGGCTGTAAACCCCGGCAGGATAAACGCCTCGAAACACATTCTCACCTTCCCCTCTTAAGGCGAAAGAGCCCGCAGGTTGTGGAGATAGATGCGAGCCATTACCCGTTTTGAAAAAGGTGGCCACCACCTTGGGGTCGCGCAAATCATAGTAGGCGACCGCTTCTTGTTTAACCTTTTTGTTGTGCTCTTTCACCCGCCCAACATGCTCTTGCAATCCCCTCCAATAGGATTCAAATTCTTGCGGACCATGCTCGTTCATCCGAAGCCATGGGGTCAGTGCACCACTGTCATGCTCCTTCTTTGAACTCTCCACTTTTTCTAGTCGGTCTTCAAGTGACTCCATTTGGGAAAGCCAATAGGTAACAAAAGCTTTTTTAATTTGAGGTTTCAGTTGTTTGATGGCGTCTTGATGGCGGCGTTGTTTTTCCTGGCTGTCCACCACAATGGTGGTGGGGCGGTTGCTTATCATCACCCCATAAAAGCGGGTGTAGTCCTTCTGACTGACAGGGTCAAATTTGTGATCGTGGCAACGGGCGCATGACACCGTGAGGGCCATGGTGGCCTTGCTCACCACATCCACCTGATTGTCGGTGAAATTTACCAATTCCTGATAGGCGTCCACCACACCATAACCAAAAGGGTTCATACGCAGATGTGCGGGGCCAATGGCCGATTCGTTGATATGGGTTTCCTGATTTAGTCGGGGCTTCGCCAACAAATCGCCGGCCAGATGCTCGATCATCAACTGGTCGTAAGGCACATCCTGTTCCAGGGCCCGTATCAAGTAATCACGGTACTGCCGGGCAAAGGCGATACGGGGATCGCCCTCGCTGCCATGACTTTCGCTGTAGCGGTACCAGTCCATCCAGTGTCGGGCCCAACGTTCCGCATAAGCCTTGCTGGCCAACAATGTGTCGACGTACTTTTCATAGCGATTCGGATCTTTGCTTGACATAAACGTTGTCACGTCGTCAGGCGAGGGAGGTAGCCCCGTCAGCACCAGCGACACTCGGCGCAATAAAGTGTGTGGATCGGCGACGTTACTGGGTGTCAGTTGCTGCTGTTTCAGACTGTCATACACAAAAGCATCAATGGGATGGTGGCGCCAATCGGCGTTATTCACCTGCGGCGGCTCAGGGTTTGTTATCGGCTGGAAGGACCACCACTTTTTACGGTCGTCCCGCACATCGTTCCAGCTACGCATCCCTTTCTTCAAACTCGTGGCCGTCGGTTGCGTGCGACGCGGATCCGGAGCCCCCATGCGTACCCACTTTGTGAAGTCAGCGATGACACTGTCGACCAACTTGGGCGCTTCGGGGGGCATATCCTCTACCTCCCCCTGATGACGGATGGCCTGAATCAATAAACTTTTATCGGGATCACCGGGTATGATTACCTTTCCCGAATCTCCTCCTTGTCTTAAAGGCTGAATCCAGTCGAGGGCCAAGCCGCCGCTCTTTTCATTGATCGAGTTGTGGCAGTCGAGGCATTGCTCGGCCAGCACAGGGCGGATCTTCTTTTCAAAAAACTCTCGCTGAGATTCAGTGATCGTCGGATTCTGTGCCAACAACATAGGGCTAGAAAGCCCTCCCCACAGGCACAGCAGTATCACACAACTGATGGATCTTCTCAGGTTTAAATTTCCCTGCGGCCAGATCGTCTCGGAGGTTTCCTTGTTGTGTCGCATGAATTGAGTTTGATTACTCATCTGTAAGGCTACTCCCAAAGCTGTGAAACGACCCACTGCGCAGACGGCTCAGATCAGTTTCCGTGGTGTTCTCCGGATCAACACTCGGTGACCTGCTGTAGAAGTCCATATGGTAGCAGTCGAGGGAAATCATGGCAGGGTTCTTTTTCGCTGAACGATTATTCACTTTGTAAACACTCCCGGCGATGCAGAATCTGGACAAAGGAATTTACTGAAAATAATTTGTGTTATCGATCAAGTTATCAGTTTGGCCATTTGAATAAAACTTTGCCCGAATTATCGGTCAGGCGGAGTAGGCGAATCGATGCTTCTCCAGAACCTTCGCTGACATCGAGTCTCAATTGTTGAATCGCTTTATCAGTTTTCAATTCGATATCGACTTTTTGCCAGTCTCCGTCGGCGACAACCTCGAATGGAATTCGGTTTCCTTTGGGGAGGACAGTTTTGAGATCGGTGGTAAAGAAGAGCTCACCGCCACCTTGGCTTCCCCCCTTTAAGTCAAAGGCAAGACGATAGGGTCCGGGCGTTAATGATTTTTTGCGAAGATCCATTGCGATGCCCGGATCGTCTCCCGAAAATACGAGATTAAGGGTGCCGTCGGTAATTTTTAGTTTTGTATTCTTTCGAGCTCGCATGGACTGTTTTGCTCCAGTTTTCGTTCGTTTTTTTGCTTTCCCCGTGGGGGCTTCTTTGTCAAATTTTGTCCATTCGCGGTTGGTGTGTACGGGCTGAGCTTTTCCGGTGGGTGCGTAACTGCGTTCGGGGGCGTGGAGGACATCTCGCGACATCTGGGTCCATTTTTCGACCATCGCAGCAAGTCGTTCGGGTTCTTGTGCAGCCAGGTCATTCAGTTCGGTGCGGTCTTCGGCGACGTTATATAATTCCCAAGCTTCGCTTTTAAAGCTGACAATTTTCCAGTCGCCGTCCCGCAGACCTCGATCTGCAGCAAACAGCAAGTGAATTGGTTGTTCGCGATTGATTTTCTTCCCCTCAAACGCCGGCGTTAGAGTGACTCCTGACACTGGCCGCAGTGTGCGATCAGGCCATTGATTGGGGATTTCGCTTTTTGTAATTTCGGCGAGCGTTGGCATGACGTCGATGAGGTGAGCGGGTTGGTCAGTGATTGAACCTGCAGGTGTTTTTAGTCCAGCGGGCCAGTGCACGATGGCTGGTGTGGAGACGCCGCCTTCGAATTGATTCTGTTTGTAATAACGAAACGGGGTATTGCGAGCCCACGACCAACCGGTTGAATCGGCCAGGGCGATGTCGCCATTGGTTGGCTCGACATCGAGTAGGGGTGCTCGCCGGTCATAAGGGCATGCTCCATTGTCAGACACGAACAGAATCATCGTATTTTCGAATTCGTTGTTGGCTTTAAGGTCATTGACCAAGCGGCCAATCTCCTGATCGACTCGATCAATCATTGCCGCCAATGTTGTCATGCGATTGGCTTCGTACTTTTGTCGCCATGGTTCGAGATCTTTCCAGGCGGGAATATGTTCGGGACGGGGGCTCGGCTTGAGCGTATCAGGGAGAATTCCCACGGCCTTTTGTTTTCTAACTCGAGACTCACGAGCGACATCCCAACCCTGATCATATTTCCCTTTGTATTTTGCGTAGTCTTCGGGCAGTGCATGCAGCGGAGCGTGAGGGGCATTGAATGCGATGTAGAGGTACCAAGGTTGGCTCGTTGCGCGAGCCTCTTTGAGGAACTTCAAGGCATAATCGACATCGGCGACTGTCGTATAAAAATCTTGTTTAGGAACTGACCACGGCTCACCATTGAGCCGGAATGTCTTATCTCCTTTGAAGAAATTGCAGGCACCGCTGAGATGGCCAAAGTACCGGTCAAATCCAAAATCGGTTGGTTGCTGATTTAGATGCCACTTGCCTGTCATGGCAGTAAAGTACCCGGCACTGCCAAGTACTTCGGCCGTAGTGATCCCATGATCCATTTTTGTATCGCCAGCAGCAATGCAATACTGACCAGTTAATAGAGAGACGCGAGATGAGTGACATTTAGCAGTGTTATAGAACTGGGAGAATCGCAGGCCATCTGCAGCGAGTGCATCTAAGTTGGGAGTTTCAATTTCTCCACCGTAGCAACCAATGTCGGAATACCCGAGATCGTCAACCATGATTACAACCACGTTCGGAGGGTCCGCGGCCAGAGTTGCAGAAACTTGGATTAAACCGCTGAGCAATAGAACTGCGATCGTGGAAAAGAGGCGAGGTGAGGATGATAATTGATGCATTTTAGGCGTTTCTCGATTTTGACTTTTGCTAAAGTCAGTTGGCTAAGCGACGTATTTCAAACCACATTTGATGATTTCCAGACTTGCGTTTCTTGTGACTAGGCTTCGCACAGATCCGCGGAATCTTATTGTAGCGGTGAACGATGGTGGTTGCACAATATTTTAATTTTTGGGCTCAATCGCGTTAGAGGAAAAACGCACGCGGGGGCGATCGATGCTTTGCGTGACATTGATTTGAGATGTGCAAAATCAATTTTAAACAGGTGGTTTTCTTCGCAGATCGCTGAGTTCCAACTGGGGTGCGTGGGGTCGTTGGTTTCACCGGTTATTCAATGTGTGGTATAACGAAAACGGCTCAGACTGGCGTGTTTGAAAAACAAAATTGTTTGCGACGTCCCGGTGAAAAGTGAAATGATGTTCGAAAAAAAGATATTCCAAATGAACGTAATGCGAATCGCCATTGGTTTTGCTTTACTTGTATCTACAGGGTGCGACTTCACTCTTGGTGGCGGTGGTGACGTTAGCACGACGACGCCTACGAAAGAGCAAATTGCAAAATGTCGAAAAGTCATGTACATCAATCCAGACGTGGTGATCGAGCCACTTGGTTATGCGCTTGATGCCGGGATGGACGACGTGATTCGGTTTAAGTTCATCGCAAAGATAGACGATCCATCGATGTTGTTTGACGAAACACAGGTTGAATCAACCAAATTCAAGCCGATTTTGAAACCTTCCAACTTCTTCACTGCGGCTCCAGAAACCTGGTGGGCGCTTTCTTCTAAAACATTCTTAGGTGCTAAACTTAGTGTGCCTCCGCCTAGTTCAAAGGGGACTCGTGGCTTGAATATTGCCTACACGAAAAGTGATGATAAAACGCTTACGGTTTATGTGCTCTGGTATGAAACATAATGTGGTTGGAAATTAGGGATTCCGGCTGCTAGTTTTGCAAGTGGATGATCAACCATTGGAATTCGATGACGTCACGGTTCGGTGTGTAGGAATATCTGCTGGTGAGAATTAGATAGATTCACAAAACCTCTCACTCGGAACTAAATTTTGTTGCAGTACGCACGTCTGCTATAATCGTCCAAGCGTTCTACTTGTGGACTTGGCATGAGGTCTTGCGAATGAATCCAGTATTTTTAGTGTCCTTATGCGGCGCAATTGCATTACTCCTCTCTGCATTTAGCACAAATGGTAAAGAGGGGATGGCTTTCTTTTTCTTCGGGGCGGTTTGGCTGCTTTGCACACTCGCTGTTGGTTTGCTCCGCTGGGGCACTCCCAATCCGCCTTCGACAAACAAATTTGCGATAGTCGGAGCAGTTATTGGTTTGTTTTTCGGGGGAGTGATTGGAGCCAATTGTGGGTTTGGGAGGGTGGTGATTGCTGTTTTCAATCCTGAGTTGATGGAGCAAGACTTTGGGATGACTTTTGGCGCGATTGGTGGTGGAATATTGGGAGCTTTTGTTCTTGCCTTTTTGTTTGGAATCGTGCAATTATTGGCAGTGAGAAAAAAGCAATCATCTACTCAGGAAATTCAATGCGACCAAACTTGAGTTGCGCACGATGATTCTAAAGCGTCGAGCCGAGTATCGGCTTGGCGATCTTCTTTGATCGAGCATCCGTCGTGAAGATTTGGTTTGAGGTATCGAGCAATGGCAAGGAAGAGGCTTCTCGAAAAGCTGGAAATTGTCAAGCACTCGCTCAGGAATGATCTCGTCTGGTTTTTTGTTCCATGGCTGGCATCTATGCTCGTGATATTAGTTCTTTGCGGAACGCACGGTGATGGGCTAACTCGAATTTGGCAAGATTTGTGGGAGTTGGTAACGCACCCGAATAACTTTGTTGCGTTTCCGCTACAGCGAACGCTTGGACTGTCTCTTTTTGTTTGCGGATTGTCCATTATGCTGGTTGGTCAAACTACGCTCTGGAACAATTACTCTGGATTCGTGGTAATCAAAAAGAACCATCAACTTGTGACGCACGGGATCTACCGATACACCCGAAATCCAATTTATTTGGGAGCGATCATTGGCTTTGCTGGTTTGCCGACTTATGCCGCAAGTGTGTATGGCCTGTTAGCGACCATGCCTCAGATTGCGGTGTTTGTCGTGCGAATCAAAATGGAAGAGGAACTGTTGGCTGAGCATTTTGGAGCTGAGTACAAATTATATCTAGAGAATACGAGAAGGTTGATTCCGTTTTTTTATTGATCGCAAGAGAAGCGGTTATCGATGGCTGCTTGTAACTAAATGGCTAGGCGGAAAGGGGCCGCGGAAAGGGGCCGCTTGGTTCCATGAAAGCGGTAAACAATCATCTAGCTAGTCGCAAGAGCTGTTGTTGGTTAGTAAGCAAAGCGGTTCGATTAAGGGGTAGAGGTGATGACCTGTGGTTTAGTAAGATCTCAAGGTTAAGTAAATCCAACTTGCGGAATGGTGGTTTCCATTGATGAGTGGTTTGATGAGTAGTTTAATGAGTAGAAGAATGGCTCGCTCTTTGTTTTGCGTTGGGTTGTTACTGACTTGTGCCTTGATGTCAGGTTGCGATAGTGAAAAGCCAGTTCAAATTGTTTCGGGCACAGCCAGTGGTGGTGGTTATCAGGTTGTTGATCCAAGCCGATTAACTAGTTCGACACACCAGTGGTGTCAGGTTGGCAATGAGGATCTGACGTGGCGATTTGATAAATCTGTGGTTGAAATTTCTTCTGGAGGAGATCGTCTGGCTTCAGAAGTGGTGAGCGACGTACTGTCATTAGGCGGCGATGCGCTAAATGCGGTGGCGGACCACCCATGGGCACCAGCTGATCTTGGGGTGAAAGCGATCTCTGCATCGTGGGAATTGGTTGATGAGAATCGAAAGATTCGACTGTACGATATAGAGGTGGATGGTGACGAATTTTCAGGAGAAATAGAATTGCCAATCATGGAGGCTGGTGATTTTCATATCGATTTAGGTTCGCAGCAATATATCATCCGCGAACGAAATTAAATCGTCTTGAAAACATCTCTCGAAGGTTTGGTTGCTTCATGCGTTGTCAATTTGAAACTTAATCGCCTGAAAATAGAGTCTCTTTTCTGATTGGCCTAAGTCTTCAAAGGGGGAGGGTAGGGTTGTGATGGGGTGCTAGTTTTCTTCACGATGGGAGATCATTAATTTTAAAAATAGTTGGCCGGTCTTGAAGGCAAACGGTATGATAGACAGCTCATTATTAGGCGTTCTTAAATTGGGGTAGAGTTGGTGGAAATTAAGAGAATAGTTCTGGCGTTGGCGATTGGCTTGTTAGGCTCAACACTAAGAGCCGACGATGATCTTCCGAACATCATTTACATCATGGCGGATGATCTCGGTTACGGCGACCTATCCTGTTTTGGTCAGACCAAATTCGAGACTCCCAATATCGATAGTCTTGCCAAAGAAGGTGTGACGTTCACCAACTACTATGCGGGTTCCACCGTCTGTGCCCCAACTCGTTGTGTGTTGATGACGGGGATGCATACGGGGCACGCGTTCGTTCGAGGTAACCGAGAAGTGAAGCCCGAGGGGCAGGCGCCGATGCCGGCCAACATTGTGACGCTTCCGCGATTGCTAAAAAAAGCAGGTTACACCACAGGGATGTTTGGAAAGTGGGGACTGGGTGCCCCTGGATCTGCAAGTGATCCCGTCGAGCATTTTGACACGTTCTATGGCTATAACTGTCAGCGACAGGCTCATACGTTCTACCCAACGCATCTCTGGCACAATGACAAAAAAGTCATGCTGGATGAGAAAACGTACTCGGCTGATTTAATTTCGGATCAACTATTGCAGTTTGTTCGGGATAACAAAGATAGACCGTTCTTTGCCTACGTCCCCTTTACGATTCCTCATGCTGCCATGCACGTGCCGGAAGATGACCATGCACCTTGGCGAGAGAAGTGGCCTCAGTTCGACAATAAAATCGGTAAGTACAAAGGCCCGGACGTAAAGAATCCGATCGCGGCATTTGCCGGAATGATGACCCGGATGGATCGTCATGTTGGCGAGTTGATGGCGTTACTGAAAGAACTTGGAATTGATGACAACACGATCGTCTCGTTTACCAGCGACAACGGACCGCACATGGAAGGTGGGCACGACCCCAAGTTTTTCAATTCCAATGGACCTTTGAAGGGTCACAAGAGGGATCTTTACGAAGGAGGGATTCGAGTTCCTTTTGTCGCGCGTTGGCCTGGTAAAATCAAAGCGGGAACGGAAAATGACATTCCTGTTGCGATGTGGGATGTCTTGCCGACTTGCTTGGAGATTGCTCAGTTGGAATCTCCAGATCGTATCGACGGCATCAGCTATCTACCTGCGTTACTCGGGAAAACGGCAGAACAGCCACGCCACGAGTATCTTTATTGGGCATTTTACGAACGAGGTGGAAAACAGGCTGTGCGGATGGGGAAGTGGAAGAGTGTTCGAAATAACGTTGGTAAAAACCCAAACTCCACGCCTGAGCTTTACGATTTAACCAGCGATATTGGTGAGACGAAAAATGTCGCAGCAGACCACCCTGATATCGTCAAACAAATGGAAACGTATATGCAAGATGCGCATACTCCTTCAGCTGATTGGACGTTCGCAGGACGTAAGAAAAAGCAACAAAAGAAATAGGAATTAGCATTGTCGCAAAACCCCAAGGCTGGTGGTGCGCTTTGGAATCAGGATGGCGGTAGTGCTACCTGTGAGATTCCACAGTTGCTTAGCCCGTTTGCAAAAATTCCTGCGGCGTTAGCGGCGGCATTCAGCGTCTGTCTTGTGGGCATGCCTACATTGATTTTTCTAATGTTGTATCTTCTCGGGCCCAAAGAGATGATTGAGGATCCGGGGTTCGCCATGGCTCCTCTGATCTTTCTTGGAGCCATGTGTTTTTTTCCATTGCCAGTCGCAATTTTTATTTTGCGTTGGGCCAGCCTGATTGCGTTTGGAAACACAGAGATACGGATTGATCACGAGCGTCTCTCGCTGGTCACGAAAGCGGGGCCGTTTTGGAAAACTTGCAAGTGTAAGCTGAACGAGCTTGGGGGATTTCGAATTGAGTTTTCCCAAATGCTTGAGGCAAATAAGCATCTAGCAGAGCGGTCGAGTTTGGTCGCAGTTAGAAAAGACGGGCGTGCATTGCATTTGTTGCGAGCCTATCCAGATCAAATAGTAAATCAACTCGCCGACGATTTGCCGTTGAAAATTGAAGAGATTACGGGTTTGAATCCTGTGTCAGAACGGGTGGATGCCAGCCGTCTCGGTTCGGAAGTTCAGGCTGTTGGGCCAACGGAGGTTCTGTCACGCACTGAAAAACCGATTGGGAGTAATCTGGTTGTTGGAGATTCTAGACATGAATTGATCATTCGAATTCCTAAGCAGGGGTTTTTAAAAAAAACAAGCAAAGCAGGTAAGTTGGTAATTGCTGGTTTTATGTTAGCTGAGGTGTTTATTCTTGGACTTCTCGTTCCAGCTTTGATTGCTGGAAAAGTCGAAGGGGATCCTGTGGCGGGCTGGGTGATTGTTGTCGTGTTTACGTTACTGAATACCGGTGTTGTTCTTTACAACTTGAGCGAAGGGGTTCGCAGGGGAACTTTAAAGGTAAGTGATAGTCAATTGACACTAGAAGAGAGAGGCCTTTTCAGTACTAAGCAACGCTCTTGGCAAGCGGACGCGATCGAGAGTGTAAAAGTGAAAATTGAAAGACACGAAAGTGTAGGGGATGATGGCGGAGTCAATTACAGCGGTCATTTAGAGGTGCGTTCTTCGGTGGATTTAGAAGAGGTCGAGTGGTTCGGTAATCTTGATAAATCGGAGCTAGAGTGGATGGTGACTTCGATTAAAGATCGTCTTGGGATGGAACAGTGCGGCTTGGTTTCAGTTTCGCGCGATCAAATTGGTGTTTGATTAAAAACGTTGATTTGTGCGTGTGCCTGACCAGACTTTCTTGGTCGCCTCCGGATTGCGTGCTGGTGTAAATTAAGTTCTTTAAAATATTAGATCGAAATTGAATTTTATTTGGGGAGACTGGTTAGTGAGGATTTGTGAGCTGGTGAGAATTCTTGTTGTCTTCCTCGTGATAGGATGGGGCGCCGTTGTTTCAGCGGATGATACACGTCCAAATATCATAGTGTTTTTTGCTGATGATCTTGGCTACGGCGAGCTTGG
>JAQXDZ010000164.1 GCA_029251085.1 Mariniblastus sp.
CGGCTAATGCCATTGAGCGTTGCGGCATTGGTGCTTTTCGGGATCGGATTTTTATTCGCTCTTAATCGAAACATATTCTCTCAAGCGATTCTCCAAACCGTCTTTGTTGGGTTGAGCGCAGTGGCGATTCCGCACCTGCTGCTGCATGTTGTGACGGATTCAGTTCGTCTCAACCAAGTCAACGGAGGGGTGTCATGAACGAGAGCAGAGAAAGTCATCACGACTACATTATTGTTGGGGGTGGTCTTCAGGCGGGGTTGTTGGCTTTGGCTCTGAATTACCACCAGCCCAGCGCAAAAGTTTTGCTGATTGAGAAGTGTGAGCAGTTGTTCGGAAATCACACTTGGTCGTTCCATGCCACCGATGTTCCTGCGGCAGCGCGGGGTTGGTTGGCTTCGGTGTCCACCAAAAAATGGCGTGCTTACGCAGTGAGATTCCCAGGGTTCGAAAAACGAATTAATTTAGGTTACGAGACATTTTCATCCGCAGCGTTGGCCGAGGCAATTAATGCGGTGGCGGAATCAGGTAATCTGGAGATCATTACGGGCAAGGCGGTACGCGAGCTGTCCCCAACTTCGATTGAAACTGACTGTGGTTTCTCCGTCGAGGCAAAGGTAGTGCTGGATTGCCGCGGTGCTGAGAAAATCAGTAACCAGCAGGTTGGGTTTCAGAAGTTTTATGGAATGGAGGTTGAGCTTGCTGATCGGGATTGGCCTGACCCTTTGCCAACCATCATGGATGCCACAGTCGAGCAGACCGATGGATTCCGATTTTTCTACGTTCTTCCCCTGACTAGACGACGCGTTCTGATCGAGGACACTTTTTTTTCGAACAGCCCTACGCATGACCATCAGTCATCCGCGACTGACATCGAGAAATACCTGTTCGATCGGGATTTGCAAAATTGGACCGTTCGGCGGGAGGAGAGTGGTTGTCTGCCAATGCCATTTGGGTCGTCGCTAAAACCAAATGGTGAATTTCCGTTGCGTGGTGGATTTCGTGGCGGTTGGTTCCACGCGGCAACTGGCTATTCGTTCCCTTTGGCCAGTCGGTTTGCCGACTCGGTGGCGTCGGCTTCGGCGAGCGACATCAGTGCCGTGGTTACTTCACTTGCCAAACAGAATCAGTTCCAGGCTAATTTTTCACGCTTTCTAAACCGTTTGCTTTTTCAATTGGTCACACCGGAGAAGAGGTTTTTGATTTTTCAGCGATTTTATCGGTCGCTCAATGAACAGACCATTCGCCGGTTTTATTCACACGAATTCACAAAATTTGATGCGGCTCGATTGTTGATCGGATCGCCGCCACAGGGCCTGACGCCGATTAAATTTTTTAAGTCTTTTAAGGAGAAGCCATGTCCAGCCCTACAGTCATAAAACGACCTAGCCGACCGAGTCGGGAAAGTGCTGCGTTCGTTGCTGCCGCTCGCAAGAGACGAAAAAATCGGCTGACACGAGTACCCGAAGGACTCTGGCAAACCGGTTTGTACCGGCCAGTGAACCACATTGTTCAGTCGAGCGGTAAGAGGTTGCGAGCTGAGTTGGTTGAATTGTCGTTTCGGCTTGCCGGCGGCAAGGGTGAAGTCTCGAACGATCTCCTTGAGTTTGTGGAATTGCTACATGCGGGTTCTTTGGTGATCGATGACATCGAAGACGGATCTCACATGAGGCGGGGGCAACCTACCCTGCACCGAGTGTTTGGGACGCCCCTAGCGATTAATACTGGGAACTGGATGTACTTTTCCGCGTTGGAAAAGTTACAAAACCTACCACTGGCGCCGACACAGCTGGCACAAGTTATGGGTGAGACATTGTCTACGATTCGTCGTTGTCACGAAGGGCAGGCGCTCGACATTGCGGCGAAAATTGTGGAGCTCGACCGACTGCACGTCTATCCGACTGTGCTCGCAATCACAAAATTTAAGACAGGTGGCGTAACTGCCCTCGCCGCAAAACTCGGCGCAGTTTTGGCGGGTGCGTCAACCGAGACGCAAGCCGCATTTCATTCGTTTGGAATGCAGTTAGGTATCAGTTTGCAAATACAAAATGATTTTTCGGAATTGAAGAGTGGTTGTGTTGCCGGCGGACGTACTGATGATTTGCGTAACAGTCGAGTGACATGGCCGTGGGCGTGGGCGAGCCGGTTGAGATCGCCTCGCCGGTTTGTGGAATTGCAATGCCTGCTGCTTGATCCAACCGAAGAAACTTTTGCGACGGTAGCGGAAGCCTTGCACGACGAGACCAAAGAGGTTTGTGAAAAGTCGACAAGGCGGAAGATTGATGCAGCCATTGGTTATCTGAGTCCTAATCTTAATCAGTCACAGAGCGAGGAGTTGAATCGCTTCATTCGTCGAATCGAGGGCTATCGTGTCTAGTCCTCAAATTCTTGATCGATCTGAGGAGGGTCTTTCTCATCGCGGCGGCGAGTCTGGAATTGCGGGCGAGTCTAGAACCGGATTATCCGCTGCCGTTATTGGGAGTGGATTTGGTGGCCTGGCCTCAGCGATCCGTCTTCAGGCAATGGGTATCCAGACGACATGCTATGAGGCGCGAGACAAACCGGGTGGGCGAGCCTACGTTTACGAAGATAATGGATTTACCTTCGATGCCGGCCCGACAGTTATCACCGCGCCGCACTGCCTTGAGGAGTTGTTTGAGGTCGCGGGAAAATCGATGGAGGACTATGTAAAGTTGCGACCGGTAACTCCTTTTTACCGCCTTCGTTGGAGCGACGGTGTCGAATTTGACTACGTGGGAGACGAGGCCGAGTTAATCGAACAGATCAAGCGGATTAACCCGGCGGATGTCGAAGGGTACAAGCGTTTTGCGGACTACACTCGGAAGGTTTTTGAGAAGGGGTACGTGGAACTTGGCGCTAAGCCGTTTCTCCGATTTCGCGACATGGTTTCCGTTGCTCCGGATCTTATGAAATTGCGTGCAGATCGAAGCGTTTACAAAACCGTTTCAAAATTCATGAAGGACGAGCACCTCCGTCAGGCATTCAGCTTTCACCCGCTGCTGGTTGGCGGGAATCCGATGGATACCAGTTCGATTTACACGCTCATCCACTGGATTGAACGGGAATGGGGCGTCTTCTTTCCAGAAGGCGGAACTGGTGCGTTGGTAAACGGATTGGTCAAGCTGTTTGAAGACATTGGAGGGCGACTGCTTCTTAATTCGCCGGTTGAGAACGCTCGAATCGCAACTAGCGTCAATGACGCCAGTCCCTTTGAGACACAGCACATTGTGAAGGCGTTGGGGCAGGAACCAGAATCGTTTGACGTGGTCGTTTCTAATGCAGACGTCCATCACACCTACTCGAAAATCTATCAAGACAACGCATTCTCCAAGCGACGCACCAAAAAGTTGGAGCGGATGGAATGGTCGATGTCTTTGTTTGTCATGTATTTTGGAACTCGCAAGAGATACGAGGACATTGCGCACCACACCATTTTGTTTGGGCCAAGATTTAAAGGTCTTTTAAAAGATATCTTCCGCGGCAACTCACTGCCGGACGATTTTAGTCTCTATCTTCATGCACCAACCGTCACTGATCCAAGCCTGGCGCCCGACGGTTGCGAAGCGTTTTACGTGTTGAGTCCTGTTCCCCACTTGGGGCAAGCCAAGATCAATTGGGAAGAGGCTGCGCAGGCTTACGGAGATTTGATTTTGGAGTCGTTGGAGGATTATTTGCCGGGGCTTCGCGAGTCGATTGTCACACGGCGACACTTTACACCACAGGACTTTCATTCTGAACTTAACTCGTTCCAGGGATCTGCGTTTTCCGTTGCTCCGAAGCTTACACAGTCTGCATTTTTTCGGCCGCACAACCGAGATAAAGATATCCGTGGGTTATACATCGTAGGTGCAGGGACTCACCCGGGAGCCGGCGTACCGGGTGTGGTCAACACAGCCAAGGCGACGACTGGAGTTGTTGCTGCAGACTTTGGGGTGCCCGTTTGATGGAATTTAATTTTGATAGCCTGCCGTCGAGTGATTCGGCTGTAATTGAGCAACACAGTCGATCGTTTTCTCTTGCGGCGAAACTTCTGCCGAAGGAAATCCGCTCGGACGTCGTAAAACTTTATGCCTGGTGTCGTTGGTGTGACGATGCCGTCGATGAGGCGACTAGCCGCGTCGAGGCAATCGAGAGAGTCGATCTGCTAACGGCAGACGTCGAGCGAATTTACGCGGGGCAAGAACCGAATCATGTCTCATCCAAATGGTTGGCGGACATTGCTCACAAATACAGTATCCCAATTGAGCTTCCCATCGATCTTCTGGCCGGTATGAAAACCGACGTGAGCAACCCAGTATTTGAGACGGAAACCGAGTTGCTTCATTACTGTTACCAAGCAGCAGGGACGGTGGGTTTGATGATGTGCCGCATTATGGGGGTCAGCAGCATTTCGGCTCTCCGCAATGCAGAGGCGCTTGGGATTGCAATGCAACTCACAAACATCGCGCGGGATATCAACGAAGATTGGCGTACTGGCCGCCGGTATGTTCCCAAAAAATGGTTGTCATTAATTCCCAAGAAAGATATGACGCCAACTAATAAAGAGGTTCGGCGAGCCGTTCAGGAATTACTTACGTTGGCCGAGACTTATTACGTCCGAGGCTATGAGGGGTTCGAGCAACTACCCGATGGTTCCCGCATCGCAATCCGAGTGGCTGGCAATGTTTACCAAGAAATTGGGAACGAAATTATTCGTCAGGAATTTGCAGTCATGAGTGGACGGGTTTTTGTTCCTCGAAAAACCAAGGTTCAAATTGTCGCGAAATGTTTAGTGGATGAGGCTGGTTTTAGATTCAATCGC
>JAQXDZ010000166.1 GCA_029251085.1 Mariniblastus sp.
ACTTCGCCGTGTCCGCTGGGAACAGTGGGAGCAAGTGATCAACGATCGCCTTGATTGGAAGGTTGATTGATTTCTTGTTGTGAGCGGTGGCGACGGCCACCAGATTAAGCTCCGGGAAAATCGACATGTACTGCCCACCTGCTCCGATTCCGCTGAAAAAATTTATCTCGGGTTGGGAAGTTCCAATGCTGCGGTTATGGAAGAAGTAGAAATAGCCGGCCCCTTTGTTGGGATCCATCACTTGAGCAATGTAGTCTTGGGAAAATAGTTGTTCCCCGTCGTGTGAGCCGCCTTTTAAAACGGCAATCCCAAGTTTGACCAGGCTCCTTGAGGTGAAACTGCTTCCTGCTCCGCATTTGGGAATCCCGCAGCTTTGGTTTTCCCAAACGTAACTGAGTTTAAGTTTATCAGCGATTTCATTCTTGATAAATTTTTGCACGTTGGAATTAGTTTTAATGTCAATCAGCATCATAATCATCGAAGGGTCAACACCGGAGTATTTGTAGGTTTTACTCGCCTCAGAAATGGGGGCAGTTATTTCGAATAGTTTTTGAAAGTACGCCTGTTTTTTAAAGTCTGCTCCGAGTGTGTAGACCGCTTTTGGGTCTTCAAACCGAAGCCCTGATTTCATCATCAATGCGTTGCGGAGTGTAATCGATTCAACGCCTGATTGAATCTTGGTGCGATCAATTTCTGGCATGAAATCAATGATGGGTTGGTCGAGGTCGGTCATCTTGAAAATCCCCAACTGAATTGCTCTGGCAAGCGTGAGTGAGGTTAACGTTTTCGTGACCGACATTGCGTAATGCGGTGCGTCGACGCGTCCGTGACGGTTGTACATCTCAAATACTAGTTTGCCGTCTTTCCAAATAAGTATGCTGTCCAGGTCTTGGTAGTTGCCGGCTTGATCAGCGGCAACCAGTGCCTGCACGGCTGAATTGGTGAAGGGGTGATTGAGTTTGCCGACCTCGAGGCCATCATTAAGATTGAGTGGCGCGACGCTGACGTAGGCTTTTTCTAAATCGGGAAGTTTTTTTTGCGCTTGAAATGTCTGTTTTTCTGCAGGAAATTCTTTTGAAAGTCTCGGGATGTCATCTTGCTGTGCCGCCTTATTTACAGTGGTTGGCGGCTGCCTTTTTTTTTCTCGTGGCGGTTGAGGTTCAGTTGAAGTTTCGCGACTAGGGCAACTGCCATCGGTTATAAATGGCGAGGCTGGTAGTCCCTCAAGATTGATTAGGCTGATTTTTGGATCGGGATTCGGCTTCCTAAATAAGTAACGGACGTGAACGGGATTGGAAACCGACGGAGAAGAAACCACAACCGAGTCATTGACAATTCTGGCATCGGCGTCGAAGTACTTTCCATCGGCCCCGGAAATTTCAAAATAGTTGAGTTGGTCTCCCCCTTCGGCATTCGCAAGACCACTTCCGATGTGGTCAAAGGTAAGCGTTGCTTGCTGGTTGCTGATGGAGACATTTTTTAAAAGAGGCCCGGAAAAAACAATGTCCGTTTTGCCATAGTCCTTTGCGAGTGCCCAGAGAGACAGTCGTTCTCCGGCGTGGCGTTTCTCAACTGGGTGTAAGCTGGGGCCGTGATCATAAAAAACTGCCATTCCGGTGTTCACGCTTTGATCCAGTGCCCGCCGCATTCCGTCTCGCAACCACGGCCATTCATTACTGGTTTGTCCCGAACGATTGGTGGTCGGTTTGGCTTGAGTTGGAACTTGTACATAATAAAACGGAAAATCGCGGACATCCGTTTTTGCGGATTTTGCCCAGATTTCCCGCCATGTTTGGATTAAGAACGGAAGTAGTTCTTTATATTCCCAGCCAGTAAACGCTTTTGCATTTCGCTCGCCTTGGTACCAAACGACACCCCGAAAGGCGAAAGGAATAATCGGGCTAATTTTGTCTTCAAATTGGACACCGGGGTTTCGGTTTTCCTGTTCGTCATTCCAGTCAGCGGGAATGTTGAGACGCTTTCGAATTACTTCCGATTGCATCTTGGGGAGCCACGCCTGGATCGGTGTCCCGGAGTTGTAACGAAGGACCAAGCCGATCGGAATATCTAGTTTTTGGTAAAGTTCGTATCCAAAATAGAATCCAACTCGAGAAATGGAACGTTGTGATTTTTCATTGATGCCCTCCCAGCCTCGCGGAGTTGAAACTCGAAATCTGGAAAGATCAGAATTGAGGATCTCAGCTGGAATGAATCGGTTTTTGTTTGGATTGAACGAATCCGCCATATTTGATTGCCCGCTGCAGAGCCACACCTCTCCAACCAAGACGTCATTTAAGATCAATTCATTTAAGCCCTTTACCGTCAGTCTGCTTCCTTTTGAGGACGTGGAGAGCGGTTCTAGCTTGATCATCCATTTGCCGTTTTCGCCGGCGGTTGTCGAGTGTTGTTGTCCCGCAAATTGAACAGTCACTGCTTCACCCGGATCGGCTGTGCCCCAAATGGGAACGGGCAGATCACGCTGCAAAATCATTCCCTCACTGAACACATTGGGTAGAACAATGTCAGCGGATGCGGTCGTTGGAATGCAGGTGCACGCTAATAGAAACACAGCGCAGGCAAATTTGCCGATGCTTCTA
>JAQXDZ010000168.1 GCA_029251085.1 Mariniblastus sp.
AGCGAACCGAACCCAGAGCGGCCCTATCGCGAACCGAGCGATAATGAAGGGCCTTTATTTACATTGCAACTGCTTGAGTCCGAAACCTGTTGTTCGGCTCCCCATAGTTTGTTCCTGAATCAGGCTTGCCCTGCATTGGATGAGGCAAACTTTCACCGCATTGGATTCTTTTCCTCTGCCGAATTGGGCACGATTGGTGCCCGCGGACCTCCAATTTCATTGGATTCTTTCTTTTCTCAGTTGGTTTAATTGGGGCCGTCGTTTTCTGACAGCCTGATTAATCCCAGCTTGTCCAGACGACAAGAGCGGTCGCTTCGTGCCATCTGCAAAGTTGCGTATTCATTGCGCTTCTTTCTCACTAGTGCGCATGTGTTTCGTTTCAAGTCAAAATCCAATTCATAAAATCATATTTTAGAAATGAAATTCAATGTCTCATCAAGAATATTTAGGTCGCAGTTCGGGCCTGTCCGCTCGAAGAGTCGTAACGAAACGAAACATCGCCGGCTTTACTCTGGTCGAGCTACTGGTCGTCATTGCCATCATCGGCATTTTGATCGGAATGTTGTTGCCTGCAGTCCAAATGGTTCGTGAAGCTGCGCGACGGACTGCGTGTAAGAACAATATGCGACAACTTGGTTTAGCGTTACACAATTATGAGAGCGCCCTGCAGCAATTCCCGCCGGGGTACGCCTACGCTTTGGGGAGTCAGTATGCAGCTCAAACTGGCTATCAGGTGTCCAGTGGGTTGGCGGACGCCAATCACCTTGGACATGCGTGGGGGATGTACATATTGCCGTTCATCGAACAGCAAAATTTGTACGATATGGCAGATATGGATCTACCCGTTTTCGATCCTGCAAATATGTTTGCAAGGGAAACTGAGTTAAATGTATTTCTGTGTCCATCGGATCCCTATTCAGAAGGAAACTTTGTTGTCCGAGATGACACCACCAATCCGTTTGAGCAGTATGCAGCGGCCAGCTATTGTGCCAACTGGGGGCCAGCTTCCGGGGTTCTCGAAACTTCGGGAAATTTCAGCGACGATATCAATCTTGATGCAACTCCAGATTCATCGGTAGGTCCGTTTTACCGCAACAGTAAAACTAAGTTTAGGGACATAACCGATGGCACATCGAGCACGTTGGCGATTGGCGAACGCCATAATGGGCCGATCCTCAATTCAACTGGCAGTCCAATTGGTGTGGGCTCGCATCCGAATTTCGAAAACGCCTGGTTTGCGGCGGTTCGGGATATTGATGCTCCCGATGACGATCATGGTCACATGGTTTTGTTCGACACTGAATTCACTCCTAACAATCCTCCGGCTACCGGGATCGGTGCGGATCGGGGTGTTGCCGCTCCACATTCAGGCTTGGCTCAGTTCGTTTTGATGGACGGGTCGGTGCAGACGATTGCAGAAAACATCAATTTAAATGTCTATCGTGCACTGTCGTCGATGCGTGGTGGCGAAGTCATTGGTGAGTATTGAACCGCGTTGTTTCAATTTGCCTTAATCTCAATCAAAAAGGCTCGCTGATTTCGATCAGCGAGCTTTGTTTAGTAACGGTTTGGTTGTCGTAGAAATTTGGTGAGCGCTCCCGTGCTGAAAGTCGCTCAGCAAAATTTCCGATTAAAAACTAAGCCCCTAAATTTTGAGAATTTAAGATTCGCTTTGTCTTTAAGCCCGTTGGGCTGAACTGTTATTCACGCCGCAGGATTGTAGGGTAGATGAGAACCGTGCAAGACGATTTTCAGTTTTCCTTCAGCATCTATCGTGTAAGCAAATGAGTACTCAACTTTTACATCATCGCCCCCTTCATGTGGCGTGAAATAATAATTACCCATTGCGACACCCATGTTTCCGGTAATCTTTGTGCCGATATTTTCCCAACGCACGTTTGACCAAGGTTTGATCGCAAACCCGTGATCCTCAGGGTAGTTTTCATTCCCGCCCACAAAATATGATAGCGCTCCCTCAAAATCCAAGCGAAATTGTTTCTCAGAAGTCAGCGTTGGCTTAAAAAGAACAGTGCCTTCTTGGTAGTTGTAAAACTCATGGATGTGCGCTTCGGCGGCGGCTTGGTAGTCTCCCTTTTCAAGGAATACTTTACCGATTTTTACAATTCCTTCGCCCCAAGCTTTCTGAGCTTCCAAAATCAAACTATCTGCGATCATTTCTACTTTCCAG
>JAQXDZ010000170.1 GCA_029251085.1 Mariniblastus sp.
TGATCTTCCATCATTCGTTTCGCTTTTTTTGCAGCGGATTTCCAATCGCCGCTGCGGGCGAGTTTGATAATTTTTTCGATCCAGATTCGCTCATTCGATGGAAGTGATAAATCATCAGATTCATCGAGCAATTTATCAACCATGTCCAAATGCTCATCACTTTTCTTTAAACATGCGCTATAGAGTGCTTTGGAAAACTGATATGTGTCTGGGCTGACTTCACCGTAACCGCGGTTTACCCACAGGTAACCTCCAACTAAAACGAGGAGCATGCCGGAGAACAAAACAAATATAAGGCTTCGTCTATTTTCTACTTCCATTCTCCTACGACCTCCCCTTCATTAATACTACTGAGTTCAGCCCAGGTGATTAAATCGACGGTTTCCGAGATGAATTGGACTGAGCCATCGCCCATGCCAACGTTTCCTCCACCGGGATGCTCTGCATACATTTGGCCAACATGATAGGTTGGAAAGTTGACGGGATGGATGATAGGAAATCCAGTGATATCGAGTTCGCCACCTGAGGGCCCCATATGGAATAGTACCAGCGTGGCTGCTCCATCCGGCCCGTTCTCAGGCGAGGAAAATCGGGGATGCACGGTTGCTCCCGGAACAACCCCGACCCAGGTTTTATCACTTAGCCGCGAGGAATGTTCCCCCAGAAAAATGGTGTGCGTCGTGCCGTCTGTGATCGCTGACATTTTCGTTTTTGAGTTTCGATAAAACGGACCATCCGCGACTCTCGAGACATCTCCATATATGCCAATCGTCGTGGTGTCGAAGGTGTAAATGTCAGTAAATACGGTGCCCGTCAAGTCAGAGCCAGCCTCTGGCCCCCACGCCGATTCTTGGCCATGGCTGGCCACATAATGCGAGCGTCCTAATAGGATTGGCGTAACTCCATCCGGAGAATAGGGATTCTCGCCTTCGTCGACGACGGTAAACGGTTCGTTATCTCCCGATGCCGACGGGCAGAGAAACACTGGGATTTGTGTTTGGATGATCTCTCGCTGGTCAGCAGCCCAAAGTGCTGACCGGAAATTGAGTCGATCTTGGATGTTACCAGCTTCAACGAATGGTAGTAAATAAGCGCCCCAACCCCAACCCGGTGAGGCGTTCCAGGTAGATGGAGCAATAAATTCACCGGATGGAACGATCCCATTGTTAGTTGGTGTCGAAGAAAAACCGGGAGGGAAATACCCGAAAGCTCCTTCGTAGTTTTGCATTGCCAGACCAAGTTGTCGCAAATTGTTAGCGCACGAAGTTCGGCGAGCTGCCTCCCGGACTTGTTGAACAGCGGGGAGTAGCATCCCGATCAATATGCCAATAATGGCGATCACAACCAGGAGTTCAACAAGCGTGAACCCTCGAAATTGTTGGTGTTTTTTCACAGTAATAACTTGTTTCAGAAGAGGATAAATCCGTAGCCAGTGCTACGGCTCGGGGCAAATTGTAGCAATGGCTACGGATGCTGCAAGCGGTATAATCAAATAAAATCCTCAAAGAGCCATGCATGCAAGAAGATAAAAAACCAAATTCGGTTCGCTTCAGTCGGACGAGAAAGCACCATGCCAATGAAACGGCGGAAGACTACGTGGAAGCCGTTGCCGAGATAATCGATGCCTCTGGTGAATGTCGAGTCCTGGACTTGGCCAAGTATTTTGACGTCAGTCACGTGACGGTTTCACGAATTGTCAAGCGACTTCAGGGGGAGGACTTGCTGGTGACGCGTCCTTATCGCCCCATTTCACTTACCAAGCAAGGTGCGAAAATGGCGAAGTACGCCAAGCAACGCCATGAGATTGTCCTCGATTTTTTGGTCGCCATTGGTGTCGATGCTCAGACTGCCGAAATTGATAGCGAGGGCATTGAGCACCATGTCAGTTCAAAAACCCTTGCTGCAATGAAAAGTTTTCTAACGAAATAACAGGTCCCAGTTTGCGGCGCGACGCCCTGATGATTGCTGGCTGAGAAATCGGCAGAACCGCATCCGTTCGTTGTACTGATGGTCCTGCCAGCTGGCTCGGAGCATAAATTGTCAATCCAGCATTGGTATTGGTTTATTTCTTCTCACCGGCTGAGCTAACAATTTTTGGGAAAAGCCCATCTTGGGCGAAAACTCTTCCCATGAGACGCAAGCCCTGGTCTTAGTTGACCATTTCCAACCGCAGCCAGGAGGGGGCGTAGGACCGGTCTTAGCTGCATGTTAGAGGTTTCTGCAATTGCCTATTTCTCATCAGCGGTGGAGCAAATGCCCCGTGCCAGAAAAGCTTGCGCCATGGCATATTGAGGATAGTAAAATTGCTTGGATTGAATCACTTTCTCGAAGTAGGCTTTAGCCGATGGAGCGTCGTCTTTTGCAAGGGCAATTAATCCTAACGTATAGTTCCCAAACATTTCTGCTGAGCCGGATTTGTTGATCTCGTTACTGTATTTGGCAGCGAGTTGTTTTACGGGAAGCTTTGCGTCTTGAATTATATCCAAACGCA
>JAQXDZ010000008.1 GCA_029251085.1 Mariniblastus sp.
GCTGCAAAATCATTCCCTCACTGAACACATTGGGTAGAACAATGTCAGCGGATGCGGTCGTTGGAATGCAGGTGCACGCTAATAGAAACACAGCGCAGGCAAATTTGCCGATGCTTCTATTGTGAGAGACATTCAGGGGATTTTTATTCATCTTCGTTCCGTGGAAAAACGTTTGCCCAGCGGCGCCGGAGTTTAATGGTATGTAGACAAAAACTAGATGTTTTGAGCTGTGAGAAAATTGGATAAAAGCTCATAAGTTTTTGGTGTGTCAAGCGTTGCTTTCCCGAATCCTGGGTTCGCACCTGCAGCAACCGCAGCGTCCTGAGCTTCCTGGTAATCGGAAATGATCATCGCAGGTGTGCTCTCGGTCTGCGGATTGGATTTTAGCTCATGAAGGATGGCCATTCCTTCAGACCGGTCCAGATCCATTAGTCGATTAATCAAGATTAGATCGTATGGTTGATCGAGAGCGCTCTGAATTGCGTCGTCGAATAAGTCAGCTCGATGGATTTCAATGTTGTAAATTTTTGAGAGTACGAAACTGATCCGTTGGAAATCAAAATCGCATTGGCCAACAATGAGTAATTTTTGCATGAGCTTGCCGATGTGTGGTCTGAGAAAAAAAGAGATTTGCCTGATGTGCGGCGGAGTGTACCAATTGGCACGGAGTCAATCGTGGTGGGTGACTCCAGCTCAAACTGTGCAGATGGTAATTCCTTGTTTGAGCGACTCTAGCGGGTTGGAGCGTGAAGGTATAAATTCCTGCCCGACAAAGCCAGAGTAGCCGGTATCCCGAATTGCCCGCATGATCGCAGGATAAAAAAGCTCCTGTGATTCGTCGATCTCATTTCGTCCGGGGACTCCACCAGTGTGGTAATGGCTAATGTAACGATGCGATTTCGTAATGGTGCCAATGACATCGCCTTCCATGACTTGCATGTGATAGATGTCATAGAGCAGTTTGAAATTATCGCTCTCAATGAGATCGCATAATGCGATTCCCCAGGCACTGCGATCGCACATATAGTCTTCGTGGTCAATCTTGCTGTTCAGCAATTCCATTGTTAGCGTGACGCCCAGTTTTTCACAAAGCGGTAAGATTCGTTTTAAGCCATCGGCGCAATGTTGAAGGCCTTCTTCGTCACTCATCCCGTCTCGATTGCCAGAAAAACAAATTACATTCTTGGCCCCTGCGTGAAAGGCGTCTGTGATTTGTTCACGATAGGCGGCTTCAAGAACGTCGTGGTATTGTGGGCGATTCCAAGCGAGAGGGATTCCACCAACCTCTTTCCCGTCAGCGGCCATGGCAGTCGGGAACGTGACCATCGCACATTGCATGTCAAACTGATGAAGGGTGCCAATTTGTTGCGGCGTCAGTAATTCAACCGATTGAAGTCCAAATTGCTTTCCTTCACGGCAAAGATCTTCGAGCGGCAAGGAGTCATAGCACCATTGGCAAACCGAGTGGCGGATATAATTTGCATCGCCGGTACTCGCTGGTTCATCAGACTCTAATCTTGCAGCGATAGGTGAGATGAAACATTCCGCTGATTTTAATTCGTTATGCATGGCTCTATTTGGATCTCGAAATGAAGTTAGGGTCAGGGCGATTCCGATTGGGAATCGGGCGGAAGCTTTTGGAGCACCGGGCGGCGATTTCGTCGTGTTTTCTTTGGGACAAGTTCCCGCATGGATTCAAGCTTTCCAAAACAAAGGAGGCGATCCTCTGGTTCCAGCGTCCGATCCGATCTGGGGTTGGGAATAACCTTTCCGTCACGATACAGCGTCAGTGCATTAATGTCACGATCCTCGAAGCCCGAGGCATTGATTCCTTGACCAATATACTTAGAACCGTCAGGAATGTGTATTTCGGTAACTCCATAACCACGGCTGACGGTTAGTCGCTGTCTCAGGTCAATTTCGGGAAAGTCGACTTGCGCGGCGATATAGTCGATGATGGCGCCGGCGATGTCTAGCTGCAAGCAATTCTCGATCCCTTCGAGCCCCGGAGATGAATTGATCTCTAAGATCTGAGGCCCGTCGGCTCCTTCGAGCATGTCGACCCCAGCGACGCGGAGGCCAAGGATCTGGGTCGCACGGACCGCCGTTTCGCAATAGTTTTCGTCGAGGATTACTCGTTCGGTTTTGGCGCCTCGGTGAACGTTACTTCTGAATTCTTGCCCCTGGGCAACCCGTCGCATGGCTCCGATCACCTGATCGCCTACTACAAATGCACGAATGTCTCTTCCCTTGCTTTCGGAAACGAACTTTTGAATGAGGACGCTTTGCTTTTGGCTTTGTAACAGTTCAATGATACCCTCTGCTGATTGCTGGGTTTCTGCCAGGAGGACTCCAATTCCTTGCGTGCCTTCCAGGAGTTTAATAATAACGGGAGCTCCGCCAACCCTTTCGATCGCTGGGAGAACATCTTTTTTGTCTCGCACGAAAGTTGTTTCGGGGATACCAATTTGATGTCGGCTTAGAATTTGGAGGCATCTCAATTTATCTCGAGAGTTTGTCACTCCAGCCGCGGTGTTGGTGCAGAAGATATCCATCTGTTCAAACTGACGCAGGACTGCTGTGCCAAAGTAGGTAATCGAGGCACCAATTCTCGGGAGTACAGCATCGTAATCAGGGATTGGTTTTTGACGATAAAAAAGACCTGGATTGCCTGCTGCGACGTCGATTGAAAACTTAAGCGTGTTGAGAACCTTGCAGGCATGCCCGCGATTGATTGCGGCCTCGACTAGCCGGCGGGTGGAATAGCAATTCGGACTGGTGGAAAGGATACCTAGTTTCATAGTTAGCTCTTATTAGTTTTCTTTTTTCGTTTGGGCTTGCCACCATAGAATGATCGTCCTGCATCGACGATGAATTTTCCGCGAAATGCCTCTCGCCCCAGTAACATCCGAAATCCCATTTCTGAGCGATTTGCGAGCGTCAATTCAACTGGCCAAACTTCACCAAGTAAAGATACCGCGCTTGAAATCACTGGACGATTCGTTGTTTTTCCCGACGAGCTTCTTACCATTCGAAATTCTTCGATTTTTGCTTGTACTGAAACGAACCGTTCGGGGAACCGATGATACGGGTGTATTTTGAATCGAGCGTATGGAAGTCCATCCAGTTCGAATTCCTCTACTTCCGTTGCGTGCAGCGATGAGGAGCGCGCTCCGGTATCGACTTTTGCTTTAATTCGTTTGATTCCGAGGTCTGGTAGGCCGACCCATTCGCGCCAGCCAATAATCGGTAAATTGGTTTGATGGTTCACGTTAATTCAGTTTCTTCAGGTGCATTAATAAGCTGCTTAAATACTAGTCTTTTTTATGTTTTTTTCGACCATCATTTGCGGATTTCATCAATCTGACTCACGGAATTTTTAACAAATTTCAGGTTTAATAATAAAATGAGGGGGTCTGATTCACAACGCTCCGGAATGGTAAACTGGCGGCGGAAAGATGGTGTGCCGGTTTCGTGGCGTCCGCTTCGCTGAGGGGGTGGTAGTGTCGGTTTTATTTGAAGGCAAGTGAAAATGATCAAGCGGATTTTAATTGCTGGTGGCGCTGGGTTTTTAGGATCTCATTTGTGTGAGCGTCTGGTAGAAGACGGGCACGATGTCATTTGCCTCGATAATTTTTTTACAAGCCAAAAATCCAATGTTGCTCATTTATTGAATCGGGCTAATTTCGAGCTCATTCGTCACGACGTAGTGGATCCAATTCTGTTGGAGGTCGATGAGATTTACAATCTTGCATGCCCTGCCGCGCCGGGGCACTATCAATACAACCCGATTAAGACGATGAAGATATCGATCCTCGGTTCGATTAATTTGCTTGGGATGGCAAAGCGGTGCAACGCAAAAATTTTCCAGGCTTCGACGAGTGAAGTTTATGGTGATCCAGAAGTTCATCCGCAGCCTGAATCCTATCGAGGATGCGTAAACCCGATTGGTTTGCGAGCTTGTTATGATGAAGGGAAACGAGCAGCGGAAACACTTTTCTTTGATTATCATCGAATGAATAAGACGAACATTCGAGTCGCTAGAATCTTTAATACATACGGACCACGAATGCATCCCTTCGACGGTCGCGTGGTAAGCAACTTTATCAGACAGGCGTTAAGCGGTCAGGATATCACGATTTTTGGAGATGGAAGTCAAACTCGTTCCTTCTGTTATCGGGACGACCTGGTCGAAGGCTTCATTCGCCTAATGGAAGCGCCTAATGAAGTTGTAGGTCCAATCAATCTTGGTAATCCAGGCGAGTACACCATTAAGCAATTGGCTGAACTCACAATCGAAATGGTCGGCAACGACAATAAGATTATTTATGAACCGCTTCCACCGGACGATCCGACTCGGCGGCAACCCGACATCACGTTGGCTCGTAAATATCTAGATTGGGAACCCACCGTTTCGCTGCGGGACGGTCTGTCCAAGACCATCGAGTGGTTCAAGACGATTAATGCTGACGACTACCGACCGCCAACTCCTAACTTTTGATTTGCTTGGATGGTTGGCGTTGCAATCGCTTGGTTTCACTTTTAAACAAAAATAATTAGAGGATCGACGATGTTAAATCAGTGGGATCGAGTCCAACTCTCAGGAGTTTTTAATTCTGCAATTCTGAAGATTGTTTGCTT
The DNA here is from genome assembly GCA_029251085.1 of Mariniblastus sp. Lineage (GTDB taxonomy): Bacteria > Planctomycetota > Planctomycetia > Pirellulales > Pirellulaceae > Mariniblastus. Next base: position 4,642 of record JAQXDZ010000008.1, read on the forward strand.
CGCTGGTTTGACCTTATTGGCAGGATATTTATCTGCTGATGACTGGACTCAATGGCGGGGGAACAACCGCGATGGAGTGTGGCATGAAACTGGTGTGATTACTTCGTTTGAAAAATCAGACTTAGAGCCTCGCTGGCGGAGGCCAATTGGTACAGGGTATTCCAGTCCGACTGTTGCTAAAGGCAAGGTTCTGTTGATGGACTTTGATGAAGCCAAGCAAGATGAATCGGTCCGATGTTTTGACGTAAAAACTGGAGATGCGCTTTGGAGTCACACTTACCATTCTGAATACCGAATCAGTTATACCGCTGGTCCCAGATCTGCCGTCACAATTGTTGGAGATCGAGCATTTTGTCTAGGTGCGATGGGGCGATTACATTGCCTCAATCTTAATGACGGGACTGTCTTGTGGGAGAAAGATCTGGACAGCATCTACCAGGTCTCTGCTGACCGCCGAATGCCAATTTGGGGGATCGCTTCGAGTCCCATTGCCGTTGGGAAAAATTTGATCATTCAACTTGGAGCAAAAGAGGCCTCAGTCGTGGCCTTTAATCAAGAGACGGGTGACGAGGTTTGGCGGTCGTTGAAAGATCGCGGGCAATACTCCTCGCCGGTGCTCGTCAAGCAAAATGGGACGGATGTTTTGGTTTGCTGGACGGGAGATGGGGTTGCCGGCTTGAACCCGGGCACTGGGGTTCCTTATTGGCAACATCCGTTCAAACCGACGCGAATGCCGATTGGAGTGGCGACTCCGGTCGTCAATGGAAATAAAATTTTCCTGACTTCTTTTTATGACGGGGCAATGATGCTTGAGATGTCAGAGACATCGATGGAAGTGAAGCAACTGTGGCATTTGATTGGCCCCAACGAGAGGAAAACTGCAGCTCTGCATTCGATTATCAGTACGCCAATCTGGATGGGTGACTACATCTACGGTGTGGATAGTTATGGCGAGCTTCGCTGTCTTAGAGCCAGCGATGGGGAGCGGGTTTGGGAGGACTTAACTGCGGTGGAACGTCAGCGTTGGGCGACGATTCATTTTGTTGCCAATGGTTCCAATACTTGGATGCTTAATGAGCAGGGCGAGCTGATGATTGGAAAACTTACGCGAGATGGGCTTGAAGTCACTTCACGTGAAACCATTCTGACGCCAGATCAAATGAGAACTCCTAACCGGAAAGGCGGGGTGTGTTGGTCTCATCCGGCGTTTGCAAATCGATGCGTTTTTCTTCGCAATGATCGTGAGTTGATTTGTATTGACCTTGCTGCTCAAAAAAAGTAGCCGGTTGAGTTTGCGAATAGGTACTAATAAAGGAGTTGGGTTTGCCGGATCAATCGACTGTTTATGACTGCATCGTAGTTGGCTATGGCGGTGTAGGTAGTGCGTCACTGATGGCGGCTGCCAAAAAAGGGTGGAATGTACTGGGTATAGATCGGTTCGGTCCGGCTCATGATCGTGGCAGCTCTCACGGGCAGACCCGTATTATCCGCCGCGCTTATTTTGAGCACCCTAACTACGTCCCTTTGGCAAATCGGGCCTTCGAGATGTGGGACGATCTCAACAAGCGTCATCGCACGTCGCCTGATAAGAAGGAACTGCTGACTCAGACGGGTTTGCTTCAGATGGGTCGTAAAGATAGTGAGCTAATTCAGGGAGTGGTTGCCAGTGCTCAGGCTCATGATTTGAAGATTGAGCATTTTACGCCGGATGAAATTCGCCAGCGATTGCCGTTGTTTAAAATTCCCGATCATTTTGTCGGCGTCTTTGAACCTGGCGCAGCTTTTCTGAGGGTGGAGCTTTGTGTGGCGGCAATGATTCAGCAGGCCGTCAAGAGCGGAGCTGAGCTAAAATCAAATCACTGCGTCGAACAGTGGGATGTTGACGAACAGGGGCTGGTAACGGTGAAAACTGACCGTGGGATATATCGAGCTCGACGGCTCGTGATTGCGGCCGGAGGTTGGAGTGAGCCGTTGCTAGGTGATTTAGATTTGGGGCTTCAGCTTCTTCATAAACAACAACAGTGGTTTCAGTTGGATCGCGTTGACCAAAAATTGGAAAGTCAGTTCCCATGTTTTCTGCTTGAGGAGGATAACGGCGACTGTTTTTATGGTTTTCCCGAAATTGACTATTTGGGGATGAAGGTTTGCGAGCACACGGGTGGAGTCCCAGTAAATTGCCCGGCTGATGTCGATCGAGGATTGGATGAGGCTCAATTAATGCGGACTCGCCAGTTCATGAGGGATCATTGTAATTATGGTAAAAGCCGATTGGTGCACCATAGTGCCTGCGTTTATACAATGTCTCCTGACGGTCATTTTTTCGTTGATCGATATCCTGGTTTTTCCAATGTCGTATTCGCAGCAGGTCTGTCCGGCCATGGATTTAAATTTGCCCCTGTGTTGGGGAGTTATCTCGTCGATTTGCTGGAAGGGAATCAAACGTCCGAATTTGATTTTCTGAAGATTGGGGACCGTGCCAGCAAAGGTGGCTAGGTTTTGGGATTTGTTGAATTGAAGAGCGCGAGTAGTATCATGCCAATGGTTCGGAGCCGAGAGTAAGCATCGTTTGTTGTTTTGAATTCATGTCGTCCGAATTTTATTTCGGGTTGGCGAGTCAATAGAATTTACTAGATTCAGGATTGGGGTTTTCGTGTCGAAGGATCGGAATGTCGATGTAGTGGTGATTGGCTCGGGCCCCGGTGGAGAGGGGGCTGCGATGCAGCTTGCCAAAGCTGGAAAGCGTGTTCTGTTGGTCGAGCGATACGACCGGATTGGTGGCGGTTGTACTCACTGGGGGACGATACCGAGTAAGGCTTTGCGGTATTCTATTAACCGTTTGACTGAGGCGCTCAACAATCCGCTGTTCCAAGAGTGTGGGGTCAATGTAAAACCGAGTGTTGCGGAGTTAACGCGGGCTGCGAAGGAAGTGATTTCAAGCCAGGAAACGATGCGCCGCAACTTCTACACTCGCAATGACGTTGAAGTGGCATTTGGACATGCTCGATTTGAGGATGCCAATACGATTTCGATCAACGAGGAAGATCGGGTCACTACTAAGAATGTCGTGATTGCCGTTGGCTCACGCCCCTATCATCCCGAGGGAGTTGATTTCTCTCATCCCCGGATTTTTGACAGTGACACCATACTTAAGTTGGATCATAAACCGCATTCCATTACAGTTTTGGGCGCCGGTGTGATCGGCTGTGAATACGCTTCAATGTTTCGCAACCTGTCAATCAAAATAAATCTCGTAAATAGTCGCAGTGAATTACTTGATTTCCTGGATGATGAAATCAGTGATGCCTTGAGTTATCACATGCGTGAACATGGTGTCGTCATTCGTCACAACGAGAGTTTCGAAAAAATTGAAGCGTTGGACGATGGAGTGATTGCTCACATGAAGAGCGGAAAGCACTTCAAAACCGATATTCTGTTGTGGGCTACAGGCAGAACCGGTAACACTCAGGATTTGGGATTAGAAAAGATAGGTCTGGTGGCTGACAGTCGCGGCTATCTTGAGGTCGATGATTGTTTTCAAACGGCTTGTGAAAATGTATTTGCCGTTGGAGATGTTATCGGATTTCCTTCGCTCGCCAGTGCGGCTTACACTCAAGGTCGAGCAGCTGGAATGCGAATTCTTGGGACGGACGAAGCTCAGTGTAAGTTGGCGAGTGAGATTCCGTCGGGAATTTATACGAGTCCCGAAATTAGTTGCATTGGGAAAACAGAAAAAGAGTTGACGGAAGAAAAAGTGCCTTATGAAATTGGAGTCGCTAATTTTAAGAGTTTAGCGCGTGCTCAAATTTTAAATCAGCGAGTTGGGATGCTGAAGCTGCTGTTCAACCGAGATACCCTCGAAATTCTTGGGATTCACTGTTTTGGAGCAAGCGCTTCCGAGATTATTCATATCGGTCAGGCAATTATGAATCAGAAAGATGGCGCTAATACAATTAAGTATTTTACTGAAACGACATTCAATTACCCAACGATGGCGGAAGCCTATCGCGTTGCAGCGCTCAATGGATTGAATCGATTGTTTTGAGGATTGGGTGTTTCGAACGTAAAAAAGCCTCTCATGAATCGAGAGGCTTTGGCTTGTTGTGCGGTAGTCTTTTTATTTAGTTGGCGCTGTGAAATCTGTTTCTTTTCGCAACCTAAGTTTGGAATGTGAAGCCCGGATGATTGGTGGTAAGGGCTGGATTTTTCTTTTTATTGTCGCTGGCTCAATGACCGTTGTAGTTTTATCGGCGTTCGATGCAGGTTCGCTAGTTTTCGCGACGGACCACTTGTAAGAACAAGTTGGGCATTCGTAAGTTTCTTTCTTCAACACCTTAATTGTTTTCGACTTGGAAGTTGTCGGTGGGTCGCATTTGTTCCAAGGCATGCGGACCGCAGGAACGCAGATGACCTTTTCCTCAACCTTGAAGCAGGTCTTTTTTTCTGTGGATGGTTTGATCTCCAACAAGCAGTCTTCACAGGCACATTCTGGACAAGCGACGCGAGAGGATTTTCGTAATCCAATTCTTTTGAGCCGACAGTTCGCATCATCACATCCACAGTCGCTCGCGGTTGGCTCAACCTCTTGAGCGGTGCTTAGGTTTGTGCCAAGAATTACAGTGGCTGTGATTGCCAAACCAATGCAAAATTTGATTCCGTATGTCATTTTGTTCACTTGCGTCTTGTGAGGGATAAAACAGTTGGGTCGCACACTCGAAATTGTCAATTAAAAATCGACCATCAGTCGGATACCAGCAATCTGGTAGTTCCCTTGTCCTGCTGCTTGAGCACCGGAGTGAATGTCGCCGAGGATGTAGTTGAACTGCATCCGAGCGTGAGAATTCCAGTACCAATTCATGCCAAAAGTATACGAATCAGCGTTGCCTCCGAGAACGTTGTCGTCATTGAGATCTGCGTGGGAATATCTGAACGCGACTTCCCAGGCACCCATACCTTTTTGGCGGCAGCCATCACAATCTCGCACCATAAAGAAATTTTCAAATGGCTTTAACCGTCCGAGCGTGCCAGTTTTACGATCCCAAGGGTGATGCTCTCCAGTTAGGATATAAGCAACCTGAGTGTAGAGACCATTGAATGTCACGTTCGGGCCAAATGCCGGGCGTCGTTCAACCTTGGTTTGAAGGTACTCAGATGTCCAACTGAAGGCGCCAATATTGACAACCGATTCCACTCCAAAGACGGAGTTTCTGTCGGCGCCCGCGATTCTATCTGTGTTCAGCCAGCGACTATTGGTGCGTGCTTCTGGGCGTGTGCGATAACGGGCCTGATTGTTGGTAGGCGAGTTGCCATCGGGAACCCCAAACGAGGTGCTGGCTGCGAGATGAATATAGCCGCGTCCTCCCGAGGCTTCGTCGTACCAAGCGGTTCTGGCTAATCTGCTCGCAAATTCTGGTTGGTAGTGATCACCTATATAACCGGATTTGCTCTGCGTCAATTCTTGGTTCCAGACTCCGAATCGCCAGTTCCATCCCAAATCATCGGAGTAGCCGTTACTTGAGATTCCCATTCTTCGAGCATCCTGATTAATTGCTTCGATGATGAAGGGGCGTTCAATGAAAATGTTGTATCGGCTGCTGTTCAAATGGTCTAATCCGTAAGGCCGCTTTTGATTTCCAATTAAAACAGTTCTGAATAAGGGCAGGTCTTTGAAGCCAATAAAAGCATCGCGGTAAGAAGTTGCCACGCCTCCCGCAAATTCCCATTCGAATTTGTAGAGCATGTTGTCATTAAGATCCCCCGAGACTCCAAGCCGCATTCGGCGAAAATTAAAACGGTCCTGTGGATTGCCACCGGCTTCCAGTGGGAACAGTGTCTCGTCAACATTTGGGAATGCCCAATAGTCGGTATGAATGCGACCGAAGAGTTTGAGTTTCGGGCTCTTGTGGCCATGAACTACATACCCTGGGGCGGCTGATTCTAATTTGTCGATCGAGTTCTCTTGAGCACTAAGTGCATCCTCAAAAAAGGAGAGACGCTTTCCCAGGGTGCTCTGATCATCCGGCGTCGACGGGCCAGTTTTTAATTTGTTGGCGACGTCGACTTCAAGCTCTCTCAGGCGCGCTTCGAGTATTGCAATTTTCTTGGTTGCTTCGTCCTCTTCTTGGCTAACGAAGCTGTAGGCGGCACTCGAAGTTGTAAGTCCTGAGGTGGCGGTTTGCTGGACTGGAACGGTCTGCCCAATCGCAAAGTTGAAAAACCCGCTGACCACCAAAAGTGTTGAGATTGAGAATTTCGCTAGCATCAGTCTTGTTCCGTCAAGCAAAGGTCTTGTTGAATACCTAGTTAATCGGAATGACGTTCAATAATTACGTAGACATAATTACCAGCAAAATCGAATTAATCCAAATCTTAACGTAAGTTCCCCAACTCCTCCTCGACATAATCGTTACAGCTTGCCTAGCTTTCGTAACGGTCAAACCACCGGCGTTCCTCTGCGGACTGCTTGGAAATTAGTTGGTTCCGTAGATGTGAAACCAATCCTTGATTCTAGCCCCGCTTTAGCGGTGTTACGTATCGCGAAGGATCTCTGCGGTACGCTGAGCGATCAGTTCAATCGATTGTTTTGAAAGGTGGAGGCCACCTTGAGTGGAGGCTTCGGAAGCAGAAGGAAGTTGAGAAGGATTGGCCGCGCTTGGGTGACTGGCAAATGCAGTTTGTTCTATTTCAGATTGTGCCCAAGACGATTTAAACGAAGCGAAGTCAGCAATATTTTCTTTTGCATCATTTGACTCCGAGCGGGGATCAGAAAATCCCCAGTCCTTTCTCATCGCGAGTAACTCGCGACCTTTTTGAAGGGGCAGATATTTAATACCGCCCAGTTGTTTGGCAAGAATCAGGATTCGGCAATAGGCATCCAGTATTTCCGTGAGCCAGTACGCAGTCTCAAGATCCGATTCGTAACTGACCGTGCCATGGTTTGCTAAGACGATAATGTTTGTTCTGTCAACAAACGGAAGAATCGTATCGGCAAAATTTTGACTGCCGGGAGTTTCATAAGCGGAAATTGGAATCTCGCCCAGGAAAATATCCGGCTCGGGGAGAACGCAATTGGGAATAGGTTCGTGGGCGACTGCGAATGCGGTTGCATGAGGCGGGTGGCAATGGACGATGCTGTTAATATCGTCTCGGTGTTTGTAGATTTCGATGTGGAGCAAAACTTCACTGGTTCGTTTGAGTTTGCCGTCGATTTGTTGCCCGGACATGTCAACGGTGCAAATGTCATCAGGAGTCATGAAGCCTTTGCAGTGCCGAGTCGGAGTGCATAAGACCCGATCTTCATCGATTCGAATTGAGATGTTTCCTTCATTGGCCGCTGCAAAGCCTTTGGCATAGATGCGTTTGCCAATGTCACAAATGAGTTGCTTTTTTGCTTCAATATCAATCATTAGAAGTCGTGGCCTATTGTGGAAGGGAAATTGAGCTTAGGTGAGGCAGTTAAAGCCCAGGTGCGAGCGTTAAGTTGAAATTGAATGGGAGTTAACGTTTCGAGATTTCGACACAACGATCTTTAATCACAACGTTGCCTTCGAGAATCGCGTTGATGACTGCTGGATACACTTGGCATTCTTTTTCAAAAATCCGCTTGGCCAGTGTTTTGGCAGTATCTGTCGTTTCGACCGGGACTGTTTCCTGTGCGATAATTGGGCCGTGATCGTACTGGTCGTCAACATAATGAACACTGCAACCGCTCAGCTTGCACCCGTAGTCGATCACAGCTTGGTGAACCTTTTGTCCGTAAAATCCTTTGCCGCAAAAGGCAGGGATTAAACTCGGATGAATATTGATGACTCGATTTTCGTAGGCGGGGGGGATGGCTAACCGACGAAGGAATCCACCCATCACGACCAAATCGATATTCGCGGATTGGATCGCTGAAAAAATTGCATCGCTGAAATCCGTAACGTTGTCGAATTCTTTGTGGCTGACAACCAGATGAGGGATGTCAGCTTCGGAAGCGTACGCCAACCCGTCCGCAACCGGATTGTTTGAGATCACCAATTCAATTTGTGCGTTGAGCTTTTGCTCATGCCGCCAATGAATTAAGTTCTTCAGGGTCGTTCCGCCGCCGGAAATTAACACTGCAATTTTATTGCCATCAGGCATCAACGTCCTCCGTCACCTTGATGAAAATTTGTAGTTGGCCATCGCCAACGTTGCACTCTTTTGCATCAGCTACATCTGACGGTTCTTCAATGCCCAGACGAGTGGCGAGTGTCTCGCCTTTCAGATACGCGGTGTTTTCTAAAATTGCCTGTTTCAGATCCTCTGAGTCGGTGACGAGATTCAATTCGATGCGATCGGATCGTTCGAGATCGAGTTCCTTACGTCGATCCTGAACAAGACGATTGACATCCCGAGCGAGTCCTGAGCGGATTAACTCCGGTGTTAATTCTGTGGCAAGGACGATTACGGCTTGAGGCCCCTGTGCCGCTGCCCAGCCGTCATTTGCCTGAAGTCGGACTTCAACATCGTCTTGATCGAGTGCGATCACTTGATCTTCAATGGTGAGTGAGGACTGCTGTGTCTGGGTCAGTTCAGCGAGCATGGCTGCTCCGTCCGCTGCCTGAAATGCCGCTTTGAGCTTAGGCATTAATTTGCCAACGCGTGGCCCAAGGCGTTTGAAATTTGGAACGACTTGGTAGGTGACGAATTCACCTGCATCGGTCGTATAGGTCACCTGATTAACATTGAGCTCTGTTTTCAGCAGTTCGTCGTGCGTCTCAAGCCACGCTTGGTCGTGGGGTTCATTGAGGACGACCGTTACCCCTGAGAGTGGTTGCCGTACTTTTAGTTGAGCACTCATTCGAGCAGAGAGACCCGATGAGGCAATTTCACGAAGCAGTCCCATTCGACGAGATAGATCTTCATCAATCATCGATGGGTCAGGTGTTGGGAAGTCACACAGATGAACGCTCTCAATGGCACGCCCCTCAAACACACTGCTAAGGTTTTGCCAAATGGTTTCAGCCATGAATGGAACAAATGGTGCGACCATTTTCGCGGTGGTCGTTAGGCACTCGTAGAGCGTCCAGTAGGCGTCAAGTTTCTCGGGAGCCGATTTGTCTTTGGACCAAAATCGATCCCGGCTTCGTCGGACGTACCAATTGCTCAGGGCGTCAACAAAAGCGGTAATCTGGGTGCAGGCTCGGTAGTTGTCATACTGGTCCATGGACTCAATGACGACTGACAGAGTGCGGTGGAGTTCGCTTAAAATCCAACGATCCAGTTCGCTGCGTTGGTCAACTGGTCGATAGCCTTGGCCATCGGAGAAGTTGTCTGCTGCTAGTTGGCCGGGATTGGTGAGTGAAGCCGGTGAGAATCCGTCGAGATTGGCGTACTGGATGAAAAATCCGTTGTAGACGTTCCAGAGTCTCAATAAGAACTCGGGGATGCTCTCTTTGATCTGTCGTTCACTATATTGGATGGAAGTCCACGGTGGTTGTTTCGCAAAGAAATACCAGCGTAATGCATCGGCTCCGTACTGGTCGAAAATTTCCTGGGGTGCCCGATAGTTGCGTAAACTCTTGGACATCTTTCCGACGGTTTGCGTTGTTTTTGTCGGCGCTGCTTTTGCCTCTTCGGGTGTAAGGTAAATGTTTTTCTCTTTGTCCTGCCACCATTCCGAAAGCATCAAACCAAGCACGATGCAGTTCTTGAAGGGGTGTGGATAAGGAATTGCCTTGTGCGTCTCCGACGTTTGGTCACCGAAGAGTAACGTGCTGATTGCCAATTGACTGTAGAACCAGCCGCGAGTTTGATCGAGGGCTTCGCTAATGAAGTCCGCTGGAAACTGGGATTCGAATTTTTCTTTTCCTTGATGCGGATAGCCCCACTGAGCGAACGGCATTGCTCCACTGTCGTACCAGCAATCGATCACTTCCGGAACGCGATGCATTCGCGCCCCTTCTTCGAACGGCGAGTCATAGGAAATGTGGTCGATATAGGGTTTGTGAACTTTGAGGTCGTCGGGGAGTTCTGGATTGGCTGCTTTGGCTGCTTCCCAGACCTCCATTCCGGTTGCTCCCGGTTTTAATGTCAGCTCGTCCCAACTGCCGACCGCTTCAAATTTTCCAGTGCTTTCGCACGTCCAGATTGGCAGTGGGGTTCCCCAGTATCGTTCTCTTGAAAGTGCCCAGTCGACATTTGACTCGAGGAAATTACCGAATCTTCCGTCCTTAATGTGTTCGGGTTGCCAGTTGATCTCACGATTGTTTGCGAGCATCTGATCTTTAAATTGTGTCGTCCGGATAAACCAGCTTTCCCGAGGGTACTGAATCAGCGGGTCATCATCGGCTCTCCAACAGAAGGGGTACTCGTGTTGGTACTGTTCTTGGTGGTAGAGCTTGCCGTTGTCTTTGACATGGCGGGTGATGGGTTTGTCTGCGTCTTTGACCCATTGTCCCTCGTAATCTGGTGCTTCGTCGGTGAACTTTCCGTTGGGGCCAACGGCGCAAATCATTTTGGGCCCCTGCCCCGGCTTGTAGCGAGCCTGTTCGGCAACGAGCAGTTCGTAATCGACTTCACCGAAGGCTGGAGCTTCGTGAACCGCACCACTTCCACTATCCGTTGTCACGAAGTTCGCAGCGGTCACGCGCCATGCGAGATGTTCTTCTGTTCCGTCTAGTAGTTCGCCGGTGAGGTCAGCTTGAGTTTTGTAATAGTAATCGAATGGGGGGACGTAGCGTTCTCCGACGAGGTCCGATCCCATCTCGACTGATTTGACTTCGAGTTCACGTTTAACTTTCAAGCTCATCTTCTCGACGAGGTCTTTTGCAAACACGATATTTTGATCCAGCTCCGCGTCGTACACCGTAACGTATTCGATTTTCTCGTTAACTGCGGCAAATTGGTTACTTGGTAAAGTCCAGGGAGTTGTCGTCCAGACGAGTAAGCTCGTATTCTCGCGATTGACTAATGGGAACAGCACATAAACCGAAGGGTCCATGACGGTTTTGTAACCCTGGCCGACTTCACCACTGCTGAGTGCGGTTCCACCTTGTGCCCACCACCAGATTATTTTGTGGCCTTTGTACAGCAAGTTCCGGTCAAACAGGTTTTTGAGTGACCACCAAACGGACTCGACGTAACTTTGATGGTAGGTAACGTAAGCGTCATCCAGTTTTACCCAGAACCCAAGCCGCTCAGTGAGTTTTTCCCAATCCTGCATGTACTGCCAAACTGATTGCTGGCATTTCTGGATAAAAGGTTCGACTCCGAACTCTTCAATCTCTTCTTTAGAATGGATTCCCATTTCTTTACAGACTTCGACTTCGACGGGAAGCCCGTGTGTATCCCACCCGGCTTTTCGTTCGCAGTAAAAGCCACGCATCGTTTTGTAACGGGGAAACAGGTCTTTGATCGCTCTGGTTAGGCAATGACCGGGATGTGGTTTTCCGTTGGCAGTCGGCGGACCTTCGTAAAACACATAACGTGGTCCATCTGTCCGCTGTGCGAGAGATTTGTCATAGATTTCGCTCTCACGCCAAAAGTCTAAAATTGCCTCTTCTTGTTTGGGAAAACTAGGTTTGTTTTCGAAGGGGCGGAACATGCTGGAATCCTTCAGCGGAGTAGACATATCTCAAAGCTCGCGAGCGTATAAACAGTTCAACATTGAAAATAAAACGCGAATTCGATGGCAAGTTTTCTCAGAACGAGATTTCAAAAAAATATCGTTTTTGCCGAAGTTCCGCGCAAGATAGTATCCCCAAAGAAACGTCGTATGTAAATGACGGACTCTGCCAAAGCGAGTCGGGATAGACTGGTAAATTCAACGATCATGGAGAGGAATCTAATATTAGACCCAATCCCAGCAGCTTAATCGGACGCTTGGCCCGATCTGGTGTTTGGCAGGCCACGATTGACCCGCCCCGCAAGAAGTGGCTTTCTTAGATTCGTACCGCGAAACTAGGTTAACGCTTCTTTTTACCGGTGTCTTTTTTGCTTTCCGCCGATTTTTTCGGAGGAGTCGCCGCTGGATTGGTAAGGTGACCAAATTCTTTGTCGAATTCGGTGCCGTACTGATCATCTGCAAGATCGTATTCGCCTTTGATTTCTTCTTCGAAATCGTCATCGAAATCTTCATCAAAGTCGTCTTCGTCGATCTCATCAATGATTTCGATTTCGAGATTATCAATTGGCTCGGCGGAAACATCCTCAATTGAATCGTCAACCGCTTCGTCTTCGGAAGTGGTTTGATCGTCGCCCGGAGCGTCCAGTGGATCTACAAGATCGTCGTCTACCATTTTTTCTCTGCCTCGTTGTCATGTGAAATTGAAACTCGCTCAATTTCAGATCAATTATCACCGTTACTCATCGAATCGATAACGAAATCGACTGATTGCGTATCGCTAAAGGGTATGTAGACACGGACGGATGTCAACCGACATCGGGGAATGTTCGCAAAAATAGTCGAACAACCGGCGAGATTTGAGTTTTTGAGCTATTTGAGCCTTGGATATCTGGAAGACAGGCACTGCTTTAACCATCCCATTGTCGCTACTGATTCAATTGGTATGAGGCGACTTAAGTGGCACCAGTCTGGAGGATCGTTGATTAGTAATCTCAGGTCAGAATACGAGAATGGTGGATGCTTCAGCGGAAACACTAAGTGACCCCAGAGAGCATCGATTGAGGCTATAAGTCGTCGTTTGACAGGAAGATTGTGTACCTAACGAAAAACAGGGCCAGTAATCATTACTGGCCCTGTCCAACACGGGGTGAGAAAGTCGTTATGGTGTGACTTCCCGCCACGCAAAACGATAGGCCGGGTTTAAGGGGGAGTGAAACGCAATTCGTTTTATGCACTCTAACTTTGATAAAATAGAACGGTTAAACCGATTTTAATGAAAACTCAGATTTCAGTTGGTTTGCGATCTTAAGGTGGCGCGAGCGGAAAGCAAAAATGGGTTTGTCGACCAAATGCTGAAACTGCAACTGGAAGTCAAGGCTGACAAGAGTCGGGGTTTGTAATCGAAATTGAGCATCGGGAATGTCAGTGAATTAAAACATGCCCAGTCAACTAAGTTGTGTATTCTGAATTAAACCGAACGTATTCCTGGGTAAGGTCGCTGGTCCAGTGCCGTGCGGAACCCGGACCGCTGCCAATGGTCAATTCGATCAGAGTTTCAAATTGATCATTTAAAGCTTGGCTGACTTGTTTTTCATCGAAATGGACGGGCTGCCCATTGTCAAAAACAAGAAAGCCATTGAGTTTGAGGCTGGTCATCGAAACGTCCATTTCGGCCCCCGCGTAACCAGCGGCGGAGACAATACGTCCCCAGTTGGGGTCGGAGCCAGTGATTGCTGTTTTCACGAGTGCACTGGCCGCAACAGTTCGAGCCACACTATCGGCTTGTTGATCGTTGGTCGCCCCGTGTATGTCGATGGTAATTAAGTGACTCGCCCCTTCGCCATCGGCTGGAATCTGTTTTGCAAGTTGAATGCAATTTTCAGTGACGGCTTTCTCAAATTCCTGAAGCGACTCCTCAGACTCGACCTCAATTTCAGAATTTCCATTGCAGATCATCACCAAAGCATCATTAGTACTGGTGTGCCCTTCCACGCTGATTCGATTGAACGATTGCTCAACGGCACGATTTAAAATTTGCTGAGCACTATCGGAGCTGATCTTTGCGTCTGAGATAATAATGGCAAGCATCGTTGCCATTTTCGGACCGATCATTCCGGCTCCCTTGGCCATTCCCGCAATGTTGATGTCTCCAGATTTTGTTGACACTACCGACTCAATTGTTTTGGGACCTTTGTCTGTCGTCAGGATTGCCATGGTCGCACGTTCAAAATGATCTTGAGACCCGCCTTGTTCAGAGATGGCTTGTGCGATTCCGTTGGTCGTCTCCTGCATGGGAAGGTGTTGACCGATCACACCCGTGGAAAGAACCAGCACTTGATTTTCGTCCGCACCTAAATGTTTGGCCGCGATCGCCGCGATGGTTTGGTTGTCGTCGATTCCTCGCTGCCCCGTACACGCGTTGGCATTGCCTGAGTTGATGACGAGCGCTCTAAAACCTTCGGTAGGTGTTCGTTGCTGGTTCCATTCAATGCTTGCCGCTCTGACGATATTCTGGGTATAAACTCCTGCCGCGACGCAGGGGGTTTGCGAGGAAACAACCGCAAGGTCCAGTTTACCCGACGGCTTAATGCCGCAGGCAATGCCAGTGAATTCAAAGCCGCCGGGAAGTCCCATCTCAATCATCCGAGTTAGTAGTGTTCTAATTGATTAGTAGTTTGTTTAGCTGGCCGGTGACGATGAGAAGGCAAGTCCCTAGCGACGTCATGACTTTGAGCGAAACAACGTGGGGTTAAATGAGTCCGGTTGTCTCGGGAAGTCCCAGCATAATATTGAAATTTTGAACCGCAGCTCCTGAGGCTCCTTTAATAAGGTTGTCGAGGACGCTTACGATCACCGCAAATTCTCCGCACTGTGAAATTGAAATGTCGCAGTAATTCGTATGCGTGACGTCTTTCGTTTTGGGTAGCGTATCACTTATTCGTACAAACGTTTCATCACGATAAAAATCGTTTAGCTGGTCTTGAAGGGCACTCGCATTGACTCCCTGTTTAGGGGTTACGTAAATCGTTGAGAGGATGCCACGATCCATGGGAATTAAATGCGGAGTGAACGTTGCAGAAATTTCCTGGTTGCAAACACGGGCGATAATTTGATTGATTTCAGGCATGTGTCGATGCTTGCCAACACCGTAGGCAGCGACCGACTCGTTGCATTCGGGATAGTGAAATTTAAGATTTGGTTTTCGCCCTGCTCCCGAAACACCTGTTTTGGAATCAATGATAACCGGGGTCGATTCGATCAGGCTTTGACTTAACAGCGGCACTAGAGGAAGTAACGCGGAGCTTGGAAAGCAACCGGGATTCGCGACCAGTTCGGCGTTCTGAATGTCAGAACGAAATAGTTCTGGAATTCCATAAGGAACGGAGCCGACGCGATTTGCATCTGGGTGCTCGACTTCGTACCACTTTTCAAAAGTGGTAGTGTCATTTAGTCGATAGTCGGCGCTGAAATCAACTACTTTGATTCCACGTTCGAGGAGTTGTTTGACGATTTGCGCCGAGGCCGCATGCGGAAGACAACAGAACGCAAAATCAACCTGTTCGGCAAACGATTCGATTTCAAAGATAGAGAAATTCAGTTCTAGCCGTTCACGGATCTGTGGGTGCACTTCCGAAAGTGGCGGACAGGACTCATCTCTCGATGTTAATTTCGTAATGCAAACATCGGGATGGCGCAGCAGGATTTTGATGAGTTCCAATGCGGTGTATCCGGTGCCGCCTACAATTCCGACTCTTATCATCGTGCTCAGTTTCTTGATTTCTGTTGAGGTATCAGATTCTGATTTTATCGGATAGAGAGTTGAAAGAACATCAGGGAGATCTTGAAGGCCGGCCAAAGTAAATTATCGTCACCCACCGTTAGTTTGCGGGTGGTAGAGCATTTATGCGGCGGGTCATCCCGTGATCATCCAGACCGCTTCGATAACACGTGATGAGTGCACTGAAGGTCAGTAAAATACTGAGTCCCGATTATTTTTCGGGTTGCGGGAGTTTAGGATCAGTTACTGCGAGCGGGATCTGATAATTTCCGAGTTTGGCGTAAATACGGACGGTAATTGGCTGTTCAATCACTTTCGGTATGGTCTGGCGGTATTCGCTGAGTTTTTGGTTGGTCTGGTTGTGTTTCTGATAGGTCGTTGCGAGATTTTTTCTTTGGGCTTCAAAATTGGGGCCAGGGTTCGCACTGCTGTATGCTTGCAGTATTCCTTGAGATTGTCTTCTCATGTTATCCAAATTAGCCGCGAGACTTTCGAGCATTTTGGGCGACTGAACGGGTTGGATCTTGCCGTTGAAATCCCTCATTACCAAATTACTTTTAAGGGTCAATTTTGAGCGAAGATCGCCTTCAACTCGAATCCACATGAAGCCAGTCTTATCACTTCGCTTTAACCAGACTGTGGCAGGCATGTTCTTTTCAATTCGAGAATTGGGGATGGCTGTTTCCACGCCTTTAATGCGTAGCGGGAGAACGTCGACAACGATCGTCTCGGGTGCAGGCATGGCAGGAATCAATAGTTCCAACTCATTCGAAAATGATTCCTTGTCGAGACGCAGGTCGCGGATTTTCATTGGAGTTCGGAGAAAAACGATGGTTCCCTGGTCTTCCGGAAGTTTTAATTTCAACAAACAATTTCGCAGGTTACTCGCTAATTTGGCTGCAGTTTTGTCGGTGGTGGCTTCAGCAAGCCATTGAAACAAAAATGCATTTTCCGACTTTCGGAACGTTGCGATTGGTAACGGTCGCTGCTTAGCACTTTTACGAACCGTTACATTCCATTTCTGCTTATCGTCTTTGGATCGCTCAAGTTCAAAAACGGGTTTGCCACGGGCGACCCCTTCCTCACAGATGATTTCAACCCCAAGCAAGTACTGTCGTTTAATGACAAGATCAGCAAGTTTTTTCTCTTTTGTATTTTCGATCGGCGGTAAACTGAACCGCTCTGGGAAATTAGCAAATGGAGTTTTTGCTGCTTCTGGCTGAGCGGGTTTGGTCGTTGCGACACTTGGTGGCGATTTTTTTATCGGAGACGTATCCCCAATGATTGTTTTGGACTGTTGAATCCAAAGTCGATATTCGCTTAGATCCTTTGCCGGATTCCGGCCACCTTTTTGAAGTGCCAGTTGAATGTCTGCCGGACTCATTTTTGCCATCTGATCAATGGTCGAGACGTTGCCCTTGTTAAGGACGCCTTGCGTTTTTTCCGCGATTCCTTTGATGACGGTTAAGTCGGTTCTCGGCGCCGGTTTTACGGCTTTCGGTGGAG
Organism: Mariniblastus sp.; assembly: GCA_029251085.1. Taxonomy (GTDB): domain Bacteria; phylum Planctomycetota; class Planctomycetia; order Pirellulales; family Pirellulaceae; genus Mariniblastus. Next base: position 21,513 of record JAQXDZ010000008.1, read on the forward strand.
TTGATTTAGCGGGAGGTTTCGTTTTGCCGGGGGGGGTAGGTGGTTCGGATTTCGGCGCGGGTTTTGTTGGTCGAGGATTCGTTTCTTGCGAGTTTCCTGATTTGTTCGATTTCTTTTTATCGAGGTTGTCTAGAAATTTTTCCATTTCTTCATCGGTCGGCGGACCAGTCTTTTTCTCGTCAGTACCTTCCGGGGAGGTGGACTCAAGAGGCGACTGGACTGGCAGCAACAAGCTGTCTTTTTGGGCGGTAACTACCGTGCCTGATGTCGTGGAATTCAGGGCGGCGATAACGCCGAAAACTGAACCGACGATTAAAAACAGGGCGATAACCCCGGATGTCGCGATGACTGCGACCGGATTGTCCCGCCAAAGGCGAGATAGCCCGCTCAGTTCTTGGGGAACTGGAGGGACTTCAATATTCGTTTCTGGTTCAGTTTCTTTTCTCTTGCGTGGAGTAAGTGACGTGCTTGCAACAGGATGGTCAAACCCGCCAAAATCCATGGGTTCTGGAGCAGCATTCATTTGAATGAAGCTTAGCAGCGAGGCTGAAATGTTTTTTACCGACTCAGGAGGAGCATCGTGTAGCTCTGACAGCAGGCCGGAGAGCTCAACGCCCAAATCAGATTCCTCCAGATTTGATTCTTTAAGCAGCGACTGACCAATCGTTGCCATGGCGGTAAAATCCTGCGCTACCGTTGATTGTTCTTTGGTGCCAGAGAGTTGTCGTCGCAGAGGGGATAGTGGAAGGTTTTGGATTTTCAGATTTTGCTGGGCATCGAGAATCAAATCCGCTCGGCCGATCCATCCATGTATGACCTCTAATTGATGGGCGTGTTGCAGGCCATCAATCGCTTGTTGAATTATTTTCGCAATAAGTACTTCGTCAAACTCGATGGATGTCGATTGGTCCAGTGTCTGGCCTTCGATATGTTCGGTAACGAGGAAGTACCTTCCGCCTTCTTGGTCAATGTCGAAAACATGGGTCAGATTGGGGTGGTCTAATTGAGCGGCCAGGCTGGCTTTTTGGATAAATCGATCGCAATTTTTTTGGTCTTCCGTGAGTGCCGCGGGAAGAATTTGAATATCGACTTTTCGCGCCAACGAGGTATGGATCGCCAGCAAGCGATCGCCTAATTCATCTCGCTGAATGCGCTCGAGAAGTCGGTAACTGCCGACGTCCAACCTCGTCCTGCCGGTCATTAGGAACTTGGCTTGCCAGGTCGTGATTAATTCTTCACGGATTAACAGTTGGGCGACAGCTTCGGGTGTCTCAGTGGTGTTGTTGCTAAGCAGCTCTTCGAGTTGGCTTGATTCGACGATCCCGCTTTGTTTTAGTCCTTTAATGAAGTCATTTTTTGTGATCTTCGACATAACGCTACCAAGAAGGGGATTTTCTGTGTCCAACAACGTTATTCTTGCACTCGGTTAGGGCAACTTCAACCATTGAATTGAGATTGCAGCGGAATCATGAGTGGATTTTTCCGTTTAGCCGGTTTAAGCGTGAAAATACGTTTCAGACCCCCCAAAGCCCGTCGGTCTTCGGTTCTACCCGAGTCTTGAACTAAACGTTAATCGCAACGGCGGTTGTTGGGGATGGAAGGTTGGAAGTAGATCGTTGACGGGTAGGTCGTCTTGAAGCCTATTCACAGAGCCCGTTTCTTTTTTCGCACCTATTTCAAATTTAGAAGCTGCCGGTAATACCGGTCGATATTCTGGACACAGCTTTCCACTGAAAAATTTGCCATCGCCATAGATCTCAATTGCCTGCTGAGGGAATTTAATTTTTGTGTTGAATTCGACAGCTCGATGACTTTTTTCGCGATCTCAATTGGACTCTCTGGAGAAACCAACAAATCGTTGAATTCTGGGGACGAAAGTATCTCTGATGTTCCACCAACGTTCGTGGCAATCATTGGGAGACCACTGGCGGCTGATTCGAGAAGGACGCGTCCCAAAGGTTCCTGGCGAGCGGGATGGATCAAGATGGTTGACTCCCGCATCAATTTGGGAATGTCATCACGAATGCCTAGCCAGGATACCTGGCTGCCGAACGGAGAATTGTCGACTTGTTGGATTAGTCTATTCTCGTATTCGATTGCTTCTTGTTTTTGAGAGTAGCGTTGGCCGACAATGGCGAGTTTGGCGGTAGGTATTTCTGGAGCAATTTTAAAAAATGCGTCGAGTAGGGAATCGACTCCTTTACGAATGCCAATTTGCCCTACGAATAATAATCTTGGGTGGGAGCCTGTTAGCGTAGAGGTTGCCGTTCCAGATGTCGACGAAGTGCATTCGTCAGGGAAGAACGTTTTGCTATCAACGCCATTGTGGACAACGGAAGTGCGGGATGCATCAAGTCCCTGTTCGCAGTGCCACTGCTTTGTTGCCTGGGACACGGCGATAAGCCGGTCGATCTGATTGATGTCGGCTACCGCCTTCTTGCTTAGCTTTAAAATGTCGCGCAGGTAACCAAGGCTGGGAATGCCAAGCGATCGGCAGACCGGTCCGCAGATGCGACTGGTTGAAAGGCTGTTGCAATGAACAAGGTCGCAAGCTGTGCTGGTCGCGAGTGCTGAAAATTCTTCGCGAATTTCTATCTGTGATTTCTTGACACCCTCTGCGTTGTGCATGCAGAAGTCAACCACTTCGACCTTGCATGCGCGTAATCGATTCGCGAAAGGTGACTCTTGGGGGACTGCCGCGAGGAAGTTCCATCCGTTTTGCCGCAAGCCGTCGACGAGGGTAAGGAATGAGTTCTCGCCGCCATTAACTGATCCGTACTCGCTGGCAACAAGAATCTTGTTTTTCAAAATTTCACCCAAGATTCAATGTTGGAGGCTGGTCGAGCCAGTTCTCGGGCCAGTTCAGTAGGCTTCAATCGACGCCCATCTGGACTTTTGCAGAAATAGGTTTGCAAAAATAGGTTTGCAGAAATCGGTTAGCAAAACCAGTGGTGCCAGTGAGTCAGTCGAATCACCCTTGCTTTAATCACCCGCGCTTTAATCAACCTGCCAAGTGTCACCGGAGTGGAACAAGTTTTGTAGCTCCCCTGCCCCTTTTTCCGACACAGCCTCTTCGACTTGCGAATTGATCATGTCGTCGTAAGTTGGTCGGTCGACATCTCGGAAAACGCCGATTGGTTCCGGGAATTCCGGGTGTCGCATGCGGCTCAGTAAGAAGGCAAGCTGGGAATTCGGAGCTTTCTCGTCGTGAAACAGAAGGTCGTCCTGAGCTACATTGGCAAGGTCTACAATTTCGGGATTAAATCCATTGAGTTGAATCCCTTTGGTGCCACCCGCATAAATTAGTGGCTTGCCGTGCTCGAGCAGAAGCGTCGTTTCTGCTTTTGTGTTCTTGTTTTTTGCATAGTCCCAGATGCCATCATTAAAGACATTGCAGTTTTGGTAAACTTCTAAAAAAGAGGTTCCTTTATGAGCGGCCGCACGTTTCATCATGGCCACGAGATGTTTGATATTGGTGTCGATAGACCGGGCAACGAAGCTGGCTTCTGCAGCAATGGCGACGGAGATTGGGTTCAAGGGGTGGTCGATCGAGCCGCGGGGCGTGCTTTTGGTAACCGAACCGACTTTTGAAGTTGGCGAGTATTGACCTTTGGTTAGTCCATAAATCGCGTTGTTGAAAAGGATAATATTTACATCGACATTTCGTCGCACGATATGCATGAAATGATTACCGCCAATGCTCAAGGCATCGCCGTCACCGGTGATTACCCAGATGTCTAGTTCTGGGCGGGTTGATTTGAGGCCGGTTGCGAAGGCGGGGGCACGACCATGAATGCTGTGCATGCCGTAGGTGTTCATATAATACGGGAATCGGCTGGAGCATCCGATCCCAGAAATGAAGACGGTGTTTTCTCGGGTGGAACCAAGTTCAGGAAGCACTTTTTTCATTTGAGCGAGGATGGAATAGTCGCCACATCCGGGGCACCATCGCACGTCTTGATCTGAAGCAAAGTCAGCAGGTTTCAGGACAGGTAGTTCAGTACTCATATTTCAATACTTTGAATTGGAATTAAGGATTGAGGGTTAGAAGGTGATCAGCAGTTGGGGATTAGCTGACGCCCTCGCGTGTGGCAGCTTTTATGCCGTCGATGATTTCATTGACGACAAAGGGTTTGCCTTGGATTTTATTGATGCCGACAACATCCACAAGAAATTGCTGACGGATCAGTGCCGACATTTGTCCCGTATTTAGTTCGGGAACGACGATATGATCGTATTGCCGAATCAAAGATTCCAGATTGCGTGGGAAGGGGTTGATCCAGCGGAGGTGGACGTGTCCAACGTTCATGCCTTCGGCGACGCAGGTTTGTACGGCGGTGTGGCAGGCACCGTAGGTTCCGCCCCAACTGATGACGAGCGTACCGTTGTCACTGCCTTCGAGTTCAGCTTCTTCTACGAATTCAGCAACCAGCTCAACTTTTTTCGCGCGGGTTTCAACCATGTACTGATGATTTGCTGGGTCGTAGCTCACATTGCCGGTACCATCCTGTTTCTCGAGACCACCCACGCGGTGCATAAGATCGGGAGTGCCGGGTAAAGCCCATGGACGCGCTAAATTTTCGTCGCGTTTATAAGGTAAGAACTCATCATCCCCGTTCAATTCGGTGGGATGGCAAACTTCGATTTTCGGAAGTGTGTCGATTTCTGGAATCTTCCAGGGTTCTGCTCCATTAGCGATGTATCCATCGGAGAGAATCACAACGGGCGTCATATAACGTGTGGCGACTTGCCAGGCTTCAATTGCAGCCTGAAAGCAGTCACTTGGACTCCGGGCAGCGATGATTGGTAATGGGGATTCGCCGTTTCGGCCGTACATCGCCATCATTAAATCAGACTGTTCCGTTTTGGTTGGCAGTCCGGTACTCGGTCCGCCCCGCTGGACGTCGATAATAATCATCGGAAGTTCGAGGATCAATCCAAGCCCCATCCCTTCGCCTTTGAGTGCGATTCCGGGACCGCTACTGGTGGTGACAGCCATGCTTCCGCCGAAGGCCGCCCCGACGGCCGAGCAGACGGCGGCAATCTCGTCTTCGGCTTGGAACGTTCTTACACCGAAGTGTTTATGTTTACTTAATTCGTGCAGGATATCGCTGGCGGGTGTGATCGGGTAAGAGCCAAGAAAGAGTTCTTTCCCACTCAATTTGGATGCCGCAATCAAGCCCCATGCGAGCGCCTGATTGCCCATGACATTTCGGTACGTGCCGGGTTTTAATTCGGCTTTCGGGACTTGGTAGGTAGAAGCAAAATCTTCGGTGGTTTCCCCGTAATGCCAGCCAGCTTTGAGGGCTAGACGGTTGGCCTCGGCGATTTCTGGTTTAGAGGAGAATTTGTTTTCGATGAAACGCAGCGTCGGTTCTACGTCACGACCGTAAAGCCAGAACACCAAGCCCATCGCAAAGAAGTTTTTGCAGCGATCAGCCAATTTTACGGAGAGGCCAGTCGGTTCAACGGCTCCGCGGGTCAGCGTTGTCATTGGGACTCGGATCGTTCGGTAGTTCTTAATGGTACCGTCTTCGAGTGGATTTTCTGCCAGTTTGGCAAGCTTCAGATCTTTGGCGTCAAAACTATCCGAGTTGACGATCAAAATTCCTGTCCCTTTCAGGTCGGAGAGATTGGTGACTAAAGCCGCAGGGTTCATGCAGACAAGGGCATCAAGCCCATCGCCGGGAGTAAAGATTTCTTCGGCAGAAAACTGAACCTGAAAACCGCTGACACCAGCCCGCGTTCCTCGCGGAGCCCGGATTTCTGCTGGAAAGTCTGGAAACGTTGCGACATCGTTGCCCGACAAAGCGGAGGTGTTGGTGAGTTGGGTTCCCAGCAGTTGCATGCCGTCGCCAGAGTCACCGGCGAGGCGGACGGTTACACCGGACACGGATTCAGAAGGTTTTTGCGTGGGTGGAAACTGTTCGTTGGCACTAATCATTCGAAACTCGTAACAAACTCGGACGGTAGTCGGATCGTGCGGCAAAATCACGTTTGACTTTGGCACCACAATTGTGTCGTTTTTTATCGATAACAGTACTTAAAATGTACCAGTCGATCGGGGTCCTGACGACATCGCCCCGGTGGATGTACGTATTCACCAATTTAGAACGAGGCGAAGGGGGCGTTCTCCGCTCCTTTTCGGTCCTCGTTCAAATAGTGAACAGATAAAGTTTCCCAGATATGACCGGTTTTCGAAAGGGGAAAACATCTGTTAGAATCCGCCTCGCGGCCGCTTTTTGGCAATTAATTCCGCCACCAATACATTCACAAACACTTAACCGAGGTTAATCTACTGCGATGGAAAGATCACTCGTATTACTCAAGCCCGACTGCGTTCAACGGCGTCTCGTGGGCACCATTATTTCCCGATTTGAGGAAAAGGCCATCAACATCATTGCAATGAAGTTGATCCAGGTGACCCCTGAACTGTCCAAGCAGCACTACGCTGAGCATGTAGAAAAGCCTTTTTATCCTGGTCTTGAGGAATTTATTACCGGTGCCCCAGTGGTGGCAATGGTGGTTGAAGGCCTCGAAGTTATCCGAGTGGTGCGTGACATGCTTGGGGCAACTAACGGGTTGAAAGCGGCCTCTGGCACGATTCGTGGTGATTTTAGTAGCAGTCGCCAAATGAATCTGGTGCACGCCTCGGATGGTCCGGAAGCATCGGCACGAGAGATTAGTCTCTATTTTGGTGACGACGAGATCTGTGAGTACACACCAACGCTGACACCGTGGTTAAAGGCTGGTGACGAATAGTCGCTGTAGCCAACGACGAGAACATTGAAACCCGCAGTTTAAACTGCGGGTTTTTTTGTACTCGTACTTACATACCGTTCACCATTGTTAAATCTGCCAAATTTCATTGTCGCGTAATTGGCTCCAGTTGTCGCTTTGAGGCGCAAATCTTGAAAACACGCAATGGAACTGTGGGGTTATCGGCGATTCGTGCCTTCGCAGGTCAATGCAACGGTGATGAACGAATGGGGAACTGAGTAGTTCATTCAATTTTGAATGAACTCACTTTGGTTTATTTGACCTTCTCGGTCGTGGTCGATAGTCTGAAGGCATGAATGTACGCAATGGAATCTTAAACGTTGGACTTGGTTTCGCCTTTTTTAGTTTTGCTTTTCTGGGGTGTACTGGGAGCACTGAGCCAGTCAAGAAATCCGACACTCCCCCCAAGGTTGTGGATAACGTATCTCTCTCGCCAGAACAGGTGAGCATTCAGGGGATTACAGATTCTGAGACTTTAATCCAGTCTTTATCTGCGAAGAAAAGCATGCTCGGGCGATCCCTGATTAATTCAGACGTTGATACGTCTGCATTTGTGGTTGAAGCGGTGCAGTGTCTTGGCCTGAAGGATGTAAATTTTCAAGATTTACTAAAAGAGTCTGCAGCTGACATTTCCAAATCACCTCTCGCTGGGCAGGGGCTGGCGTCAGAAATTTTATGGCCAATTTCTGAGGAGCAGCAATCGTTGAGTCTTCGGGAAATTTGGCGACCTCTGTTACGCCAAGATAAATTCGAAAACGCCCAGTTCGGAGTGCTGTCGGGATCCGTGTTGCCCAACGGCGATTTCGAAATGGCGACGAAGTTTGAAGGACGAATTCGCACTACTGATGGCTCGCTTTTGGGTGTGATTGGTTATCAGACTTTGGTGTGGCATCGCTCTGACGTCGACGACTGGAAGATAGCTGAGTGGAACCAAGAGAAATTGAAAGTTATTAATTCGATTTCACCTTTGTTTGAAGACGTTACCAGTAAGGCGATTACGGATCCCGAAACGTTTAAAAAGCTGTCGACCGCTTCGCATGAACAATTAATTATCCAGCGGTGTGATGAGTTGGAGGAATCCGTGCGTCTAGCCGATGCGTCTGGCGGGCAATCTCAAAAGCAAAAAGAGGAGATGGTCGCAAATTTCGCGGCGCGTCCGGACTTTAAAGGCTGTAATGACTGGACTTCAGTGGGGCAATATCCCGCAGTCAGTTCTGTTGATTTCAATCAAGACGGTTTCGATGATTTGTTCGTGACTGATCGGTGGCAACCGCCGCAAATGCTACGAAGTAACGGTGACGGTACGTTTACCGATGTGACCAGCGAGGTTGGGCTTGAAATAGACGAGATGGTGACTTGTGGTTATTTCTTTGATTATGACAACGACGGCGACGCTGATCTGATCCTCGGCCTGTCGCTTGTACCAAGCTTGTTTTATGAAAATGACGGTGGGAAATTTATTCCTCATGCCGAAATAAATGAAGTTTTAAAGAACGCCCGTTGTGTAAACGCGATATCCGTAGCTGATATAAATCGTGATGGTTTATTGGATTTGTACTTGAGCACTTACGCGACCGGAACTGGGCCAATTGAAGATTGGATTGGGTTCATTACCACGGAAAAAGAGCAACTGAAAACGCGTTTGAAGATTGAACGGGCTGACAAGTTTGTGGATCGGGGTGGACCGCCCAACATCTTACTAATGAATCGCGGTGGAAATTTTGAGTGGTCAAAGATCTCGGATGAGCTGAAGCAATATCGGGGGTCCTATCAAAGTTCTTGGGTGGATTACGACAGCGACGGAGATCCGGATCTCTATGTTTGTAATGACTTTGCCCCTGATGTGTTTTTGAGAAATGATACTACGCAAGGAAGTTTCAAACCCGAGTTTGTGGATGTCACCCAAGACATCATACCAACGATGGATATGGGGTTTGGGATGGGGTGTTCGTGGGGAGATTTTAATAATGATGGCGACCTTGATTTGTACGTCTCGAACATGTATTCGAAGGCGGGCAATCGAATCGTTGATCAAATTGAAGGTTCGGACCCGAGGCTCAAGGTGTCGGCTCACGGTAATTTTTTGTTCGAGAACGAGGGCGGTAAATTTCGGCAAATTGCCGGGCCTGGTGAAGGTCAGCAGCATGTCGCTCGGGTAGGTTGGTCATTCGGCGGGCAATTCGCTGATTTTGACAATGATGGTGAACTTGATCTCTACGTGCCCAGCGGGTGCTATTCAGCGCCTACCGAGGTGAAAACCAAGATCGATTTGTGAAGTTGTCTATGGCGCGAGGCAGTTCGCTTCGGTGTGGGACGTGAATCTGAATTTTCGATGGCTGAGCAATGGGGGTCGTTGGAGTCGACTCGGACGATCTTTTTTGAGTGGACGGATAAGCCTCCAGAGGGCGAGCGGCACCTCAATAGTAATTCGTTAAGTGGTAAGGAACGAAACCGGATTTTTTTCCAAAGAGACGGTAATTATCAAGATCTCTCACTTGTTTCGGGGGCGGATTTTCTCTCGGACGGTCGAAGTTTTGTTCTGTTTGATTACGACCGCGACGGCTGGCTTGATCTTGGTGTCGCCAGTTCGAACCATCCTAGGTTTAGAATCGTAAGGAATAAGATTGGAGATCTGGCCAAGATCGACAATCAGTTTCTCGAAATCTCGCTCGTCGGTGGGCAAACCTCAGCGGTGCCCAGCGGCGAGTGGAGTTCGCGAGACGCTTTTGGCGCGACGGTGAAAGTGACGACGGCGGGAACTGAGCGGCTGTTCCAGCTTTCATGTGGCGAAGGGCTTTCGGGGGTCAACGCTCAGAGAATTCATGTTGGGTTGGGGAGCCTGAAGTCAGTTGACCGAATCGAAGTTTTGTGGCCCAGCGGAAAAGTTTCTGTTCTTGAGAATGTTGCTGCCGGAAAACGGATTACGATTTTTGAGAACCCCGAGATGTCCACAGACTAACCGGGGTCGGTCGTGTGTTTTGGCAGTTGAACCAGTTTTGCCGTTCGTCACTGAAATCGCTATTTCTGACGACTGGAGTACTTAGATTAATCTGGTTCAGGCTAGGTCGTTATCGGTGGTGCCCTAATCGTTCACTGAATTACAACATGCAAAAAAGTTGGCGTTCGAGCATTAGTCCGGTTAGCGTAAGATAAGACAAACAAGAAAGCATTGGTTTGGCATATTGGCAAATTGTCAAAACTCAGTGGTAATCACGGCGGTGTTGCACGCGGCCAACATCATCGTAAGGCTGGAAATATGATATTTAAATTTGGTTATTTCTCTCTGTTGGCCTGTGCTACGACTGTTTTGATGGTGGGGTGCCGAGATGCTCCGTCGCCTCCAAAACAAGCGAAACGTGCTGTGGTCGACGAGCCAGAACTATCGAACGAGCAACTTCGAATTCGAGGAATTACCGACTCTGAGACAGTAATTCAGGGGCTCTCGGGCAAGAAGAGCATTCTGACAACCGCCCTCAAGGACGCTCAGATTGACCTCGCTGCTGTAGTGTCGGGAAAGATCAAATACGTTGGTATCGCAGACCAGACAATCGACTCGTTGTTATCTTCGGCAGAGGGGAATTCGCAAGGTTCACTCGCGACTTTTATGTATTGGCCAATTAACCCGGAAGTTGAGTTGATTGAGTTTGCTGAAGTCTGGGCGCCGTTGCTCAAGAATGGACGTTTTGACGACACACAGCTGGGTGTTCTCAAAGGCTCGTTTAACGAGTCTGGTGTGTTCGAGATGGAGACAAAATTTGAAGGTCGGATGCTGCGAAACGGTGAGCCTCTAGGAGTCCGTGCCTATCAGACCCTTGGGTGGCAGGAGGTTGCGGAAAACGATTGGAAACTGGTTTCTTGGAAGCAAAAAAAGTTTACCGTCATCAATTCGCCAGGGAATTTATTCGAGGAAGTTACCGCGGATTTAATTCCTGATGTTGAGACTTTGAACGCAGTCTCGACAGCAACCCACGAAGACTTAATTATCACTCGTTGCGGCGAGATGGAAATTGTTCGTTCGCTTGAAAACGGCAAGATGGTAGAAGCACAGGCAATCAAGGAAGCCAGAGACGAATTCAAAGGCTGTAATGATTGGGGTTCAGTCGGGCAGTATCCTTCAGTCAGCGTCGTCGATTTCGATAACGATGGGTATGAGGACCTATTCATGACGGATCGTTGGCAGTCCGTTCAATTACTTCGAAATCAAGGCGATGAGACCTTTGTCGATGTTACGAAATCGGTAGGCATCGATGTGCCAGAAATGGCGACTTGCGGATATTTCTTTGATTTTGACAACGACGGTGACTCTGATTTGCTGATTGGCATGTCGATGGTTCCAAGTCAGTTTTTTGAAAATGTTGGCGGGAAGTTTAAGCCACATGAGGCGATTAATGAAGTGCTCCGGGAAACCCGTTTTGTTAATGCAATCTCTGTTGCAGATTTAAATCGAGACGGGCTTGAGGATCTCTATTTGAGTACCTATGCCACTGGAACTGGGCCAATTGATGATTGGATTGGATTTGTTACGCGGGAAAAGGAGCAGCTCAAAACTCGTTTGAAAATTCTTGGAAACGATAAGTTTGTCGATCGCGGGGGGCCGCCAAATATTTTGCTGATGAATCGTGGAGAGAGTTTTGAGTGGGTGAAGATGGACGACGGGTTAAAACAGTATCGGAATTCCTACCAAACGTCGTGGAATGATTATGACACCGATGGCGACCTCGATCTTTATATCTGTAATGACTTTGCCCCCGATGTTTTTCTTCGAAATGATACCGAGCGAGGTAGTTACAAGCCGGTATTTACGGACGTCACTTCGGACGTCATTCCCACCATGGATATGGGTTTTGGAATGGGTTGTTCATGGGGCGATTATGATAACGACGGTGACTTAGATCTTTATGTATCCAATATGTATTCAAAGGCCGGTAATCGGATTGTCGATCAGGTTAAGGGCGCAGATCCACGATTAAAAGTTGCCGCTCACGGAAACTTTCTGTTCGAGAATCAAGAGGGAGTTTTTAAGCAGGTGGCGGGAGATGAGGAGGGAGAACAGCATGTCGCCCGAGTCGGATGGTCCTACGGTGGTCAGTTTGCCGATTTCGATAACGACGGGAATTTGGATATTTACGTGCCAAGCGGATGCTACTCTGCCCCCGAGGAAGTGAAAACAAAGATTGATTTGTGAAGTTGTCTTTGGCGTGAAGCGGTTCGCTTCGGAGAGGGTCGGGGACAAGAGTTTTCAAATGCGAAAGAGTGGGGGCCGTTGGAGGAAATGCGAACCATTTATTTTGAGTGGATTGATGATCCGCAACCTGGCGAGCGGTACCTGAATAGCAACTCTCTTAGTGGCGGAGAGAGAAACCGAATTTTCTTTCGCCGCGATGGTAATTACAAAGACTACTCGCTCGTCTCTGGTGCCGATTTTCGAGAAGACGGTCGTGGGTTCGTTTTGTTAGATTTCGATAAAGACGGTTGGCTCGATCTTGGTGTGACCAGTCCAAATCATCCGCGGTTTAGGATGGTTCGCAATACGATTGGTGACCGAGGTCTTAAAGCTAATTACGTCGAAATTGAACTGGTGGGTGGGCAAACAACTGCTGTTGCCAGTGAGCAATGGAGTCCGCGAGATGCTTATGGAGCGACGGTTGCGGTTTGGCAAAATGGTGAGAAGCAAAAGCGGATGTTTCATCTATCCTGTGGCGAAGGTTTGTCAGGTGTAAATTCTAAGAGCATTCATGTCGGTATGGGCGACACGGAGAAAATCGACAAACTCGAGGTGACTTGGCCTAGCGGGAAAAAAACGACTAGAGAAAATGTGGACACCGGCCAGCGAATCAAAATATTTGAAAATCCCGCATCCGACAATTAAGTGTGAGATCTAATTACTCGGCCGCAGTTCTTGTTAACTCAAGCGGATTCGCGTCGGGCTTGCCCTGCTGCGAGGTTTTGAGAGAATGTTAACGCGGTTCCCTAGCACCGTTTTTATTTCCTCACACAACTCAACTCTGTATCAAAAAATGCAATTCACCAAAATGCACGGCGCAGGAAACGATTATGTTTATATCGATTGTTTCCAAGAGCCAACCCCGGCAGATCCAGCGGCGTTGGCGGTTTCGGTAGCCGACCGCCATAAGGGAATCGGTTCCGATGGTTTGATTTTAATTTGTCCATCGGAAGTGGCGGATGCGGAAATGCGGATGTTCAATGCCGATGGAAGCGAATCAGCCATGTGCGGAAATGGGATTCGATGCGTCGCTAAATACGTATTCGATCATGAAATCTGCCAGAAAAGCCACATGACAATCCAAACGGGGGCTGGCATCTTGGCATTGGATGTAGAGCATGAAAACGGTAAAGTTCAACAAGTCCGAGTGGATATGGGGGAGCCTATTCTGCTAGCGGCAGAGATCCCGACTACACTTGCTGGGAATCCTGAAGTTAATCATCATGTGATTAACGTGCCGCTGTCGGTGGGTGGCCACGAATTTGCAGTCAATTGTGTTTCAATGGGCAATCCTCATTGTGTTATTTTTGTTGACAAAGCGACCGATGATCTAGTTCTGAGAATTGGCTCGCAAATAGAAAGTGACGCGAGGTTTCCTGAAAGAGTCAACGTAGAGTTTGTCGAAATCGTATCGCCAACGGAAGTTCGTCAGCGAACTTGGGAGCGAGGTTCGGGGGAGACGATGGCTTGCGGGACGGGTGCGAGTGCAGTGTGTGTCGCGGGAGTATTGTCGGGAAAAACGGAGCGAAAAATAACCAATCATTTACTCGGTGGAACGTTGTTGATCGAGTGGGATGAATCGACAAATCATGTGTTCATGACAGGGCCGGCGACGGAAGTGTTTCGTGGTGTTTGGGATGATTGAAAAATAGATTGTCGAGTATTTTTCAAAGATAAATTTATTTAATGAGCCAGATTTGGTTTGGGCAATTAGCGTTAGCCAATGAGATATTTGATTCGTGATGGACGAACGGATTAGTTGCTTATTGAGTTTTGTGTTTGTTTGATTAGTAAGGATGCTAAAGCGACGTGTCAGATGCAACGTTAGGTCAACGAATCACCGGTCATATTAACGCGCTGTTAATGCCGCGTGCGCTAGACCTCATTAATTTTCGAATTCGCTATTATGATAAAACGGTAGATCCCGTTCGTTCGGAGTACAACGAACACGTGATTTTCTCGTTTTGGCACGAGTACATTGTTGTGATTCTTCCTCGGTGGGGGCACACGCCTTTAACAGTTCTTTGTTCGCAACATCGCGACGGCGAATTGGTCAACCAAACAGCTGAGTCTTTAGGTTTGAACATTGTACGAGGCAGCACCAGTCGCGGCGGCGCCGCTGCCATTCGCGCAATGAAAACGAATTCAAAGTTTTCCAGTATTGCGATGACCCCTGACGGTCCCCGCGGACCACGCCGCGAGATGGCGATGGGGCCTGTCTACTTAGCTTCGCTGCTCGGCATGCCCTTGGTTCCGGTGGGTGTCGGAATCAGTAATCCCTATCGTTTGTCGACCTGGGATAAGTTCGCCATTCCTCGACCGCTGTCCCGCGTGCGTGTGATTTTTGGTCCGAAGATTCGCGTGCCAAGAAAAGCTCGTAGGGAAACATTGGATGCTTTTCGGTTGGGTGCTCAAGGATTAATGAATGATCTTACCGATGAGGCTCAGCATTGGGCGGACTCAAAACAGAAGATGATCGGAGAGCAACGTTTCACGCGGGATCGGCGTTCGAATCGAGTTGTGTTCGAAAGGCCTCTTATTACGCCGTCGAAATTAAAGCTTGTCAAAGCTCCGGTGCCTGAAACTGTGCTCGTTGATCGCCATCCTAATCGACGCGTCGGTTGAACTTAAACTGATCGTTTAGTCCGGCGTCTCTTCTGTTTTCTCAGTCCAGGTCTCTCTTGCGCGGGTGTTGAGCCAGTACTGACGTATTTGCATTTTTATTTGGTCTCCCGCGATTCGTTTGGAAACACGGGTTCCGTTCCAGCGGTTGGAAGCTTCCGAGACTTCGATTGGAAGCCCACGTGATCTATTGAATTTCTGTTGAGCTGCAACTGCCACGGCGAATTCAAATCTTGCCTGAGGGTAAACTGGAACTGCCAGTGTTTGGTTTGACCATTTCTCAAAGTTGCTCCAGAGCTCATTGTCATCTAGCGGACTGTCAAGTTTGGCGCGGCTGCATCGCGGAGCATAAACTTGCCACGCAGGCCAATGGTCACAAATCCCCCAAGGTTGAGTTAGGGGGAAGACTACGACACCCAGCGTGATTAAGTAGCCGAGAGAGTCTGTCAGAGGTGGGCTTTGAGCGGCTTGGGGAATCGATTTTGGCTGTCGATAAAAGATCCAGATGATTTGAAAGATGAAGAATAGATTCCAGATTAAGACGCCGGATCCACTCACATCTTTAAACAATAATAATATTAAGGCTGCGTGCATTGTTACAGCACCGGCCATCGCCAAACTTCGAGTCTTGGGAATTAGCAATCCAATGCCAATCAGAATTTCGGTAAATGGGAGACAAAGAACAGCGATGTTTTTTGCTTGGGTTGGCCAGTTTTCAGTTGTAAATCCAAGAAGGCCAACGAGAGCCGAGAGCATTTGATCCCCAACGGTATGGACAAACTGGTAATCCAGTTTGCTTACTCCCGAAAAAATATAAATACTGACCGTGATGATTTGGATTCGGCGAATCGCGTTTGATTTTGCAGAGGTGGAAATGATGATTGCGACGATCACCATTTGGTAGGCCCATGGTTGGAGGCGATGCTGATCCAAGAGGATCAGTGCCGTGGTGGATGCGGCGAATAAAAACAGCCCGCCAGTTAGTGTTCTGCCTTCTTTGGCAAGCAAGCAAACCACAAGAGCAGCCAAAGACAATCCAAGGCAAAGCCAATCGACCCAAGTAGGCGTTGTGATTAGGGACGCCAGAAACGGGATTTGCGGGAAAATATTTTGAGGCGTCCACAACTTCCAAGAGGATGCAAACAACAAAATCGCGAATCCTGCCAATCCACGCGTGTAACCGCGCAGAGAGGCAGGGGCATTCTCAGATTGTTTGGGTGGTGATGTCAAAAAGTTTTCTCAAGCCTTATAGCGTATTGAGGTGGTCAATACTTTGCCCGATACTGACGATCGGATTAGGAGATTGATCCTGTTCAACGTGGCATTGCTCGACACCAATTTTTTCGGAGACGGCCATGACTTCAGCCATGTTAATACTGCCATTGCCCAGTTCTTTGAAAGCTTCGTGTGGAACTTGGCCTTCATCAAAACAGGTTTTCGAACCAGTCTTGAGATCTTTCAGGTGGACTTGGGACACGCGTCCATTGAGTCTGTTAAGCGTCTCGATAGGATCCCAGCCTCCAATTTTTGCCCAAAAAACGTCAAGTTCAAATTTGCAATGATTTTTGTCAAACTCCTCGATCAGCAAGTCAAATCCGGTTTTTCCATTTTCGAGTGGAGCGAATTCAAAAGAGTGATTGTGGTAACACAGCTGAATGCCGGATTTGGCACATTTTTCTCCGAATTGATTTGAAGTTTCTGCATAACGTTTGAATTGGTCCGCCGTCTGACGATTGGGTTTATTGATATATCCAAACACTAGATGCTTGAGATTAGCCTTCTGAGCTTGCTCGAGTATTTTGTCGAGCGACGGCACTCCTTTGGCATCCGGAGTGCAGACCGCTTGCCAATTGAGGAAACTAGAAGTTACAGCCAAGCCTAGGTCTTTGCAGATTGGAAGGAGTTCAGCGGCGTCGTTGGTGTCGCCGAGTTCCACTTGATAGTAGCCGGCATCTGAGATCGATTTAAGCGTTTTTTGTTTGTCCTCCTGCATCTGGTTTCGAACAGTCCATAATTGCAGGCCAATTGTCTTCTTGTACTTGCTGTTGTCAGGAAGAGAATGAGGGAATGCCATGATAGAGTTTGTAAGTGAGGATGCGATTGCGACGGAAGCGATGCCGGAAGTTGATTTTAAAAAGGTACGTCGTTTCATGGGTTCAAAGCTCTCCAAGGTTGAGGATGCGTTGGGTTATTGAGGGTGGGTTAAGATTTTTTAGTAGCTGAGCGCGAGGTCAACAATTTGTTCGGCTGTCATTGCTTTCCCGCTGGGCGGATTGAAAATTAGCTCACTGACATTGGGGTGCGGTACATTTTGTTCAAGACGACTAAGCAATGCGTCCACATCGACGATGCACCCGCTGGTCGTCATGATGTGATCCACTAAACGGATTAGCTCTTCTCGGTTGAGTTTTGTCATAACTGTAAGATAGGCATTGGATCAATTTTTGCAAACGGACTCGGTGACGAATGTTTTCACAAAACGATCACCCGTGAGTTGGCATGCCGTATAAAACCATGGAGGACGATCTTGGCGGATTGTTGGCGTGATCTGTTTCACTTTCATCGTTGGGGCGTGGGACGCGTTGCCACCGGAAATCTCGATGTTTTGTTTCAGATCTAAATTTGCGGGGTTAAATGCCGTTTTGCAGCGATCCTTTGGTTGCGAATCCGCCGTTGTTTGCTCCTGCACATTAATTCGAATTTATTCTTGCAAGAACGATTATTTGTTGGGTATACTTCGGCCATAGGGATTTGTTAGCCGCTTGCAGCCTTTATCTGCTAAAGAGCCTTCAACCTCACCAACTGCAATTGCACTAGGGTGGGACGCACTCTGCCTTCGGGCAGTTCTTTGCAGGTTTTGCAATCGCTAACTCTCTCTGTTTTACCTCCGCCGTTTTGACGTAATTTTTTATGCGCGAAATTGGTGGTTGCGATTTCTATTTTTGAGTAGGGTTAACATAGCGTGTCAAGCAAGCAAAGCAGAGCAATAAATTTTGATCCAGTGGACGGTCGCGCGGTTGGGGTTTCGACGTTGTCGGTGCACGCCGGCGAGCAACGACAAAAGGTGGCCAATTCGATTACCGATCCCGTTGTTTTGGCGTCGACCTTTACGTTTACTGACACTCAGAGCATTATCAATTTCATCGAAAACGACGAGGACCGTGGCGAGTATGGTCGGTACGGCGTTCCCGGCGAACAGGTCGTTGAGAGGAAATTGGCAGCTCTGGAAAACGCGGAGGAAGGGATTCTGTTTTCTAGTGGAATGGCTGCCCTCGTTGGTTTGTTCAACGCAAAATTGAGTTCCGGCGATGAGATCATATTTTTTGATGAGTGTTACCATCGCTCGAGAGAATATTGCAAAAAACACCTCTCCCGATTTGGAATTGTCACCCGTCAGGTAAAGACTGGCGATTATGCCGCAATGGAATCCGCGATAAATTCCAAAACCAAATTGTTGGTAAGTGAGTCTCCGACGAACCCACATTTGAGTATTCTTGATCTCGAGCGTTTCGCTGGAATTGGAGAAAAGTATCAAGTCGAAACATTGATTGATGCAACGCTTGCAACTCCCTTTAATGTGCGGCCCATCAATTTTGGAGTTGATTATGTTGTGCACTCGGCCACTAAGTATTTGGGTGGGCACAATGATCTGTTGGCTGGAATTGTCTTGGGTTGCTCGGAAAAACTGGCCGATATTCGCGCTTTGCGTGGTGTGACGGGCTCGGTTAATTCGCCACACAACTGTTACCTTCTCGAGCGAGGATTGAAAACGTTTGAACTTAGGATGCAGCGTCACAATGAGAATGGGCAGTGCGTGGCGGAGTTTCTCGAAAGCCACCCGCGGGTCTCTCGCGTACTCTATCCAGGCCTTCCCTCGCATCGAGATTATCAAATAGCCAAAGAGACGATGCGTGGATTCGGGGGTCTGGTAACGTTCGAAGTCGCAGATGCGGATTGGAAAGAGACGTCAAAAGTTGTTGACCGCGCGAAGTTAGCGAGGATTGCTCCAAGCCTTGGAGGGGTCGAATCCCTAATTGAGCAACCGCTGGTGATGAGCTATTGGGGATATGGCCCCGAAGAGAGAAAGTCGTTTGGGATTTCCGACAATATGATCCGGCTCGCATGCGGCATTGAAAATAGCAGCGACATTATTGAAGACCTCCAGCAGGCGTTAGCATTCGATGGCTAATTAACCGCTGGAGTGGCCGAGGTGCCAGTCTCTCAATTTGAATTTCCAGGTGGCCTTTTGTTCCGCTTGTTAATTGTTGGCGGAGGTGATTGGTGGCTTGCGGTATTGAATTAAACCAAACTTCTTGCCATGGTTTGTTACCTCAGCTTTGGCAGGGACGATGGGGCGTCGCGATGACTGGATGGTGGAAACGTTGCGGATGGCGGCGGTGTTCGAAAGTGGCGTCGCTGGTTTAGCGTTGTCGACGGTGGGAGTTACAATGGGCGGAGTGTTGCTGGCACAGCTTTGGCAAGATGGTTGACTGCACTGGTTGCCGCCGCCGTTAACCGAGGATGCACACCCGCCGATGTCACCGTTTTTCCTCGCTTTGTGGCAATCGGCACAAGTACAGCCAAGGTCACAGCAAGAGCCGTCTCTCACCCGTTGCTTGACTTCTGCAATGTCTTGTTTAATCGAATTCCAGATACCTGTTCTGGTCGGAAGAGCTTTCTCTGTGATTGGCTTCCAGCAAATGTACGGGGAGTAGCGTTTTGCCTGTTCGCCGTCGCAGTTAAAGAAGAGGCCGGTGTTCCCCGTCTGGATGTTGAACAGTTTTCCGCGGGTCCACGGGTCACTTGGTTTGTAGAATTCCGTCGGAGCGCAATTCTCGTTTTGGTAGATGACCTGTTGAGCGTTTGCATCCGTTGCGATGCAAAAATAACCGGAAAATAGGGTGGTCAGAAAAATGAGGGTGGATGAAAAACGCACATTGCTCTCCTGATAATTAGCGGTCAATATTAGTTTCGACCAATACAACCCGAGAATGCCTTGTTTTTGTCAGTGTTAAAAAAGTTTCGCCAATGGGCAAGGTCGACGATCTGGCTCTAGTCGGTACAAAGCGTACAAATTACCGAATGAATACGGCAATCGCGTGAAGGTGTGGCTGGATCGCAAGCCTGGCGTCGTCCGAATAAAGGCGAATCAGTGAGTTTAAAACGACTCGTTTTCGTTCGTTTTGGCAAAATTGGCGGTTTTTGTGCACGTTACAGAGGGTAGATCGATGCGGTTAAAACAGGGTCGAGAGGCAATTTCAGGTTCTTCTGTGATTTCATCACTGGGCGGGAATCGGATTTTGTGGGTTGGCGGGCGAGAGTTGTAGGCATGGAATGGCCGATGCTTTTGTAAGCTGCCTTTAATCAACTCGCATCGCGGTTTAAAATGTTGAGCACACCCCGAGTTTCAGGCTTGAAAGTGACCCATGGGTCGACCCAAAATTGGCGCGGTTTCCTACTTAAACACCAAACCCCTGGTAGCCGGGCTCAAGGACCAGCATGATTTTGAGGTCATTTTTGATCTGCCAAGCCGGCTTGCGGACCGCCTATCAGCCCGACATTTCGACGCGGCTCTGATTCCAGTCGTGGAAGCTGTCAGTAATCCAGACTACGTGATTGTTTCCGATGCCTGTATTGCCTGTCGGGGGCCGGTTTGGAGTGTAAAGCTTATGAGTCGCGTTCCGGCCGAAAAGATTAAGACACTTGCCTTGGATGAGGGTTCGCGAACGAGTCGCGCACTGACCCGTGTATTTTTAGATAAAAAATTTGGGGTGACACCAAACTGTCACTCTCTTGCGATTCATGATGATTGGCGAAAGACATCTGCTGATGCGGCGTTGATCATTGGTGATCGGGCGATGAATGCTACGGACGAGAATTTCCCTTATGTTTGGGATCTTGGAGAAGCATGGAATCAGTGGTCCGGGCGGCCCTTTGTGTTTGCTGTGTGGGCAGCGTGGGCCGATGCCGACCTCGATCGACTCGACCGAGTTTTGTCGGAATCTCGTGATTTTGGATTGAATTCCATCGAATCAATTTCTCGCGCGTACCATGGCGAGTATGCTTTGCAGGAACAGGAATGCGTTCAGTACCTGCAGGATTATTTACATTTTCATTTAGGAGTGGACGAGAAAGCGGGAATGGATCAATTCTTTCGTCATGCTTCTGAGCTTCAACTGATACCACAATCTTACCAATTACAATTTCATGATTGCCAAACTGCTTGAAAAATCTGTTGCCGGAGAGCGGCTGACTCCCGAAGAGGGACTCGCATTGACCGAGTGTAATGATCTGGCATTGCTGGGCTCTGCAGCTAATGCAGTCACACGGCGTCTGCATCCCGAGTCTTATCGCACCTACAACATCGATCGAAATATCAACTACACGAATGTTTGCACTGCGGTTTGCAATTTCTGCGCATTTTATCGCGGCCCCAAGGATCCTGAGGGTTACGTGCTGGATCGTGCGGAGTTGCTTGAAAAAATCCGAGAGACTGTAGCCCTTGGTGGCGATCAAATTTTGTTGCAGGGTGGTTTGCATCCCAAGTACAAATTGGATTGGTACGAGGAGATGCTCTCGGACATTAAATCTCACTTCCCTCAGTTAAACATTCACGGATTTAGTCCGCCAGAAATTTACCATTTTACCAAGGTAAATAATTGTTCTCTGGAAGAGGTTCTGACGCGGCTTAAGGCGGCGGGGCTGGGAAGTTTACCCGGAGGCGGCGCTGAGATCCTGGTAGACCGTGTCCGCGACGCGATCACTCGTGGAAAAGTCAATTCTGATAATTGGCTCGATGTAATGCGTGTCTGGCACCAACTTGGTGGCAAGAGTAGCGCCACGATGATGTTTGGACACGTGGAGACGAAGCAGGAGCGTATTGAGCATCTCGATCGATTGCGACAACTGCAAGACGAGACCGGTGGTTTTAAAGCGTTTATCTGCTGGACTTTTCAGCCGGACAATACGCAAATGTCAGACGTTAAACCGCTGGGGGCATTTGAGTATTTAAAAATGCAAGCCATCGCGCGTTTGTACCTCGACAATATTCCTAATATCCAATCCAGTTGGGTCACCCAGGGTTTAAAGATCGGACAACTCGCGTTGGTCTACGGAGCCAACGACATGGGTAGTTTGATGATTGAAGAGAACGTAGTTGCAGAGGCGGGGACAGTTCATTACTTGTCACTTGAGCAAATGCGAGAGGCAATTTCTACACTTGGATTTACACCACGGCAACGCAACGTCCATTACGAATTGTTTGATGAGGCCTATGAATCGAAGGCTGTAAAGGCAAATCAACTGTGGATGCAGGAAAAGCAGGATGCGAGTGATGGAGAGGTGTATCAACTCGCCTAATTGGCCTCCGACGTTTGATGGCAATTGCATGCTTAGCCGTCTAAGATGTTAGTTTCCTCAATCAGGTTCAATTGGAGGCAACTAATGTCGAATCTCAATCGTCGGACTTTTAACCAAGGTGTGCTTGGTTCCACATTGACGTTTTCGCTCCTGGAGTCTCTGTTTTGCCGCGGCGTTTTCTCGGACGAGATCAAACCGCTTGCCGCGGCTTGGTTGGCGGAACTCAATACTCTCGGAAACGATATCAAGAATCGCAAATTGACTCAGGTCGAGTGGCAAGAACAAGTCGAAAAATTGATGGCGAAAGTCAATTTGACGGATTTGATGAAATTCGTTGACTTTGAGAAGTTAACCAAAAACCTCCCTCTCAGTGGCCGCGGCGAGCGTGCCGTAAGCAAGCGATTTCCTGAAGTCGAAGGCTTGCCAACGAAGCTTGTTTTCGGCCATCAGATTTTTGCGTTGAAAAAGAATCGTTCGGTTGCACCTCATGGCCATTACAACATGGCGACCGCTTTTCTCGTGCTTAAAGGTGATTGCCACGGTCGACATTACGATCGGGTTGAGGATGGCGAAGACTTCATGATCATCAAGCCGACTCTTGATCAAAAATTCGGGGTGGGCGATTACTCTACTGTGTCCGACTACCGGGATAACATTCATTGGTTCAAAGCTAGTTCACAGAGTGCCTATATATTTAACATCCATGTACTCAACGTGGATGCCGACAAAACAAAGCGAGGGCGGGTTTATGTCGATCCGTTTGGTGAGTCATTGGCGCATGGTTACATCAAAGCGAAAGTGCTGAGTAAAAAGCAGGCTTATGACCAATTTGGTTAAGATGTCCGTGTGGATTAGATCGGCTAATCCTGAGTGTTGAATTTGAACGTCCACGGCAACGAAGGCAGTGGAGATTTGAGTAAAGTTTGCAGCGATATTTATTTGTATTTCATTTGATGGAACACACCATGATTAAAGTTTTTAGTTTGGCGGTTACCTTGTTGGTTTTGATGTCAGGACCGATGTTTGCTCAGCGTCCAAATATTATTTTGATTTTATCGGACGATATGGGGTATTCCGATATTGGATGTTACGGCAGCGAAATTAAGACACCGGTACTCGACGGATTAGCGAGGAATGGGTTGAGGTTTACGCAGTTTTATAATACCGGTCGATGTTGTCCGACGCGGGCATCTTTGTTGACTGGGTTGTATCCGCATCAGGCAGGCATTGGCCATATGGTTGCCGACCGTGGTGTGGAAGGATATCGGGGCGAACTTAACGATTCGTGTGCCACGATCGCCGAGGTGTTGCAACCGGAGGGATATGCGACGTACTGCGTTGGGAAATGGCATGTTACCGGGAAAACATTTCCTAAAGCGGAGGCGGACAAATTTAACTGGCCATTACAGCGCGGATTCGATCGATATTATGGGATCATCAATGGTGCATCGAGCCTGTGGGATCCCAATTCGCTAACACGTGATAACGACCCAATTACGATTCGAAATGATGATGATTATCAGCCCACAGAGCCTTATCATTTTACAGATGCGGTGAGTGACAACGCCGTGAAATTTATCAATGAGCATCCGGATGACAAGCCGTTTTTTATGTACGTCGCCTACACTGCGGCCCACTGGCCAATGCACGCTCGAGTGCGTGATATTGAAAAATACGAGGGAGTTTATGACGGTGGTTATCAGGGAATTCGGCAAGCTCGCTATGAGAAAATGAAAGCGTTAGGAGTTATCTCCAAAAAGGCTGAATTGTCACCCATGATCGGGGAGTGGGCGAATGTAGAAGACCAAGAATGGGAGGCCGCCTGCATGGAAGTCTACGCAGCAATGGTCGATCAAATGGATCAGGGGATCGGAAGAATCGTAGAAGCTCTGCGTCAAGAAGGGCAGCTAGACAATACCCTGGTCATGTTTATGCAAGATAATGGCGGATGTGCCGAAGCTGGAGGAAGGAAGACTTCCGGAGAGCGAAAGATGCGGGCTGCCACACCAACGTTGCCAGTCATTTCTGATGATTTGCAGCACTATCAATCGTCAGCTCCTTCACAAACACGAGATGGCTATCCGGTACGACGTGGTCACGTCATGCCGGGGCCTGCTGACACTTATATTGGTTACGGCCGTAATTGGGCAAATGTTTCCAATACCCCGTTTCGCGAGTACAAACATTACGTCCATGAGGGTGGTATTTCTACTCCGTTGGTCGTGCATTGGCCGATGGGGTTTCAGTCCAAAGACGAGCTGCGATCCGAGCCATCCCACTTGGTTGATTTGATGGCGACTTGTTTAGATGTGGCAAATGTAGCGTATCCAAAACAACGTGGAGACGTTGTTCTAACTCCGCTTGAAGGGGCAAGCTTGCAGCCCGTGTTTCAAGGACAGCAACTTGATCGCAAAATGCTTTTTTTCGAACACGAAGGAAATCGTGCTCTGAGAATGGGGGATTGGAAATTAGTAGCCAAGGGGCGGCACGGTCAAGATGATGTTAAATGGGAGTTATTCAACATCAGTAACGATCGAAGTGAGTTGCATGATCTGTCTGCCGTCGAGTCGGAGCGATTTAAAAGCATGCAAAGTTTGTGGAAGGAGAAAGCGACCTCAGTCCAAGCACTGCCGTGGCCTCAATCGAAGAAGGCGAAATCAAATCCCAAGAAAACGAGGCAAAAAAAGTGAGCCAACCGGAGAGGCCAACGGGTGTGGCGGTGGTCCACTAACGCTCATTGGTTGGGGTTGGTTTTTTTTCAAATGCCTTAGTTTCAATTTTCTTCAGAAGTGATTTCAGCTGTTGGATAGTTTTTGGGTGTTCAGCCGCTAAGTTCTTGGATTCGGCAGGATCGCTTTCAAGATCGTAAAGTTCCTCGACCAATTCTCGGTTTGTGTCTTTGGCATATCCTGGGACATTGTGTCTGGCCTTGAGGTATTTCCATTTACCCTTTCGGATTCCGTTCCCTTGGTAATAAAAGGTATCTCTCGCTCCTGTTTTACTTTCTCCGAGGATTAGTTGAGTTTGGTCGACTCCGTCAATGATTCGGTCGGCTGGAATTGAAAACTTGCTAAGGTTGGCGAACGTTGGCAGGAAATCAATCGTTGCCAGTATCGCATCGGAAGTTTGATTGGCGGGGACTTTTCCCGGCCATCGAATAATACATGGGGCTCGCGAACCGGCTTCGTAGCAAGATCCTTTGCCGTCTCGTAATCCTGTTGATTCTCCCCAGAAAATTGCCCCTTCTGGGTGTCCCTTTTTTTTGTTCGTGTAAGCAGGTTGGTTCCAAGGACCATTGTCGCTGGTGTAAATCACGATGGTATTTTCGTCCAGCCCAAGTTGCCGCAATGTGTCGAGTAATCGTCCAGTGTGAAAATCAAACTCCTCGACGACATCGCCGTAAAGTCCACCAGCGGATTGATTTTTAAATTTTGGTGATGCATCGATGATGGTGTGCATCATCGTGTGGGCGAGGTAGAGCAAGAAGGGTTTTTCGGGATCCCTCTGTTGCGATAGAAAGTGAATTGCTTTGTCAGTGTATTGTTCCGTCAAACTCCCCATGTCACGAGTCTGTCCAGCGAGTTCATTGTTTTCGTGAAACTTGACCAGTCCGTTGTCGTTTGCACCGAGTGTTCCAAAAAAGTAGTCAAAACCTTGTGCGTTAGGCATTCGATCCAGGATTGGTTTTCTATTTGATACATCCCATTTGCCGATGCAGGCCGTTTGATATCCTGTTTGTTGGAGTAGCTCAGCGAATGTTACTTCCTTTGCCGGCATCCCCCAGCCTTGACTCCGAAACGGGTAGCGGCCAGTCAACAAAGCGGAGCGAGAAGGCCCGCAGACGTGCTGAGCGTAGAACTGTGTGAATCTTGTTCCCTCTTTGGCGAGCTGGTCCAAGCGTGGGGTTAAGTTGGTTGAGGAGCCATAGCAACCGAGGTCGCTGACCCCTTGATCGTCAGTGAAAATGATCAAGATATTGGGTCGCGGCTCATTTCCGCTTAGTTGATTAGGCGCGTAAAATACGACCAATCCGAGGACTGCCAGCGCGGCGACGGTTTTAAGTACCTTGAAAACGTACTGGATGGATTTTGGGGTCTTATTCATTCGTTGAATTATCCCATAGTTGATTTCTTAATTTTAGTAATTCAGGGTATTGGTCGTCTCGGTCGTCATATTCGATTTTTAAATCCAGCAATCGTTGTTTCATCCGACGGATTTCCGAAGCGTATTCATTTTTGCCATAGACGTTGTTGGTTTCGTTGGGGTCCTGTTGGAGATCATAAAATTCCCAGCCTGCAGTTGAGGGCGGGAAATTGCCTCCGCCGAGTTTAGCGTCTAACGGCAGTCCATGGAAAAAAACAAGTTTGTAACGACTGTCTCTCACGCCATAGTGCCCGGGGATTTGGTGGTGAGCGAGGTGCATCCAGTAGCGATAGTAGACTGCATCCCTCCAGGATGCCGGAGGCGTTCCTTCGAGAATCGGTTTCAAACTCAAGCCTTGCATCTGCGAAATTTCAGGTGCATCGGTAACCTCCGCGTAGTCTAGAAGAGTCTGGGCGAAATCTAAGTTGGAACAGAGATGTTTTTGGTCAGCTGTTCCAGGTTGAATTCGATTGGGAAAACTGGCGAGAAATGGCATTTTAAAACATTCTTCGTAAATCCAGCGTTTATCGAAATAGTCATGCTCTCCGAGGAACATACCTTGGTCGGATGTGTAAACAACGAGGGTGTTTTCTGCGAGTCCGTTGTCGTCTAGATAATCAAGGACGCGGCCAACGTTTTCATCCACTGCTTTGACGCAGGCGAGGTACTGATGGAGGTACTTTTGGTAGGCGGCTTGTCCTCTTTCTTTGTCAGTCATGCCGGCCATTTCAACGGGACCGCCGTACCAGTCCGGTTTTTGGACATCGCCGACCATGGACCGTCGATCTTTTAAGCGATTGGTGATTGACGTTCCCATATCGATCGTGGCGGGCGAACGATGGGAGAAATCTTCCCAGAGCGAATCGGGTTCGGGAATGACAACGTTTTTAAGGTAGTCTTGATGACGGTCGGCGGGCTCCCATTTTCCGTGAGGAGCTTTATGGTGCAGCATCAGGAAGAATGGTTTTGAAGTGTCTCGCTGGTCTAGCCATTGGGTTGCGTAATCGGTAATTAAGTCGGTGTAATAGCCCTTGGTTCTCTTGAGTTTCCTGACTTTCGTGGTGTAGGCGGTTCCGTCGGTGGAAGCGATGAAAAATGGGTCGTGGTATTTGCCCTGCCCCGGCCCGATTTTCCAGTAATCGAAACCCCACGGAGCGGAACGCAGATGCCATTTGCCAATTAAAGCAGTTTGGTAGCCGGATCGTTGAAGGATGCTGGCGACATTCGGAGTGCCTGATTCGGGACCAGGGAACGCGTCAATAAGGGTCTTCACCCCATTTTTGTGGGAGTGCTGACCAGAAAGAATCACAGCGCGGCTGGGCGTGCAAATTGAATTAGTAACAAAGCAACGATCTAATCGAATACCGCTGGCTGCAATTCGATCGATGTTGGGAGTCGGAGCGATGCCCGCGAGTCGGCCACCGTAGGTGCTGATTGCATTACAGGCATGGTCATCCGACATGATAAAGACGATGTTGGGTCTTGCATCGCGTTGGTGAACCGCTGTTTTTTCTTCCGCTTGACTAACTCTGCCGGAAACGCAGGAGAAGCAAGTTCCTATTAAGATTCCAGAGACGAATCGGCAAATGTTCATTTTGTCTTCTCCCACATCGTATTTTTTTTTACCCAAGAGTCTGTATCCGATATATTGTCATAAGCGACTAACAACCGGCTTGGTTGGTCCACAGTTTCATTCTAGCGGGAATACCATGTATTACAGTCCCAGAGCTCGTTTAATTTTTCGGATTCGAAATTCGTTTTTTCTCTTTTGGGCAGTCCTGTTTTGTTTGTCGGCATCCGTTCAGGCTCAAAAGGCGACTGATGCTTCGAAGTCGATCAATTCTAAATGGTTGAATTCCAAACCGGTTGCTCAATGGATCTGGAGTAAATCCCCATCGACCAATCAAAAATTATGGTTTCGAAGATCATTTGATTTGGATTCAACACCCAAGTTCGCGACATTGTATGCGACGTGTGACAATCAAATGGCGATGTGGATCAATGGAAAGAAAGTTGGCGCGAGTAGCGCGTGGGAATCACCGCTTAAATTAAACGTCGCTCCTTTTTTGGTAAAAGGGAAAAACGTGATTGCAATTGAAGGAACCAATGAAGGCGGAGTTGCTGGGATTGTCCTCAAGCTTGATGTGACCCAAGATGGCAAAGGTGGTCAGCCTGCCAAATTAAAAGCCTTGGCCACTATCGTATCAGATGTTGTGTCATGGAAGTACAGTGAGGAAAAAGTACCGTCCTGGGAGACCGTTGATTTCAATGATGCGGCATGGAAGAAACCAGTTAAAATCGGCACGCTCGGAGGAGGCCCTTGGAATATTCCTGGGCTTCGTTCTGCGACCCCGGTTGTCCAATTGAATTCAGAGAATATCACGGCACCCGAGGGGTTTGTCGTTGAACCTGTGTACACCGTTCCCAAAGAACAGGGAAGTTGGGTTTCGATGGCAACTGACCCGCAAGGAAGGATTTATGCATCTGACCAAGGTGGTGCGGGTTTGTATCGGATGACGGTTAAAGAGAGTGGCCCTCCGATCGTTGAAAAGGTATCGGTCGATTCATTAGGAAAACTGTCGGGGGCGCAGGGATTGCTTTGGGCGTTTGATAGTCTTTGGTTTCATCGTAATGGGGGCCATCTTTATCGTCTTACCGATTCAAACGGAGACGATAAATTGGATTCAATGGCAGAAATTCCCAGTACAACGGGCGGTGGCGAACATGGAAACCATGCTTTGATTCTCACCGAGGATGAAAAAGGTATTTTTGTCGATAGTGGTAATCACTCGAAACTGGCAGCCCATACGGCATCACGGGTTCAAAGTTGGGCTGAGGATCTGCTTTTGCCGCGGATGCCAGATTCGAATGGACATGCCAACGGAATCATGGCACCGGGTGGATGGGTGACTCGACTTGATCCTGAGACGAATGAACAAGTGGTGCATGCGATTGGGTTTCGAAATCAGTATGACATCGCATTAAATCAGGCTGGGGATTTGTTTACTTATGATGCGGATATGGAGTGGGATTTAGGTTCTCCATGGTATCGGCCAACTCGAATTTGCCATGTCGTTAGTGGAGCTGATTTTGGTTGGCGGCACGGTTCTGGAAAGTGGCCAGCCTATTATGAAGATAGCCTCCCTGCGGTTGTCGACATTGGACCGGGGTCTCCGACTGGCGTCGTCTCCGGCGCTGGATTGAAATTTCCAACCCGATATCAAAGTGGACTGTTTGCCTTGGATTGGACATTCGGTACGATCTACTCAATCGATCTAAAATCGGTAGGAGCCGGTTATGCCGGAACAGCCGATCCATTTGTTTACAGTTCTCCACTGCCAGTAACGGATGCGATTGTTGGTCATGATGGGGCGTTGTATTTTGCCGTCGGTGGACGAGGCGCTCAAGCGGCTGTGTTTCGAGTTCGCTATGTTGGTGATGAGTCCTGCGCTCCGCCGGCTAAACCAAGTTTAACCGAGGCTCAATTGCGACGCCGGACGCTTGAGAAATACCATGGCGTTACCAATGCAAAGGCTGTAGATGACGCATGGTCAGAGCTTTCAAGTGAAGATCGGTTTCTTCGTCACGCTGCTCGCGTGGCGATTGAAAGTCAACCGGTCGAGCAATGGGCGAATCGCGTGTTAGCGGAATCGAACCCACAAGCAAGGATTACAGGTGCGGTCGCCCTTGCACGAATGGGAGATTCGGCGCATCAACAATCGCTGTTTGATTCGCTAACAAGTCTCAACCCTGAAGATTTATCGGAGTCACAGCTTCTGGGGTTATTGCGTGCTTATTCGCTTGGCATGATCCGACTGGGGGATTTAACGAAAAAACAGAGGACGGTTTTGACTAAAGAACTAGATCCGTTGTTTCCGCACGCCTCGCCCGATGTGAACACCGAACTCATCCGTGTGCTGACCTTTCTAAGAAGCGAGACGGTAGCGAAAAAAGCGATGGAGTTAATTAAGAATCGGAATTCACCGGAAACGCCAAAGTGGTCGGAATTAATCTCGAGAAACAGACAGTATGGCGGATCAATCGAGCGAATGTTGGGTAATCATCCACCCACTCGCGAGATTGGATACGCATTCATGCTACGTAATCTTCGTGAAGGTTGGTCGCTGGATTCACGACGCGAATATTTTGAATTCCTGAACGCCGCAGCAAAGACAGCAGGTGGAAATTCGTTTTCCAAATATTTAACGCGAATACGAGACGAGGCACTTACCAATTGTACGAACGCGGAGCGGGAGGCGCTTGAATCGATTACTGGTGAAGACTTTAATCCAGTTCCCGATTTCGAATACGCGGCGCCTGTTGGTCCCGGGGAAAAATGGACGGTCGAAACCGTATCAAAGCAGGTCAAAAATAAGTCTAATTTTGAGCGTGGACGTTCATTGTTTTTCGGTGCTGGCTGTGCTCAGTGCCATCGGGTACGTGGACTCGGTGGAAGCGTAGGCCCTGACCTCACGAGTGTTCCTAATAAATTTGATCGCAATTATGTGATTGAGACGATCATTCATCCAAGCCGCAATATTTCTGATCAGTACAGTTCGTCGCTGGTCGTCTTGGTGGACGGGCGTCTGATTGAGGGAATCGTAACCGAGCAAGACGGGGGTAAAGTGGCGATTTATCCCGGGACGGTGGGTGCGGATCCAATTGTTGTTGCGAAAGATGAGGTCGATGAAATTCGCCCGTCAAAGGTATCTCAAATGCCAGAAAATCTGTTGGATAAATTGAATGCCCAAGAGCTCAATGATTTGATGGGCTATTTGATGACGGGTGGCGATGCCAAGCACCGGCAATTTAAAAAATAGAGGCAAGCAGCGAATTGGGGAGACTATCAATGTCGACAGTGGGAAACATATTTGGCAACGCACCGCGTAAGCCAATGTGTCCCTGTTGGGTTATTTGCTAATTTTTCTAATCCACCACCGCAGGCCAACGAAAAGGAATCTCCAGTCTTTGAAAAACTCTGGAGGTTTTCCTTCGAATGCATGACCAATGAATTGGAAAACCCATCCGGCTACAAATAGGGTGACTCCCGCGTACAAACACCAGAGCCAGAAAAAACCAAATGGCATCAGTAGTAATCCGATGACAATGGTTGGAATCCCAATCGTGTGGCAAACCTGATTTATGCCATTTTGGTGGCTCAATGCGTATTCATCGACCCAGTCATCGACGTCTCTTCCAAATAATTTTTTGTTACCCATGTTGAACAGTCTATCGTTGTGGCTTCATTCCGCAAACGAAATCGCCAAGCGAAGCTCTCGAGTTTTGACCTATCAGCCTTAAACGCTTTGTTTTTGGGACGACTGATTGGGCGATCGAGGGGAGTTCTTGGTTCAAGGCGGAACGAAAACAAAGGTAAGAGGATAAAGCGAAGTTCACGAGAAAGGAATCAAGGAGGGTTGGTCGTTTTTTTAAATCATTGGGAATAGAAGGCGTCGTTGGTTATCCTTTAGTGACCGCTCGGTTCATTTTTTTATGAGTGAAGACGCTCGCAACTCCCTCCCCGGTTGATACGCTAATGATGTCGAAACAAAAACTAGCTTGCAAACTGCTCTGTTGGTTGCTTGTTGCTAATGCAGGAATTAGCGGCGAACTTTTTGGGCAGGATCTTTCCCACCGAAAATCTGATCTCACACTGACCGTCCAGGACGCTTTTGGGAATCCGCTTGGGGATGCGATTGTTGACATCCGCATGAAAAAGCATGCCTTCAAATTTGGCACTCAAGTAAGGGATCGTTTTTTTTCAATTAGCGAAACTGAATTTCATTCGCTCAACGAGACTCAGAAACAAAATCTACTTCCAAATTTGACTGATTTGGGGCAATCACGTTACACGCCTGATTGGCAGGATGCCGTAAATTATCGGCAGGCTGTTTTGTCAAATTTTAATCACGTTGTCCCAACGGTTGGATTGCAGTGGGTTGCGTTTGAAAATAGTGGTCCGGCAATTCCAGACCGTGCGATTTCACTTGCACAGGGAAATGGTTTATCTGTGACGGGGGCGTCGGTTGTTTGGCAGCGCGATCGCTGGCCGACTCCAGTTGAATTTCGCCCGGAGTCATCGTTTGACGTGCAGGACTTTCACGATCGCTTGATGGAAGACCGTCTCGGTATTGACGGAATCATGGGAAGGTATAGTGAATCGGGTGAGGGGCCTGCAATTACGGACTGGAAAGTACTCAACGAGCCGATTCATGAAAGCTATTACGCTGATACTTTTGTCGAAGCTGGAATTTATGACAATGAGGTTGAGGCGCTGGCAGACTACTTCGTACGAGCAGATAGTATCCGCCCTGATTCGGTACTTTCGATCAATGAATTTAATATTTTAAATTCTGGTAGTGATAACGCTGTCATTGAATATCGAGACCTTGTCAATGATCTACTCGCTGCGGGAGCGCCGATCGATCGGATTGGCGTTCAAGCGCACATGTCACGCAACGACGTTTCTAAAGCGGATATTGTCCGTCGGTTGAATATTCTCGCGGAGACTGGCTTGGGTATCGAAATTACAGA
The DNA here is from genome assembly GCA_029251085.1 of Mariniblastus sp. GTDB lineage: Bacteria > Planctomycetota > Planctomycetia > Pirellulales > Pirellulaceae > Mariniblastus. The sequence goes on from JAQXDZ010000008.1 coordinate 54,175, forward strand.
ATTTGACTCGCGGGATGACGCAGATCAATTGACTCCACAGGAACAAGAGCAAGTCTTTCGGGATATGTTGGAGGCCTCATTTGAAAGCCAGTCTGTCGACGGGTTTATCATGTGGGGCGTTTGGGATCCCGGCCATTGGCGTGGAAACGCTCCTCTTTACGATGAAGACTGGAACGTGAAAGAGGAGGCAGCTCCATGGTTTGATTTGGTAAAGGGAGATTGGATGACCGAATTGGATGGAATCAGTTTGGATAGCAATGGACAGTGGACTGCGGCGGATGGAGTGTTTAGCGGATTGTATGATTTTACCGTGACCGTCAACGGAGAATCGAGATTATTTAGCGGTTACGATCTCGGAAGCGATGGGAGCTTTATTCTCGCTGTTCCCGAACCGGGAGGCGTTCTGTTTTTGCTCGGTATCGCCGTTTTAGGAATTGGGCGGCGTCACCGTAGACTGCCCGTTTGACACACTGTCGGGGTATTTGAGAATTTCAAATTCTTGGGAAATCCGCGACGCTTTCTTGTCTGATCTCTTTGCGGTGCTAACCAGCAAGCTTGCGAGACCACTATTTTTTGAGAGTTCGAGGTTGAGAAATTCGGGTGGGTGCAGCGCCGTACCTGAGCCTTTGAAAAGATGCCGTTTCTCGGCGAATTACCAATTAATTAAGCAAAACAGGCTCGGATCATTGCAATTTTGGCCGGTCTTCGGTAATTTGTGAAAGCGTTTTCAAGAATGTTCCGCACCGCTCAATCTGGATTGACATGAATTTAATTTACCTTCCGACTCTCGTTTTATTGGGGGCAGTGATCGGCTGCTCAAATCAAGCCAACATGCAAGCAAATAATCAGCCGATGCCTTCGGACAATGTACGGGTTTTTCAAGCGGAAGATCTTACTGGTTCGAGTAAGGAATTTAAAACGGAAGCTGGTGACACGAGTGTCGTCAATATGAATGAACCAGGTTGGTTATCATTTGATATGGACTTCGGTGTTGCCGCACGTTACCGGGTTCAGGTTTTTGCTCAGGCTGCCGCTGACGCTCAAGTGTGGGTCGAAGACTACGTCGATAACACCGACGGTCGAACCTACAACGTTACCGGTAGCATCCCTGTTACTCCCACGGATGAGGTTTCTGAATTCTTCATTGAGGGAAGCCCTTTCAACAAAGGGCCACACAAAATGAAATTTCATGTTTCAAACGGGAGTGTATCGGTCGACCGAGTCGTATTTACCCCGATGGTAGAGCACCAGATTACGCCAGAGAGTCTAACTCAGAAGATGGATGGAGATGAGTGGAAGTTAGCTTGGTCTGATGAATTTGATGAAGACGAAGTTGACGATGCGAAATGGACTTACGACGTAGGAAACTGGGGCTGGGGAAATAATGAACTTCAGTATTACACGGTTAAGCGTAAGGAGAATGCCAGACTTGAGGATGGCAATTTAGTGATCGAGGCTCGTAAAAACGATGATGGCAAAAGCTGGACTTCTGCCCGCCTGACCACACGAGGTAAGGTAAGTTTTCTCTATGGGAAAATTGAGATGCGGGCTCAAGTTCCTCGCGAACGCGGAAACTGGGCAGCCGGATGGACTCTCGGCGATACTTATCGCGATGAGATTAGCTGGCCCTACTGCGGCGAAATCGACATTCTTGAATCAGTTGGTTTTGAAGTCAATGATGAGACTGGAGATGGAATCGCCCATGCAACGGTTCACACGCCGGCGTATTACTTTAAAATCAACAATCAGATCAGTAGCACAAAAAACATTCCTAATATGGCCGGTGAATTTCACACCTATGCGGTTGAATGGACGCCAACTGAAGTCAGAGGCTACGTCGATGGTGAACAGTATTACGTTTACGACAAGACCGCTAATGACAAGGAATGGCCATTTAACAAGGCTCAAAACCTGATTCTTAATCTAGCGATGGGTGGAGGATGGGGCGGTGCCAAAGGGCTGGACGAGTCGATCACTTCACAGAAGTTCATCATTGATTACGTTCGAGTCTACAGCAAAGAGTAAATGTAAGTTGGGGTTCTCAGGAACGACTTTGGCTTGACTGTTTTCAGGCCAGAGTCTGCTTGGACTGATCGTGAATCTCTAAAACTATCAAGGTGCTTATTTGAAAGTTGGAAGTCCCGTGAAAGTGTTGGTCCAGTTGATGACGTTGATGGTTCTATTCTGTTTAGTTCTCGGCGAACCCGCGACACTGAGAGGTGTTCAGCAAACTCCGATTTCCGACCGTATCTTAGTTTCTAATTCCCGCACGAGTCTCGGTACGCAGAAAAATTTAACGGCTTCTGTTCGTGTCGGCGATTTGAATGCAGACGGGAATATCGATGTTGTCGTTGCCAACGGTAGACATTGGCCGCAGCAGAATCTCATTTTCCTGAATCAGGGAAATGCTCGTTTTAATCAAGTCTGGTCGCTGGGGGCCAATCAATCGACATCTTACGCTTCAGAGATCGCGGATATGGATGGTGATGGTGATCTCGATGTCGTTGTTGGAAACGATATGGCGCCGAATTTACTCTTTCTGAATAACGGGCGTGCTGAGTTCCAGAAGGGTGTGCCGTTCGGGACCGTCTCGAGTGTGCGAAGTCTGACCTTGAGTGACCTGGATAGCGATGGTGATGTCGATGTTTTGGTGACTTGCCGTGGTCGCCAAAATTACTTTTGTTTAAATGATGGTAAAGCGAATTTGGGAACTCCCAAGCCGTTTGGCGAGCAGAGTGATTCGACGATCGATGTTGTCGTCGCGGATTTGAATCGTGATGGTTTCAATGATCTCATACTTGCTAATCGTGACCATCAGCAGAATTTCGTTTTACTAAACGATGGGAAACTTGGGTTCGATCAGAAGATCCCGTTTGGAACCGGAACGGACGAAACGCGTTCGGTTGCGGTGGGCGATCTTAACGGTGACGGCCATCTCGATCTGGCACTTGCGAACATTGGTGAGCCGAATCAGATTTTATTTGGAAATGGTAAGGGAGGTTTTGGCGATTCGAAATTGTTAAGCGAATCCCGCAACAGTTCCTACGCGGTTGCTCTCGCTGATATGAATCAGGATAAAGTGCCGGATTTAGTTTTTGCCAACGTCGGCCAAGCCAATACCATGTATTTGAATCAAGGTGACGGAAAACGTTACGCAATCTCTCAATTTGGTTTACCAGAGGCGAGAACATACGGGCTGGTAGTGGAAGATTTTAACGGGGATTCCTATCCGGATGTTTTGACCGCCAATTCAGACGCATTGAACTGGGTCTATCTGAATCGGCCCTTGAATCGCGCTAAACGCAAGATTAAAGAGTGAAACCTCGATAGGGATTCTGAGCTAATCTATTTGATCAACCGGTGATGTCTAGCTGTGTCCCTGATTCAAGCGGGGCAGTTGGAGGAGCGTCGCGGGAAGCGGATTGGAATTCGTTTTTTCCATTTCCCTCCCGGTCGGTTGTTTCGAGAGTGTCCGAAATGGAGGGATTGTCAACCTTCAGCTCTTTGGGCGAATGTCGCTGTGCATTGCGCGACCTTAGCGCTTGGTAGGCTAAGTTCATGTCAGTGCTTCCATTGATTCCAGAGGTTGCATCTGTTTTCATGATTGGATCCGGTGAGTCGTTTGAGTGACTGGAGTTACTTAGATTCGACTCCAAAGCTTGCAATAATTTTTTAAGGTTTACGGCCCTGGCCGAGAGGACCGGCTTCACCAAGTTGGCTCAACCAGCGCTGTTTGGTTTTTGGGTTTTCGACAGTGCCTTTGACCTCAATTTGCAGGATGCGTTCACTGCTCTTGTGATAGAGTTTACTGAGAAGTGGGATATCATATCTGTCGCGACCGAAGACCGAGTGAAATTTGAAGTCGAGGTCTTGGTCGAGATTCATATTTCCTTCGCCACTGAGAGAGATGGCATTGCCGGTAAATTTCATCTGGTCGAAGTTGATCTCATCACCCTGGACATCGAAACTGATATTAGCGGTATCAAAAGCGTGGTCATCTTGGAGATTGAGGATCGTTAACAGTCGCAAGAAGATTGGGAGTTCATAAATTTTTGCGTCATAGATTTGAATTGCTCCGCGACCTGCTTGAGACTGAATTCCTTCATAGTCCCCTTCGAGTTCAATTTGTGCGCGGCTTGTGCCAGTGATATTTTGAGCATCAGTCCCAAATTCTTTACAGGATTCCTTCAAGCAGCCGTTGGTTAATTCTGCATCGAGTCGGTAACGATTCATTCCCGCTGTTTCCATTTCAGCATTAAATACAACTTCGCCTTTGTGCATTCTGCCTTTAATCGGCGGGTACCTTACCGGGCTATTTTCAGCACCGAGTCGAATGTTATTTTTATTGCCCGCTAAAATAACCTGGTCATCCAGCCAAATGGGTCCAGTAATTTCGGTGACTTGGTGGCCGTAGATTGAGATCGTATCAAGATTGATTTTCCCACTGCATCGGGAAGAAACCTGATCGGAGATTCCACTCACAGTGACAAATCCATAGATGTTTTCGACCGGCATGCCGATCATCATCCGGGCTCCACTAAAATCAAATCGAACGTCGGACCATGATAGTTTTGCCTGTAGAGGACCATTACCCAGAATGGTTGGTTGCCCCGGTTGATTTTGAATTGGTTGGCGGCCCGCGCTCTCAACCTTTAAAGCGCCACTGACGCCAATGATTCCCTCAAATTCGAGTTGCCTAATTGCCGGCGCAATCTCTTTAGGAACAGCGTCAATAAGATCACCATCAACCTTTAGTGATGAGACTTCCATTTGATCAATGCTGATAAACCAGTCATTGTTCGTGTACGCACCGCTTCCTTCGCAGCTAAGTTTGGTGCGACCGTGATTCCCCTGAATATTGGTGAGTTTGACTTTGCCGTCTTTGACATTGACCTGTCCAGTAAGGTCGTTCACTTCGTAAGGAAACCAAACGGGAAGAATTGATATTTGATTGGGATTGGGGCGAATGTTGCGGGCTCCCATCCTCGCTGTCATTGCCAAGTCAACCCCCGGTGCACCCGGTGGCATGGTCATGTCTACTTTGAGTTGGTCGAGCGTGCCGCGAATGCGGAGGCTATCCCAGATTTCTCTAAGTTCACTTGAGAGAGAATATTTTAGCGTATCATCGAGAGGAATTGATTCGCAAAGAAAGGTGACGTCGAGTCCTTCGTTGGGGTTCCAATAACCATCGCAGTTAACTCTTCCCTGATGGTTTTTTCCGGTAAGATTGCGAAAGCGATAATCGTTGTTTTGAATTTGAATAAGGCCGTCAATTTCGTTAATCGGGTAATCAAAATTGTCGTGTCGGATTGAACAGTTTTTTAGGCGAACATCGAATTCGCGGTTCACGTCGCCGTTAGGAGAATTTTTAAAAACCCGTCCTGTGCCGCTGACTTGTCCTTGAATGCCAAACCGATTGATGACGGATGCCATTTCAGGGTGTGCGTTGATGGCATCTCTCATCTTTTGGTCAATCGGCAAGGCGCCCGGAGCTGAGATATTGACTTCATAGGTCGGCGATTTGCCCACGCCGCGTGCGCTCCCCTTGAGCGTGATTAGATCGTCGCCGGAATTAGATTGAACGTAGAAGTCACATTTTTCATTGTTCAGGGTTACCTTCCCCCGGCAATTTGAAATTTCATAGGGAAGTTTAATGAATGAAAATGACATGTCCGTCAAATCAGCGTTTACTGATCGATTCAGCGAGTCGCCGTCGTATTCAAGTTCGAAGCCAATGTCACTGGTTCCCGAGGGGGAATACTCGTTACAAAATTTCGTGCAATATTCGGGGAACCATTTGATGAGTCGCTCTTGATTGCTGAAGTTGAAATTATCGAGACGTCCGTTCAGTTTGTATTGTTCGGGGGCCAGCACAAACCCGCGATGCCAATAGTCACACTTAAATTGCGCCTCGCCAAATCGGGCGGTCGCATTTTTTATAGAGAGAAATTCGTTGTCATGTCCGATGCTTGATTGAAATTCGAAGCTGCCATTTTGAATTGGAAAGGGAAGCCGATTATCGTCAATTGTAAGTTGCTCAACCTGGGCGTCGATTTGGATTTCAGGAATTTCTTCGAGTGTTGCAAGTCCCTGTGCTTCGACCTTCAAGTTGATTTTTCCAGAGACCGCTCGAAGCTCTTTCATTTGGTCTTGCATGTCTGCCGGTAATAACTTGATTAGGCCGCTGGAAAGCTGGGCGTTGGTGGCGCTCAGTTTCGCTTTCCATTGCTTAGTGGGCGGGTGAAGGAATCCCTGGAAAGCTATTTTCGAAATTGCTTTGCTCTCAAATGCTCCATCAAACTGCTGGTACTTATTTCCTCCGTTTAGCCGCGGGCCAAGTCTGAAATTTACATTGGTGAGTGTGATAGGTGGATTGTTAACATTTTGCTCATCAACCATTCGAATTTCACAGTCTCGGAATTCAATTTGAATTGGATTTTCTGAATCTGTTTTGGGGAGCGAGTCAATAATGTTGCTGAAATCCCATTCGCCATTTTGGTCGCGAACAAGTGTTATTTTAGCGCGTGTGATGTCGATCTTTTCGATCGGAAGATCTGAGGCAATTAGCTGCGCCATCGAGATCGGGGCATGTATAAATGCCTCGTAGATTTCCAGATGAGAATGCGGCTGAGAGGGAGCACCTGACGCTAGATTCAGGCTTACATAATTTAGCTGAAGTCCCCTGCCCTCGTGGAATCGAGCTTGCTCGAGGTTAAAGGTTAAGTCTGTACCCTGAAGGACTTCGCTGACTTTGTTTGATATTTGCTTCTGAAGCTGACTCTGGACAGTCTGTTTAAAGAGCATGAATGCCACGCCGCCCACCATCGCAAGGACCGCAAGGAGACGCAACAACCGTCCAAACGAGAACCTGTTCGCCGGGTGCCGCGATGTCGATCGAAATGTAGGTTGCTGAAATTGCACAAAATTCTCATCAAGATTGGAATCAAGCCGAATGGTAGTGGTAGTCGGTAGATTTCAAAAGATGAGTTTTCGTTACTAGAGTCTGTGGGTGCGTAAAAAAAGGGACTCCCGATGGAAGTCCCTTGATTGCGTTGTAAGTGCTAGCCCTTTTTGCCTTCCATTGGGAAGGCTTAGTAAGAGCACGACTGTTTCTTAGTGTCCATCGTTAAGGGATACAGGTTTGTATCCACCTTTCGACTTAAAGTAGAACCACATTGCAATGTAGCAAAGCAGCATAATCAATGGGAAGATTGTCATACTGGCAAGTGCTTTTTGTCCACTGCCAGATTTGGCGGCCTCAATTTTACTTTCCAGTCCCGGATCAGCCTTTTGAAGTTCTGCAATTTTAGTTTTATTTAGTGTCTGGTAAGAAATAATCTCGTAGATACTCTCGTCTGTCAAAAGTTCGTCTTCCTGCACTTCTGCTACCAGCGGTTTGACCGCCTGAATTTCCTTGTCAGCTTGAAGTGCTCCAATGTAAGGAAAACCGAGGGTACCGACTGCCAACATTCCGATTCCGGAAATTGCGTTAAGCGTTAAAGCACCACCGCGAGGGGTTTGCTCAGAAACAATTCCCAGCATGGTTGGCCAGAAAAAGGTTTTTCCAAGAGCATACAAAGTTGCCGCTGCAAAAATGACTGCAACACCCTGTGCGAAGGAAAGGAACCACAGTCCTGCGATTGCCAGAACGCAACTCAGCATTAGCAGGCCAAGGGCGGAAAGGTTGTGGACGATTGGACCGGCAAAGAACCGCAATACCATCATAATGAAAGATGTGTAAACCAAAATCCAGCCACCATCAAATTCGACGACGGATCCCATGATCCCTGAGATCCAACCATCGGTTCCGATTTCAGTCGTAGCCAAAGGCATCATGATGAGAATCAAGACGAACATCAGCGGACGTCCAAGGCTTTTGGTGTACAATCCGAAGGCGACCACCATGGCGACTCCGATTCCCATAAAGACCGTCTTGTTGCCTTCGGGGAAAAAGTCCATCAACTGAAGCGTTACTAGGAAGCCGACCACCGCTGCGCCGAGAATACCAAATTCAGAGAGCATGTCCTTGTAGCTTACACCTGCTGCGACACGTTCCTGTTGGGGGAACTCAACTTTGATTAGCATCAGGAAGTAGATGATTGCTGGAATTGCAATCGTGGCCAATTTGATAGTCCACGGAAGTCCTCCCATGAAGATGACTAGAATTCCGGCAATGACGAGTCCGCCTGGCCAGCCAGCATGTAGGATATTTAGCCATTTAGTTTTGTCTTTGTCAAACATGGTTGCAACGACGGGGTTGATAAACGCTTCCACCGTTCCGTTACCTAACGCGAGAATCAGACCGCCCCAGTAAATCAGAAACTTGGCTGTTTCGGCATCTGTTTCAATGATCGACAAAGCATAAACACCCATCACAGCCCAAGTGAATTGACAGGCGAAAGCGAACATCATTGAAAATTTGTAGCCCACCTTGTCGATGATGAGGCTGAAAATAATGATACTTAAAGCAAAGGGCCAGACTTGAATTCCCTTGAACGCACCGACTTGAGCGGGGTCGAGTTGGAGTGCGCCAACAATTGTGGGGTCATCTAATAAAAACATTCGGGTAATGAATCCGAATGCGGTGGTAATAAGTGCGATAAAACAGCCCCAGAACAAAAACATATTTGTTTCGTTCTCAGCCTGACTCACAGTGGTGTCTGACATGCTTGGTTACCTATGAAATAGTTTAGTGGAAGTGGGCCACGCAAAACTCAATTGAATGATCGATGCAAGAGTTGTTGATTCGCCCAGTGGTGATTTGACTTTAGCCGAACAGTATAACCATCAAAATTAACCATGGAAACCAAAAACATTCACCTTCCCAAGGATTGTTACCAAGGGCAGTTGAGTTTTTGGCACATTCGCCCCTATTTAACATCAACGGCTTGAAAAAAAGAGGTTGAGAGGCCCACGAACGCCTAGGTTGGCTCGTTTTGACGAGTAAAAATAGCTTTCGATTCCTTTTTTTCAAACCGGATGCTGCAAGGCAGGTTCAATATCTGATCTTGAGGCGTGAACAATGCTGTGGATATTTTGGACCACCAAGCCGAACTCATCGCTTGTCTGGGCCATTTTTTGCGAATCCAAAGTTCCCGCAACCAAGTGCGAATGATTAAATCGGAGTCCCGGGTTAGCGATTCACATTGGAGCACGATTTGATTAGTGGATTCCTGATCGATGATGCGATCTAGTTGTTGCGAAGCCTCAATCAAAAAGCCGTCCAGCTCTCGGGCCTGATTTCCCAGACGAGTGATTGACTCGGTCACTGCATCGCCGAATCGCTCCTTCAACACCGGTATCAGCTCGTTTCTTAAATAATTGCGAGTGTAATTTGAGTCGAGGTTTGATTGGTCTTCTTGTGTTTTTTGCCCAATTGCATTGAGGTATTGAACGATTTCATGGCGTGTCACGCCCAGTAAAGGCCGGACGATGGTCAGGGCGTCGCTGGCGAGTCGTTTCGAAGGGATTCCCGCGAGGCCGCTGATTCCAGTGCCTCGGAAAAAACGAAATAGAATCGTCTCCACTTGATCGTCCAAGTTGTGCCCCATCACCAAGTAGCGTGCTCCAGATTCGTTTGCCATGGCGTGAAGCCGTTTGTATCGAAAGTTTCTCAGGTCTTCTTCGGAGTGGCCAATGATTTGGTTTTTTTCGGTTGAGCGTTCAATAAAAGCCAGATTAAGTTCAGCCGCAAGGTTGGCCACAAATTTGGCATCCCGATCTGATTCAGGACCGCGTAGTCCGTGATTGACGTGAGCAATGACCAGAGATTCCTTCGCTGCCGAGGAGAATGATTCCGCGTTCGCCAGCAAGGCTCGTAAAACCGCGACGCTGTCGGGGCCACCCGATACGGCGACCAATGTTTTGAATGGTGTCCAATCAACACATGGAAAAGCGAGGTCAACTTTTTGTTCGAGCTTTTTCAAGGGAGCTTATTGCTACTTTATTGGATTGATTGTGTTTTTGTTTAGTTTTGCTACAATGCTGCGGAGCGGGGATTTTTGAAAAAACAAGATCATCGCTCGAACGTAATTTTAACAGCTGACTTTGTGACACAACCCTAGGAAGGGTCTTTAAGTTGGCAATGAGCTAAGAAAATTGAATCGTTGGTATCTTTCCGAGAAATCCAGCACATTCTCCTACGGTAAGCCATGGATTTTGTCTATCTAATCCTGAGCGTCTTTTTACGGCTTTCACCAGCTGTGCGCAAGTTGTCCCCTGTAATTTCCGGGGAGCGTCATCGCCCCTCAGATTTGGTTGAACTTGCGTTTTTGATTCCGTTGGTCGGATGGGTTTCGGTTTCGGTTCAACACCGTTTGGATGCCAGTTGGCTTACCAGGCGGGTGCGGCAGCTAAATGAATTTCATTGGTTGTCGTCATTGAATCGTTGCGACGAACCGCGTTTGGGTCGTAAATCTTTTCAGCGGGAGTCTCCAGTACCCCGTCTGTTCGCATTGGACTTGGTCCAGCGGATATTTAGAGATCGTCATTGACTCGATCCGCTGTCAAAACATTCAATTCTTACTTGTTGCCGACCACTAGATCTGGTTCAGGATTGTCGTCACTCCAGATATAAGAGAGGGGTGGTTGATGTTAGCAATGACAACTCCCGAGATGATTTTTGCAGCCGTCGGTTTGGCGGTTGGAATTGGGGTAGTTCTATTGTATGGGGTCGCGATTGGTCGAGGAGCGAAGGCCAAAGCCCAATTAGTTCTCGACGAAGCACAGCGTAACGCGGAAGCGAAAGTCAAAGATGCGGAAGTCGCTATCAAGGAAGTCGAATTAAAACGCGAGGCGGAGGCCGAACGTGCGTTGAGCAAATCGCGAGAAAAAATACACCAGCGTGAGCGTCAGTTGGATAAGCGAGAATCCGGGATGCACCAGTTGGGAGATGACTTAAAAAAGCAGGAGCAATTTATTGAGTCGTCTCAAAATCGCTTGAAGGTCAAATTAGAGCAGATCAGTCAAACGGAAAAGGATCTAAACGACATTCTTGAAAAGCAGCGACGTGAGCTGCATCAGATGACAGGACTCGACAAAGACGAGGCAACCAAGCGTCTGCTCAAGTTGTTGGAAGACGAACTTGAGGATGAGGTGGGAGGACGGATTCTAACTCACGAAAAGCGAATGCAGGAAATTTGCGAAGAGAAGTCTCGCGAAATTCTGATGATGACCACCCAGCGTTTCGCAGCCAGTCATACCTCGGATCACACCACCAGTACGGTCGATATTCCAAATGACGACATGAAGGGCCGAATCATCGGACGAGAAGGTCGGAATATCAGAGCCTTTGAGAAAGAAACCGGCGTCGATGTGATTATTGACGATACTCCCGGCGTGGTAATCGTCAGTGGTTTTGATCCAGTGCGTCGCGAAGTCGCGCGGCTTTCTCTCGATAAATTAATCGCAGACGGGCGAATTCATCCTTCCCGCATCGAAGAGGTCGTCAAAGAGACGCAGGCGGAGATGGATAGTTTGATCCGTAAAAAAGGAACCGAAGCAGCCCAGGAGGTGGATGTCCACGGCCTGAAAAATCCAGTGATTGATTTGCTGGGCCGGCTCCATTTTCGTACGAGCTACAGTCAGAACGTGCTTCGCCACAGTATCGAAGTTGCATTTATCGCGGGGTTGTTGGCCGAAATGATGGGGCTCGATGGACGATTGGCGAAGCGATGTGGTTTACTTCATGATATCGGAAAAGCGGCAGATCACGACATGGAAGGCGGGCATCCAAAGATTGGTGCCGATTTGCTGAAACGATATGGCGAGGGACCCGAAGTTGTTCATGCCGCTTTGGGACACCACGATGAGATTCTAGTCGAGTTCCCTTATACCGTGGTCGTTGCGACGGCGGATGCCTGCAGTGCGTCACGTCCTGGAGCACGTCGCGAATCTTTGGATCGTTATATCAAACGAATGGAAGAGTTGGAGCAGATTGCTAAAGAATTTAAAGGCGTAAGGCAGGCATTTGCAGTTCAGGCGGGCCGAGAAGTGCGTGTGATTGCTGCTGCTAAAGATGCAGACGATTCCAAGGCAGCCAAGATTTGTCGGGAGATCGCCAATGCTTATGAGGAACGCCTGTCCTATCCCGGCGAGGTAAAAGTTGTCGTGATTCGTGAATCAAGATTTACGGAATTGGCTCGTTAAGTGAATTGCTTATTCGCCTGCAGCTGAGTGCTCAAATTTCGAATTGAATTTCTTTGAGTACTAGTTTGCGGGCGTATTTGGTGCGTGATACTAGTAAGAGGAGGTCTGCAGCGACGTTGGTTGCGGGGCTCAAAATTTAGAAAGAGTTAAATCTGTGCGTATTCTGTTCATTGGTGATGTCGTCGGTAAACCGGGTGTCGAAATTGTTTTACAGGCGTTGCCTGGATTTCGCCGTGAAGAGTCCATCGATCTAGTAATCGTCAATGGTGAGAATGCGGAAAACGGCTCCGGGATTACCCCGTCGATTTATCGGAAATTGATCGGGGCTGGAGTGGATTGTATTACGCTCGGAGATCACATCTATCGAAAAAAGGATATCATTCCGATCCTTGAGGAGAAGGATAACATTGTGAAGCCGGCGAATTATCCAGCTGAAGCGCCGGGGAAAACTTGGACCGTGGTCAAAGCTGAGAATGGTCGAGAAGTTGCGGTTTTCAGTTTGATCGGGAGGGTATTCATGAAACCGGTGGATTGCCCTTACGCGAAAGCCAATGCGATACTCGACGAAATTCCCGAAAGCGTCAAAATTCGATTTTGCGATTTTCACGCGGAAGCTACCAGTGACAAACAACTGATGGGGCGGCATCTCGATGGCCGCGTAACTGCCGTCTGTGGAACCCATACTCACGTTCCGACGGCTGATGAGCAAGTTCTTCCAGGAGGCACGGCGTTCATTTCCGATGTCGGCATGACTGGACCGCACGAGAGTATCCTCGGGCGAAAGATTGAAAAAGTGCTTAAGGCGACAATTACGTTTCGGCCAATTCCCTTTGATGTAGCGACTGGCAACGTCCAAATTTCCGGCGTCGTGATCGATCTCGATCCAAAATCGGGAAAAGGGCAAGGCATTCGCCGTATAAAAATCAACGAAAAAATGGCGGCCCAGCTAGAAGATCAGTACGAGGACTAGGTTTCACTCAGGTTTCAGGGACGTTTTCTGAGCTATCGCCAATTTCCTCGTTGCTATCAGAATTTAGCGCGTTTGCTTAAGTAAATGCCCTTGTTCCACATTTTTCATCCCGCTATGCTCCCCCGCGTCTATAAACGCGATTTTTTCAACGGGCTATCGCCTCGATATTGAGAATGGGATCAAGGATGAGCAAAGTTACCGGCGGCAGACTGGGAATTCGATTCGCTACCTGTGCGCTAACGATCGTAATTCCGTTGGCAGTGCTTACAACTTCTACCGGCTGTATTCAGCAAATGGCGCAGTTGTTATATGTGATTAAAGGGCACAAAATCCCACCGAAATTCGCTGGATTGGAGGGGAAGCGAGTGGCAGTTCTTTGTCTTTCGGATGCCTCTGCTTATGGTCCAGACACTTTGACCTATTCGGTTGGCAAGCACGTGAGTGGCAAGATTGCCAGTGGCGTCAAAGACGTTCAAGTCGTGTCGCCGGGCAAAGTCGAGTCATGGATAGATGAAAATGGCTGGGAAGAATCCAGCGTGGTGGCAATTGGTGAAGAGGTAAAAGCGGAGATGTTGATCGTACTTGAAATTGGATCATATTCAATTCATGACGGAGCGACGCTTTACAAAGGCAAGGCTGATTTAACTGTCACGGTGTACGATATAGAAAAAGGTGGGCAAGTAGCGTTCTCAGATGGACCTGATCTATTTGCATTTCCTGAGAATGGGCGGCCTCGAATTCAAACCGACAAACGGAAGTTTGAAGCATTCTATCTTTCACGGCTGACAGATCATATTTCAAGACTGTTCGTTGCCTATGATAAAATGGATTCGTTCGCCGAAGACGCGATGATGAACTAGTCGCAGCGACGATTGATCTAAATAAAAAAAGCCCGTGGTTTTAACCACGGGCTTTTTTATTTGCATTATAGTTTTGGCGGTGGCCGTTTCGTTTTTGGTACCGCGTTCATTCGTGGTTGAGGGATCCTTGGTTCAGCATTGTTATTGTTATTGTTATTGTTGGGACCTGCTTCGCGGGGTTGCGGTGGAGCTGTGTAATCCTGCTCCCACTTCCATCCGATTGGAGTCTCAAGTTCCCGTTGGGCTAGAAGTGCCCAGGGGGTTCCGGGGTGTTCTTCAATCACACGATTGAGATAGTTGTTTGCTTTCTGCAATAATTTCGTGTCTTGGCTTCCGGTCTCGACAATATCGGCCGGTACTAAGACCCACGTGTTGTTCTTGGGGGTCTTCTTGTCTTTCGGTGGGTCGAATTTCAATTTAGTTTTAATCAACGCGAGCATTGCATTGTAAGAGCTTGCCCGGACTTTGGCAGCAATCGCACGTCCGATGGCAAGATCGAATCCTGCTTGCCAGCGTAGCGAGATTTCATCCGGTCGAGCTTCTTCGCCGACTTTGAGCATTTCGTAGAGTCGGTTGATCTGTGGTTCGACAATCGCAGCAGTTTGCTGGGCTGCGCTTACCGTGGCAACAAACGTTGCTTCGTTTAATTTCTCAAACCGCAGGGCGGGCGATTCTAGTGTGCCGGTCGTTGTAAAGGTTGCTGCCTTCACTAGAGCAGATCTCGAGTCACTGGCCTTTAGGCGGGCGAGGTAGGTTTGATTGGAAACATAGTCTGGCTTGTATCGCCGCATAATCTTGGGGTCAAAGAAATGCTGAATCGACGCAGAATAACTTTTCGTTTCCCATTTCTTTACACGACGCTTGGTGTTGCGATTGGGATGAACTGCAAAATAAATGCCACCAGTTTCGTAGCTTAAACGTGTTAAATGAAACGGTCCAAATCCAGAATCGATCATGTTCAAGTCGCCAAAAGTTCCCGTAGAATCGAGTCGAAGTCGCTCTGGCATAATTGATTCCGGTCCCTGTGACACAAGTGCCCATTGGGTGGATTGGTCGAATTCGGGATCCGGGTCAACCCATTTGACTTCGGTGTTTGTTCTGCCGAATGGCGCGGGGACGCCAATAACGTAAACCGGCATTTGATGCTGATTGCAAATTCTAATTGCATCGTTAACGTGGTCTTTGTCATCGCCGGATTCGTCCGAAACGATGATCAACATAACGTTGTTTTTCGGTTTGCCGGTAGTTTTGTCGATCCTGCGATATGAAGCGTGATCCTTCGCCGCTACGACAACCGTTTCCATGACATTTTCAATTCCACTGGAATCACGCTCGATGGATTTGATGGCATCTTTGATCGTTGTCAAACTAGGAGTCGGGTTTTTCAGAAGCGGTTTGATTTCAGAACCGAATGCGTAGACCTGAGTCAGAAGGGGTTGTTTTTTGTTCTCGAACGAAGCATGTCCCGCGGCCTGAAGGATTCCTAACTCGTCGTAAATTCGATCGAATCGCTGGACGATTTCTTCACGTTGTTCCATCAAGCTTGCTGACTGATCGAACATCCAAACCACGATGGTTTCGCGTTCTTGCATTGACATCAGGATTTCCTGCGTCATCCGGTCAACAGCACCCGAGGCAGCTTTGACGGAGTTTCCAACGGATCCTTTGACGGGGACGATGGCCATGCTCTCGGCAGTCGCTTCGATAAAGTCGTTGTCGGTGACGATATCTGCCACGTCCCGTAACTGCATCTCAAGGTCAATTGTGTCCTCGGAGATTGGGTCGATGATAGGAGCTTGAGCCGCCGCGGTTTCAAATCCGTCGTCTCCGTCAGCGCCGATTTCTTCTGTGAGTAACTCGTCAAACTGGATTTCCATCGGAATATCCTCTTCGACGACCTGTTCGACGGGTTCATCGAGCATCAAGCTGACTGCTTTGACGGATTCTTCCGGCATCATGATTCTCGCAAGAAAAATGATGACGACGAGATGAAAGCCAAGACTTACGATCCAAAACGGGATTTCACCATCGATTGGCGTATCCATTTTCCCTGTTTTTACTTGCCACCAACGGCGTAAACTACGGATGCTCAACTCAATCTCCAAATTCGGGGAGAGGGTAAGACGGTCTTTTTAACCATTCCTTGGTATATCTTAGCATTTTCCGCAGCGAGGCGGTCTTTGGCAAGGGAAATCCCGCACCTTATTCCGCGAATTCAACCGTTGAGGGGGTGGATTGTATGGTCAGAGATCGAGGAATCGAGGAAGAATGCGAAAAATCTATTATTGTTGAATAAATAGGAGTTTAGCAGAAGTTAGGTCGACACATCTCAATGTAAGAGCAAAATGCAAATTCCTTAGCAATTTGCTATGATTAATGGCCTAAGATTATTTGTCGCAGGCACCCATTTCCGAGTTTTTTCCTTTTAATGCTTATCAACGGGGCGAAATAGCCGCTATGCAGAAAACCCTCCTTTCTCGACGTCAATTTTTACACGGTTCTCTCCAAGTTACCGCCTTGCTTGTCTTTGTGTCAATTTCGGCATTGCAGCTCCAGGCTGCTTCCCCTTTGGGCGATCTGATGGTTTTCTCCCCAGTTCAGGGTGAAAAAATCGCAAGGCCGAGCAAAGCCGATTCCGACGACGAAATCGAAATACCCAAGTATGAGCACATCATTCTTGATACGCCCGATGGAGTGCGTCTGAAGTGTACCTACTTCGCCCCTCCCAAGGTCAAAGATGCTGCCGAGGACGCTCCAAAGAAGCCAGCAATGCCCTTTATTTTGCTACACGACTGGGAGGGAGATCGCCGGCAACTGCTAAAATATGGTTTGTTTTTGCAAAAATCGGGCCATGCCGTCATTGTTCCCGATCTCCGCGGTCATGGCCAAAGCGTGTCGGTAGAAGGCTTGAAAAAGCCTCTCGACTACAAAAAGTTCCGCAAACAGGAAGTGATGTCTGCCCAAAAAGATATTGAGCGTTGTAAGAAGTTCTTAGTGCAGAAACATAACCAAGGTGAAGTTAACATCGACTTGCTCTCAGTGGTGGCCGTCGGTGAGACATCGGTCTTGGCCGTCCAGTGGATTTTGAACGATTGGTTTGCATTCCCTTCTCACAACCCTCAAGGCATTAAGCAAGGACAAGATGTAAAATCACTGATGTTGGTTTCACCGGTTAAGAAATTGGCGGGCGTTTCAATGGTGAATAACATTCAGCATCCTCTGTTCACCAGCGTGGATGGGAGTGGGGCGATGCCGATGTTGGTGCTGTGGAGTAGCTTTGAGAAAACGGCAAAGGAATCGAAAGAGATTGCCGAGATCCTTGGAAAGCACCGTCCAGATGTTTCTAAAATCGAAGACGAGGCTGAAAGATTAAAGGCAAGTGAGTTAATAGAAATCACCACCAAAAAGAATCGACTCACTGGTGTTGAAATGCTTGCAAATTCGAAAGTGAACAACCTGTGGAAGGCCATTACCGTCCGCCTATTCGAAAATAAGGTTGCGGCCAATGCGGAACAATTCCCTTGGATTACTCGTGAAGTAGATTCCGGGGAAGACGAGTAAGTTCGTTGGCCGTTTGGGAAAAGTAGAATCGTGTTCGCATTGGGTGAGGTTCGCTCGGCTAAGCGATTGGATGATGCTAATTTTCGCTTAATTCTGTTGAGAGAATTTCGTTCCAATGCCCCGCGATGTAAATATCACGCGGACATTAAGGCTGTTTGATCGAGGGGATTTTCAGTTTTGTTCCTGGTTTTATTCCCACAGGGCTCAACAGATTTTCGCGGTTGGCGAGGTAAATATCGAGATAGAAGTCCGGTTTTCCAAAGTAGTTAGTGGAGATGGACTGCAGTGATTCGTTTTCGCGAACAATATGCTCTTGGAAGTTATCATAAGATTTACTTCGCGCCCGAACATCTCTGAGTTCTTCCGTTCGGGCTGTGTTGAGTTTGAATGGAATTCTTCGCCTTGTATCGATCTCAGACGGTTCGTCGATCGAAAAAGTTAAATTGGTGGGGAGAGGGTTGCTGTCCGTAACCGTATTCGCCAGGTCATTCTGCTTACGCGGCGTACTTTCAACAAGCGCACTGGGCGGTTGTGTAAGAGATTTAATCTTGGTGGATTTACGTTGCTCTCCGTGTAATTGGGGTTCGAAGTCATTGGCAGTAAATGCGGACTCAAACGGTTCAATTACGGGGGCGGCAAGCGGATCGGAGAGCGGCGTCAAAGGAACCGCTTCGGGAGCCGTTTGGGTGATGGCGGGCTCAAGTGGAGCTTTGTTGACGACTTGATTTGAACGTTCATTCTCCAGCGGTTGGGGAATGCGATTCCGTAACACCTTGCGTGGTAATTTTGATGCCGGTTGCATTGCGGCAGCATCGTCGACGGCTTCTGAAAAATCAGGGATGTCGTTTACCTGAGCGATTCCCGGAGTGCCGAGGTCCTCAAAAAGAGGAACCTGAGGTTCGCTAACGGTATGCGAGTCCGACGAACTTGGCGGCGGGGGAGATTGATCTTCCACTCGACTCCCTAAGTCGCTTGGAGCGGGTAACACGGGCAGTTGAGTAATTGAGTTATTGCCGAACGAATTAGTGGGGAGAGCGAGTCTTGGTTTGAGAGGATTGCGCATCATGCCCATCTTGGCCGGGCGTTTTTCGACAAATTCAAGGTCCGCAATTGCCTCATTTGAATTTGAATCGGAACCGTCTTGTTGAGCAAGTTCAGCATTTTCACTGGCCGGACCTGATGGGTGTGTATTGACGTAAGCGCCGAATCCGAATGCAATTCCGAGGCAGACAGTACTAATTGCAATTTGTTGAAATGAACCCATCAACGTCTCCAAGAATAAAGCGAGTCTATTATTCGGTAAATTACCAAATGCAATTCTCTGGCGAGCTGCTAGAGAATAAATACGCCAATCCATGGCAAGTTAATGTAACCAATGAACTATTGCACACCGTCAGTGAAAGACAGGAACTAACCTGATCGACAAAGCATTAGGAGCGTTTCCAAATGCCGGATTTTGCGATCAGGTAAACCTTTCGGGCTATTTCGTTGTCCAGTCGTGCTGCGGGGAGGTGGGACGCTCCGAGTGGATTTCTTGCCTGGACTAGGAAGAGAAACCCTCCACTAATAAAAAAAGAGCTGCCATTGAATATGGCAGCTCTAGCTGTTTGTCGAGTTTGCCCTGCCATCCGTTGTCTAGGTTGGGTGGCAAGGTTGGCTTAAGTTGACTGTCTTAAGCTGTTTCAGGATCTACTTCACCTGGGTTCAAGCCAACCGTGTTCATCAACCAAAGCAATGCTGGTGAAGCGATAAAGATCGAACTGTAGGTACCGACGAGGACACCGATGACCAATGCGAATGCAAACCCGTGAATCGCTTCGCCGCCGAAGCAATAAAGGATGAACACCACGATGAATGTGGTTACCGAGGTCAGAATGGTACGGCTAAGGGTCTGTGAAATACTGGCGTTAACAATGTCCGCAGTGATCTCAGTTCGTTTTCCTCGAACCTCTCGGATGCGATCGAATACAACGATCGTATCGTTCAAAGAGTAACCAATCACGGTCAGCAGTGCAGCAATAATTTCGAGGCTGATCTTGAATTCAACGATTCCTAAAAATCCAAGTGCACCGGCAATCCAGTGACTGATGGCAATCGCACCGAGTACGATTAGAACGTCGTGAATCAAAGCAATCACCGCGGCCAATCCAAAGGCGACGTTTTGGAATCGAATCCAAACGTAGGCGATGATTCCCAGCAGGCTGGCAAAAATCGCAACCAATGCTTGAACCTGCGTTTTACCCGCGATCTGTCCACCCACTTTACTGGTGGTTGGGAAGTACGGCGTTTGGTTAAGCTTTTGGCTCCAGGCGTCAATGATCGCGTCAGCTTCTTCGGGGCGGTTCACCTCCATGGTGACTTCCCAGTTTTCGGAGACTGTCGAGACCGCAGATTCGTCTTGCTCAACATCGTCGGAGTCGACGATGATTTGCTCTTCTTCCAGTTCCAATTCCGCAGTTTCTGAAGCTTCAACCAGCATGTTAATCAGTGATTTCCCAGAAATCCCAGGAGTGACCTTGAGGCTTCTAGTGATCGGTTGGGGCTTAGTAATCTGGTTGCCCGCCGGAGTTTTCGGCTTGAACTGGTTGTCATCTTCAGTGGTTGTTTCTTCCTGAGTGTCAGTCGCTTCAGCATCCGGCTTAGTTGCTTCCGGCTTAGTTGCTTCCGGTTTAGTTGCCTCAGGTTGAGGGTCCGCTGCTGGCTTTTCAGATTTATCCTGCTCAGTCTCTTCGCCTGCAGGTTTTTCAGTTTCTTGCTTCGCTGGCTCCTGGTAGGTGAGCATGAATGACGAAGCGGCACTGGCCAATGGCGTCAATCCACCCGCTTCCCAGTTCAAGCCAGTCTTCATTGGCTTCTCAGTTTCAGCAGGTTTTGCCGGTGTTGAAGTCGGGTTTGAGTTGGCGGGAGAGTCAACGACTTCGACGTGGTTCAGCTTCAAGCGTCCTGCGAATACCCGTGCGAGAATGTCTGATAGTTCATCAAATTTCTCCTGAGGTAGACCTTCGTAGGCTGGCAGATTACTGTCGACGCGAAAGACGGTGTTTTGCTTACTGGCGTCACTCTGCTGAAAACCAGTAACGGAAAATTCGACGATTTCACCGTTGTGGGTTTCGTTAAGATCTTTCAATTCCTTGCGAAGCGCTTCAACATCTTGTGCATCGTTAAAGACCATTCGTACTGTCGATCCACCGCGTAAATCGTGATCTAAGATTTTTGGGCCTAACAAAAAGACGCTGCTTAGTCCGCCAATGATCAAGGCAAAGGACATGATTCCTGTGAGGCTGACCTTACTAAGAAAATCAAACTGTTTTCGCTCGAGGATTCGCGTCATGTTGAGTTGGGTTAGCCATCGTTTACGCTCGAAGATATCAAAGATCAATCGAGAAACGTAAATGGCAGTGAACATACTCATCAAAATACCGAGAATCAGAGTAACTGAGAATCCTTTGATTTGCTCGGTTCCGATGACGTAAAGAACAACGGCGGTGATCAGCGTTGTTACGTTCGCGTCAATAATGGTTGTTGTCGCTTTATCGAATCCGTTGCGAATGGCCATTCTTAAGGCGGCTCCGCGATCGAGTTCCTCACGGATCCGCTCGAAGATAAGCACGTTTGCATCAACCGACATACCGACGGTCAGGACCAAACCGGCCAGTCCCGTTAGCGTAAACGGCTGGTTGATCGCCATGACGAGTGCAAGGATAAGAACGAGGTTCAGTAGCAGTGCAGCGGTCGCAACAATTCCGGCGAACCGGTAATAAAACATCATGAAAATCAGCACAAGAACGAGTGAGCAACCAATCGCCAGGAACCCTTGTTCAAGCAGCTGTTTACCAAGATTCGATTCAATGAAATCGCGGCTGATGGGCGATTTGTTTAACGCCACATCAAGCTTCCCACTTTCAAGCGTAATGATCAGTTCGGCAACTTCTTCAGGCGTAAACTCGCCGGTGATTCGGCCGTTTGCGTAAATCGCAGACTGAATGTTGGGGGCTGAATGTAACTGGCCATCGAGGACGACTCCCATGGGTCTATCGATATTCTTTCGCGTCAAATTGCCCATCTTGGAACTACCGACGGCAGTCGTCTTAAATGCGACGCTTCCACGGCCTCGTTCGTCCATTGCAGAGCTGACATTTGCCAGGTGTTCGCCTTCGACGTTTTGGGCTTCTTCGGGCTGAATGACAAGAATTTGAGGCGTCCGCACACCTTGAGCAGCACACCATTTTGCGAATTCAGCTCCTTGTGAGTCCGAATCTAAAGAACCCGACGCGGACCACGTGGAAAGATCAAGAATCTTACCGGACGCTTTGTCCCGAACAAGATCGCTCCGCTGAGGAACGAATTTAAAGGGTACGATATCGTTTGGTGAATCGTCAGGTTGAACAACTCGAGCGAGGGCGACCCAGACAGCAACAGTCTGCGATTTTCCATCGACTTCCTCCTGAACTTTGCGACTGCGATTGCCCGCGTCGGCTTGTGCCTTGGCTGCATCTCGCTGACGTTTAAAAGCTTGGGTGTCTCGTGCTAAAATTCTAAATTCGAGTTTTCCTGCTTCGACAAGTCGTTTCCAGATACCGTCAGCTTCCGCGTCTTCGACGGTTGGGATCGTGACTTCGATTTTGTCGGCACCCAAAGGGCGGATCATGATTTCTTTGGTTCCCGACGGGTTTACCCTTCGGACCAGCGCGGGAATGATGTCAGCCGCTTCGGGGCGTTTTCCAGCGCCGTCTTCATCGAGAAACGCGTCAAGATTGAGGGACCCAATCATGTTGATACCACCTCGAAGATCCACGCCCAGTTTGGGTGGCCACTTGGCCCAGATCATCAAAGTCGCGACTAGAACGGCAATCAAAACGATTGACATTCTTCCCTGATACTCGGCGACCTTTAGCCCCGAGGAAATATATTTCGCGGCGAAGAAGCCGAGAGCGACTGCAGCAATTAACAATAGAAAAACAAAAAGTCCCGTTTGGTAAAAGGGAACAGTGTTTTCAGCAGCTTGGGCTGCGTTTTGTGCCAAAAGGGAAGCGTTGGAGCTGAACTCTAACATCCGAGGATTCCTAAAGTATATATGGGTAAAGGATTCGCGTTATTTTTTTAAAAACAGGACTCTCAAGAAACTAATTTCACTCGAGAGTTGTTTCACTTGCATCAACTATCTGCTGCGTCTTCATCGGATACTACACGAACGATTGATTTCGCTAGTATCTGCATTTTCGAGTTACTTGCTTCGTCGACTCGAAGGGTGACGTATTCAGCATCCGAACGGTGATTCACGACGGTTCCCAGAATGCCACCGGCCGTTACGACTTTGTCGTTCTTTTTCAAGTTAGCAAGCAGGTCCGAGGTTTTGGCTTGTGCCTTGTTTTTCGGCCGAGCCATCATGATAAAGTAAACCAGCATTACAGCCATCAAGGCCGGAAACATCCAGCTGTCGAAGAGGCTTGGCGTCTTGTTCGCCAATTCTTCTCCTGCGACTCCGCCATCGGCAGTTGTTTCTGATGTTTGAACTTGCGTTTGTGCAAGGAAATACCAGCAAGTGTTGTAAAAGTTTATCATTAGACCTAGCTCGTCCCACGATAGTTTGGTTCAGTGGTTCCGATGTTGGAACCGCCGATCACCATTGGGTGTCAAACAATCACGGTGGAAAGAAAACAAAAAACGAAGGGAACCAAGTGCGAGGAGTTTTTATTTAGGAGCAGCTTTGGGAAACTTTCAAGCCGATTTAGGGCTCAGAATTCGTTCACTCGAGCTACGCATCTCTTCGCACTTCACTCTTTTTTCAAGCCGATAATGATAAATCGATGGTCGCTTACCAACAAGGCCAAGTCGGGGGGCAAAATCACGAATAAGCTTGATTTTAAAGGCTAAAACGTTTGGAAAGGCTCGAATGGGCCTCTTTGTTCGATTTCTGTCCTTACAAAGGGCCGTGATCGACAAAAAACGTGTGAAAAATCACGATTCAGCGGGGCTAAGTTGAGTGCCAGCCGGACATATGTTCGGCATGAAAATCGAGAAAACAGTCGTTCGCGATTGCTTCACGTGCCTTTCGCATCAACTGCTGGTAGTAGGCTAGGTTATGGAGGGAGAGCAGGATCGGCCCCAGCATTTCTTTGGCTTTGAAAAGGTGACGCAGATATGCGCGGCTAAGATGCGAGTAGGGCGTCTCGATATCGGCCTGTAACGGGCGAGGATCCCGTTCGTGGATGGCGTTGCGGATCTTGATTCTTCCTTCGTCGGTAAACGCCATGGCGTTACGTCCGTTTCTGGTCGGCATCACACAATCGAACATGTCGACTCCCCGCTTAACACCTTCAATTAGATCTTCAGGTGTTCCGACTCCCATCAGATACCTTGGTTTTTTTGCGGGTAAAACGGGACAGGTCACATCGAGCATCGCGTACATTTCGCTTGGCGGTTCACCGACACTTAATCCGCCGATGGCGTAGCCCGGGAAATCAAGGTCGATCAGTTGTTCAGCGCATTGCACCCGCAATTCCGGGTCGAGCCCGCCTTGGACAATTGCGAATTGAACTTGTGATTCGAGATTGTGAGCATCTTGGGAACGCTTGGCCCAGCGAATAGTGCGTTCCATTGCATCGAGGATCGTCTCTTTTTCGTTGGGCAGTTCAATCACGTGGTCAAGCACCATCGCAATGTCTGCCCCCAGTTCCTGTTGAATTTGGACGCTCCGCTCGGGAGTCAGTTCCATTTTTGAGCCGTCAATGTGTGATTGGAAGGTAGCGCCGTGTTCTGTAATTTTGGTCAGCTGTGCAAGACTGAAGAGTTGGAAGCCACCACTGTCGGTGAGCATTGGCCCATCCCACCCCATGAACTTGGGCAGGCCACCGAACTCTTGAACTAATTCGGAACCGGGGCGAAGCGCGAGGTGGTAAGTGTTGCCAAGGATGATCTGCGCTTTCGTCGATTTTACCAAACCGGTCGTTAGGCCTTTGACTGTAGCGCAGGTTCCAACTGGCATGAAGGTTGGTAGGTCGATGGTGCCTCGAGGTGTGGTTAGTTTGCTAAGTCTAGCGCCACAGTGTTTGTCCGTATGCAGGACTTCGAAATCAAACCCATCTTTGTTCATGGCACGCCTTCTGCATTAACCGGGAAAGGGTAGGAGTCTCATTTGATTCCTAAGCGTTGCTCAAAGAGCGAAAAAAAAGACCCGCGATGTCGCGGGTCAGATGTTTTAATAATTTTTAATCAGGTGAGAATTACTCGCCGCGAAGGCTCAAATTCACTTGTACGAGTTTCTCTCGAACTTCCGTGAGGCTTGTCACGCCGAAGTTTTTGCACTCCAGCAAGTCATCCTGGGATTTTCTTACAAGTTCGCCGATGGTCGCAAGTCCCAAACGAGTCATGCACTTACGAGCACGAACCGAAAGATTGAGGTCGGATATCGGGCGATCGAGCAGCATTTGCTCTTCAGGGCTGTACTGGCTGGTATCGACCGGCTCATCTGCCTCATCCTTCTGGTGAGCAAATTGTCCGATCATTAACCCTTTGTTGGTCATCATTTCTCGAATTTCAACGAGCGATGTCTCTCCAAAGTTCTTGCTGTTTAGCAATTCCATTTCGGAAACTTTGCAAAGATCTCCCAGAGTGAGAATTCCCATTTTCTGTAGGCAGTTTCGACTGCGGACAGAGAGTTCAAATTGAGCAATCGGAATACTCATCACGCCAGCAATTTGCTGACGAACCTTTTCGCGATCGTGATCATAATGCTCATCCATCGACGCCACTGAGTCGTTGCGATAAAGCAAGGCACGGTCGTGTGTCGGATGTGATTCAAGAATGCGATCGTAGCATCGAGTCGCTCGCTCGTATTGATCGTGATCTTCGTAGATCAGGCCAAGGTTCAGCAGGGCACCGACGTTTGTTGGGAACGATGCTGCGGCACGCTGGTAAAGTTCGATCGCTCGCTCGTCGTTTCCGCGGCGATCATTTTCCAAGGCTAGTCCGAACAATGCTCCGGGATGTGAGTCCTCTAGTTCGACAGCTCGCTCATAAAGTTTGCAAACTTCATCAGGATTGTCGCTCATGGCAGCGATAGTTGCTCCACGCTGGTAGAGGTATTCCGCCGTTTGTTCGATCGGTCCGAACATGTTGTCGAGAATTGTCATCGCACCGGAGAGGTCTTTCGAAAGACGCTTCGTTTCGGCGATTGCAATTTGGCAGTGGTCGCCGTTGTAACCAGCTCGCTGTGCTGATTCGTAGCACTCGATCGCTTTATCCCAGTTGTGGAGCGCAAATTGGCTCTTGCCCTGGTAAAAATAGGCTAACGCACCACCGTCCGAATTCTCGAGTGTGACGATGGCAGTTTCGTAATTGCCAATCATATATTGGCAAACACCGAGCCGAACCGAAGCCGCCGGCGTTCTCTCGAGCTGCGACTCCAACACACCCGTTACTTCTTTTAAGTTCGGGAATTGTGAGTAGTCGTTGCAGACTTTCGTGAGAATGAAGGTGATCTCGTTGGGACCAAACGAACTGTTGGACAGCAGGATGTCTTTTAATTCGATTTCCGGAACCTGAGCCATTAAATAACCTCGTTTAAGCGACAGATGTCAAAGGGCAAGCCGAGATTTGTTAAATCGTCGGGCAATAAGAGTTTTGGACTGCGGTGCAAATGCACTGGTCCTGAATTCAAGCCGCGTATTTTGCCATTTTTACAAAGAAAAGGCAACTGCCATTCCTCCGTTAAAAAATTTGGTCAGACCACAATCGTCGGTTGTGATGCGGAAAACACAGTGAAAATCAATAGTTGATAGTTTAGGTCAACTGGAAAGCGGCCTAGTTCAGTAAATTCATAGGGTTTTAGGGCAAGATGCACCCAAACGTCTTCGGCAAACTAACCAGAAGCAATGCAACGAAACAAAAGAGAAATCAGACTATTTCCCCGAATTGCCGAGCGAATTTATGTCAAATCGCGGAATCAAAAGAATATCGAGCCAGAAACTGCCTTTGGACGGCCCCGCTTTGCCAGGAATTAGGCGTCGGTGGCAAAATTTACGGCGATCGAAAACCGAACTCGCGGCTGCAGAAATTGAGTTTGGAATGCCTCAAAAGAGCCACCGGTGGGAGTCGAACCCACAACCCCCGCATTACGAATGCGGTGCTCTGCCAATTAAAGCTACGGCGGCTATCGGTTTTTACTGAATGAAACTGCCTAGCCGCGTTTTTCAAAACCAAGGAGGCTTTTCAGTAAAAAATTGTTGGTCGTTGTTGCGACCGGTTGATCCGTGCAACGTTGTAAACTCGTTTGCAGCACAACCTTAATTCTACGCGCAACTGACCCGGGAAGCCAAGCCCCGATTTCCTGCGAAACAGGAGGTGGTGGAGTGGCTGCGCTTCCTGATTTTTCGCCACGTACGAGTCGAAGAATCGCAGCTTCGTTTTCTGCGGGTGGATATGGCACGTTTACATACAATAAAAATCGATCCATTTGAGTTTCCGGCAGCGGGTAGGTTCCTTCCTGCTCGATTGGGTTTTGAGTGGCCAAGGCTAAGAACAGAGGAGGCAAGGCGTGAGTCTCGCCAGCGACGGTCACCTGTCGTTCTTCCATCGCTTCCAGAAGGGCTGCCTGGACTTTGGCTGGCGCCCGATTTATTTCATCCGCCAGTACGAGATTCCCAAAAATCGGACCCAGTTGAAAATCAAAACTCGCAGTTTTTTACCGGTAGATTTCGGAGCCCGTAACATCGCTGGGAAGTAAGTCTGGCGTAAACTGGACGCGACGAAATTCACTGTCGACAAGCCGTCCGAGT